>NZ_JBBYHR010000001.1:0-237728 GCF_038289855.1 Flavobacterium arundinis
TTTATTTTCGCTTCCCTTCTTTGCCTTGCGACTCTCTCGGTAAGCGGCTGCAAAAGTACAACTTCTTTTTATTCCCGCAAGCTTTTTGAAAACTTTTTTTAATTTATTTTCTCCGGCTTATTTTTCAGTATTTTCAGAACTTGTTTTGCTTCCCTGTCCTCTCGGTTAGGGAGGGCAAAGATAATTTCTTTTTCCCTTACAATCCAAATCTTTTTTTACTTTTTTTAAGCTTTCTTTTTTAACAATTACTCTCCTATATAATAGTAAAGCTCCCGTTTTAAAAGGTAATTTGCGGTTTCAATATGTAAAGAACTGTGCCGTTATTGCGGGTGCAAAAGTAAGCACCTTTTTCGCTTTTCCAAACTTTTAATCACCTTTTTTTGCATTTATTTCTTAACGTTTACTTAACTTGTTGACGCTTCGCTTTTTGAAGATGAAAGTTTTTTTGAAGTTTTTTGGAGGCCGCTTATATAAGGAAGCTATTACACGAAGATTCGCAAAGAAGACGCAAAGATGCGCAAAGGTTTTGCTATTATACATAAGTTAAGATCACAGAGGTTTTTTGTACCTGCGGTGCAAACGGAGAAGTCCTCTCCCCCGACCCCTCTCCAAAGGAGAGGGAGTGAGGACGGTGCTCATCATATATATAAGGATGACGCAAATGGAGTCTGAATAGTCCTCTCCCCCGGCCCCTCTCCCAAGGAGAGGGGAGCGAGACGTGCTTACTCGGATGAAAACTGTAGCGGTAATTATTTACAGGACATTACAAATATGCGGATAGATAACCCCCTAGCCCTGATAGAAGCGGCATCCCCCGCTTATTTTCGGCGGGGATAGAGCGGATAGCAGGAATTGCCATGGCTGAAAATGAAACGCCCTTTGGCTCCTTATATATATAGTAAGGATCGATAGCATATTATAAAATCATATCTTGCTGAAATCCTCAATACATTTTTTAGCATATAGCTTTGTAATGGTCAGGATTCTTTTCTTTGCTTCGCTGTCTTTTTCAAGATTATACTTTTTAAGGAAAGCCATAGCGGTTCCTTCGAATTCTTTTTGAAGATCGTTTATAAAACTTTCCAGGCGTGCCCCTCCGGCAGATATATAGATATCACTATTGAATCTATTGAGAAAATCCTGATGTACCTCATTGCACGAAATTGTCAACTGCTCTTCTAATTCTTTATAATCGAAACTCATTAGTACTATTTAATTTTGAAAATTTAAAAGCGTAAAATAAATAAATTGATTCAATATGAAGTTATGATATTTAACTTAAAATTAATAAAATTTTTCGTTCAAATTCAGGGATATTACAACTATTATAATTTTTAAAACTGATTAACAGAAAGATAGAATTTGAATCAATAATAAAATTATATAAGTGCGCTTACATGGGTAGTTTTAAAATAAAAAATGAGAGGTAGATTCGGTACGATTATCGGTTAAATATGGATGGGAAACTGTATCATAATCGTAAAAATGGCGGTACCGGTTTTTATATCAAACTAGCGCCTATAAATGCCCCCAAAAATAAAGCTGTTCAAAAAGCTTTCCCGCCAATTTCGCATCAAATATATTATAAATTAATGTATGTTTAACCTTAAGCTGCTATTAAAAATTATTTTAACACACTTAAGTATAAACCGCATAAACTTAATTATTTTGTAGCTATTTTTCCGTAATCATCAATACACCTTTTGGCATACGTTTTTGCGATTGCGCGTATTGCATGCAATGCGCCAGGATCTGAGCTGACCTTATTTTCACGTATAAACAACATTTCGACAGCATCAAACTCTTTTTGTATAAGCTCAAAAAAAGTTAGGAGCTTTTCCGGGCCGTGAGACTGATAGTCCGATTTATACATGGATGATAAATTAGTCACGACATCTTTACAGGCGCAGTCAAACCTGTTCTCAATATCTGTATAATCAATTTCCATAAGTCATATTCGTTAACTTTAAAGATATTCAATAATTTGTAAAATAAGAGCCCTATCCGGGCTCCTATTCTATAATTTAAGTTTATAAAAAACTATATATAAACATCTGCCCTAATCGTTCATAGAAATAAGAAACTCTTCATTATTCCTGGTTTTCTTGAAACGTTCGTTGATAAAATCCATTGCCTCAACAGGATTCATATCCGCAAGATATTTTCTCATGATCCACATACGCTGGATGGTTTTTTCATCAAGCAGCAAATCGTCTCTACGCGTACTTGATGAAGTAAGATCGATAGCAGGGAAAATACGTTTGTTGGCAATTTTTCTGTCCAACTGCAACTCCATGTTACCGGTACCTTTAAATTCTTCAAAGATAACCTCATCCATTTTAGAGCCGGTATCCGTAAGCGCTGTTGCAATGATACTAAGCGATCCGCCGCCTTCAATGTTACGGGCAGCGCCAAAGAATCGTTTTGGTTTTTGAAGTGCATTGGCATCAACACCACCGCTCAATACTTTACCTGATGCGGGCTGAACCGTGTTGTAAGCCCTTGCAAGACGTGTAATTGAGTCCAGCAATATAACCACATCGTGGCCACATTCTACAAGGCGCTTGGCCTTTTCAAGCACTATATTCGCCACTTTTACGTGACGGTCAGCAGGCTCATCGAAGGTAGAAGCAATAACTTCTCCCCTCACACTACGCTGCATATCGGTAACCTCTTCCGGCCTTTCGTCTATAAGCAGTACAATAAGGTACACTTCAGGATGGTTTGCCGCGATAGAGTTGGCAATATCCTTAAGAAGCATTGTTTTTCCTGTTTTAGGCTGCGCCACAATCATACCCCTCTGCCCTTTTCCTATTGGTGAAAACAGGTCGATGATCCTTGTGGATATAGTACTCTGCCTGTCGGCAAGGTTAAATTTCTCTTCCGGGAAAAGTGGTGTAAGGTGCTCGAAAGACACCCTGTCACGCACCACCTGTGGGTCATGCCCGTTTATTTTGTTCACTTTTACAAGCGGGAAATATTTCTCGCCTTCTTTTGGAGGGCGGACAACACCTTTAACAGTGTCGCCTGTCTTTAAGCCAAAAAGCCTCACCTGGGAGTTTGACAGGTAAATATCATCCGGCGATGCGAGGTAATTATAATCCGATGAGCGCAGGAAGCCATAACCGTCGGGCATCATTTCAAGTACGCCTTCACTTTCTATTATACCTTCAAATTCATAGTCCGGCTCACGGAAATTCTGTTTTTTATTTTGCACGGGGGCTGTCCTTTCAGGAGCAGGCCTGTCGTTGGCAGGTTTTATTACTGCAGGCTGGTCATCTGTATTTTGATTACCATTATTCTGCCTTCCTTTATAGCTTGGATGGTTCGGGTTGTTGGCATTGGCCCTTTCTATCTGCGCCAGCCTTTCCTCTTCCGTAAGTTGTCTTTTTGCCCTATTCTCTGCCGACTCCGGTTTAGGCCTGCTCTCTTTAGCAGGAATAATAACTTTTTTAGCCGTTTCATCCTGGGCGGCTACCGTTTTTGCCTGAGGTTTAACAGGTTTTTCAGCAACAGCATCAGCATCAGGCTTAGCCACCTCTGTTTCCTTAATTATATGGGGTTTGGGCTGAAACTCTTTTTTCTCTTCAACTGGCTTTTCGCTGGCCGCCGGTGTTTCGGGCTCATTGGCTACGGGCAATTCTTCGGCCACTACAGGCTGCGGAGCTTCGTTTACAGGCTTTGCTTTCGGCCTGATAACTTCTTTCGTGTCATCAGGATTTTTGGCTATCCTTAACCTCTTGCCTTTTTCGGCAGGTTCAGCAGGGGTTTCTTTATCTTCTACAGGAGAAGCTTCTTCAAAAAGGGGCTTTATAATGGCAGGGTTTGCAGCCTGGTGGTCTAAAATCTGATAGACAAGCTCATCTTTTTTTAAACCTCTATATTTATTAATTTTTGCTTTTTTTGCAATTTCCTGAAGCTCAGGAAGCTTCATTTCTTTCAATTCGGAAATATCAAACATGAATAATCTTTGGGTTAAATTAAATATCGTAAATCAAAATGCAGGTAAGGAGATTTCTTTGGGAATGGCATACTTCGCAGAATGAAGTATTTATGATTTTGTAGTGCAATATTACAAATTTATTTTTACTATGCAATAGTATTTTTTTAAAAAGAAAACATATTTTTGTGCTGCGAATAAACAAGTATGTTACAAAGAATACAAACCATATACCTGATAATAGCTTTAATTGCCACCGGCGTGCTGCCCTTTGTTTTTCCGTTATGGACTACAAAGAACGGTGAGCATTATTACTTCATAAAGAACCTGGCTTATGTAGCCCTTTTCGGAATGAGTACGACACTTACAGTTATCAGCATACTTACATTTAAGAAGAGGAAAAAACAGTTTGTCATGGGCAGGCTGAACATAATATTAAATTTAATTTTATTAGGGTTATTTGTTTATCAGTCACTAAATGTATCCGGAGAAACCGATCCTGCGTTGGTCGTTTCAGAGAAGGGTATTGGGATCATCCTCCCGATTGTTTCTATCGTTTTTTTAAGCCTCGCCAATAAGGCTATCAAGAAGGATGAAGATCTCGTAAAATCAGTAGACAGATTGCGATAAACCTTAACTTAGTTTATTAGTGCGTAAGAATCCGGGTCCATATAGCCCGGATTTTTTATTTATATTGTTTTTCATCGCCATAGAAGCAACCCTATACGTTTTTTGGTATCTTAGTATTACAAACCAACTGTTATGAAAAAACTACTACTGGTAATAACCATTGCCGGGCTACTTGCAGGATGCGGCATTGATTATGACGGCACAACCAAACTAATCTTTAAGGGCCGCGTTACTACACCTGAAGGAACGCCCCTGGAAGGAATAAAGATCAGCACTTTTATATCCAATAGCTATCACACCGATGAGATAGGCTATGATTATACTGACAGCAACGGGTACTATCTTATGATATTCCCGAAAGCCCATGAAAAGGTAAATGTAGAAGTAGACATAAATTCTGCCGGCGAGGATAGTGCGCTTTCCAGGACCCAAATCTTTAATATCGGGCTCGATGAAGTGAATGACTATACCATCGATTTCGGCGCGCAGCCCCTTTACGAAAATGAAGGTTCGGTACTGTTGCACATTGACCTGCCCGAAAATTCAGCCTCAATATTAAAAATAGGCCTCACCGGACTCGTGGATAACCACAGGGTGGATCACAATTTTTCTGAGCTCCCAGAAGACCCAAACGAATGGGCGCACGACCAGGACTATCTTGTTGCACCTAACCAGGTAATAACATTGCAATACTTACTGCAAGACGGAACACTACATGAGGTGCAGATACCCATCGGTGAAGAAGAATTAACCTATACCCTGCAATAACATGAAGAAGCTATTGATACTACTTGCTATGTCGGCATGCTGTTCGGCATGGGCACAGGATACACTGATGAAACCGATGGAGCGTAAAAAACCGGAAGGCAGAAAAGAATATTTCAGGATGTACCTGGTGCGGCCAAATGGTATTGGCAACAATGTCCTGGCAAAAGCTAATGACGGACAAGGGGGATTGGGCCTTGCAGTAACATTTTATACAATAGATAAAATTCATATTATTGGCGGCTATGACTTTATCCAGTATGAGGTAACCGACCCGTCATTAGCAGGAAATATACAAAACACGAACCTTGCTACTTTTTACCTGAAGGTACTATATAAAATCCCGGTAATACGGAATGTGGATTTCAATCCCGGATTTTCGGTGGGGAATACTACTGTACACCAAAAAACGCACACAACGAGTTACGGAAAGCAGAATGGTGTAGCCGTCAGTCCAGGTTTTGACATTGATTACAGGATAACAGGAGGATTCCGCATATTCGCAGGGCTCAATTATTGTATAGCATTTCCTAAAACGCATACCAATGAAGAATACAAATCCTTCTATAGCACGTTACAGCAACTGAACATAGTGTTTGGCATAAAATTCTAAGCCCTCTTCCCTATTTCTATCACTTCGAGGTTCTGTATCTTCTCGCCTTCAATTTCGAAGCGCAGCATGGTACGTACCTGATGGAAACCGCTTACTCCCGCCGCTCCCGGGTTCATGTGCAGCAAGCCGAGCTTTTGGTCGAATTGCACCTTTAGTATATGCGAATGTCCACAGATAAATAATTTTGGCGGGTTAAGCTGCAATTCACTGCGTACCGCCTGGTTGTACTTTCCGGGATAGCCGCCAATGTGGGTTATCCAAACATCTACCCCTTCGCAAAAAAAACGGTTGTTGAGCGGAAATTCCAGCCGTGCCTCATTGCTGTCGATATTGCCATATACTGCACGCAGTGGTTTTTCCTTTTTAATAGTATCGGTAACGGAAAGGTCGCCAATATCGCCTGCATGCCATACTTCATCAGCCATTCGTACATATTTCATAATAGTATCATCGATATGGCTGTGGGTATCGGAGAGGAGGAGGATTTTCATTTTTGGAGTTGCAAAGTTTCAGAGTCGCAAAGTTACAAAGTTTAAGCTTAAGGTTGCAAAGTTGCAGAGTAGCACAGTCTTAAAATTTTCACGATCAATTCTTTTTATAGGCGGTCAATCCTATCTCAACGAACACGCATTTTATTTATGATTTATCAAAATGTAGTTTACAATTCATTTTTAAAAGGTTCACGCACATATTCTTTCAGGCACTCTTCGCTGGCGCCATGTCTCCTAAAGTTTTCTCTTGCCTGGATAAGACTTGGTCGATTTGCTCCTCCTTCATAATTACAATCATTAAGCTGTATGCCATCATTTTCCCAATAACACACATCACACATTTCAAAAGAATTTTCAAAATCACTTTTTAGCGTGTAATAATCGCAGCAGGGGCATTGGAATTTTCCAAAATTATTCTTTTTAAACATAGGACAAAATAATAAAAAAACTTGGCTAAATGGGTTCTGTGAATTAAACTTGCTACTTTGCTACTTTGTGACTCTGCAACTTTGCAACTAAAATCTTATCTTTGTCCCCTGTTATGAGATATTTTATAGAGTTTGCTTACAATGGGAAAAACTACTGCGGATGGCAGTACCAGCCGCATAGCCCATCGGTACAGGAAACAATGAACAAAGCCCTTTCCCTACTCCTTAGAAAAGAAATAGACGTTGTTGGTGCGGGCCGTACCGATGCCGGTGTGCACGCACGCCAGATGTTTGCGCATTTTGACTATGATGAAGCCATTGATTCGGAACGGCTTACCCAAAGGCTGAATTCATTTTTACCGGCAGATATTGTGGTGTACCGCTTTATCCCGCTGCACGATGATGCCCATGCGCGTTTTGATGCCGAAAGGCGCACCTACGAATACCACATCCACACCTATAAAGACCCATTTAATAACGAGGGGAGTTGGTACCATTTCCAGCCGCTGGATGTGGATAAGATGAACGAGGCGGCTCAGGTACTGTTTGAATACACCGACTTCAAATGCTTTTCGAAAACCCATACAGATGTGCGGACCTTCAATTGCAAAATAATGGAAGCGAAGTGGGAACAGGACGGAACCAAACTCGTATTTACTATAAGCGCCGACCGTTTTTTGCGTAATATGGTGCGCGCTATTGTGGGAACGCTTGTCAATGTAGGATTGGGAAAAATAAGCACAGACGATTTCAGGAAAATAATAGAAAACCGCGACCGTGGCCTCGCAGGCTTCTCGGTACCCGCGCACGGACTGTACCTCACCAGGGTAATTTATCCGTACCTTTAAGCCATTAAAATTACTATGAAAGCCAGGAAAACGACATCTTTAAAAAAGGTTATGCAGTTTGCAAAGCCTTACAGGGCCCGCTTTGTGTGGGTTATTATATTTGCCATAGCACTCTCTATATTTGCGGCCGTGCGGCCTTACCTGCTGAAACAAACCGTAGACGAATATGTATTGCACAAGCACGAAAGTGGCCTGCTTAATTTCGTTGCGCTTATGGCGGCTGTTTTGGTTTTTGAAGTAGCATCGCAGTTCTACTTCGTGTATTGGGCCAACTGGCTTGGGCAGGACATTGTCAAGGACATCCGCGAAAAGCTTTTTGGCCACATCAGCAGCTTCCGGATGAAATTCTTTGATAATGAGGCGGTGGGCAGACTGGTTACACGTACGGTATTCGATATTGAGTCGATTGCCAAAATATTCAGCCAGGGATTGTTTATGATCATCAGCGACCTTCTTAAAATGCTTGTGGTGCTATGTGTAATGTTCTACATGAACTGGAAGCTGACCCTTATTGTAATGCTTGCCATGCCTATACTTGTTTTTGCTACGCGTATTTTCCAGAAAAAGATGAAAGGCGCATTTGAAGAGGTTCGGGCACAGGTAGCCAACCTCAACACCTTTGTGCAGGAGCGCGTTACGGGCATGAAGATCGTACAGCTTTTTAACCGTGAGGAAATAGAATACGAAAAATTTAAGGATATCAACAAAAAACATAACGATGCCTGGCAGAAGAACATATTGTACAACTCCATCTTCTTCCCGATTGCCGATACGATTTCACAGTTGACGTTAGGCCTTATCATTTGGTACGGGAGTACAAGCATCCTCAATGGGGAAAGTATCACCTCGTCGGGGGACCTTTTTGCCTACATCTGGTTTATAGGCATGCTCTTTAACCCGCTAAGGCAGATTGCCGATAAGTTTAATGAAATGCAAATGGGCATCATCGCTTCCGACAGGGTTTTCGAACTGCTGGAAATGGAGGAGCTGATACAGCAATCGGGCACTATAGAGGCCGGCCATTTTAAAGGCGAGCTGCAATTTGATAATGTTCGCTTCAGCTACCTTGAGGGCGAGGAAGTAATAAAAGGCATTAACCTTAACGTAGATGCCGGGGCAACCATAGCTATTGTAGGTGCAACAGGTGCAGGAAAATCGACCATTATTAACCTGCTGAACCGCTTTTACGAAATTGACAGCGGGAGAATTAGTATTGATGGAACTGACATCAACGAGTTTACGCTTGAAAGCCTTCGCAGGCAGATAGGGATTGTGCTTCAGGATGTATTCCTGTTAGCCGATACCATCCTGAATAATATCACGCTGAACGATCCTTCCATTTCACGTGAAAATGTAATTAATGCTGCCAAAGCGATTGGTGTCCATGACTTTATCATGAGCCTGCCGGAAGGGTACGACTATAATGTAAAGGAGCGCGGCGTGATGCTGTCGTCAGGGCAAAGGCAGCTGATAGCGTTCCTGAGGGCATACGTGAGTAACCCAAGCATCCTTATTTTAGACGAAGCGACATCGTCTATCGATACGCATTCTGAAGAGATGATACGCACAGCAACCGATAAGATTACCAAAGGAAGGACATCTATCGTCATTGCACACAGGTTGGCAACGATCGTAAATGCCGACAAGATCATCGTGATGGACAAAGGCCTTATCGTGGAGTCGGGTACACATTATGAGCTCATCAACCGTGAAGAAGGCTATTATAAGAACTTGTATTACTCGCAGTTTGCGGTGGAAGCGCCGTAAACTGCTGTAAATATTTAAGTCATTCCGGTTAAACCAAATCGATGTTTTTAAGTCTTACGCAAGAGGCGCCGTATTGCAATGCGCCTATGAAAGAGTATAAGTAAGTCAAACATTAAATTTGGGAAAAATGAGGCTGTTCTTAAGAATATTCGTATTGGTATTTATTGCGGAGGTCTTTTTGGGCCTGCTATCGTTGCTTTTGGAAACAGAAAGCTATGATTACCCGGTTACAGGCACTATAGGGAGTATTATTATGTTTTTTCTATCCCTGCCCTTTAACCTTGTAGAACCCGAATATCCTTACTATCCCCCGGAATCGGAATCAGGCTTTGTAGTTGCTGTACTGATAGCTTTGACATTGATAATACATACGTCGGTAATTTATTTGTTTTATAAAGCGGTTAAGAGGCCGGAAATGAGATAAGGCACAATTAACTATATCTACAGATTTAGGCAAATAACTGGCTTTTTTGTGAAAGCATTAGAAACGCAATCCAAATTTAAAATTAGTGTTTACCAATAAAAATCATATTATGGAAGATCAGATCAAATCACTACAAAAACAGGTACATCAGTTGCGCGTTATTTTATTTGTGATAATCTCGCTTTTTTTACTTGCAGCGCTGGTTTCATTTACAACCGGTAAAAGCGAAATCATCAGAACCAAAGGTATTATTATAGAAGACAATCAGGGCAAACCGTTTATTATAATGGGCAATCCGCTGCCACAGGATAAGCTAAGGAAAAGAAAGGATCCGTTGGGAGGCCTTGTATTTCTGGATGATAAGGGCACAGATCGCCTGTTTATCGGAAAAGACGGAAAGTTGCAGATGGGTGGTGAACTCGTCGACCGCAATTCCGAAGGATGGTCATACATTATTAACGATACCGTTGGCGATGAAAGGGGCGGGTTCGGTTTCTCCGACGAAGAAGACCGGATAGGGCTTGGCCTGGATTATGGCGGTAAAGACGGGCTGGAAGCCATTTACCTTAATGCTTCACAGGAAGGCGCATACATCCTTGTAAATGCGAATGTAGCCAAAGGCGTAAGGGACAGGATCGTACTTTGGCACGATACCCCGAACGACCTGACCCAAATAAAGGTGGGTGATAAATTAAGCGACGACCGTATCCTGCTAAGGGCCACCGGAGGAAAACCATCTCTTGTACATAAAAAGAACGGAGTGCGAAAAGACATCACCGAATAGCGAAGTATCTCTCTTGTACTTTGCAGTAATATGCATCTTTGAAAAGACATGGCGCAAATAACCTTCGATATTTTACTATAACCAAATAAATACTTATTTTCGTAGCGCAAATTAAATAGCAAATTATATACTGATGAAATACGATATCATTGTTTTAGGCAGCGGCCCGGGCGGTTATGTAACTGCCATAAGAGCATCACAGTTAGGATTTAAGGTAGCCATTGTAGAAAAAGAAAGCCTTGGCGGCATCTGCCTTAACTGGGGCTGTATCCCCACCAAAGCGCTACTAAAAAGTGCCCAGGTTTTTGATTACCTGAAACATGCTTCTGATTACGGCCTTACAATAAAAGAATTTGACAAGGATTTTGGGGCGGTTATTGCCCGCAGCCGTGGTGTTGCTTCGGACATGAGCAAAGGCATCCAGTTCCTTATGAAAAAGAACAAGATCGACGTTATTGACGGCACGGGCAAAATAAAACCGGGCAAGAAGATGGACGTTACCGATAAAGACGGTAAAACAACCGAATACAGTGCCGACCATATTATCATTGCTACAGGCGCACGCTCACGCGAATTGCCGAACCTTCCACAGGATGGGAAAAAGGTGATAGGCTACCGTCAGGCAATGGTGCTTCCGGAGCAGCCGAAGTCGATGATCGTTGTAGGCTCAGGAGCTATAGGCGTTGAGTTCGCACATTTTTACAACGCTATGGGAACGCAGGTTACCATTGTTGAATTTATGCCGAACATCGTTCCTGTTGAGGACGAGGATATCTCAAAACAATTTGAGCGTTCGCTGAAAAAAGCAGGTATCAATATCATGACCAATTCATCTGTTGAGAAAGTGGATACTTCGGGCAATGGTGTAAAAGCTACCGTTAAGACTGCGAAAGGTGAAGAGATCCTTGAAGCTGACATCCTTCTTTCAGCTGTGGGTATCAAATCGAATATCGAGAACATCGGCCTTGAAGAAGTAGGCATTGCTACTGACAGGGATAAAGTATTGGTAAACCCATACTACCAGACCAACATACCGGGTTACTACGCTATAGGCGATATCGTTCCGGGCCAGGCTTTGGCACACGTTGCTTCTGCTGAGGGTATCCTTTGCGTAGAGAAAATAGCAGGCCTGCACACAGAGCCGCTTGATTATGGCAACATACCGGGCTGTACCTATGCTACCCCTGAGATCGCTTCTGTTGGGCTTACTGAAAAGCAGGCGAAAGAGAAAGGATACGAACTTAAAATAGGTAAGTTTCCGTTTAGCGCGTCAGGAAAAGCAAAAGCATCAGGTACGCCTGACGGTTTTGTAAAAGTGATCTTCGATGCGAAGTACGGCGAATGGCTGGGCTGCCACATGATAGGTGCCGGCGTTACTGACATGATCGCAGAGGCTGTTGTAGCACGGAAACTTGAGACTACAGGCCACGAGATCATTAAGTCGGTTCACCCCCACCCTACTATGAGCGAGGCGATAATGGAAGCTGCCGCTGCTGCGTATGATGAGGTGATCCATATCTAATTAATTGAAAGATTTAAGGTTGCAGATTTAAAGATTTGCTTACTCATATAAATATCCGCTTTGAAATTTTCAGGGCGGATTTTTTTTAGTTGCTAATATTTTTTTTACATTTACTACAATTGTACCTAATTAGCACTCTATGGCCGTCAGGAAAAAACCATCAACCGACAAACCCTCTACTAGCGAAGATAATGCAACTACCATAAATCCCCTTGTATTTATAAGTCATGACACTAGAGATGCAGAATTAGCCGAAGAATTTAGTAATCTTCTTAAAAGCGCAAGCGCGGGGGCACTAAAATCATTTCGTTCTTCAGATAAAAAAGGTACACAAGGAATTGAATATGGTCAGGAGTGGTATCCTGCAATTATGGAGAAAATTGATGAAGCCTCGGATGTCGTGTATGCCTCTTAACTCAACATAGCGTTGATAGGCCATGGATTCTTTATGAGGCAGGTGTTGCAAAGGGAAAATTAGATAAAAAAGTTATTGGAATAGCTTTAGGAATTTCTTTAAGTCAAGCCATATCCGGCCCATTCGCTCAATTTCAAAATAATGATGGAGACTCTGAGTCAATAACAAAACTTGTATTGGAATTGGTTCGTAAAGTTCCTGGACTTGACCCAGACATATCTTTGGTTAAGCTATTAGTTGATAATTTTATAACTAAAGCTAGTGATATTACAGATAAATTAAATAAAGAAAATTCTCAGGTACAAAAAACTGAAAAACCCGACGAAAATTCTGTTGCTAAGCTTTTTGAAGAGGTGAAAATTATGTTTGATAATCTACCTAACAGGATAGAAAATAGAATTGATCCTGATTTAAGACGTAAAAAAAAGAGATTTCATCCTATGCTATTTGAAGAACTGTTACATTATGGAATAATAAACGAAAATCCATACTTTGGACTATCTTTATTTTTAAGCTTTTATAAAGATGATTTTCCTTGGTTTTATGAAATTGGTTTAGAAACCATTCGTGATCTAAAAAAGGTAAAAACACATTCTGAAAGACTTAAATTGATTCATAATTTAGAATGGGCTATAGAAATGATTGGTCATCCTATGATTCGGGAATTTTATGGAGATAGAGAAGATATTTACCTTTTGAAAGAATCACGACATGTACTTATCAAACTACTAGATCGATTAGGTGAGTTAAAGAATTGAACCAAAATTAGTTAGATCCGCTTTGAAATTTTCAGGCGGATTTTTTATTTTCTATATATTTACAAAATCATCAATCAATACCTACAAAATGAAAATCAAGCTGCTCCTTTTATTTTTAGTTTGCCAAAGTGCATTTGCCCAAATGACCTCTACGGAAGTGGACCACCTTGTGGAAGATGCCATGAAAAAGTTCAATGTTGCCGGAACTGCCGTGACCATTGTAAAGGATGGAAAGGTGATTCACTGCAAAGGCTATGGCATCAAATCCATTACGACAAAGGAGAAGGTGAATGAGCACACTAACTTTGCCATTGCATCCAATAGTAAGGCATTTACCACTGCTGCGCTTTCCATTTTGGTAGAAGAGGGCAAACTGTCCTGGGATGATAAAGTTATAAAGTATATCCCTGAATTTACAATGTACAATGATTATGTTACGGCAAACTTCAATATACAAGACCTGCTCACACACCGCAGCGGACTTGGCCTTGGTGCGGGCGACCTGATGTTCTTTCCGACAGGGAGTGATTTCACAATGAAGGATGTGCTTACGAGTTTTCAATATTTTGAGCCAAAATCGGCATTCCGGACAAAATGGGATTATGACAACCTGCTGTACGTTGTGGCCGGGGAAGTAATTGAAAGGGTGAGCGGCATGACCTGGGAGCAATTTATCCAGACACGCATCATGGTCCCTCTGGGAATGGACAACTCCTATGCAGGGCTGTCAATGATGAAAGACAAAAGCAATCTGGCCTCGCCACATGCCGAAGTAAAAGGCACCTTAAATAAGCTTGAAGACTTTGAAGAAATGGTGAATGGAGCTGCCGGTGGTATCTATGCCAATGTAGACGACCTTAGCCAGTGGTTATTGGTTCACCTAAATAAAGGAAAATACGGGCACGGACTTAAGAGCCAGCTCTTTTCGCAAAAAAGCCAGTGGGAAATGTGGAAGATACATACCGTTACCGATGTTGACAGGAACCCGCGCTACAACTCACATTTTGCAGGTTATGGCCTTGGTTGGGACCTTGAAGATATCAAAGGGAACATGAGCGTATCGCACACGGGTGGCCTGCCGGGAATGTTGTCGAAAACGATTATGATACCCGACCTGAATCTTGGCATCGTAGTACTTACAAATACTTCTGAAGGCGGCGCGGGCGTTTTCATGTCGGTTACCAACAGCATAGTTGACAGCTACCTCGGGCTGGATGATCATAAATGGACCGATTATTATGCTCCGCTTTTTAAGGAATATTATGGAAAAGCTGATGACGTATCTGAAAAAGTATGGAAAACCGTAAAAGCCAACGAAAAGATAAAAGTAAAAGCCGAAGATTATATAGGTATCTATGAAGACAAATGGTTCGGGAAAGTAGAGGTATTCATGAAGGACAAGCAGCTTTGGTTGAGAAGCCTTCGCTCACCAAAACTTAACGGGCCGATGCAATATTATAATGCCAACACTTTTGCCCTAAAATGGGAATACCAGGACATGAATGCTGATGCTTTTGCTATTTTCAGCCTTGATGAGGAAGGAAAAGCCCAAAGCATAAAGATGAAAGGCATTTCACCAAACATAGATTTCAGTTTCGATTTCCAGGATCTTGATTTAAAAAGAGTTATGACAAAATAAGCAGAATTTAAGGACGAATAATTTACTTAATACACAATACTACTTTAAAAGATCAAAAAAACACAGACAGTAATATTATTTTGATTTCCTCACACACCCTGTAAACACTAACGAAAATTACGAAAAATAAAAAAATCAACATTCATAAAAAGTAATTTTGCATAAATTTATGATAAATATCGTTTTTTTCTTACTTTAGCTATACCAAATTATTAGCTATGGAACTGAAAAAAAAATTATTTAAGCAGTATTGGCTTTTTCTGGCAAAGAAAAAACTAAATAAAATAAAAACAATTTCAACCAATGCGAATAACCTTATCAGTGGCAGTGGTATTGACCTGAAAGGAATTTTTGGAGATGCTGAAATTGCAAAGCAGTGGGAAGACGCTAAAGAAACATTAAGCAAATTTGACTTTCCTGCCACATCCGGTGGTGTAAATAAAGGCGACAGGAAGGCATTGTATTACCTTATGTGTAAATTTAAGCCTGCATCGGTGTTAGAGATAGGCACACATGTAGGCGCTTCGACTTTCCATATTGCCGCAGCGCTCAACGCTATCCATGTTAGCAAAGGAGAGAAAGCAAAGCTTACGACTGTTGATATTGTAGATGTCAACTTCGGTGAGGACAGGCCTTGCCTGAAATTCGATAACCAGCCCTCTCCTTCTGAAATTATGGACAAAATGAATTTCAATTTTGTTTCGTTCGTAGCAAATACATCGATGGCATTTTCAGAAAGCTGCCAGGACCGCTTTGACCTTATATTCCTGGATGGCAGCCATGATTCTAATATGGTTTACCAGGAAATACCTATAGCCCTGAAGCTACTCACAGCGAATGGCATCATCGTGCTTCATGATTATTTTCCGGCTATGAAGCCTTTATGGCAGGACGGCCATGTTATTCCGGGACCATACCTTGCGGTAAAAAGGCTTGTGAAAGAGGGAATGCAGGCCCATGTAATGCCTTTTGGCGAGCTGCCATGGGAAACAAAACTCGGCTCCAAATATACCAGCCTTGCCCTTCTCGTAAAAAATTAATCAAATCACATCTCAATTTATAAAAAATGTAATGAGACCCAGGGCTAAATGATGCTGCAAAATAATGAGTGAAAAGTAAAAATCATTATTTTAGCCTTATAATAAGCACCTGATGAAAAAATCCTTTTCCATAATCGTCCTGATTTTACTGGCTTCAATAAGCGGATGTGAAAAAAAAGAACCTTTAAAGACAGTCACCGAAACCACCGGGAAGGCCACCCCGGAAGACATGGCAAAGAAAGAGGTTATAGCATTGATGGATACTTTTCATAATGCGCTTAAAAACAAAAAGGGTGATGACTTCAAAAACCTTCTTGACAGCAATGGCCTGTATTGCGGTACAGATCCTACCGAGATCTACAACCGGGATACGTATGCAGAGAACATGGCAGAGGCACTTAACGACCCCACACTCGGAACTATTGCGTATACCGTGGATACGCGCGAAATAAGGATTGACGGGAGCGGTACCACGGCAACAATAATGGAACAATATAAGATCGACCTTTTCAGCCCTGAAATCCCGTGGAGGCTGGTAAGCCATGCCGTAAAAAAAGACGGGACATGGATAATTGATTTTTTAAGCTTTACGCTGGTGCCGACAAATGCCCAGCAGGAGAAAATGAATAAAGTCATTCTCGCAAAGTAGTAAACAATTCTTACAGGAAAGTTATAGTCTTTTTGCAGGTAGATCATTTGCAATATCTTTATTGTAAATAGCATACTATGAGCCGTAAACTTAAAAAGAAAGCCAGGAAAAGCAGCCATAAAAAGAACAAGCTGGGCGTGAAGAATTCCCTGGTCAATAACATCAACTCAAGGAAAAGAAAAGGCATCTCAAGAAAAAAGAAAAACTCCACAGTCTCTAAAACATCCTATAAAAAGATGAAAAGGAATTGGGGCCGAAAGAAGAAAAAATAATTTTAAGGTATAAAAAATCCGCTTACGCGGATCTTTATATAGTACATCAGGAGTATTACAGTAAAAAATTGATCCCAACGTTTATAGCACTTCGGGAGTTTAAAACGGGATCATAGTCATTATTTTTAAAAACATCGATAACACCTGCCTGCTCCTGGTATTCGATAAAAATCTTTATAAAATCAGAAACCGGTATCTTCACGCCCAATCCCAGTGCAAGCCCGGCATCGGTAGTATTGAATACATGCTTTATATCGGTGTCAAACCTGGTTTCTTTAGCACTCATTAAAAAACCAACATAACCTCCAAAATTAAGGTACCAATTGTTAGTACGCCCAAAATGCCAGCTCGCCATCACCGGTATGGTCAGGTAGTCAGCATTGATATCAGTGGTATATGTGCGTCCTAGTTCATCATCAATAAGGTCGTTATCCCATCCCTTCCTGTCGTAGGTCAGCTTTGCCTTTATACCCCAACTTTCAGAGAAAAAATATTCTGCCGATCCGGCAAAATTATAACTGTAGTTTGTATCCATACTACCATAATCGCTTGAAGTGGACGTGCTGAAATTAAGTCCTGTATTAAGCCCAAATTCGAAATTTCCTTTTGACTGGGCATTTGTCGTAATACATCCTGCTATGGCAAGCAGGCTGAAAATAATTTTTTTCATGTGTTTAATTTTTTTTACAAACGTAGCAAAATACATGCCACCAAATCAACGATAATGTTTCTTATTTTACACTGACTTCAGGGCCTCAATAAGCATGTCGATATCTTCCCTGTCATTATAGTGGCTGAAAGAAATACGCAGCGACGGTTTCCCTATTTCTTCGGCTGGCAATATTTCCCTGAGCACATGCGATGGCTTTATACTTCCCGACTGGCATGCGCTGCCGCGTGAAACAGCAATGCCTTTCATATCAAGATGGAACAATATCATTGATGTTTTCTCTTCCGACATTGGCAACAGGACATTTACGATATTGTAAAATAATCCCGAACTATCGCTACCTGTTTGTCCGTTAACTTTAAAATCGGGATAATGGATAGCCAGTTGCTCAACGAGATACTGCTTTAAGGAGGTAATATACTCCCTATCTTTTTCAAGTGTGCTATAGGATAGTTTCAGCGCTTTTGCCATACCTGCAACCTGGTGTATGGCTTCGGTACCTGCCCTCTGCCCCTTTTCCTGTTCCCCGCCGTATAGCATAGGGCGAAGCATTATATTTTTCCTGACGAATGCGAAACCAACACCTTTTGGCCCGTGGAATTTATGCGCGCTTGCCACTAAAAAGTCAACCGGGAGGTTTTGCATATCTAACTTTTCTTTTCCAACCGACTGCACTGCGTCCGTATGGAACAATGCCCCTGCCTGCCTGCAGATACGCCCCGCCCTGTCGATATCCAGGATAGCGCCCGTTTCATTATTTACATGCATAAGGCTTACCAGTGTGGGAACATTATCCGATAGAAGCGCCACCAGGTGCGTAAGGTCGGCAGCGCCACTCGGCAGCAAACGCACAAAATCCAAAGTAACGCCATACTCTGCGCTTATTGCTTCAACAGAATTCAAAACTGCGTGGTGCTCGCTACGGCTGCTGATGATACGCTGAACTTTTAGATCTTTTACCGCACTGCGAATGATCCAGTTATTTGCCTCAGTACCGCCCGATGTGAAAATAATTTCGCGTGCTTCGGCGTTAATAAGCGAAGCGATGGTTTTACGGGAGGTTTCCAGCACCACTTTAGCGCTCCGCCCGGTGGAGTGGGTGGAGGAAGGATTGCCATAATTTTCTGCCATTACCTTCATCATTTCCTGAAGCACTTCGGGATGTATGGGAGTAGTGGACGCGTTGTCGAGATAAACTTTTTTCATCACCGCAAAATTACTGAAAAATGGCTTGCAATCATATTTTATGGGAATGCCATGTAAAACCTTTCGGAAACTCGCTAAAAACGTTATTTTTGTTGAAAATTACTTTATATGAAAAAGATTTTTGGACTTATCGCCCTGTTGGTATTAGCTATGGGATGTGATGATGGCGAAATGACATTTAACTCATTCAACTTTGCAGATGGTGCTCCTGCCCGGTGTGGAGACAGCAATATATATTACAAGATCAATGGTACCGAAGTGCTGATGATCAACTTTGGGTCAACCCCATTGGTCAACGTGCCTACAGGTGAAGACGCGGAAGGAAATGATATCCCGACGTTGATACCCATCGCCGGCAGTAATACCATTACCTACAGGAATTACAGTGGCACTCCCAATGCTAATTCACTGTGTTCCTTTCCGGCGCCGGCTTCTCCTTCTGTCATTGAGGAATGGAGTGGCCAGGGTACAATATCGGTGGTTACCGACGTGATAAAGAACACCAATAATATAATTACAGGTTACAGCCACAAAATTACACTCGTGGATGTGTCTTTTACAAAGGATGGGCAAACAACACGGATTGTTGATAACGAGTTCGGTTCTATAATAACCCCGATAGGCCTTTCTTTTGATTTCATTACGGATGACAATGAACTTCCTTTTGTTCGTGATTGCCCGGAAAACACTCTGATTTTTGAGAGAAACGCCCGCGAAGCGCTTATAATCGATTTTGTTCCCGGCACATTTCCTACAGTTGCGGGTGGGCCTGATGTTACCATAGACCTGGCAACGCAAACGGATCTAAACGAAGTTTTATTCCTGGTATATGATGGTTCTATTACCGAGGCCCATATATGCGACGTGATAAAGCCGATATCACCTGTTATTACAGAGCGTTGGTCGGCACTATCCGGCACGGTAACTATAAAAACTGTAACAGCATCCGGTCCTGCTGGTATAGAGCATCAGATCCGCTTTAATAACGTTGTTTTTGGAAAAGATTCTGATGAAAGCGGCCAGACATTTGCTATATCCGACCTTCTAGTAGGCGACCCACTTTTCCCCGGGGAATATTATTTTGGCAACTATGCGCCTACACCTTAGTACATAGTTGATTAGTGTGCCCGGAATTAAGGTTGCTATCTTGCATTAACGGGATGCTTCTATCTGTCAGGATTCTGTTTAATATACACTTCTGTAGCGCCGAGGCCGTATTTTTGGTAATCGGCATCCTGAAATGTAATCCCGTCATACCTGCCTAACAGGAAGTCGAGCTCGGCTTTAAGTATACCCTCGCCTACCCCATGGATGAGGACAACCTTAGGCATCCTGTTACGTATGGCAAATTCTAACTGGCGTTTGGCAGTATCCGTTTGGAGTGTAAGTATATCGTAATTGGACATCCCTTTTTTATTGGGAACCAGTTTCTCTATATGGAGATCGACTTCCAGTACGAATCCATCCTTCTTCGATTTCTTTTCTTTTACAAAACTCCTTCTTTTGGGAAGTTCTTTTTCTTTAAGGACTGAACTTAAGGACTGGGAAGAAACAAAAGACTTCATGTCATTTGTATTATGAAGTTTAACAAGCTCATTTTCTTCAAACTGCAGTTCAAATCCTTCTGTAGTTTCAATTATGACCGTAATGCCTTTGATCCCTTTTACGCGCCCGCTGAAGGAATCATCAAGTACGGCTACTTCGTCACCAATTTTAAATCGTGCCATCGCTTTCCTCCCCTTCATTTTGATGCTCATCCTTGCCTGGCACTTTTGCCATTAGCCGCATAAGGCCTATCATAAATGCAGCCATAGCCACGATCATTATAATCATATTGGGCTTTGCCTGTGACTGCTCGAACAGCGCCAGGAAAGCAGCCCCGAACAGCAAAATGATATAAATTGTTTTCATAGTGCCAAATGTAATAAATTATATAAAATGGTCGCTTTAAAACGGGGATGGATTTATATTCATCTATAACCTGCCTGAAAAATTGATTATTAAATATCACTATTTGAAATTTAATTATAGTTATTAAAATATAGATATAATTACAAATAAATTAAATAATACCGTTTATTTCAAAACATTAATTATTATTTTAACAAATTGTTAGCATTTACTGATTGCTATATTTTTTTATATTGCACACTCAAACCATAAAAATTTATAAAATGAAATTAAAATTTTCCTTACTTTTTGTAATCATTTCCGCATTGACGATTACGCTAAGCTGTAACAGAGAAGATACAGCCGAAGAAAAAACATCCATAAATAAAAGAATAGGCACGAGCGCTGCCTATAACATTATTTATGATGACGAAGCAAGAGATCTCGAAGTTTCTGTAGACAAAGACGGATCTGTTTACACAACCTATTTTACGTACAGTGATACTAAAAATGATGTGACATTCTTTTCTTTAGAATATTCCTTTGATAATTCAAAAGAAGGCTGGAAATATTTCGAGCAAAAGAAAGCCCTGGAATTTGCAGAGAAACTAAGGGACGTAAACATGTCTGAAGAAGAATTAAGAATACTGGAACTTATGCTGGACCAAAGCTACCAGGACCTTGTGCATGAAGTTATCGACAAGAATCTGGATATGACATCCTATTCAGGTATTTCTTACTTAAAATCAGCTGTGGGTGCTAACCTGAGGGCTATAGCAGCGCATTCTACTGTTATAGAAGGTACATTGAGCCCTACCTTTCTTGTGGACAGGACATTTTTTATGTTCCAGGAAGATTTAAAAGTTAATATTGCGCCATTAAAAGAAAATGTTGAACTTTTGGAATCAGAAATGTCAAAATATAATTTTGCTTCTGACCTGAACTTGCTGAATTTCATCCGTAATACAGATAGAGAACAAATTACCTATGATGAATTTTATTCCTTTTATGTTCCGGCAGATGACTTTCATGATTTCGTTGAAGGTGCCACTGTAGCCATGAATGCAGGAGACTGCAGCGGATGGTGCCCGATTGGATGCGGCAGTGACTGGGGATGCTGCGGAAACTACACAGGATGCTGTGTTTACTCCTCTGGAGCCTGCCTTGCACATGATTTGGCCTGTACTGAGTGTACACCCGCATGGTTCTGCTTAAGTGGCTGCAAACCCGATCATGGCAATAACAGGCCTGTTAAGTTTTTAATGAGCGCTATATAGGCGAACCGGTTTAGATAAGGCAACCGAAAATTATTTTAAATTAAAGCCGGGAAATATAGTGTTTCCCGGCTTTTCTTATTTATTAATAAACCTATTGTCGTATCATCGTAAGCAGGGACTTACCTTCACTACTAATTATTTGCATTATACGTTTATTGCCAGATTTGAAAAAATCGCAGGATCTAATGTCATCAGGATTATATTTATTATTGCGAATACAAGGTGAAGTGATAAACGGATATTATCCTTCTTATTTAATATCCCTTTGTTTTTAAACCAATATACTAGTATAAACACAGGAACTGCAATAGTAAGCACAACAAAAAGCAAAGAGGACATTTCATACAACGCGCCAACCAGATGGTTTTCTGATATATTAATGAACTTACTTACCAGCCAGTATACAAACAGGGCTGGATGTATAAATTTTAAGAATCTGACAATAGTTACCATTATCTATAAATTTTGTTGCGTATACTCAAATATAAAAAATTAAACGACAGGAAATGAATTTGCTTGCTGATACTTCAATATCAGTATTAATACAAAATGACCAAGAGGAAAACCTGAACGACGGAAAACGAATTTCTTATAATAAAAAAATGCCCGTTTAAGCGGGCATTTTATATAGTTTGTGTTTAAATTACATATTGCCGCTTACTGCTGCTACGAACATAATGCCAAATGCTATAAAGGCGATAATTATCAGGATGATGGATATTACAACGCTCATAAAATGATTCTTGAGATTCCTGAAGGAAGCAGAAAGTTTACTGGTGTTATTTTCATTGAGCGCCTGCTTTGTTGCCGAGGCAAATTTTATAAGGTACAGCATGGGGATAAAATACATAACCGCCATGAGCAGGTACATTAATGCCAGGGAAGATACCGACATGCCGTTCATGGCCCGGTTCATTTCCTGCGAACTTCCGGCGGCAAACATTGCTAATGCAGCCAGTAACATAAACCCGGAGCCTATGAACCCCATAATAGCAAGCCCGGTGGCCCAGCTGGAGGCACCGCGTAAAAAATCTTTTGCATCACTATTCAGTTGCAGTTCAAAAGAATCAAAAGAAGAATTGTACTCAGAAAATGACTTTTGGTCGTCCATATAAATTCCTGTTAATAGCTATGTCTTATTTTTCAAATTGTTTAAGTGTCCTTGTGATAATGCTTACACAGTCAAGAAGCTGCTCTTCGTTCATGACCAATGGCGGCGCAAAACGGATTATATTACCGTGTGTTGGTTTTGCCAGGAGGCCATTATCCTTCATTGCCATACAAATATCCCATGCCGTCGAACTGTCCTCGGTGTCGTTTATTACGACGGCATTTAGCAGGCCTTTGCCCCTTACAAGGGTTGCAATACTGCTTGTTGCAATATATTCATTCATTTTTTCACGGAAAAGCTTTCCAAGTGCTTCAGCATTTTCTGCTAAACTCTCGTCTTTTACAACTTCAAGCGCAGCAATAGCTACTGCTGCTGCAATAGGGTTCCCGCCAAACGTAGAGCCATGCTGGCCCGGTTTTATGACATTCATTATTTCATCGTTCGCCAGTACTGCTGAAACAGGATAGGAACCGCCTGAAATTGCTTTACCCAAGATCAATATATCCGGCTGTACATTCTCGTGGTGTACGGCAAGCAGCCTGCCTGTACGTGCTATGCCTGTCTGTACTTCATCAGCAATGAAAAGAACATTATGGTTGGTACATAATTCTTTGGCTTTTGCCAGATAACCTTCGGCAGGCACATATACACCTGCTTCACCCTGTATAGGCTCTACAAGGAAACCTGCTATATTTTTTTCGGTCTTCAAAACGTTTTCAAGCGCTTCAATATCGTCGTATGCAATTTTGATAAAGCCGGCTGTGTAAGGCCCGAAGTTTTTCCTTGCATTCTCATCATTGGAGAACGAAATGATTGTGGTCGTCCTGCCATGGAAATTGTTCTCACAAACAATGATTTTCGCTTCATGTTCTGCAATTCCTTTTACTTCGTACGCCCATTTGCGGCAAAGTTTAATGGCCGTTTCAACAGCTTCGGCACCGGTATTCATTGGCAATACCTTATCAAACCCAAAGTAATCGGTTATAAATTCTTCGTACCTGCCCAGCTGGTCGTTGTAAAATGCACGCGATGTAAGTGTAAGCGTTTGCGCCTGCTCCATCATCGCATTGATAATTTTCGGGTGGCAATGCCCCTGGTTGACAGCTGAGTAAGCCGAAAGAAAGTCATAATATCTTTTACCTTCCACATCCCATACATACACGCCCTCACCCCTGCTTAAAACCACAGGCAGCGGGTGGTAGTTGTGCGCCCCATATTTCTCTTCCAGCATGATGGCATCTGCCGAACTTAATTTTTCTAAAACTGACATTGTAAATTCTGTTTATATTTTTAATCAGCCATTCCTGCTTTTGGAGAGAAATCATCCATTTGAGTGAGTAAAATTACTAAAAATAAAATTATTGCTTATAAAATTTAAAGAAAAGGCAATTTTAAAAGAAATTCCAAATCACAAATTCCAAAATACAAATAGCTTCCTACACCTCTGCATTTTTCGGCAGCCCGTGTTTCTGTACTATATTTTCAAGGAGCAGGGCAATCTGATCCCTGAGTTCCTGTGGTTCTATAATCTCGGTTTTATCGGCAAACATTAATAGCCAACGGGCAAGGCCTTCTTCGAACGACTGGCAAAGAAATGTCATCTCGATGTGATCTTCAGCCACGATTTCCGATATGAAACCGAAGTAATGCCGTTGCTGTTCCATGTATTTGGCAACGTCTTTTTGCACGCGGATAACTACTTTTTGCAGCGCGATTTTATCTCTTACTTCCTGGTGCTGCTTGTAATATTCCTTCAAAGATGTGCGTTCCTGCTGTGGCTGTTCCGTAAGGCGTACATTTATTATGCGGTCGGCCCTGAACTGCCGGTAGCTTTCCCTAAGATGGCACCAGGCTATAGTGTACCAATTATCGTTCTCATGGAAAATTCCCAGTGGCTCTATTAGGCGTTCACTGTTCTGCTCGTTTCCAAAAGCCCGGTACACCAGTTTTACGACTTTCTTTTCGGCAGTGGCTTTCAGCAATACATCCAGTATATTGACCGGTGATTTGTTATCCACTCTCCTGTCCAAAACAAGAATGTTGTCTTCCAGCGTTTCCACCATATCTTTCTCGCTTACGCGCAAAACCGCCTTGACCTTATACATCGCGGAACCAAAATGCTGCTGGAGGCTGCCATCGGTAAATTTTTCCATGAGCTTTTCGGCCGTAAGGAAAGCCATAGCTTCTTCACGGGTAAACATGATGGGAGGCAATCTGTAACCATCTACAAGCGAATATCCTATACCCGCCTCGCCATATACAGGCACACCTGCTTCCTCAAGGGAGCGGATGTCGCGGTATACCGTACGCAGGCTTATGCCGAACCTATCGGCCAGGTCCTGTGCCTTTACTACCCTTTTGGATTGCAATTGTATTAAGATGGCGGTAATCCTGTCGAAACGGTTCATAGTGGAAAATTATATCCAAATATAAATTTTATGGCTGAATAATTTACCACAAAGTCCACAAGGTTTTGCACAGGGTTCGCAAGGCTGCGCAGATAACGCCTTGTGTATTTGACAATTATAGCTTTGTAAACTTTGTGAAAAATCTTTGTGCCTTTGTGGTAAAATTCGAACTATATTCATTAAAAAAGCCCCGAAAAATCGGGGCTTCTCAATTAATATGAAATCTGATTTTAACTTAACTCCGTACCAATGTTGCATTCGATGAGATTGCAGTATTAAGCAGCCTTGATATAGGGCAGGTTGTTTCTGCCTTAGTAACGAGCTGTTGGAATTCATCCGTTTCTATTTTATCGATCCTTGCTATAACCGAAAGATGTGAGCTTACAACACTACCGTCCTGGAAGTCGATATCGCACTTTGTTTCTATAGAAGCTACATCATAACCGGCTTCATTAATGTAAGCAGTCAATTGCATCGTAAAACAGCCGGCGTGTGCGGCAGCTATCAACTCTTCAGGGTTGGTGCCATTTCCATCTTCAAAACGTGTTTTAAACGAGTATTGTGTGTTGCTCAGTACATTGCTTTGGGTAGTAAGCTTTCCTGCCCCTTCCTTAAGCGAACCTGCCCAAACAGCAGTTGCATTTCTTTTCATGTTGATTTGTTTGTGTTCCATAAAATTAATCAATTCATTTTGAATACAGTAATAATTTTATATTTTTAACAAAAAAAGTAGTTTACCTGTATCGATAGATAATAATGAGCAAATATTTACTATTACTTATATTTTCACTGGGATGTATGCCCGATAAAAAACATACCTCTCCTGAAGTTACGGCTTATATAGAAGAAGTGGTGGCCATCCTTGAAAAGAATTCTGTGAATAGAAAAAAGATTGATTGGACTGAATTACGGCAAAAGGTAAGACAAAAAGCCGGTGATGCAAAAACGATTGCTGACACCTATCCTTCCATACATTATGCGCTAAAGTTGCTTGGCGACAGCCATAGTTATTTTGCTCCAATTACAGATCAATCTGAAGATACTAAAGGAGCTCCACCTGTTTTGCATGACGAAAAAGTACCTGGCACTATAGGCTATGTAAGAGTAAGATATTGTATGGGCAATGCCAAACAGAAGCAGCAATATATTGATAACCTACTAAATGATATACGAATCAGGGACAAGCAGGGGCTAATCGGTTGGATAATTGATCTAAGGGGGAATTTTGGAGGGGATATGTCGCCTATGCTGGCAGGCATTGGCCCTGTACTTGGTAATGGGATCATAGGATATACGCAATACCCTGATGGAAAAGAAAGTACATGGCGTTATGACAAAGGAAAATTTTTATTCGATGGAGATAGCGATACTATACTAGAGGAAGAATATATCCTTAAAAACAAGGATCCTTACGTTGCCGTGCTGAAGGATACGCTTACAGCCAGTTCGGGTGAGGCGGTTACAGTTGCTTTTCGCGGAAGGCCTAAAACAAAAAGTTTTGGAACCCATACCTATGGTGTGCCAACAAGCAACCAGCGGTTCGACCTTTCGGATGGCAGTAATATCCTGCTTACCGTAGCGGTTTTTGCCGACAGGAATCACAAGCCTTACCAAGGGCCAATACATCCTGACACCGAAACTACTGCTGGTAAAGCATTGTCCGAAGCTGTGAATTGGCTGAAACAGCAAAACAGGCACTAACTTATCTGCTTTCCAGTAGTTCGATCAGTTTTAATGTAGTGTTCCAGTTTCTGGTTGTAGCCTTCAGTTTTAATTTACTTTCAATAAGGTTGTTGGACAGCTTCGAATCGGCGGCGCCAGTGGCCAGTTTAAAATATAATATATCCTCATACAGTTCGATAACATCATCCCCTATCGGCGATTGCCTTAGTTTTTCCATGCTTTCTTCGGATGGTACTTCACTCAGGAAAGTAACATACAACTTTTTTGTGCCGGACTCTTCGGGTATTTTCCCTTCAATAAATGGGTTATTATCAACAGCCTTATACAGATCGCCCTTATCAACCACAAATACCGAAACTTCAAAGCCATACTGCACCTCAATTAGTTTTTCAATAACTTTAGAGATTTTCTCTTTTGATTTTTCATCACTGGTAAAGATCACATTGCCACTCTGGATATAAGTTTTTACATTTCCGTATCCGGCTGCCTCCATCAGCTTGCGGAGGTCTTCCATTTTGATAATCTTTTTTCCGCTGACATTGATGCCGCGAAGCAGGGCGAGATAGGCTGGCATAATTATTTATCGAATTTAGATTCTAAAAGTAAAAGGTTCTTAAAGTAAATAGTATCTTCTTTGGCATATTTTCTTGTGATAGCAACCCACTCATCGAATTTTTTCTTATCCTTCAACCTGTAATATGCACCCGCCATATTGAAAGCCATTTCTGCCTGCTGATATGCGTTGTCTGACATTGCAATGCCTTTTTTGTATGTTTTTTCAGCATCACCAAATTTGTCTGCAAGTATGTAAGAATAACCGAGCTCACGGTAAAACATATAATTTTTCGGATCATTCTTAATTGCTTTTTCTAAAACCTCTATAGCTTTAGCAGGCTGTTCAATTGCATTGTAGGCATACGCAAGCTCAAATTCAAGCCCTTCAGCATGTGGTTCCTTAGCGTAGGCTTTTAGCAGTATTGGGATAGCTTGCAGGCTACCTCCAATATGGTTAAAATGAAAACCCCGTTTTACCTGGCTTTGCACTTCATCCTCTCCTTTCCTGTAAATTGGGAGCCAGTCAGGTTCAGTTGGCAGGTTCATTTCCTGCACTTTGGCATCTGGTATAATAGCCATTTGGGTATATTCTTCCGGTATCCTATAGATCATCCTGTTTGTCCTTGGTGACTCTATATGGGACCTGTATTTATCCGTAATAGTCATCTTGCCCTCATAACCAAAGGTAAATCCTGCCTGTTCATCAAGGTAAACCACACCGATCATATACGCCGTATCCTTTTCTGTAAGGGGCAGCGCCACCCACTTGTTTTCGCACTCATAATATTTTTTATCGAATTGTAGCAGGCTTTCCTGGGCATTAATCGAATGCAGCGCTGTAATACAGCAAAGTAAGAGTACTATTTTTTTCATAATAGGTGAATTATATGGGCTAAAATACAATTTTTCTTTTGCTTCATGCCCACCTACTCTGAGATGAAAATATTTTCTGATTTTTAATTGCAAAGGTTTATTTTTGCCGCATGGGAAAAAGGAAGATAACCGATAAGATCGTATTCGATAATGTAGCCGTGCTCGATGCAGGTGCAAAAGGCGTTTCGGTAGCTAAGGCACCGGACGGCAAAGTAATTTTTATACCTAATGTAGTACCCGGGGACGTTGTGGATGTACAGACATTCAAAAAAAGGAAGGCCTACTACGAAGGCAAGGCAGTGCATTTCCACGAATATTCGGCCGACAGGGTGATCCCTCCATGCCAGCATTTTGGAGCCTGTGGCGGCTGTAAATGGCAAAACATGAATTATGATAAGCAGCTTTTCTATAAAAACCGCGAGGTGTACAACCACCTCAAGCGCATCGGTAAGGTGGAGCTTCCTGAATTTGAGCCGATAAAAGGCAGCGAAAAGCAATTTTTCTATCGCAATAAAATGGAGTTCTCTTTTTCAAATGCCCGTTGGGTCACCGAGGAAGAAGCCCGCAGCGGTGAAGAAATAGATAACCGGAATGCTCTGGGCTTTCACATTCCGCGCATGTGGGACAAGATCCTGGATATCACCAAATGCCACCTCCAGGAAGATCCAAGCAATATGATACGCAATGCCGTACGGGATTTTGCAAATGAAAACGGTCTGGAATTCTTCAACCCCAGGGAGCACTCGGGGCTGTTGCGTACACTGATGATACGCACGGCATCTACCGGCGAGATCATGGTACTGATACAGTTCTTCGACGATAATAAAGAACAAAGGGAACTCCTGCTGGATTTCCTTGCACATAATTTTCCTGGCATTACCTCGCTGCAATATGTGGTGAACCAAAAGGCCAATGATACCCTCTACGATCAGGAAATCATTCTTTATAAAGGCCGCGATTATATACTGGAATCGATGGAAGGCCTTAGCTTTAGCATTAATGCCAAGTCATTCTACCAAACGAATTCTGACCAAGCCTATGAGTTGTACAGCATAACCCGCGACTTTGCAGATCTTACAGGCAATGAGGTAGTGTATGATCTATATACCGGCACCGGAACAATAGCGCAGTTCGTATCGCGCAAGGCTAAAAAAGTAATAGGCGTTGAAGCCGTTCCCGAAGCTATTGCCGATGCATGGGAAAACGCAAAGCGCAATAATATTACCAATTGCGAGTTTTTTGTGGGAGACATGAAAGTGGTTTTCAATGAGGAATTTATTGCCACGCACGGCAAGCCGGATGTAATTATAACCGACCCGCCTCGCGACGGTATGCACAAGGATGTTATCGAACAGATATTACGTATCGCACCTGATAAGGTTGTGTACGTAAGCTGTAACTCGGCGACACAGGCGCGTGACCTCGCATTGATGGACGAGGTATATAAAGTCACCCGTGTCCGGCCGGTAGATATGTTCCCGCAAACGCATCATGTGGAAAATGTTGTACTTTTGGAAAAAAGATAATTAAAAAGGCATTGCCGCTATGAAAAGATTAATTGCATCCATAACCCTTTTACTGGTAGTGACGTGTTTTGTACTGAGCTGCGAAAAGGACGATATTTGTCCTGAAACCACTCCTACCACTCCAAGCATTATTGTGGAATTTTACGACAAGGATAATACCGAAGAGCTGGTGAATGTGGTTAATTTTAAATATTATGCGGTAGGAGAAACGGACACACTCCCTGCTGTTGCCGATGATGTAACTACTACATTCAACAATATAAAGTTGCCGCTACGCACAAATGCCACAACTACAAAATGGGGGCTTATGTTTACCAGGAGGCTATCGAATGGGCAATTTACCCCTTACAATACTGACTTTTTAGAATTTAACTATACTACAAACCAGTTCTATGTATCCCGTGCCTGCGGATATAAAACCACTTTTACGCTTAATCCAGACCAGCCGGCTGGCTCTAACCCGAAACTGACCGATTCCGATGCTGCTGACGGATTATGGATAGATAGTTTTAGCGTTGAGACCACTAATATTGAAAACGAAAATGAAACACATCTCAAGATTTTTTTATAGCCTTTTGCTGCTGCTTTCGTTTTCCGGTTTTTCGCAAGAGAAAAAAGCCACGGATACGATTGCGCCGCCTGTTAAAACGGACCGCTATGGCCTTCGCGTAGGCGTTGACCTGCACCGGCTGACCCGCTCCTTTTATGATGACGGCTTCAGGGGGCTCGAGGTGGTAGGTGACTACAGGCTTACCAAAAAAATCTATGCGGCAGCCGAGCTTGGCAATGTTGATTATACTGTGAATGATGCACAGCTGAACTTCACGACCAAAGGAAGCTACCTCAAAATAGGATTTGACTACAATGCCTACGATAACTGGCTTGATATGGAGAACATGATCTATGTGGGCCTCCGTTATGGTTTTGCAAGTTTCAGCCAAAACCTGAATTCGTATAAAACCTACGAAAGCTCCGGCTATTTTGATGAGGTTACGATTTATCCTGACACCAGGTACAGCGGGCTTACAGCACACTGGATTGAAGTTGTGGGCGGCCTTAAAGCAGAAGTTTTTGACAACCTTTTTATAGGATTTAGCTTCCGGCTGAACAACCTGCTGACCGATAAGAAGCCGGCCGGTTTCGACAACCTTTATATACCCGGCTTTAACCGCACTTATGACGGTAAATTTGGCGTAGGCTTTAACTACACGGTTTCTTATTTTATACCGCTTTATAAAAAACAGGCTGTACCTAAAGAGAAAAAATAAGTTACTCCCGAAATTTGTCCCACAGGAGGCGGGATTATATAAATTCTAGTTTCTTTTTATCATGACTCTCTCCCTTCAAACTATAATTAGGATTAGGATAGCTAAAGGGATTTAGATTTCCTCTAAAACATCAATTGAATTTTGATTTAAAAATACGAAAATATACACTATATGAGGTGCTTAGGTATCTTTTTTTATAACTAAAAAATGACTAAACAAGAAGCAATTATAAATATCAGTACTATTTTTAATAGAAAATCCTCTTTAGATGTTGAGACATCTTATTTTACAAATAAGAAACATGATGATCTGTTAGATTTGCTTCTAAGATATATTGAAAATTCAAGCGCACTGATTGGAAATCCCAATGTATTTAAAACACAAGCATTAAATGACCATGGTGTGGATCTGATAATTGAATATCCAAATGAGTGTAAGATTGGTATACAAATTAAAAGTCACTTTGATGTGACGGAAAAAGATTTTGCCGTAAAAGTAAAAGCACAGTTTGCGGAAAGCCAATTTCACGGATTAACCAAATGGTACTTATTAATTTGTTCACCTTTAACGGAATTTGACGGAAAAAGCTATAGCAGTAAGATCAGCCACTTAATCAACGAGCTCAGTAGTTATAAAACATCTTATCACGTTGTTCATAATCCACAGCAGATGGTAAATATTTTTACCGGAGGCATTATGGCGGACATGGAATTCAGGAGTATTAAGAATCAATATTATTGCGAAGAGATAAACTGGGCTGAGATAATTAAAGAACTTTATTCAGGCAATAAGCAAAAAAGTTATCTTGATGTAGAACCTGATGCTAGCGAGAAAGCAACAAAGAATGCCGGTTTATATAATAGTTACCTGAATATGACAACCGACGAGGAAAAACAATCGTCAATTGATGATTTAAATGATCTTCTTGAGTTATTAAAAAAACTTTCAAAAATGACCAGAGGTTTTTTGAGTGTATGTATTTCCAGAGGACGAATTACAAACCATGGAATGTTTGATAGGATAGTTGTGTTATGTCATGATATTGAAAATTACCTCAATATTCGCAGTAACACATTAAAAAAAGAGGTTGCAGTTTTAGATAGTCACGGCATAGCTTATTTAGATAATATAGATGGTGATAACAATTATTACGTTGTTGTACGAAATACTAATTCTAATTATAATATTTTAGCTACAGTAAAAGAGTTCTGCACTAATAAAAAAGTAGATATGAAACAAATTATTATAGACCTTGATTTTAGTCTTTTTGATGATTGACTTGTAAGTTGCAACTTTATAACCGAGAAATTTTAAAAAATAAAAATGGACAATATAAAAGAAGCTAATTTTAGGATTATAATGCGAATTTATAGTACTGCATATAATGGCTTGGCAAGTCTGCAGAAAGCAATATTGGTTTTGTAATGGCTTTGAAGAGACTTATAAATAGCTACGAAAAATTTGTAGAGAGATATTCAGAAGAAGAAAAAGAAATTTATAATGAATGTTACGCTGAAAATCTGTCAATTTTTAATCCTGATATTTATCTTAACAAGTTAGGGGATAGTCTTGTATGTATTGATATACACAATAAAAGTATTCTGCATGAGACTTATGGTACTGAAACTATATGTGGCAAATACCACGGGTTAGTGAATGGACATACTACCAAAATATTAGGAGAGGATGGGGACCACAGAGATGAATACAGCAACGTTGCTTTTGAATTTGGTTATCCTTAAATAGAAAATCGTTTTATTGTAACACTACTAGATTTAAAACATGTAAGTGATTTCTAATATATCCCTGTGACCCAAATAAATTCTACCATTTATGTATCAAATATTAGTGATATATATAAAATAAAAAATGCCGCAGACTATCAACTGCGGCATTCTTATCATAATCACTGTTACTTATTTAATAACCAATTTTTTGGTAGCCAGTTTGCCATCTGCATTAAGCGTTATAAAATATACTCCGCTTTTCAATGATGACACATCAATATCTGACTGTGTGGCGTGAACAGTAGTTTTAACTATTATTTTCCCCAATACATCGGTAACAGTTACGCTAGCATTATTTGCTGTACCGCTCTGCATTTCCAAAGTTACTTTCGAAGATGCAGGATTTGGATACATTACGAAACCTCCAGCGTTAAAATCATTATTACCTGCTGTGTCCATTATGGTTGTAGTAATGCTATTAGTATTCACAACCGGATTAAAGTCAAAATAGATACCGGCCTGTGCTTCAAAAACATCCCCTATTTCAACATTCGCTTTGGGCTTTATCCTGTATTCGATAAAACCATGGCTTTCAGGTTCATTATTTGTGCCCGGGAGCTCAATACCTGTAAACCTGAATTCTACCTCGCTACCGTTGCCGCCGCGGTTTGTCTGGAAACTATGGCTGGAAACCATTGTCTGGAAAGTAGTCCAGTCAAGATTGTCATCGAGTATAGTAAGCACTTTTACGTTGTGAGCGTTGGCATTCCCCATATTCTGGAAACGGATGGTGTAATGCAGGTAACCGTCGGCCTGCAATTCGGTGATCTGCTCGCCTTCACGCACATTAATGTCGTTGGGATCCCATGAGTTTGTCGCAATATGGGTCATTTCATAAGTATTATTAGCTGTATTGGCATCACCGGATAGCGGCGTTACAGTAGCAGTAAATGAAAGTACGTCGCCCAGGTCTACAACTCCAGGCATTCCCACTGTGAAATTGACATAGATATAGGATGTCTGGTAAGGCTGTAATGTACCATAATTAAATGTCAGGACGTTACCGGACTGAGCTGCCGCAGGAACTGAGGATGTATAATCCAGCTGTGTATCATTAAATTGCAACGATACAGTACCGTTTGCAGGAGTATTTCCGTAATTGTATACAGCAACCATGTAGCCCGCAGCAAAGCCCGGCTGTGCAGCTGTCATAGGGTATACATATACAGCTACATCGGTTACTGGTGCCGGAGGCATAAGGCAGAAGTTTATGTCATTAAAATTGTCATCAACTGCCAGCGGATAATTTGCAGGTGAGGAAATAAGATTCGTAGGATAATAGGTGTTTACATATACGGTGATCTCTGAAGTAGGGACATTATAAAAAGTATAATTCCCGTTTGCATCAGTATAGGCATAGTTTCCATAATTTCCGGATATATAATACACCTGCACCCCTGCTGCGGGTGGGTCATTTTCATCGCACCCGTTGCCATCTGCATCATAAGCTACGTGGCCTGAAACAGTAAAATTACCTTCGCATTGTGTCACAACGAGTTCAAGTTGGCGAACCACTACCCCATTCTCGGTTACGATACCTACATAAAGCACCTGCTGTCCGGGATTTATATTCGTATAGGAATTTATATCTCCAATAGCATTAGTACCATTCTGGGCATCCAGATATGTTTCATAAATACCCATATTCAATATGCCCGGCGTACTGTTATAAACAATCCCGAATATCGGCTCAAGGTCGAACGCAGCTACACCATCACCATTAACATCACATGCTGTGAGTGGCTCGAGAGAAGAGTTACAGTCAACACCGTTTGTTATTGTTATATAGATATCATATTCTGCCACACAGCTCCCATTCGAACCCATTATATAGACTACCTGCGACGTAGTTACAACATCGCCTGCAGAAAGCTGTGTCCCAGTGCCACCCTGACCTGTATAGTAATTAAAAGGTTGCGGCAATGCTGGCAGCGTGTAGCTCTCGCAGGAAACTACTTCCGGGAAGAAGCCAGTTTCAGGGCTATTGAGTATTGTTACAGTAAAGCTGCTTTGATTACTACATGAGCCGTTGGAAGCATAGATATATAGCATTTGAGAGTCTACAACAACAGTGCCCGCCGGTAGTACTGCACCCGAGCCACTTGGATCGGTATAATAATTACCACTCTCAAGTGCAGGAAGTACAAAACTGTCGCATACAGCTATATCACTTACGTCGGGAACGAATGGGGCTGGCCAAAAACCTACTACAAAGCTCGTTGTATCAAAGCTGCCATCGTTAGTATTTGTAACCCTGATGTACAGCGCCTGCTCAATATTCCCTGTGGTTATCATAAACGCAGTAGGGTTTGTAATAGGGTTAGTGTTATCCTCAGCATCCTGCCAGCTGAGATAATAGTTAACTGTGAAATTGAGTGGGTCCTGGTTTCCCAAAGTAATGGGTGTCTGCGCAGTAAGGTCAAAAACCTCACTGTTACACTGCACTATGTCCTGTACAGGATAGGCTTCGGCCTGGGCAAATGACTGAAAACTGAACAAAGTGAATAGTGCCAGCAAGAGTAATTTCTGTTTCATATAGAAGGTAATTAATTGGTTTAGTATATAACAGGACAAATGTTAAATTCCCTACCCAGATAGCTAAAACAATAGTAATACCTTAAAAGATTGCATATACAGCATTAAAAAAGCCTTGTAAACAAGGCCTGTGAAATCATTTTATTTTTTTCGCCAAGTATCGGTTATGGCATCATAATCTATCTTAAATGCCGGGTCCTGTTTTATAAGGCGCTTTTCATCAAAAGCCTTGATCAGGTATCCCTCTATCATATAATCTTCGACAATGGTGGCAGGACTGTATTTTGCTTTTAAATTAATATCAAAAAGCCGTGCCATGCGGTTGGACCAAAAGGCTTTCCATCCGCTTTTATGCTCCTTTATAAGATCGAATGTAGAATGGCCCGTTTGCCTGTATATCAGCTTTACGAGAATTTGCCCTTCTTTCCTCGTCAGTTTTTTCAGCTGTGCCTCGAACTCGTCCTCCAAATATTTTTCAACGATCTTGGAATATTTTTTCCTTTCCCTGTCGGTCTTCAGCTTCTGCATATTGTCGTGCAGCATAGTAAGCCTTTCGGCGGCTATTTTCGCATAAGGGTACACCTTCAGCACCCTTTTCCTCAAAAGGAGCAACTGTTTCTTTTCGTCGGGCGATATGGAATCTTTTACATTGGATATGACAATCTCCCGCAGCTCCGTGCTAAAGGTTATCGTGTCATTTTCTATCGTATCAGTAACCACAACCTGGGCACGTGCGCCCATGCTTAAAAATACCAGGAATATAAAGTATATCCGTGCTTTCATTGTTAAGAAATTTATGCCAAAATTATGCATTATTATATAACTCTGTAATCTAATTTATATTTTAGCCGAAAATTAAATTCATGGCCTCAAATTCTATACTTACCGACAGTTCAATTGCCTTTTTAGAAAAATATTTAAACAACCCCTCACCTACCGGCCACGAGTCCGGCGGCCAGAAAATATGGATGGACTACCTGAAGCCATACGTAGACACTTTTATTACCGATACCTATGGTACAGCTGTTGGTGTCATTAACCCTGATGCTCCCTACAAAGTGGTCATCGAAGGCCACAGCGACGAGATATCCTGGTATGTAAATTATATCACCGAGAACGGACTCATCTACGTTATCCGCAACGGTGGGTCAGATCACATGATCGCTCCATCCAAGCGTGTCAATATCCATACCAAAAATGGGATCGTGAAAGGTGTTTTTGGGTGGCCGGCCATCCACACTCGCAACCGCAGCAAGGAAGAGCCTGCGAAGATCGAGACTATCTTTATAGACTGTGGCTGCGCTACCAAAGAAGAGGTAGAGAAACTGGGGGTACACGTTGGCTGCGTTATTACCTATCCTGATGATTTCATGATCCTGAACGAAAATAAATTCGTGTGCCGTGCTATCGACAACCGCATCGGCGGGTTCATGATCGCCGAAGTAGCACGCCTGCTTCACGAAAACAAAAAGAAACTGCCGTTCGGGCTTTATATTACCAATTCCGTACAGGAAGAAGTAGGCCTTCGCGGCGCAGAAATGATCACTAAAACCATACGCCCCAATGTAGCAATCGTTACCGATGTGTGCCACGACAGCACCACACCGATGATCGACAAACGCATTGAAGGCGAAACCCAGATAGGCAAAGGCCCGGTAATTACCTACGCCCCTGCTGTACAGAACAAACTGCGCGAGCTTATAATCGATACTGCCGAAAAGAACGAGATACCTTTCCAAAGGCTGGCTTCATCTCGCATTACCGGAACCGACACTGACGCTTTTGCCTATAGTAATGGAGGTGTGGCTTCGGCGCTTATATCATTGCCGCTGCGCTATATGCACACCACCGTTGAAATGGTACACCGCGACGATGTGGAATATGTGATAAAACTTATTTATGAAACATTGCTGAATTTGGAGAACGGAGAAACTTTTTCGTATTTTAAATAGTGTATTTTTCGCGAAAGAACTACCACAGAGGTTCACAGAGAGGCATAGAGTCACACAGAGTGATTTGAGTTTGCAAGTTCCTTGCGAGAACACAGAGCAGGGTGTTATCGTTCGTCACGCTCTGTGAACTCTCACCAAAGGTGTTGTCTAAATAAAACCTCTGTGAAACTCTGTGATATAGCTTTTTAACTTAAAATGGTCAAAATCAAATTACACTTTCAATAATTCAATTTGTGCTAATTCGTGGAATTCGTGGCAAAAAAAAATCTTTAGCATGATTCAACAAAAAAAGCATCTGCTGCTGCGGATGCTTTTCTTCTTTAAGGTGAAAACGTTTTACGCGTTCCTGGCCGCCTTTAACACTTCCAAAGCTTCTGTGGCATTGGAAAGTTCAGCATACCTTTGGGCTGTAAATCCTTTTTCATCCTTAACCTTACAATCGGCACCTTTCTCAAGTAACAGTTTGATGATCTCCACATTGTTATAGCGCGCTGCAATCATAAGGGGCGTCATACCGTTAGATGTTTCAGTGATGGATGCACCATATTCAAGGAATTTCTTTACGGCTGCAACATCTCCTTTAGAGATCGCTACACCAAGCGGCGTTGTGTTCACATACGTCCTAACTAACTCAAATTTGCCGGAAGCAGTTTCAACATTCGAAGCCATTGCTACATTACTAAATGTTACAAGAGCCAGTCCTAAATAAATGATCGTTTTTTTCATGATGATGATGATTTTAATTGATGATTGTTGTTTTTATTTTTTGTTACCGGATGATTAGCCCGTTTAAAGTAATAGACGCATACAACCATGTAAACGTTACGGTGAAATTTAATTTTAACACATATTTAACAAATACAATCTTACTATGCATGCCTATTAAAATGAAAAAACCACCTGCGATAACAGGTGGTTCAACGTATTCTTAGTCTGAATTATTTATTTAAATAATCGAGTACATTTTTTTCAATTCTTTTGTGGATGTCATTGATATCGGCCTTGCCAAACTTTTCACCGATGATATTTTCGTAGAGTTCAATGTAACGTTCGGATACGCTTTCTACATACTCATCTGTCATATCTGGGATCTGCTGGCCTTCCTGCCCCTGGAAATTATTAGCGATAAGCCACTGCCTTACAAACTCTTTCGACAGCTGCTTTTGTGCCTCTCCCCTGTTCTGGCGCTCACCGTAACCATCGGCGTAAAAATAACGCGACGAATCCGGTGTGTGTATTTCATCGATAAGTACAATCGTACCATCCTTCTTACGCCCAAACTCATACTTGGTATCTACCAGTATCAGTCCACGCGACGCAGCGATTTCGGTGCCTTTTTCAAAAAGCGCGCGGGTATATTTTTCGAGCACGGTATAGTCCTCTTCCGAAACGATGCCTTTGGTTATGATATCCTGGCGTGATATATCTGTATCATGCTCGCCATTATCGGCTTTGGTAGTCGGCGTGATGATTGGTGAAGGGAATTTATCGTTCTCCTTCAATCCTTCCGGAAGCTCCACTCCACACAATACCCTGCGCCCGGCAGCATACTCACGTCCGGCATGTCCTGACAGGTAGCCGCGTATCACCATCTCTACCTTAAAAGGCTCACACAGGTGTCCTACGGCAACGTTGGGATCAGGTGTATCGATGAGCCAGTTAGGAACTATATCTTCGGTAAGGCGCATGAATTTGGTCGCGATCTGGTTCAAAATCTGCCCTTTGTAAGGGATGCCTTTGGGGAGCACCACATCGAAAGCAGAAAGCCTGTCGGTAGCCACCATTACAAGCAGTTCGTCGTTGATGTTATACACTTCCCTAACCTTGCCGCGGTAAACGGACTTCTGTCCCGGGAAATTAAAATCGGTAGTCGTTATGGTCTTTTGTGCCATGTGTCGTTGTTGTTTTGTGTAGTTGAGGTGCAAAAATAAGAAAGATATTATCTTCCTCCTTGTTTATCTTTCGATTTATATAGAATTGCAAAAACAGTATTTATTATTAAAGATATTATCACTCCGGCTGCTGTTAAAAAAGTGAACATGTATTCATCCCTGAGATGCTCTATTGCCCAAACCACCGGCAGGAAAAGTAAAATGCATAAATTAACAATCGAAATTATCTTGTTCACCCGTAAACCTACTATCCATAATAAAATATACCCGAAGACGAATAATACAAATGAAATTATTGAAAAGACAGATACTATTTCTCCGATTTGCCAAGCCCAGCCAATAGTTTTGTTTACTCCATAAGTTCCCACTGAACCGTTACCTGCTAAAAAAATAAAATCTATCAAAAACACAGCAAATGATGCAGCTATAACGATCAGCGGTGATAACAAAAGCGTTTTAGGTTTTCTAAAATCCATATTTTAAATTCAAACACCTGACAGGTTTTAATACCTGTCAGGTGTAATATAATAATACTTATTTAAACCTACAAGGTTCTAAAAACCTTGCAGGTTGGTAACCTGTTTAAAATCTCAGCTTCTAAGAACCCCAGTCCCTAAGCACCTCTAAAATTAATCATTATTCTCAATGCTCTTATAGGCATCAATAATTTTCTTAACGAGGCGGTGGCGAACAATGTCTTTATCATCAAGGTAAATAATGCCCACGCCCTCTACATCTTTCAGGATAAGTATCGCCTCTTTAAGACCGGATATCGTGCGGCGCGGAAGGTCGACCTGGCCGGGATCGCCGGTGATCATGAACTTGGCATTCTTGCCCATACGGGTCAGAAACATCTTCATCTGAGAGTGAGTTGTATTCTGCGCTTCATCGAGGATCACGAACGCATGGTCCAGCGTACGCCCCCTCATAAAGGCAAGCGGCGCAATCTGTATGATGCCTTTCAGTATATAGTCTTCCAGTGTTTGCGGCGGAAGCATATCACGCAATGCATCATATAGTGGCTGCATGTATGGGTCGAGCTTCTCCTTCATATCACCCGGCAAAAAGCCCAGGTTCTCCCCTGCCTCAACAGCGGGGCGGGTAAGGATGATACGTTTTACCTGTTTTTCCTTCAGTGCTTTTACGGCAAGGGCAACACCTGTATAGGTTTTTCCCGTACCGGCAGGGCCAATAGCAAATACCATATCATTTTTGGCCATGTAGTCCACAAGCTTTTGCTGGTTTGGGGTCATGGCTTTTATCAGCTTTCCGCCAATGCCGTGTACCAGGATCTTGTCGCTAGGGTCCATTTGCTCCACCTGCGAGTCGCTTTGGATAACCCTTTCGATAACATTGTCATCAATGGTGTTGTACCTTGTAAAATGGAGCATCAGCCTCTTAAAGCGGGTCTCGAATTCATCCAGTATCTCTTTTTCACCGAATGCCTTCAATGTAGTGCCGCGGGCAACGATCTTCAGTTTGGGATAATATTTTTTTATGGTTTCAAGATGGGAGTCCTGAGCGCCCCAAAAATCTTTCGGGGCAATATCGTGCAGTTCAATTATTCTTTCGTTCAAAAGCAAGTTTTTTTAATTAGAGAAATAAGCCATATAATTATTAGCTTTGCATTCAAATTTAGTGAAATTTAATCTCGCTTTTTGTAAAAGTTTTACACAATTTTATGTCAATAATTACCCTGACGACCGATTTCGGGCTCAAAGACCATTTTGTGGGCGCACTGAAAGGAAAAATCCTTTCGGAGTACAGGGAAGCCACTATTGTTGACATTTCCCACCACGTCGACCTGTTTAATGTTTCCGAAGCCAGCTATATTATCGGGGCCGCATATAGCAGCTTCCCGCAGGGAACGGTACATCTTATTGGTGTGGACTGCGAGCTCACCAAAGAGTGTAACCATGTTGCCATGCTTTGGAACGGCCACTATTTTATATGTGCCGACAATGGCATCCTGAGCATCCTTACCCAAAAGATAGTCCCTGAGAAAATAGTACAGATAAATATTCACAACCGCCTGCCTGAGGGTTCGTCAGATACAGATGTATTCGTTACCGTGGCCTGCCATCTGGCTAAAGGTGGCCTGCTGAACGTTATTGGCAAAGAGATTACAGAAATAAAAGAAATAAATGAGCTGCAGGCTGTTGTAGCTGCCGACAATAAATCCATAAAAGGTTATGTCGTATACATCGACCATTTTGGTAACTGCGTGACTAACATTTCAAAAAGGATGGTAAAAGAAGTAGCCAAAGGCCGTGACTTTGAAGTGGCTTTCAGTAACAAAAATATTAAATCGATTAACACCGGCTATTCTTATTTTGCAGCAAAAGAGCGGACGATGAAAGATTATGAAGGTGAAAAGCTGGCAATATTTAACGAGGCCGGATTCCTTGAGATAGCGATATACCGCAGCAATCCTCTGACAGTAGGTACGGCAAAAACATTGCTGGGGCTAAAGTTCAGGGATGTAGTGAATGTGGTGTTTAGGGCGCCTTAATTTCGAAGGGGAATTAGCGAGGGCAAACGCACCAATTGCGTTTAGGAATGTTTAGCCACGAATTACACTAATTCCCACAAATTTTCATTCTCTTTCCGGTAAGTTAAGAGACAAGTAAAATTCACCAATTTTAAATTTGTGAAAAATTAGTGTAATTCGTGGCTTATTTTTTATGATGAGCTTTGACCTGGGGAATTATCCCGGGTATTAAAATATAAAAACAAAAAACAGTATGTTTGTACGGATAGTAAAAATGGGATTTCAGGAAGATAAGGTTGCTGCCTTTCTCGATAATTTTGAGCAGGTGAAGCAGGATATACGAAACTTTCCGGGAAACCGTTTTTTAGAGCTATACAGGGACAGGAACGACCCGTCGGTATTCTTTACCTACAGTTATTGGGAAACCGAGGATGATCTGGAAAAGTACCGAAAGTCCGACCTGTTTTGCGAAACATGGGCCATTACAAAACCAATGTTCCGCCAAAAAGCCGAGGCATGGAGCGTTGATAAACTTGTAAGCCTTCCTTAAATTTGAACTTATGAACCCGCTGATACGAAAACTTTTTTATGCATTGCCTGTAGGCCTGAGATACAAAGCCCGCAGGATACTCTACTTTCCTGCCGACCTGTTCCGGGACAGGAAAAGCCTTGTGCCTCCAAAAGGAATGATATTTACCGGCCGTGGCGATTTTATCAAAGGAGGCACTACAATGTTTGCCCATTTCAGGAACTATACGGGGATAACACCCAAAAGCAGGATACTGGATATTGGCTCGGGGATTGGCCGGATGGCAGTGCCTTTCACAAAATTCCTTGATAAGGATGGATCTTATGAGGGCTTTGATATTGTAAAGCAGGGCGTGGACTGGTGTACTGCCAATATAACGTCCAGGTACCCGAATTTCCATTTTACCCTTATCCCACTAAAAAACGATCTGTATAACCTTAGTACCGATAAGAAGGCATCAGGCTTAGTTTTTCCTTATCCTGACAATGATTTTGACCTTGTATTCCTTACTTCGGTATTCACACACATGCTACCGGATGATGTAGCACATTATATAAAGGAAATAAAAAGAGTGCTTAAACCCGGAAAGTCCTGTTTTGCAACGTTTTTTATATTGGATGCAGAAAGCGAAAGTTCTATGTTCAAAAAAGGCAGCAAGACGTTCCCGCACAACTACGGAAATTATTCGCTTATGGATAAAAATGTAAAAGAAGCAAATGTAGCCTACCAAAAAGAGTATATCTTTGGACTCCTTGAGGCCGGGGGATTTGAGATAAGCCATCACTTCAGGGGATATTGGTCTGGTATGGCTCCGGGAAAAATAAATGAGCATCAGGACGTTATTATATTTAAAAAAGCATGAAAGCATTATTATTAAGGGAAATAAAATCCTTTTTCGGGTCGCCGATAGGATACCTTGTCATCGCAATTTTCCTTCTGCTCAACGGGCTGTTCCTGTGGGTATTCGAAGGTGAATTCAATATACTCAACAGCGGTTTTGCCGATTTGGCCCCCTTCTTCACACTTTCACCGTGGATATTGATCTTCCTTATCCCGGCAGTGACCATGCGTAGCTTTTCTGACGAAAAGAAACAGGGAACCATTGAACTTTTATTCACCAAGCCCCTGAGCATCTGGGAGATCGTGAACGGCAAGTTTTTCGGTGCGCTAGTGCTTATTGTACTGGCAATTGTTCCTACACTAGTATATGTAGTGGTACTTTCCTCTTACGGTAACCCTGAAGGAAACATCGATATGGGCAGCACGCTTGGCTCCTATTTCGGACTGTTGTTCTTAATCGCAGGTTATACATCCATTGGGATTTTTACCTCTACTTTTTCAGACAACCAGATTGTTGCCTTCATCGTTTCGGTATTCCTGTGCTTTTTCATTTATTTCGGGTTCGAAGGGCTGTCCGGTTTTGCGGGTGGCTTTGCCGGTTTTATTGCTTCTTTGGGAATGGATTACCATTTCAAAAGCATGAGCCGCGGCGTGCTCGACACAAGGGATATCATTTATTTCCTGAGCGTGACAATACTGTTCTTATCACTGACTGTTTACAAACTTAAATCACTCAAAGGGTAATGGAAACAGCAGCAGAAACAACGACAAAAAAACCAAAGGAAAACAAAAACCTGAAACAGCTTGTTATTACAATAATAGTATTGGTAGCGCTCAATTTTGCAGGCAATTACTTCTTTAAGAGGTTTGACCTTACTCACGATAAGCGCTATACCCTCTCGCAGGCATCACTCAATATTATTAATGAGTCGGTTGATCCTATATATGTAGAAGTTTTCCTTGCGGGAGATGTGACCGACGATTACAAACGCCTCCAGGACGAGACCCGCCAGTTATTGCAGGAATTTGAAGCCTACAGTCCTAATGTAAGGTTCAGTTTGTTTAACCCTATCGATGAGGATAAAGGCACTGATGCCGCCAAACGCGACCTTATATACAATATGTATATTATGGAAAATCCGCAATTCAGGGCAAATGAAAAATCCATAAAGAAGAGTATGTCCGGGATTACGAATCTGGACGAAGCTGTAATTGAAGGGTTTATAAGGGCGGGAATGCAGCCGGCAAGCGTCTCTGTCATAGATAAAGGCAAACAGTCGGAAACCGTTATATTCCCTTGGGCCATTGCTACCTGCAATGGCAAAAGCGTAAAGATCCCATTACTGAAAAACCAGCGTGGGGCATCGGCACAGGAGAATGTGGAAAGCTCTGTACAAAACCTGGAGTATGCCTTTGCAGATGGCTTTAATAAAATTATAAAAGAAAAACAGAAAAAAGTAGTAGTGTTGCAGGGCAACGGCGAAATGCCCGGACAGAATATGGCAAGCTTCCTGAAACAGTTGAAAGACAGTTACTATCTTGGACCTTTTACGCTTGATTCTGTTGCTAAAGATCCACAAAAGACACTGAAAGCATTACAGCATTACGACCTTGCCATTATTGCCAAACCGCGCGAAAAATTCACCGAAGAGGAAAAACAGGTTATCGACCAATACATCGTAAATGGCGGGAAAACGCTTTGGATGATAGATCCCGTGCAGGCCGAAATGGACAGCATCAACGATAACGGTACCATGCCTGCCCTTCCAATGGATTTGGGACTCAACGATATGTTCTTTAAATACGGTTTCCGCATTCCGCCTGTACTGGTAAAGGATGAGATGGCAACGCCTATAAAGCTTGCTACGGGCGGCGAAGGCAATAACACGCAGTACCAGCAATACCTGTGGAAATTTGCACCATTCGTCTATCCTGATTCTATCAACCAAAACCCAATCGTGAAAAATCTGGGAGGAATAAAATTTGATTTTGCAGGTGGTATTGACACACTGAAGAACGGCATTAAAAAGAACATCCTCCTTGCTACATCGCGTTATTCAAAAACCGTGGGCACACCTACGGCAATAAGCCTGGATATGGTCAATGAGAAATTTGACCCGGCAGAGTACCAAAAAGGTGGTTTTATACCAGTTGCAATATTGCTGGAAGGCAGCTTCCACTCTATGTATGAGAACAGGATATTGCCTTTTAAAGATGCTGATTACAAAACTGTTGGCAAACCCGGAAAAATGATCGTGATCGCCGATGGTGATGTGGTTAAGAACCAATTCGACAAAGAAGGCCGCCCGTTGGAACTGGGCTTTGACAAATGGACCGGAGAGGTTTATGAAAACAAGGATTTTATGCTGAACTGCGTTAACTACCTGCTTGACGATACCGGACTTATCAACATCCGCAGCAAGAATGTGAGCCTGCCCATGCTGAACATGAAAAAAGTGCATGACAACTATACTACGGCACAGCTGATAACTGTCGGGTTGCCAATAGTACTGCTGCTGGTTTTCGGGCTGCTGTTTACATGGCTAAGAAAAAGGAAATATTCAAAATAGTGTTAATAAAAAATTTTCACTATTCAATTTGATTACGATATATTTGTGCAACGTAAAACCATGCGGTTTTGCCAATAAACTAAACTAAACACATGAAATTTATAGTATCCAGCTCCTATTTGCTGAAACAACTTCAGGTATTGGGAAGCGTTATCAACAGCAGCAACACCCTGCCGATCCTTGATAACTTCCTGTTTGAATTAGACAGCACCGAACTGAAAGTATCGGCTTCCGACCTTGAGACCACAATGTCTGCAATGCTGGAGATCGATTCTGAAAGCAAAGGAAGCGTGGCTGTACCTGCAAAACTGTTGCTGGAAACCCTTAAGACGTTCCCGGAGCAGCCGCTTACTTTTACGGTTGAAGATAATAACACTATTGAGATCAGCTCGAATTCCGGTAAATATGCATTAGCGTATGCATCCGGTGATGAGTTCCCTAAAGCCGTGACGCTTGAAGACCCGTCGGTAACTGTTGTGCCAGCCGAAGTACTGGCGACAGCTGTTAGCAAGACCATCTTTGCCGCCGGTAATGATGATCTTCGCCCGGTAATGTCGGGTGTGTTTTTCCAGTTCTCGCCACAGGGGCTTACATTTGTAGCTACTGATGCGCACAAGCTGGTCAAATATGCAAGGACTGATGTAACTGCCTCACAGGTTGCTGATTTCATAATGCCTAAAAAACCTTTGACTATACTTAAGGGTATACTTGGCACATCGAATGCAGAGATCAAAATTGAATACAACGATTCGAATGCTACATTCTCTTTCGATAATTATGTACTTACCTGCCGCCTTATTGATGGCAAGTACCCTAACTACGAAGCAGTTATTCCAAAAGAAAACCCCAACAAGCTACTGATAGACAGGACGCAGTTCCTGAGCTCAGTACGCCGTGTGGCTATTTTCTCTAATAAAACTACGCACCAGATACGACTTAAGATCGCAGGTACCGAACTGAATATTTCTGCTGAGGATATCGACTATTCGAATAAAGCCGAAGAGCGTTTGACGTGTGATTACCAGGGAGACGACATGCAGATAGGTTTCAACTCAAGGTTCCTTACCGAAATGCTGACTAACCTGCAGAGCGATGAGATCATGCTGGAAATGTCGCTGCCTAACCGTGCAGGTATATTGACCCCTATTGACGGCCTTGACGAAGGTGAAACAGTTACCATGCTGGTAATGCCGGTAATGCTGAATAACTAAATTTTTTAAATTCCAAGCACCAAATCCCAAATAACAAACAGTTGGAATTTGAGATTTGGAACTTATTATTTGGAATTTTAACTCCGCTATTTAATCGACCCTTTATAAAGAAACCCGTAACGCTTGGCTTTACGGGTTTTAATTATTTAATGAAACTTACCCAATGTTTAAAATTAATTTAACCACATAGGTACATAGCTTTTCATAGAATTTAAGAGTGAACATAAGCGACACAATAGCATGAAGCATAGCTTCAAAGACTATGCTTGACTAAAGCTGGAAATATTTGTGACCTTTGTAAGCTATTTAAAGCTATGTTTCTCCTATGTGGTTAAATTGAAATCGGATAGTACTTAGCGATATTATAGTTCCCGCTCTATAACACCCATCTTTTCCATAAGGAAAGTAGCGCTTTTGTTCTTGCAGATGCCTTGACGTAATTGGTAGTCGAAATACAATTCGTCATCAACGATCTGCGATTCAAAGCAATAATTCGAAACATGATCAGGATATTGCAATGCTATATTGCATACTTCAATATCGTGTGTAGCAATGGCCCCGATAGCTTTCAGGGACACCATCTTATCTATGACTTTCAGGCTTCCGGTGCGTTTATCTTCCGAGTTCGTACCGCGTAATATCTCATCCAGCAACACAAACGCCCGCTGTTCCTGCAGTCTGTCCATTATATAACGCAGCCTTTTCACTTCGGCAAAAAAGTAGGATTCGCTATCGGACAGGGAGTCTGACAATCGCATCGAAACCAAAACCGGAAGCGGGTGTATAGTGGCTTCGGAAGCGCATACCGGAGCTCCCGCGCCCGCAAGCACCATATTAATGCCAAGGCTGCGAAGGAAGGTGCTTTTACCCGACATATTAGAACCTGTAAGGATCATATAATGCTTTTTAAAATCGACATCATTGCCTACCCTGCCCTCTTCTTTAATAAGCGGGTGCGAGAGGTTTTTAAACCGGATAGTATAGGTGTCATTGAGTTGCGGGAAAGAAAAGCCCGGATTGTTATAGGTAAGATTTGCCAGACTGGAAAGCGCTTCAATTTCCGCCACAGCATCAAGCCATTTTACGATATCCTGTGCATGGCGCTTTTTCCAGTCCAGCAGTGAGCGCAGCGTATGGAAATGAAACAGTGAAAGCCCGTTGAAAAGTATAGCGCCCGGTACATTGGCTATACTGTCTAGCCTCGAGAAAAGTACCGATAGCCTGATAATGGCATCACCTGCTTTCTGTTGCCCATCCACAAGTTTACCCCGAAGCTCCCTTAGCTTTTCAGAAGTGAACTCCCGGCTCTCAATTTCCTTTATGATAAGCCCGTAGCTCTCTATTATATTGTGTATTTCGCTCGTATCGGCAGTTTCTCTTTTTATAATTTTAAGGTAGCCTAACAGGAAAAGCAGGTTCCATGCGAAAAGATATTCTGCAACATTCGAAAAAAGTCCGTTGCCTGTAATAAGGTAAGCGCCAAAACAAAGTAAAAGCGCAATGGGAGAAGCTATTGAAACAAGTTTGGCTATTGGCGAAAAAGCTACTCCTTCCCTGTTTGCCCATGCTGTCAAACGGTTGTATATAAGCCTACTGTCTTTGTTGATTTTTCCAAGCGCCATGATTTCCTGCCTCCATTCGGGCCTCGCTGCGACCTCTTTTACCGCTTCCTGCCGCTTTAGTATTTCGCTTTGGCTGCTGCTTTCCAAAAGCATTGAGGCAAGCTTCTCTTTCCCTTTGAAAGTCTGTGTCCGGTTCAGGTTATGGAACAGTGACCTTTTCCCGAAAATATCAAGGTCATGTGAATATGCATGGGTAGTATCGTGAAATTCGGAGCCGTCTTCAAAGGGTATCTCCTTCCCTGAGAGGTAATCCAGTTCTTCATTGTTAACCGACAAAAGCGCTTCTGCCCGTTTTTTCTTTCGAACCACTTTTGTATGGTATTTCATTAAAATAAAGAAAACCACACAGCATACTGTCATCCCTAAAATGAGATACAAAATATCATTGCTTACAAAGGTGTAATATCCGAGTACCAAAAATACCAACGCAACGGCAAAACGTGCAGTGCTGACAGTGTTGTATTTACGGCTGCAGGTTGCCGATTCTTCCTGAAAAGCCTTCTGGCGGCTTTTATAAAATTCAATTTGTTCCATAAACCGGTAAATATAGGAATAAAAAATCCCGATGTCGCCATCGGGATCAATTGCTATTCTTCGTGGAATACCAGTAGCGGTACTTTGCTGTGGTAGGCCATTTTCTTTGTCAGGCTGCGATGGAAAAGCCCTTCGAAAAAGCCGCGTTTATGGGCACGCATTACAAGGAGCCCTACATTTTGGCTTTCTATAAAATCAAGAATTGATTGTTCTATATGATCGCCGGCAATATTGAAAAAATCAATATTGTTATCCCTGTAATATATTTTCCATTCATTGATCCGTTCCTCAATATCTTTTGGGTCATCAGTATTTGTAATATAAAGGCACTGTATCCGTGCACCGAATTTCTCTGCAATAGCAATCGCACGATTCAATGCATCATTATCTTTATCTTTATATTGTGTGGTAAAAGCAATATTTTTTATCGGTTGGTATTCGGCCTCGGCAGGGATGCCAAGTACAGGCACCTTTACATTAGCAATGACAGCTCCGGTAACCGAACCTATAAATGTCTCTTTGATGCCGCTAGCCCCTTTGGTTCCCATTACAACCATATCTATATCTTCATCGGTGCAAACCTTATTGATATTGTACACAAGGTCGCCATACAAAAGAATATTGCGCATTTGCACATGCCCGAGGTTATTGCTTTCTGCCAGATTATGCAGCTTTGGCAACTCGTCTCTGAAACTTTCGAACTGGTTCATCTCGACAATATCAAAAATCTCGGTAGCTGTTTCGGGCAATTCCGGAGTTTCCACGATAGGCAGGTCATAGACATGCAGTATGACAAGTTCGGCATTAAAGGAATCGGCAAACCGCAATGCATATATAAATGCAGTATTTGCTGCTTCAGAAAAATCGGTTGGGAAGAGTATTTGTTTCATGGAAAAAAGGTTCTGTATTAGGCTAAAGATACAAAAAAGGATGAACTTTTCTTACTTTTTATAGTAGCCTTAACACAACGATAAAGAAAGGAGGCTGAAGTTCTGAGAAACTGAGGTTCTGAGAATCTTAGAGCCTAAGTAACTAAGCATCTAAGTCCCTCACAAAATACTATCTTTGCAAAAAGAATTTAATATGATCCCACAGGATACTATAGTTGCGCTCGCTACGCCTTCGGGTGCTGGTGCAATAGCAGTGATACGGATATCGGGCAATGATGCCATAAACATAGCAGCAGGCGTGTTCACTTCTGTTTCCGGCAAGGATATTACAAAGCAAAAAACGCATACATTACACCTCGGCCATATTACTGATGGTCCCAAAATATACGACCAGGTACTTCTATCCCTATTTAAAGGAACCAATTCCTACACAGGAGAAAATACTGTAGAAATTTCCTGTCACGGGTCGATTTTTATCCAGCAGCAGATCATCCAGCTCCTGCTTCGTAAGGGCTGCCGTATGGCGAATGCAGGCGAATTTACCCTGCGCGCTTTCCTTAACGGGAAACTCGACCTAAGCCAGGCAGAGGCAGTAGCGGACCTGATAGCATCGGATAATGAAGCCTCCCACCAGATTGCAATGCAGCAGATGCGCGGCGGATTCTCCAACGAAATTGCGAAACTTCGGGAAGAACTCCTGAATTTTGCCTCGCTGATAGAACTTGAACTTGATTTTGCTGAAGAAGATGTGGAATTTGCCGACCGTACCCAGTTCCATGAACTGCTGTCACGAATTGAATTTGTACTTAAACGACTCATCGATTCTTTTGCTGTGGGTAATGTAATTAAGAATGGCATACCGGTCGCTATTGTTGGCGAACCGAATGTAGGCAAAAGCACCCTGCTCAATGCATTGCTCAACGAAGAGCGCGCTATCGTGAGCGATATTGCCGGCACTACACGCGACACTATTGAGGACGAACTTGTAATCAACGGCATCGGGTTCCGTTTTATTGATACCGCAGGCATTCGCGAAACGCAGGATGTGGTGGAAAGCATTGGTATCAAAAAGACATTCGAGAAAATGGAGCAGGCACAGGTGGTGATTTATTTGGTTGACGGTTACCAGTTGACGGTTGACGGCTCCCAATTGGAACGCCTGAAAATTGAGATCGAAAAAATAAAAAACCAGTTTCCGCTGAAGCCTTTGGTGATCATTGGCAATAAGGCAGACAAACTAAGCAAAGACCAGACAAATGACATACTCAGTTCAATACCCGAATTATTCCTGCTCTCCGCTAAACAAAACACGGGCGTTGAAGAACTGAAAGAAAAGCTGCTCTCTTTCGTAAATACAGGCGCACTTCGCAATAACGAAACCATCGTAACCAATACCCGCCATTACGATTCATTGCTAAAAGCATTGGAAGAAATACAGAAAGTGCAGTTCGGCCTCAACTCAGGCGTCCCTGCCGACCTTATGGCTATCGACATCCGCCAGGCATTATATTACTTTGGCGAAATTACCGGACAGGTTACTAACGACGAATTGCTGGGGAATATCTTTGCGAATTTCTGCATCGGTAAATAGATAAAAATAAAGCCAAATCCTTTCAGGTCCGGCTCTTCTATAATATCTAAAGTGTTGAACTAAAAAACTATTTTCCTGCCGGCTTTTACGCCTTCCACAGTTATTACCTCCACAATAAGCATCTGATCCTGAGCTTGTAAATTGGTAATGGAAGTTGTAGCCGAATTGATGTCATTAGCACTATATAACAATCTGCCACGAATGTCATACACAGCAACTGACTTCATATCTACATTTCCAGTACTAATGTTAATGGCGCTGCCCTTCTTGTAAACGATAATGTTGTTACTATCGAATGCCGGGATATCCGTAACCAAAGTCTCTGCATACACCACGTCAAATCGTCCAGTTATGATTCCGGCATCTGTTGTGAACTGATATGGACTTTCCAAATTATGGGTTATTCCCAAAACATTATCCCTCAGGAATATCTCCTGCCCTTCGGTAAATACCCCATCGAAATGGTCAAGTGATATGGTATAGTTGCCTGCAACGGTTATTTTACATTCTATGGGAACCTCATCGGCAGGGTCGAAAGCAGGTCGTGCCTGTATACCGAACTTATTTTCTCCCGCAAGGGAATAAATAGCAATCTCGCCATCAGTCAATGCCTTACCATCCCAGCCAAAATCGCGGCCCAAAGTAGTAAATGGTGTGTAGGCAATTGTCGCCTGCCCGAACGAGTCATCGCTATTGGTAAGATTCAGCCACAGCCTCGACTTGTCACCCGAATCCTGTGCTGTACGGAACATCTGGCCGTTGTTTACCGCTACACGCATTTCGTTATTAAAAGTAACAGTGCTTCCTGTTGCCTGCACGATAAAACCCTGCCCCGGATTGATAACCCAGTTCCCGCTGTCATTCGGGTTATCAAACACACCGTTGCTGCTGTCGCCAAAGGCATTGCCTGAGTTTTGGTTGTAGCCTGCAAGGGTCAGGGAGGCATAGCTGGAGGTGCCTGCGTCATTCTTTTTTCTCCAGAAATAGATGGGGGAATCTTCGGCTAAATTATTTTGGTTGGCTTCAAAGAAAGCCGCTATATTTATTGATGACGGATAAGGGTTCCCTATCCCGTTGTAACCGTCTATATCATCTGCCATGCCCGTTACCGACACATTTACATTACCGTTATTCGGGACACCGGTGAAGGTTCCTTCCCACGGTGTCGGCGCAATAGCATCGCTCACATAGGCCGGATGGGTATTGTCTACACGGATAAGGTAGCTTTTGCCTTCGATAAAATCAGTAGCGGCAGGAGCAGCCACAGTAGCATAGGCATCGCTTAAAGGATTATAGGTATAGAACCTGTTATCCAGTGTTTGCGGTGAGAAAGTCTTTAGCTTCTGCCCTGCCACCGGAGAAGACCATAAGGCATAATCAAGTCGGTACATCGGGGCGCTTTCTTTTATTACATGGATCGTGCCTGTATTATCTACATCATCGATCTGGATAAGATTGGCGTTTTGCTGTACCGTGAATGTTGCGTTGTTATTATCAATGGTTACAGCACCCTTTATTTTGAAGTTATTGCCTGCTTCAATTACGACATCGCCACTATTTACTATAATTGAGCAGGCGATTATTTCACCATTATCGGCTGAATCGAAATCACCGTTAATGATGGCGCTGTATTCATAGGACGCGGGTGTGCCATTGCTCCATGAAGTTCCGTCCCACTCGGTGGTTACAGCGCATTCAGGCTTGTATTCATAAGCCCCTACATCAATACTTTCGCCAAAGAGCCTGAGGCCGCCGGAGAGGTCGATCGCAGTGTCCGCATTGGCAAAATAGGAAATATTTCCTGCATCTACACCGGGGCTGATAGCCTGAAGGGTGTAATCGCCATTTAAGGCATCGGTAAATAATGGCGTGCCTCCAACACTGTTATTGGACGAAAACTGGTTGTAAAAAGCATTGTTGCCTCCCATGACCATGCTGTAGTAAGATCCAGCGGTGCTTTGGTACCCCACAAAGACCTGGGTTGCGTAGCCATAGGCCATGTTATTATGCAGTATACAATTGTAAAACTGTGCATATGCGTTACTAATAGTATACACCGCCCCGCCATCGCTAATAGCAAGGTTATCGACAAGCGTTGCATTTATATACACCGTGTGTGCATTTTGGGTTTCATACACAGCGCCTCCCCTACCTGCCTGGTTTTTATAGAACAGGCAATTGGTAACACTGGTATTTCCGTTGCCACTGTTAAGTAGTGCTCCTCCCCAGTTATCGGCTGTATTGTTCCTGAAGATACAATTACTTATAGCCGGGTAGCTGTTACTGTTATACATGCCGCCACCGTTGTACGCATTACCGCCCTGAATGATAAACCCGTCCAGCAATGCGGTATTGGTAAGCCCATTACCATTGTTGTTAATAACACTGCTGCCATTGCCGTTAAGGACGGTTTGATAAGTACGGATATTTCTGGCAGACATGCCCGGATTTCCCAAAGCAGGGAAACCGCCATATAGTTTTACACCGGCTTTCATGCTGAACGATCCGCCCGATTGAGGCTGGTACTGCCCCCCTGCAACCCAAACCTGCTGTACGGCCGGGGCATTGATCATTGCCTGGAGATCGGCTGAAGCATCAGCCCAACTCGTACCATCTCCTGAGCCCGAAGCCACGGCTTTTACGTAGCGTATAGGGGGATAATCAACAGTTATGGATACCGGTGTGCGCGCGCTTTCGCAACCGTCTACAGTTTGTGATACATAATATGTGCCCGACAATGCCGGGGTATTTCCATCCAGCGGTGCGCCGCCAATAGGTGCGGCATACCATCTGACGTCTGTTCCTGTTGCAATGAGGTTTGAAATTGTAGCCCCATCATCAAAGTTTTGCGCTTCCGCTCCGGGGGCAGGAGGAACCGTATGGGCATTGAACTGGCATTCATAAGCGCCAAGGTCAACTATGGCACTATAAATCCTTGGGTAGCCTTCCAGGTCGGCACTGATATTCGAAGCATACCCGTTATTACCTGCGTTAAGCACAGGACTGCAGGACTGCAGCCTGTAATCGCCTGACGTAAAGGGTGCCATTGTGTACGATGGAGCATAGACGAACAGCGGATCTGTAAACCCATTAAAATTGCCGTTTGAAGAATTGTCCGCGCCCTGCACCAGGCTGTAGTTTATGCTGTAATTGCCCGTAGTACCATATTGGTTGCCATATACCAGCGTATTGTACAATGCCGCAGTACCGTCATTACGGATGCCATAACTGCCGTTACCGCTTATGGTAACATTTCTTAGCTCGATGGTTCCTGATAAATTATAAATCCCGTCGATAAGATTGCCGGTTATTGCTGTATTGGTAAGATTGCATGTAGAAGCGTAACTATATAATGCCGTACGATTATTGCCGCTGAATATCGCATCGGTTAAAAATAAAGTAGATAAATTAATAGCTACAGTACCGTAGACGCTCTGATTTCCTGTATTATTGCGTACACTAAGCTTTGAAATTGTTACCGTGGAATAATTTGAAACAAACATAGCCATTCCGTCATCGCCCGTATTTTCAGACAAGATAATGTTGCCGAATAGCGGGGCAGACCCGGTACAATATATACCGCCGCCGTATTGTTCAATAGTATTACCATTAACAGTATGCGTTAATGATGGGGTATGATACCTTGCGTAGCCGTGGCTTACCGTAAAACCGTCCAGTGTCGCAGTACCGATATAACCGGAACAGATAACCACGTGGTAAGCATTGTCTGACGTATTACCCTCTATACCAAGATCACCGCTTAATATGCTACTATTTGCAGCCGGGTCCCGTTGTTCCAATACTGTTTCGGTACCTGCAAAACCACCGTATATTTTTACATTGCTCTTCATTACAAATGCCTTATGCTGCTCGGTGGTACCGTTACCGGCCTTTATAGCTGGCTTATATGTCCCTGCTGCCACCCAAACCTGCTGTACCCCGGTAGCATTGACCATGCCCTGGAGATCGGCTGACGCATTTTCCCAGTTGGTGCCTGAGCCGTTGCCCATAGCTATAGGTTTTACAAATACAATTTCCGGATAATTAATGGTTACATTTACATGGCTGCGATATCCTTCACAGCCGTTTAGTGTCTGGCTTACATAGTAGGAACCTGTAGCCAGCTGTGCCTGGAGTGCCAACGGCTGCCCCCCTGTAGCGGTTCGGTACCATTTCAGGTTACTGCCTGTAGCCTCAAGGTTTGAAACTGTTGCGCCTGCTATAAACTGCTGGGTAGTTGGTGCAGAAGGCTGAAATGTAATACTTGAAGATTGTGGCTCCTGTAGCTCAAAGGCACCGAAATCTACATTTTGCCCATAAATTCGTGGGTTGCCTGCTATATCTGTTGCGAGGTTCCCCGCATAGTTGTTGTTACCGTAGTTGACCAGGGTGCTGCAAGGCCTCAGGTTATAATCTCCATCCGAAAATGGTGCACTGGTATAGGGTGGTTCATATTCGAATAACGGATCTGTTGCCCCGTGAACGTTGCCATTTGTGGAACTGGAATCATTGTTGCCCTGCACCAGGCTGTTGTACATTAATTTAGAGGAAACAACATCGTATTGGTTACCACGGATTATTGAATTCCTTATCGTGATAAAAGACTGGCTATTATTATTAAAAATGCTGTAACCTGCGTTGCCGGATATGGTAACGTTATCAAACATATGGCTATACCCGCCAACCTGAGATAAGTATACAGCATCTCCTGCGTTCCCGTTAACGAGAATATTTTTAAATGTAGATGAATTAACATTTGCATAATATATGCCCTTGGTATTGCCGCATACGGTTACATTTGTAAGATCAGGTATCGCATATTCGCACCTTATGCCTGTTCCTGTATTAGCGCTTACGGTTGTGTTCCTTAATATGGCTGACAGCCCCGTGAAATATATCGCACCGTCGTTTGCGGTATTATTACTTATCGTTACATTATCAAATACAGACAGTGACTGCCTGCTATAAACAGTATAAGCCCCGCCTTTGTTATTTGTAATTTTCAGGTTGCTGTAGGCCGGCGATGACTCCCAATTTAAAATAGCATTTGTATACCCCTTGAATATTTGTACGTCATTAATATAAACCCAGGTAGCCCCGTTGGCATTCCCTTTTGTAATGGTAAAGCCATTCAGCTCAGCAGTGCCTGCGTTTCCAAAACTTGTCACAACCTGGTACGCATTGTCAACATCATTATCCTGTAAGCCCATATCTCCGCTCAGTACGGTTACGTTATCCGTCCAGTTCCTTTGGCTGGCAGCCGTTTCATTACCTGCAAAGCCCCCAAATATTTTCACATTGATTTTCATCAGGAACGATTTATGTCGGTCATTTGTACCCGTACCCACAATCAGAGTTGGCTTATAGGTACCGGTGGCCACCCAAACCTGCTCGGTGTTAGCGGCATCAATCATACCCTGTAAATCGCCGCTGGCATTGGCCCAAGAAGTACCGTTGCCCGTGCCACCCTGCTTTACATAGCGGATGGTTTGTCCGGACATGGACACACCAAAAAGCAGGAGTAGTAAAAAACCCGCAGACTGCGGTTTGCAAAATTGGAAATAATGTGAAGTCATAATTGTGGTAGATTTAGTGGGGATATCTACCGGCAAAAATAGTGGCCTCAAAACTTAAACAAGAACTTTGGGTATAGACTAAAGCGGGACATTTAAAAATAATGTATTAAATAAATCTACTGATTATCAATGCATTATATAAATTTATTATCTAACGATTAATTTAGACGGAATAAATTGGCAATGTCCTCATATATAAACGAAAAAAGGACAGCTCTACCGCTGCCCTTTTTCTGCTACCCAATTTGGAGGCTGCTTGTAGGGGGAATTTAATACACTATTTTTTTAGATGCCTTTACACCTTCCACTGTAGTCACCTGCACAATGAGCATCTGCTCCTGTACCTGCAATGTCGTGATCGATGTTTCAGCCGCATTAATATTGTCGGATGAATACAGCAGCCTTCCACGGATATCGTAAACCGCAACTGACTTCATATCCACATTGCCTGTGCTTATGTTGATGGCACTCCCCTGCTTGTAGACGATGATGCTGTTGCTATCGAATGCGGGTATATCAGTATTCAATGCTTCTGCGTATACCACATCAAACCTGCCTGCTGTTATTCCGGCTTCCGTAGTAAAGTCATACGCCGTTTCCAGATCGTGTGTCACACCCAAAACATTATCACGTAGGTAGATATTCTGCCCTTGGGTGAATACTCCATCAAAATGGTCGATCGATATCGTATAGCTGCCTGCCGCGGTTACCTTGTATTCCATCGGCACTTCATCTGCCGGGTCGAAGGCCGGACGCGCCTGTATGCCCAATTTGCTTTCTCCCGCAAGGGAATAAATGGCAATGCTGCCATCGGTCATGGCCGAACCGTCCCAGCCGTAGTCAAGGCCGAGTGTGGTGTTTGGCGTGTAGGCAATGGTCGTTTGCCCGAATAATCCTTCGCTATTGGTAATGTTCAGCCACAGTCGTGATTTATCCGAAGCATCCATTGCCGAGCGGAACATCTGGCCGTTGTTTACAGCCGCACGCATTCCGTTGTTAAAGACTATGGTAGTATTAGTTGCCCTCACGATAAAGCCCTGCCCCGGGTTGATGACCCAACTGTCACTATCATTCGGGTCATCAAACGCACCGTCGCTGCTGTCGCCAAACGGGTTGCCACTGTTGGCGTTGTAGCCTGCAAGGGTCAGGGAGGCATAACTGGAGGTGCCTGCTTCGTTCTTTTTCCTCCAGAAGAAAATGGGGGTATTATTGGCAAAATTATTTTGATTGGCTTCAAAGAAGGCTGCAATGTTAATGGCTGACGGGTACGGGTTGCCAATGGCGTTGAAGCCCTTCACACCGTTAGCATCTTCCTGGGTCGGCGAGGAATTTGGCACTACTGCCACGTTCACATTTCCATTATTCGGGACACCGGTAAAGGTACCCTCCCACGGTGTTGGTGCTACAGCATCGCTCACGTAGGCCGGATGGGCATTCGACACACGGATAAGGTAGCTTTTGCCTTCGGCGAAATCAGTAGCGGCAGGAGCAGCCACAGTAGCATAAGCATCGCTCAAAGGATTATAGCTATAGAACCTGTTATCCAATGTCTGTGGAGAGAAAGCCTTTAGCTTCTGCCCTGCGACTGGCGAGACCCATAGTGCATAATCCAGTCGGTACAACGGGGCGCTTTCTTTTATTACATTAATTGTGCCTGTATTATCTGCATCATCGATCTGGATGAGATTGGCGTTTTGCTGTACCGTGAATGTCGCGTTGTTATTATCAATGCTTACAGCACCCTTTATTTTGAAGTTATTGCCTTCTGCAATTACGACATCACCACTGTTTACTATAACTGAGCAGGCGATTATTTCACCATTAATCGCGGAGTTGTAATTGCCGTTTATGGTAACTGAATAGCTGTTGGAGACAGGCGTGCCGTTACTCCAGCCATTGCCATCCCATACGGTAGCAATAGTACAGCTGACTTTGTATTCGTAAGCGCCCAAATCTATGGCGGTACCATCCAGCCTCGGGTTTCCTGCAAGGTCGGTCGCTGTCGCAGCGCCCGGGTAAAGGGCACTGCTCCCGCTGTCTCTTGCCGGGCTGCCTGCCTTCAACGTGTAGTTGGCTCCACCGGGAGATGTAAACAACGGATTTTCAGATAATATGTTTGCGCCGTTAAATGGCCCGTAAACATTTTCACCATCGTTTATAATTATGGTGTAATTAGCGGTAACGCTGCCCCCTCCGGCAGAGAGTACCTGGTCACCGTCATACTCAGCATAATTGCCCCATACAATACAGTTTTGAAGTGTGGATAAGGCATTCTGGTAAGTGTGTATCGCGCCGCCATTTTGGCTGGAATCGTTGTTGGCAAACGTGACGTTGGTATATACCGGTGCGGCATTAAGGTTGTCAAAAGCCGCCCCGCCCCCACTTGCTGAATTGTTGTAAAACACACAGTTAACAATTTTTGTACTTCCGTTGCCCTCGTTATATATTCCGCCGGCCCAGTTGGCAGCATGGTTATCCCTGATTATACAATTGGCAATCGTTGGGAAGGCATTAATGTTGCTTATTCCGCCCCCGTTGTTATCTGTATAGCCTTGCAGCATTGTAAAACCGTCCAGCAACGCGGTATTGGTAAGGTTGTTATTGTTATTGTCAATTAACCTGTTACCGTTCCCCACCAGTTTTGTTTCGAACTGACGGATGTTTCTGTCGGCCATGCCCGGTGTTCCTGAAGCAGGGAATCCTCCGTATATCTTTACATTATCTTTCATGGTGAACGCTACGTCCAGCGGCGTTAGGTATTCACCTTGTGCCACCCACACCTGCTGAACACCATCGGCATTTATCATGGCCTGAAGATCGTTCGATGCATCTGCCCAGCTGCTCCCGTCTGCCAGTCCGGATGCATCTTGCTTCACATAACGAACGGGAAGGTAATTTACCGTTACAGCAACGGCAACACGGGCGCTTTCGCAGCCATCAATAGCCTGGCTCACATAATAGGTTTGAGTAAACAACTGGGTATCGCCTGCTTGTGCAGCTCCGCCTGCCGGCACATTGTACCAACGGATATCAGAACCTGTAGCTTCAAGATTGGCAACGGTCGCGCCTGGCTCAAAAATTTGGGTACCTGGCGCAGTGGGAACTGGAGTTCCGTTTACCAGCTGGAATTCGTAGGCACCCGCGTCAATATTCGACCCGTCTAAACGGGCATTGCCACCCAGGTCTTTTGCCGTTGCCGCATTGGCAAGGAAATCATTATTACCAATATTGGTGGCGGGGCCGCATGTTGTGAGGCTAAAATTATTGGCTGCAGGATCTTCAAATCCCGGGTCGCCGGAAATACAATTGTTAAGGGTATAAGCCCCGGCCAGATTACCGCTATCAGTAGATATAATCGAGTTATTTACCGTCATGCTGCTCAGGGAAAAAAACTGGTCACCGTCGCCGGAAGCATGATTATTCCAGAAGATGCAGTTAGAGGCTGTCATCGCTCCGCCATTATAAGTATGTATGGCTCCTCCGTTACCCGCGGTATTTTCAGTAAACGTTACATTTATGTAATTCACGCTGCTGTTGTGGTCGAATGATGCACCGCCGCCGCCGCCAATGTTATGATGAAACAGGGAATTGGTTATGACAGGGTTGCTCGTGTTGTTGTACATTCCGCCGCCCCAGTCTCCCGTGGTATTGTTCCTGAAAATGCACCTGTTAATCAGAGGTGAAGCATTGGTGTTTTGCATACCCGCACCGTTTATAACACCGCCTCCGCCTGTAATCGTAAACCCATCAAGTATTGATGTATTGTCAAGGCCAACGTTGTCGAACACCCGTGATCCATTGCCGTTCAACACCACCTCATGCAGTGCGGGGTTACGATCTGCCATAGACGGATTGCCAGTATTGGGGAACCCTCCATATATCGCTACGCCCTGTTTCATGCTGAACGACTGGCCTGCGCCGGGAGAGTAGCTGCCCCCTGCAACCCATACGGCATCATCGGAATTGCTGCTATAGATCATCTGCTGGAAATCACCGGAGGCGAGCGCCCAGCTGGAACCGTCTCCTGTTCCGCCTTCTTTTACATAGCGGATCGTGGGAGGGCTGTATTCATATGCCCCCATGTCAATGGCACTGCCACTCACCCTGGCATTACCCCCAAGGTCTTTTGCCGTTGCTGCGTTGGGGAAAAGGGCAGTATTGCCTGTATTATAAGCCGGGCCGGAGGGCGAAGGGGTAAAATTCCCCGCACCGTCATCGACAAATACGCCGGCCATAGATGTTCCTATGATAGAGTTGCTTACCGACACCACTTCAGACATATTGCTGACACTGCCTATAAGGGAGTTGGAAATCGTTAGTGCAGACCCTTGTGTTTCTATATCATATTGCCAGTTGTAAACAATGGTTACATTCAGCAAATGCGCAGTACTGCCGTATGCATTTATACCGTAATTTTGGCCTGTAATCTGTACATTGCTTACCAGGCTGGCAGATGATTCCAGCCTTAGGGCAAATGGGGCTTTTATATTCAGGTTTCGCAGGGTAGGTGACGAATTTTGCACCCAAACACCATTGTCATTATCTTCTCCCACAACAGTAAAGCCATCCAGCACCGTTGCAGGGGAACCTGCGTAGAAAAAGGGACTGCCAAATATAGTTGATGTATGAGCGGCCCAATTGCGTTGCCCCATCGTCGGGTTGCCGCTTTCCGGGAAGCCACCATACACCTTCACCTCCGGGGTCATATAAAGGAAATCTTCTGTATAATTACCTGCAGCTACCCATACCTCATCATTCGGCTGAGAAATTTCAACCATAGTATAGATGCTACCTGACGGATTGCCCCATGACGAGCCGTCGCCGCCCGCTCCTTGTTTCACATAACGGATGGTTTGTGCAGAAAGTCCGAAATTTAAAAATAGGGCAATGGCAAGGAATAATTGGTAACCACCGAGCCTGTAAAAATTCATCTTCATAAAATTCGTATTAGCTGATTTAATGGTGGCAAAATAACCACATATTAATTCAGCGGCAGAATTTCAGGTATAGACAAAAGCGGGACATTAAAATAAAAACATTAATCTACTCTATTTAAAATCAGTGTTTTGATTTTTTATTATATTGTGCCAGTATATGCTCCAGGTCCTGATCCTCGCTAATGCCCATCTTTTTCCTGATGCGGTATTTTCTTTTTCGTACAGCCTCCGGTACTACCTTCAGGATAATCGAAAGGTCCTTATACGGCAGGTTCAGGTTGAGCAGGGCACAAAAGAAAAGGTCATTTTCGCTAAGCTGAGGATAATCCTTGCCCAGGCTTTTTATAAATGCACTATTGGAACCGGTAAATTTCTCCCGAAAGTTTTCACCATAATTTTCATCTCCAAGAAGACTTTTTAATTCTGTCTTCATAGGATTTATATCCGGCATTCTCACTTCCGGCTCTTTGTCCTGATCATAGCCTTTTACCTTTTCAAAGTATTTTTCTATACCGCTTTCCTTTAACTCAATATTGCGGAGCTGTTCCCGTTTTTCTTCAATATCTGCATGCAGTTTCTTGTTTAACCTGCGTGCCGTTTTTTGTTCTGTTGCCAGTTCTTTAATAGCAGATTTGTTTTCGGCCACTTTCCTCCTGTGCTGTACTGTTTTATACAAATAGTAAGACACCAATGCTGCTAACACGCCTAATGGAAGCCATATCCAAAGCAATTTTTTATTTTCAGTACTATCAACTGATTCTTTTAGTTTTGAGTTGATCATCTTCAGCGTATCGCTTTTCTTACCCTGGTAGTCCCGCTGTATGCCAGCCTGCATCGCTATCACCGCTTTTTTATCCTGGGTACTGTTCAGGGTATCCAATAATTCTATCGTGGTTTTTGCGCTGGCAAGTGCCATAGTATGGTCGCCAATTTTTTTATAGACTTCGATCTTTGCTTTTTCATAGTGCGCAAGGTCCTGTAAGTTTGCCTTGCTTTTAAACGTGCTGTTGTCCACAAGCGTAATAACTTCGCGGGCTCTGTCTGTTTTTTTCAGGTAGGTAAGCGATTTAATGTATAAATTGGCCAAAGGCACTGTCCTTCCCGAATTTACAGATGACAGGAGGCTGAATGCTTTTTCGTAATATTTTTCACCCTGCACAAAATTACTTTTTTGGGTTTCGAGCCTGCCGAGGGTGGCATAAGCACTGCCTATAAGTTCTTTATCATTAAACTGCCCCAGTCCGGCTATCGCTTCCAAAAGTGATGTTTTAGCTGCATCGTCCCTGCCAACGGTGATAAGGCATTCGCTGTAATTGATAAGCGTTAAATAATAATTCTTTAGCATTCCGGCCTCCTTAAAGCCTTGTAATGTTTCTTTATACAAATCAATCGCAAACTTGTAGTTGCCAATATTCATGTAGGTATTGGCCAGGCTCTGCTTTATGGGAAGCTGGTCTTTTTTATTGTTTGCCTTTTCAAAAAATGCAATCGCTTTAATAAGGTATGGGATCGCGTACTGAGGCTTTAGCATCGCATTATAATTGGCTCCTATCTCCCCATATACAGTTGCCAGTCCCCGTGTGTCATTAATAGAGCTATATTCTTTTTCTGCGCGCCCGAGCAGTTGAAGCGACTTCTCATAATTTGCCTTTTTACGGTACGGAGCTGCCATAAGCCGTAAAGCCCGTGCACGGTAAGATGGCGTATTTGCAGCATAGTCCAGTGCCTTATCATAATAATAAATAGATGAGTCGAGGTTATTCTTTACCAAATAATAATATCCATTATAAGTGTTGGCCATAGCATATATAGTATCATTCTGCCTGACTTTATGGTCCATAATCTGCCTGATAAGCACATGGGCGCTGTCAGGATTAACCATAAGCAGTTTTTCTATCGACGCTAATTTTTTCCCAGTGTCGGTAGTTTTGTTCTGTGCATATAAAAAATACGGCAATACCAATACGATCAAAAGGCATCTTTTCATTTTAAAAAAAGGGAATATGGTAGGATTATATAGCTTCTGTGTTATGTGAGCAATACCCTGTAAAACTAAAGAATTTTATTTAAGTTAAATACAGCATATTTTCGCAGATATCATAATTCTTTTATAAAACCAGGCACAATTCGTATACGTTATAATAAAAACAGCTGGAAATCGACTAAAATGAATTATGAAAAGAGACTGTTGCAGGTAGTTTATTCTTTGCCTGATGGTTGGCTTATCAATTAAAAAAAACACACATTCCGTTCATCCTGAAGTTTTCGTACACATTCTCCAAATGCTATATTCGAAACTTTACTGCAATGGCTATACTGCAACATTTTTAAATTATGGCTAAGAAGTTTATATGAATAACCGGTCATAGCAACCTCGGATTTCTTTTAATTTGTACCTTGCATCATAACTCAAATTTTTCAATGAAGCGATCTAAGGTTTCCAACTGGGTGTTCCATTCCAATGGATATCAAAAATTAGTAACGGCGTTGGTTTTAGCGTTGGTTTGTTCAGGCGGGCTACTTCCTGTACAACTCAGCATTATGACACGTATTATGGCCGGGTGGGATGTATTTGCCATTTCAATGACCGGGATGATGTGGTTTCTTTTTTGCACCACCACGGCAGGCGAACAGAAAAAAATCGTAAAAAAGCAGGACGATAACATCAGCACCATATTTGCAATTATACTTACAGCCGTATGCATAAGCTTTTCAGGAGCGCTTTTACTCATATTCAATAACGATACGCCATCATTTGACAAGGGAGTAGCAACAATTGTTACACTAATTGCAATATGCTCATCATGGGCGCTCTTTCATACTATCTTCACCGTGCGTTATGCCCATTTGTACCACGATGATACGATTATAAAAAACGGGGACGGGTCCGGCGGTATAAATTTCCCTAATCCGGATGCGCCCGATTATATCGATTTTGCCTACTTTTCTTTTGTGATAGGGATGACGTTCCAGGTATCGGACGTGACCATTTCCTCCAAAACAATACGCAGGTATGTTTTGATGCACAGCATTATTTCCTTTATATTCAACACCATAATCGTGGCGCTGGCCGTAAATATTATTGCCGGGACGAGGATTCATGGGTAAGGGATGGCGTAGAGTTGAAGTCCGGAAAAATAAAATATCTTACTTTTATGGGTGATATTCCATCTGTTCTGTGCACTTATCTATAAACACATCATTTATGGCTACAGATATTATCGATAGCATGAGCAACGACCGCAAGGCAAGGCTTGAGGCATTGTACGTGAAAGCCTTCCCGCTGGTGGCACGCTATGTGGCAAGGATGGGCGGCACCCGTGAAGAAGCAAAAGACCTCTTTCACGATGCGCTGCTGATCTTTATGGAAAAAGAGTTCGGTACCGGCATCACCCTCCGGTATAGTGAGGCATCGTATATCCTTGGCATAGCACGACATCTCCGGATAAAACACAACAATACATCAGACTGTGCTGTTGACGAAATTCTGACAACACCTGAAGAATATCACTATACCGAAGTAGCATCGCGAAGGCTAACCGACCTGCTGTCCAGTGGAGGGCGGAAATGCCTTGAACTGCTGTCGGCGTTCTATTATGAAAAACTGGATATGGAAAGCCTGGCACAGCGTTTCGGGTTTGCGGGCGCACGTTCGGCTACCGTACAGAAATTCAAATGCCTTGAGAAAGTAAAAGATACCGTAAAAACCAAATCGCTGCAGTATGAAGACTTCATGGAATGATATGCAGGCAATAGAAGGCTATGCACTGTCGTCCGGCAATCCTGAAGACAGGGTGCTGTTCCAGGCAAGGCTGCTGCTTGAACCACAGCTAAAGGCGAGTGTTCATTGGCAACAGGAAACCTATGCACTAGCCCGTGAATATGGCCGCCTGAAACTGAAAACAGAGATTGAAGAAGTAGCAAACGAAGTATTCACCGCCAAAAAACACGAATCGTTCCGCCAAAAGATCCGGAATATCTTTAGCAAATAAACCTGAAACATATAATTATCCGTGCACCTTTTTTAAGGTGCCGGCTCCCTCATGCTTTATACGAACTTAAAACTAAAAATATGGATTCAAAAGAATTCCGCAGCTATGCGGTAAAGCACCACAGGATCAACAGTATTTATGTTGACAAATACATTACAAATACACAAGCTTATGCCAGGCCAATGGCACTCACGCCTTATATCATGGAAGAACGGCAGCTCAATGTGACCCAGCTGGATGTATTTTCACGCCTGATGGTCGACAGGGTGATTTTCCTTGGCGAGGCTGTGGAAGAACGGAATGCCAACATCATACAGGCGCAGCTGCTCTTTTTGCAATCGCTCGATGCCCATAAGGACATACAACTGTATGTTAATTCGCCAGGGGGTTCAGTCTATGCAGGCTTCGGCATTTACGATACCATGCAGTACATCTCGCCCGATGTTGCCACGATATGTACAGGAGTCGCGCTCTCTATGGGATCGGTGCTGCTGTGCGCCGGGGCGGCAGGAAAGCGGTCGGCGCTTAAACATTCGCGGGTTATGATACACCAGACATCAAGCGGTGCGCAGGGAACGGCAGCCGATTTGGACATCAGTATAAAACAGGTGCTTAAAATACAGGAAGAATTGTACCAGATCATTGCATCGCACAGCGGGCAATCCTATGAAACCATCTGCAAAGTGGGCGAACGTGATTACTGGATGACTGCTGTTGAAGCAAAGGAATTCGGGATGATCGATGAGATCCTCTAGAGGAATACATCTTTCCGCCAGGCTTATTCAATTTCTATTTCACAAAGCGGTTTTTGGGCTATAACCTTGTTAGGATATTTTGCGGCATACGAATACAGCAGGTGCATGATATACTGGTTGCTCCGGTAAGGTGTAACATGATCCCTTGCCTCTGAAGGTTCCGCAAACCCTATATCCGAAGCGATATAACCCATGCCGTAAAAATGTCCGTTTTCAACCCAGATGCAGCTGCGCTCATCAGCCGCCCGGCCTTTATCCAGGATGGCAAAGCTAGGCCTGCTTTTTATGTAAAATTCGAGGGCACGTTCTATTTGCAGGTTATGCTGCTTTACATCGGGTAAATTACTGATGTCCGCTTTGTGAGGTGCATCCCCTTCTCCCGGGCTACAGTATTTGCAGAACCGGTGGTCAATTTCAAACTGTGCCGAAAGATCCTGCAGCAGCCGTATTCCGTCATACAGCTGATTGAAAACCTCAATGCATTTTTGAAATTTTGTAACCTTGCCAATTGCCAGGTACCGGTAACCATTACGGGCCTCGTATTCGTACAGGCCATACTTGGGTTCAAAGCGTTTTAAAGCCTTATTGTATACAGGCCACAGCTTTTTAATCTCGGTACATTCGAGTAGCAGCGCCATCAGTTCGGTAGCGCAAACTTCAAAAGAAATGCTGTAAATATCCCGTAAGAAATGCTGTCTTTGCGGGGTGATCTTATGGCCGCTGAAATGGGAAGCTACCCGTTTCTTTAGGTTGACTGCTTTGCCAACGTAAACGACTTTCTTCGATTGGTCATAAAAATAATATACGCCCGGCTTTTCGGGTAACTGCTCAAAATCTTCAGGCGGGAGGTTTGGCGGGAGGCGCTGGTCCTGTGCTGTCTTTTTGATCATTTTTTCCATCTCTCCTTCACTATCCCATTCGAGCAATTGCGAAAACAATATGGCGGTAGCATCGGCATCACCGCCAGCACGGTGCCTGTTTTCTATGGGTATGTACAACGACCGGCAAAGGTTGCCCAGGCTATAAGAAGACAGCCCCGGTCTTATCTTTCTTGCCGCGCGCACCGTACACAGTTTCTTTGCTGTCCATTTAAAACCTGCTTCTTCCAACTGGTGGCGGACAAAGGAATAATCGAAGTTGACATTATGTGCTACAAAGATCCTGTTGGAGAGCATACAAAACAGTTTTTCTGCAATGTCGTCAAAAACAGGTGCGTCCTTAACCATTTCATTGTTAATACCGGTTAGGGCAAAAATAGGCAGCGGGATCTCTTTTTGCGGGTTGACAAGGGTTTCGAAACGCTCAAGTATAACTTCCCCATCATGGATGATAACAGCTATTTCTGTAATGCGGCTGCCACCGGCATTGCCACCTGTAGTCTCGATATCCACTATTGCATATTCAGTCTTCTTCATTTATCAAATAGCACTACTGATTTATTCCCGCAAATTTATATGAAAATAATATCCAAATGTAGTTTAAATTCTTATATCAAATATATTTTGAAAAGAATTTGATTGTGAAAAGACTTAAAAACAACCCATTTCGTTAAACTGCGCTATATCTTTATTTGTAATGTAGTATATATCGTACGCGGGTCGCTTGGTAATATGCCCGGCCCCGGATAGCCGGTAGCCCTGCGGGTAAAGTAATAATTGTTGGTAAAATTATTAACGCCTGCTTCCAATTTAAAGTTCTTCCAGGTATAGGACGCTGAAAAGTCGGCGACATAGTACGACGGTATCTGCCCGAATATACCGAAGCTGTTATCGTTGGGGTCGGTTGGGGCATTGCCGCTATCGGTATATTGTTCGGATAAATAGGTAAGCTGTAAAGATGCCTTAAAATTGCCCAACCCTACGGTAGTACCCGTTTTCAGGTTAATAAGCGGGACAAACTCTACTGCATTGCCTTTTGTATTCGGTACGTCGGTCTTTAAATACTGGCTTCCGGTGATAGCGTTATTCACAAAGGCTGTCCATAAAAAGCTTTCGTTTTCCTTAAAGAAGGTATTGCTTATGTTCCAGTCGGCCAAAATCTCCCATCCATAGGTAATGGCAGTACCCACATTGCTGCGGTAACGCACCACAGCGCCACTACCATTCGGGTTCGGGGCCATATACTCCCCTATTTTGTCATTGTAATACAGCGCATAAATATTGGTGTCGTAACTGAACCTTTCATCGGCCCTGCCACGAAGGCCAAGGTCAAAAGTAAATCCTTTCTCATCAGTAATAGATGGGTCTATCGCAAGGCCGGGGCTGGCAGTACGTATGTCGTTAAATGTTACTGAACGGTAGTTTTGGGAAATATTGGCATACCATTCCGCTTTTGTCGAAGGCTTGTAGCTAAACCCTATGCCCGCAAGGATGAAGTTACGGTTCTTAACCACGTTTTCATCTTCACGCTGGTCGAGGATGATGTTCCCGGCAAGATCGGTATTGATGCGGCGCCAGTAGCCATCGGCACGTGTCTTTATATTTTCAAACCGTATCCCGGGAGTGATGGTGAATTTATCCGAAAGCCTGAAAATATTTTCAGCAAAAAACGCAAGGTTAAGGTTGGGGTATACATAACTACTCTGGTTCGTGTAGTTTGGAAATTCGGCGTTGGCATAATCAAAATCCGGCCCGCTCCCACTGCTACCCGGCCCCTGGCTCGCGGTATTGCGCGCCTGGTAGTACTTCATGCCAACCATAAAGGCGCTTTTTTGGTTTTTGAGCGAATACTGCTGGAGGAATTTTATCTCGGTGCCCCAGTTGACGAAATCGCCTTTTATAAGGTCGCGCACCGAGCCGGGGGTATCGGCATTGCTGACACGATTGCTAAGATACCCAAGCGCACTGCGTGAGGCATTGAGCCCGAAAAGCTGTACGTTAAGGCGGGCATCATCCGTAAAAGCATGCTCAAAACGCAGGCTGTAAAGGTTCCAATTCACATCGAACCAGTTGCGGGTACGGTTGCTTTGGAACATATCCTTGTTAAACATCGGGTCGGTAAGGCCGCCTGGCTGCTTTGCAAGGTAATCGAACAATGTATAATCAAAATGGAGCGATGTTTTCGGGGTAAATTCGTAGTTTAGGTTTATGAAAAAATTGCGGCTGTTAAACTGTGCATTGGGCCTGAAACCGTCGCCCTGTTTATAATTGAAAAGCGTATAAAAACTGAACTTGCCCTCGGTACCGCTTAAACTTGTAAAATTGGAATACAGCCCGTATGAGCCGCCGGTATTCCTTACCACTACTTCCATGGGTTTTGGCGATGGCTTGTGCATTACAAAATTAACCAGCCCACCGAACTGCGTACCATATTGTAGCGATGCCGCGCCGCGTATCACCTGTATACGCTCTACCCCCTCGGAAGGTGGCGTGTAATAGCTTTCGGGATAACCCAGCACATCGGCACTGATGTCATAACCATTTTGGCGCGTATTGAAATTGCTGGTACGATTGGGGTTAAGACCCCTGCCGCCAATGTTAAGCTGCAGGCCGCCATCCGAATTTTCGGCAAAGGTTAGCCCCACGATCTGGGCGTATATCTGGCGTGTATTGTTGGTCGCTTTATTCACGGTAAGCCTGTCGACTTCAATTACTTCCGTTTTTTTGCCGGCATAAATAGAAGTGCCCTCTATATCCTTCAGGTGGGTTAACGCAAAAAGGCGATCACGGCCACGCTCGATCACAACTTCATTCAGTTCGGTGATCTTTTGCAGCGTTATAGTAGTTTGGATTCCGGCAGTGATGTCCTGCTCCAAAAGCGCATAGCCTTCTTTATATAATGCCAGGTGCAACTCCTCTTTAGCAGTGTTTATTGAAAATGAACCGTCGGTACCTGTAACGACAGTAGTGCCGGTTTCGGTATCAATAACCTGTACGCCGGTAATGGCATTGCTGCTTTCGTCAACGACAATTCCGGTATGGAAATGCTCCTGTGCCAAGACCTTACACGGGATAAAGGCAATAAGCAGCAGGAAGCTAAAACCCAGTGATCGTATCATTGAATGGCAGTATCCAGGTTTTGTGGGCAAATGATTCATCTTCTTTCGCAAGGTTAACATCAGGATTAATATAGAGGGTGCTGAGGCGGCCATTGAGGGCAACGTAGCTCTCGGCATACACTTTAGGGTCGGCCATTCCTTTGCGGGCGTAAAGGTCGTTCAGAAAGTGGGCATATTCCAAAATAAAATCGGGCTGGAACGACATTTGTTTCTCCTGGAACGCCGTAAGGTAGTCGCGGTTGTTTACATATACGGTTTTACCGGTGATGCTGTCGGACACCTTGAACTGGATGTAACCGGCCTTTTCCATGAGCATTACCCGCCATGAAAACCGGAAGCCTTCCTCGGTCCAGAACAGTTCTGAAGGGTAAAGCAGGTAACGGAACGGCAGCACTAATTGGATAATAAGGAAGAATGCTAAAAAATAAGCAATTCCATTACTTCTGAATTGCCTTCTTACAGGCGATACTGTTGTTTCAACAGGAGGCAGCAATTTTTTCTTTCCGAAAGTTATTAGCTTTAAAAGAAAAGCCAATACCTTCCTGTGGAATTGCGGGCTGAAAAATACCAGTGACGATATGATCATAACATACGGAAAGACACCTATCGGGAAAAGGATGCGGGTAAGTAGATGGAATATCACAACCAAAGCGAAGGCAAACAGGCGGGTGCGGCGGTTTATTAGAAGGAAAACAATTGCAAGGTCGTAGATAGCGCCAATATAGCTGAAGGCATAGGCAACCCATTCCCTGCCGAGCAAAGGCCCTATTATGGGCAAATGCGTGTTACCGGTGAGCCATATCTTTAATGGCATGGCATCAACAAGCCAGTCGGAATTAAGTTTTGCAAGGCCGGCATAAAAATAGACGATAGCCAGTAAAACTTTAAGGATGTCTGTTGTATAGCGTGGGACAGTGTTGCTAAAGATTGCCGGATCCCTTTTGGCATCAGCCGAAAAAAATACATTGGCAGGCAAAAAGATCAGGACAAAGCTTACAACCGATATGAAATAATAATGGTTGAGATAGGTGGTTTTGTCCATCAGCTCTATATAGGTAAAGCTCAGAAAAAACAGCACAATACCTAACCTGTAACGGTATCCCGCAACCACCATGAGCGCTGAAATGCCACATATTATAAAGACTAAGTACGTATAGATCCCTATTGGCTTCACCCATTCGAAACCATAATAGGTAAAATGAAAACCGGGCTTTATGTAAAACTTATCGATCCAGCCGTTCATTGCGAACCGCACCACACTAAAAAACATCATCAACCCAAAGGCCACCCTGTAAAAAGCCAGTGTAGCGGCATCGGTGTAGGTATTTAAATAGGTATGGAATCGCTTTTGCAACATAGCTTAGAAACTGTCTAAAATTTAATTTAACCACATAGATACATAGGTTTTCATAATTTTCAGGTTGTAAGTTAAAGCCCACAATAGTATTGAAGCATAGCTTCATTACTATGTTTGACTATAATTGAGGTCAATTTTCTAACTTTTTTGAAGCAATCTATATCTATGTACCTATGTGGTTAGATACACTTTTAAAAATTTATAAAGTTACTTAATCCCCGTCACCATCTACATAATCGATACTTATGTTGAGCGCCTGCAGCATGTCCAGCTTTTCATATACTGTAAGCTGCTGCATCGCCTGGTAAGCCGCAACCATTTTTGTATTATCATTTGCTATCTGGTTGCTGAAACTGTTATCAAGCAGGGCAACAGCGGCAAGGGCAGCATCATATTTGGCATTGATCACGTCGCTAAGATTTTGCCCGTCACGAACGGCATTTACAGCATCAAGGTAACCTTTGAGTCCCGGCCCGGTAGTTTGAGAACCAAAATATTTGCCATTAAAAAAATCACGTGAGGCGGTAATGGCCTCGGTAAGGAGCTGCCTGCTTACATTGTTTCTGTAATAGCCTTCCACTTTATCAGGGAACGTAGCGCCGTTGCTAAAAAGCCCGGCAGGTATACCCAGTTTTGGCGTACGTACATCTTTCTCGAGGTTCTTTACAAAGTTGTTTACCGTTTGGTTTATCGGTGCGCTAACGCCTGTACCTGTGCCCGCAATAAAAGTAGCCCGGTAACCGCCGTTCCAGTCGGCTAAAATGCCATCGGCAACAGTCTTTATATGGGAGGCAAGGTCGGCAACATAGTTGCGTGCATTGGTATTGCCGCTATAATACGTAATAATAGCAGCATCGTTATCAGCAACACCATATAGCAAATAATCCAGTGCAGGGAAGCCTTCGCGGGCATAATTCACCGGCTGTGAAAGGTTGTAAGTACCCGATGCAATGTTGCTGTTAATCCCTGCTACATCTGAAGGATAGGTATTACTGCCTTCAATAAGGTGGAGCTCGTTTGCTTTAGTGTCGTCAAAAATACCAACGTGCTGGAAGGCAAGATAAGCATCCAGCCAGGCCGCACGCAATTCGTCAAGGCTTTGCTGTGATGGGGCTGTTGAAAATGCCGTTGCTTTTGCAGTAAGGATATTGGCCTTCGCCTGGTAATTTTCAAATGAGGGAATAATGATATTATCGGCCCAACTGGTCATGAGCGCTGTGCGGTCATAGTTTCCCGTGTTTACATTGCCACTGTCGGAAGAGGAGCAGGCGGCAGCTACTACCGCGAAGCATAGTCCAAGGATTTTTTTCATTTAAAAAATTTTATGCAAATGTATGAACATAGCGTGTTTATTTATAACTATTCCAAATAATTTTTATATTCCTTTAAAAAAATATTTTTATCTAATATAAAAGTTCCTATTTTTGCACTGTTTTTAATCAATCTAAATAAAAAAACAGATGAGAAAAGTCACTTTAAGCTTACTACTTCTTGCCGCGTCAGGCCTTATTATAACAGCGTGTAGCAACGACGATGACTCAGGGAACAGCACTGTTACCAGGAGAGCCGTTATAGAAAACTACGCTAACATTGTTTACCAGAACTACCAGGATGCGCTTGATGATGCTAATGACCTTGAAACAGCCATCAACGATTTTACAGCAAACCCTACACAGGCAAAGTTCGATACTGCAAAAGCAGCGTGGAAAACAGCCCGTGAAAGCTATGGCACTACCGAGGCTTTCCGTTTTGCAAACGGCCCGATAGATAACGACCAGGACTTTTCAGCTCCTGAAGGACTTATCAATGCATGGCCACTGGACGAGGCTTATATTGACTATGTGAACGACAGCAATTCTCCTGATTATGGTGGAGGGATCATCAACAAACCGGCTATATATCCTACAATAAGCAAAGCCCTTTTGGTCGACCTTAACGAGAGTGCAGATGAAAAGAGTATTTCTACCGGGTACCACGCTATTGAGTTTTTACTGTGGGGCCAGGACCTTACAGCACCTGCTGCCAACCAGGCGGGGCTAAGGCCTTATACAGATTTTGTTGATGGCGGTACTGCCAGCAACCAGGACAGAAGAAGGGCATACCTGAAAGCTGCTGCCGACCTGCTTACCGACCACCTGACTTACCTTGTGGACCTTTGGAAAACAGGCGGTTCTTACAGGAATACTTTCCTTGGTTTGCCGGAAGAAATCGCCCTTCAGAACATTTACCTTGGCATCACTACGCTTGCGGCGTCTGAATTGCCGATAGAGCGTATGTCGGTTGCCCTTGAGAATGGCGACCAGGAAGATGAGCATTCGTGCTTTAGCGACAATACGCACCGCGATATATACCTTAACCTTAAGGGTATCATTAATGTATACGAAGGCAGATATGGCAACATAGACGGCGCTTCATTGGCCGACCTTGTAAGGCAGGCGAACAACACCCAGTACCAAACTACTGAAACAACTATAAATGCAGCTCTGACAGATGTTGCGGCTATCGCGACACCATTTGACCTTGCAATAAGCGGAGGGCCGACAAGTACTGAGGGCGCTAAAGTAAAAACAGCGTACCTTAAGATCATTTCCCTGTCACAGGAACTTCTTGCAAGCGCTACAGCGTCAGGAATCGTAGTAAACGGAATTGATTAATTTGTTTGGGATATAATTATTTATAAAGAGTGCCGTAATTTTGCGGCGCTCTTTTTACACTTTATAAATGAAAACCTTAAAACTTTCCTGCCTGCTGATATCAAGTCTTTTGATACTATCCTGTGCTAATGAAGGAGAAGATTACCGAACCCTTACCGCCGAAGACGGCGAGCAATACAGCGGCGGCACTTCTACTGTTATAAATGCTACCGAAGAGGCCTTTGGCTTTGCCTCCTCCACCCTTAGCGCTGACCAATCTGTCGATTTTGGCGTGGGCAATTCGCTCTTCAGGCAAAGCTGGGTAACAGCCCCCTCCTCTACTACGGCACGCGACGGCTTGGGCCCGTTCTTTAATGCCATATCCTGTAGCTCCTGCCACTTTAAGGATGGCCGTGGACGCCCGCCTGCTTTTGACGGGGAAATGGGCAAAGGATTGCTTTTAAGATTGAACATAGCGGGTACTGACGAATGGGGTGCAGGACTTACCGACCCTATATACGGGCACCAGCTACAGGACAACGCACTGTTAGGCATTACGCCAAAAGGAGCATTTACCATAACCTACCAAACCATAAATGAAACGCTGGCAGATGGCACGGTTATAACCTTGCAATCGCCGACATACCATATCAATTCGCCGGGCTATGGGCCATTGGCAGGCGGATTGCTCATATCACCCCGTGTAGCCAACCAGGTTATAGGGCTTGGCCTGCTTGAAGCTGTGCAGCACGATACCTACCTTGATTTTGCCGATGAATCGGATAGTAATGGTGACGGCATTTCCGGCAGGGCAAATTATGTGTACGACAAAGAAAGCAACAGCATTAAAATGGGGCTTTTCGGGTGGAAGGCCAACCAGCCGAGCATACGGCAGCAGATCGCAGCCGCTTTTTTAAACGACATGGGTATTACATCCCCGATATTTCCTGATGAATATGCCCCGACAGGGTTTGACATAAGCGGTATCTCGAATGGCGGTACCCCCGAAATACCTGATGTTTCGTTCAATCGTGTGGTATTATACTCACAAACACTTTCTGTACCCGTAAGGCGTAACTATGATGCACAAAACGTACTGCGTGGCAAAAAACTTTTTACAGACTTAAAATGTGCTTCTTGTCACATCCCTAAAATGCAGACCGGAAACGACCACCCGATTGCAGGGCTGCGCAACCAGACGATACGCCCTTACACCGATATGCTGCTGCATGATATGGGCCCCGGCCTGGCAGATGGCTCTCCTGACTTTCTGGCTACCGGCAGCGAGTGGCGCACCCAGCCACTTTGGGGTATTGGCCTCATCAGTACTGTAAACGGGCATACACAATTGCTGCATGACGGGCGTGCACGCAATGTCACCGAGGCTATTTTATGGCACGGTGGCGAAGCGCAACAATCAAAAGAAATGTTTAAGCAGCTTAGTACCCGCGAACGCCAGAACCTGCTCGACTTTGTAAACTCACTGTAAAGCTTTTGGTATCGCCTTCTTTTGCCGACTGCAAATGCTGACTGAGCCTGTTTCAGCTTCCTGCTTTAAATAAAATAACCGGTTTGTGATACAGGTCATTTACCGGTAGCCTCCAATGCTTTAGTTTTGCCGGTACTCATTAGGTACAAAGCAGATTAACAGCTACGAAATGGAGCGATATATAATAAAATTCAGCGAGGCGGGCATAAATGATGTTGCAGAAGTGGGGAGTAAAAACGTTTCCTTAGGAGAAATGTATAATAACCTCACCCCAAAAGGATTGCTCATTCCCGATGGCTTTGCTATTACTGCTGCCGCTTTCAGGCTATTTTTACAATATAATACCTTAAATGAATCGCTTCGGCAACTGATGGAGCGGCTGGACCATACGGAATTTTCGAACCTGAATGCAATTGGCATCGCCGCACGAAAATTAATCATGGATGCTAAATTTCCTCGCGGGCCCGAACAGGAAATAACGGAAGCCTATGCAGTATTATTGACTGCTAAAAATAATGATGTGGCTGTTCGAAGCAGTGCCTTTTCGATGGGTTTTATGCATCTTTTCCCGGAAGGGCTGCATGAGTCGTACCTGAACATACGCGGGCCTCTTGCGCTCATTTATGCCATTAAATGCTGCTATGCCTCGCTGTATAGCAACAGGGCTATAAAATTCAGGGAAACCTATGGCATTACCCATGATTCGGTAGTCTTGTCCATCACCATACAACGCATGGTACGTGCCGATACAGGGTGCTCAGGCATTGGTTATACATCGCATTCCTTTCCCGGTTTTTCCGATGTGGTACGCCTTACCGGCAACTGGGGACTGGGACAAAACACCCCTATGGAAACCTGGGACGAATATATCATTCCCAAGCCTTTTCAAAAAACAAAACACAGCAGTATAAAAACGATAGGCAGTAAAAGCAGGATGACTGTATATAAAGATATTTCTGCGGGAACCAACTCTACACTGACGCTTATTACCGCACCCGAACTGCGAGAAAAACCTGTACTGGACGATGCAGGGGTTTTTGAACTTGCAGGACAGGCAGTGCTATTGGAAACGTATTTTGGACATCCGGTAGAATTTAAATGGGCAAGAGACGGCGAAAACAGCCGCTTTTACATCCTTGGAGTGCGGCCGGTGAATAAGGAAATTTATAGAGATGCCGCGACTAATCATCTGTCTTTGCCGAAAGGGAAAGATATTGCCTAGGCACTTATTTTTATGATAATTCGTACAGAATTTTTTTCCGATATTTGTTTTTAATAACTGTCCGGAATAATTAAACCGGTCAAGATACAGAAATGCTATAGCCAACTGTTGATTATATCAATACAGCGAATAGAAACTTTGCTGCCTGTGGAAGTTTTAATCAAAGAATAGCATTAAACAAGCCTGTATATTTATGAGGTTAATTATTAAAATAGTTGCTCAGTAAAAATAATCAATGAAAAACGAGGCGCTTCTGAATTCCATTATAGATAATGCCATAGACGGTATCATTACCATCAATGATAAGGGCATTGTCGAATCCATAAACCCTGCGGCATGCCAGTTGTTCCTTTACAGCCCTGACGAGGTTGTAGGCAGGAATGTTGCCATGCTGATGCCTCCGCCGGATAAAGAAAGGCATGATGATTATATTGAGAAATACCGCCATACCGGGCAGGCCCATATCATAGGGTTTGGAAGGGATGTTACGGGACTTAAAAAAGATGGTAGCCTGTTCCCCTTCCGGCTGGGGGTGACCGAAGTGAAGTTCCAGGGCGAGCGGATGTTTGCCGGATTCATACACGACCTGAGCCACCAGAAGGAAGCCGAAAACCGTCTTATGGAATATACCCAGCACCTGGAAGACGTAGTAAAGGAACGGACGACCTCGTTAAACGAAACCATCGAGGAGCTGACCAAGGCAAAGGAAGATGTAAGCCAGTCGCTCGAAAAAGAAAAGGAGTTGGGGAAGCTAAAAAGCCGCCTGCTCTCTATGGCATCGCACGAATTCCGCACACCGCTCAGCTCCATACAACTGTCGGCATCACTGATAGAGCGCTACACCGCATCGCTCGAAAATACCAATGTGGGTAAGCACCTCTACAAAATAAAAAGCGCTGTAAACAACCTTACCACGATACTGAACGACTTCCTGCATGTTGAGAAAGCGGAAGCCGGAAAAGTGGAAGTGAAATGGGGAACTTTTGACATTGAGCAATTTTGCAGAGAAATTGCAGATGAGGTGCAACTGCTCGCGAAAAAAGACCAAAACATTATATATAACCATGAAGGCAATACTACCGAAGTAAGCCTCGACCGCAACCTGCTGCGGAACTGCATCTTCAACCTGATGTCGAACGCAATTAAATATTCAGGAGAAAATACCACCATACACCTTGCCACACATATTGATGCCGATAACTTTGTAATTACTGTTGAAGATAACGGCATCGGCATACCGCAGGAAGAGCACAAGCACCTTTTCGAAGCGTTCTTCAGGGCACAGAATACCGGCAACATTCCCGGTACGGGACTGGGGCTCAACATCGTGCTGCGCTATGTGAACCTGATGAACGGCACCATCGACTTTAAAAGCGCCACCAACGAAGGAACCATATTTACAATCACATTCCCAATACAATGACCAAAGTACTTATAATAGAGGATAATGACGACATCCGCGAAAACATCATCGAAATACTGGAGCTTTCGGGTTATGACGTGCATGCCGCGCCAAACGGCAGGATTGGCGTTGAACTTGCCATAAAGCACGTTCCCGATATAATCCTCTGCGATATCATGATGCCCGAAATAGATGGCTACGGCGTGATAGACGCGCTGAACAAGCATCCTGAAACGCGGGCAACGCCTTTTATCTTCCTTACGGCAAAAGCGGAACGTACAGATGTAAGGAGGGGAATGGAGCTTGGCGCCGATGACTATCTCACCAAGCCTTTTGACGATACCGAACTGTTGAGGGCGATAGAAAGCCGCCTTAAAAAAAAGGAAGTGCAACAGCTTTTTTACGGCAAAACCGCTGAAAAACTGGATAGCATCATCAGCAGGAAAGATGGCCTGGAAGAATTGAAAAAGCTGATGCAGGAGCGCGACACCCGCAAATTTAAGAAGAGCCAGACCATACACCATGAAGGTGACCGTGTTATAGGCATCTACTTTGTTATAAGCGGCAGGGTAAAAACGGTACAGCTAACACAGGATGGCCGCGAACTGATAACGGGAATGTATGCCGCGAATGATTACCTGGACCTGAATATCATACTATCCAGCGATACCTATATTGATACTGCCGTGGCTGTAGAAGATACCGAACTGAGTTTCCTGCCGAGCGAACAGCTGGACAAACTCCTGTTCCTGCACCCGGACATTGGCGCCAAATTCATCAGGATGCTGGCCAATAACATACGTGATAAAGAAACCAGGCTGCTGCAGATAGCCTACCTCTCGGTACGTAAGCGAATTGCGCAGTCCATCATACGCCTTCTGGACCAGCAGGGCGAGAGTGCCAGGAGCATCAAAATAAGCCGTGATGACCTTGCTGCTATATGCGGTACCGCACCCGAAACCGTGAGCCGTACCCTGACCGATTTTAAAGAAGAGGGGCTTATCGAGAAAAGCGGGAGTACGATACAGGTGCTGAATTATGAAAAGCTCAACAAGCTTAAGAACTAATATGCACTGCAACCGACAGAGGCCTATTTTTTGCAGCGGCATATTAGGAACTCGCTTTCACCGTAGGTTTTTGCAAAGGCTAATCTGATGAATATCATTTTTTAAGGCTAAGAATTAAAATACCTTTATAAAGTAATTTTAAACTACAGACCATGAAAAAAATTTTATTCCCAACAGATTTCTCTGCTGCATCACTCAATGCATTTGTATATGCGCTGCACCTTGCAAAAAACATCAACGCAGAGATCATTACGCTCCATGTATATGAGTTACCCATTGGCCTGGCAATTGACAATTATGATTTCCTGCTGGAAAATTACAATATTGGAGAATGGGGCGTATTTGAAAATTTTAAAAGTGAAGTACCAAAGCTAAGGGATATTGCCGAAAGGGAGCGAATGGAGCATATACCTGTGACCCACATGCTGGAAAGAGGCATACCTGTTGACGAAATAGTAACTACCGCTGCCAGTGAAAGGGCCGATATCATTGTGATGGGTACTAAAGGGGCTACCGGCCTGAAGGAAGTGTTTTTAGGCACTATAGCCGAAAAGGTAATAAGGCATGCAAAATCGTTTGTAATTGCAGTCCCTGAAGGTTATGCCTACGAACCGATACAAAAAGTACTTTTCCTTACCGAATATGAAAAATATGAAACAGGCCTGCTGAAAAAAGCAAAGGGTTTTGCGGATATTTTTAAAGCACACATCCATGTTTTGGAAGTAAAGAAACATAATGACGATGCTATTGGGGTACATATATCCAAATGGAAGGACAGCTTTAAAAGCGATGACATCACCTTCTCATTTATAAACACCGATGCAACCGAAGATCTGATACTGGAATTTATCGATTATCATAAGATCAACATTGCGGCAATGTCTATTCATCATAAAAACCTGTTTGAGCGGTTATTCCTGTTCAGCCTGTCCAAACAAATGGCGTTCCATTCAACTATTCCTGTGCTGGGCATCCCCGCATGATTTACAACAAGAAGAGGCTGTCATAAAACCGACAGCCTCTTCTTGTTTTAAAAGTATTTACGCCTTAGATTTTTTCCATTTCGGCAATGGCTTCGTTAAGCTTTTCTTCTTTTTTACGGTAGCTTTCCATAAAGCTTTCCATCCTTTGTATAACGGATGCATCAACCTTGTAATTATCCATCTTATCCTCAAAGCGTTCGCCCCTGAGCAGCTTTTCGCTGACCTGTTCCAGCTGGCCCTCGGCATTTATAATGGCATTGCGCAATTTCAGCTTCTGCTTCCTGTTGGGGTCATCCAGCCTGTCGGTAGCCTTTGAAATCTTTTTCTTAGCAGTCATGATATTGCTTTCAGACTCTTTTTTAAACAATTTCCATTCGGCAGCGGCGTTGCGTATTTTGTAGTCCAGCTCTTCGTAATCGGATTGCTCGGTGGTTTCGTACAGGGTTTTCTCTTCTGTATCGTCTTCACATGCTTTCGGGGCCAGTGCCAGCAATAATGCGGTAAATAGTATAAATTTCATAATGTGGTGTCTTTGCTCATTAAGATACAAATCTGCACCAATTGATTTCCTTATAAAATGATGCCCGTCATTTTTCAGGGAGCGTTGGCACTTTAATTTTGCTTTTATAAACTATGAAAATGGAAACCTCAATACTGCAGAAATACAATGTGCCCGGGCCGCGCTACACCAGCTACCCTACTGTGCCCTACTGGGATAATTCCGGATTTACCGAAGGCCTTTGGGAGGAGAGCGTAGTACGGTCGTTTGGCGAAACCAATGCAACGCAGGGTATCAGCCTGTACATCCATCTTCCCTTCTGCGAAAGCATGTGTACCTTTTGCGGATGCAACAAGCGCATTACAAAAAACCATTCGGTAGAAACAGCATACATAAGTGCTATCCTGAAGGAATGGGTCATGTACCGCGACCTTTTCAGAAGCAGGCCGCGCATTAAGGAACTGCACCTTGGCGGGGGCACTCCTACTTTCTTCAGCCCGGAAAACCTCGAAAGGCTGATAAAAGGTATATTTGAACTGGCCGATGCCGCACCGGGATATGAATTCAGTTTTGAAGGCCACCCGAACAATACCACAAAGGAGCACCTGCAAACACTATACAACCTCGGTTTCAGGAGGGTAAGCTTTGGTGTGCAGGATTACAGCGAAATTGTGCAGAAAGCCATCAATCGCGTGCAGCCTTTTGAAAATGTAGCCAAAGTAACATTGTTGGCCCGCGAAATCGGGTACACGTCCATCAGCCACGACCTTGTATTCGGGCTACCCTGCCAAACAGTTGAAGATATTGTAGATACGATTGAAAGGACCAATGCATTAAGGCCCGACCGCATTTCATTTTACAGCTATGCCCATGTACCCTGGATAAAAGGAACCGGCCAGCGTGGCTTTGACGATTCCTGCCTGCCAAAAGACAAGGAAAAACGCAGGCTGTATGAAATCGGGAAAAAAATATTGTGCGATAAAGGCTATCACGAAATAGGTATGGATCATTTTGCACTGGAGTCTGACAGTATGTATGAATCCTTTGGTGCCGGCAGGCTGCATCGCAATTTTATGGGGTACAGTTCCTCCAGTACACAGCTGATGATAGGACTGGGCGTATCGTCTATCAGCGACAGCTGGTACAGCTTTGCGCAAAATGAAAAGACACTGGAAGACTACTACCAAAGAATAGAACAAAATGAGCTGCCCGTATTCCGCGGCCATATACTTACGGATGAAGACCTTACAATTCGCAGGCATATACTGAACCTGATGTGCCGTTTTGAAACCTCGTGGGATAACGACGATGACTATTTCAACGAATTGCCCGAAGTACTTTGGGATTTGCGCGAGATGGAAAAGGACGGACTGGTAATAATTGACGATACATCGATAACCGTAACCGAAAAAGGCCTTCCGTTTGTACGCAACATCTGCATGGCATTCGACCTGAGGCTGAAACGAAAGGCACCGGAAACAAAGCTATTTTCGATGACGATATAATTTCTACGATTTATCTTGCAAAAGCCGGTATTGTTGGGATGCCGGTTTTTTTATATGCTATCCGTTTTCAAATTTCCCGCCCGACATTTGGATCGCCCACCCTGCCATGGCATTGATCACTGGTATGATGCCTTTACCTGCATTAGTCAGGCTGTACGTCACGAACGGTGGTACCACTGGCTTTGCTTCCCTTAAAACCAGCCCGTCAGCCTCCAGCTGTTTCAGGTGCTGTATGAGCATCTTTTCGGTTATGGCCGGGATTGCCCTTTTCAACTCGCTGTAGCGCTTGTCTCCCTGCGAAAGATGGTAGAGTATAATGGGTTTCCAGTAACCGCCTATCTTTTCCATAGTAAAGGTTACAGGGCACATTTCAAGCGCATAAGCTTTATTTTCCTGAATAGTCGACGTTTCTTTTATGGCTGTCATAGATACATACTTTAGGGTAAGTACTTGTAAAAAAGTAAGTAAAGATATAATTTTGTTTCATAATAATAAAATATTTAACCATGAAAATAGCAATTACAGGCTCGCTGGGAAATGTAGCAGGGCCGCTAGTGAAACAATTACTGGCCGAAGGCCACCAACTGACCGTGGTAAGCAGCAATAACGAACGTAAAAAAGACATTGAAGCCTTAGGCGCAGCCGCAGCCATCGGTTCCATTACAGATGCATCTTTTCTTGCCAAAGCCTTTTCGGGGTCAGATGCCGTTTTTGCCATGACGCCACCCAGCCTTGGTTTGGAGAGTATCGTAGCAAATAATATCGGCGCCGGGAAGGCCATTGTTGCGGCAGTAAAAGAATCGGGCGTTAAAAGAGTAGTGCTTTTGAGCAGCATTGGCGCTGAACTTGATGGCGGTACGGGACCTATCGCCGCCCTGCATGCCATAGAGAATGCCTACAATGATCTTGACAATGTAAACGTAACTTTCCTTCGGGCAGGATACTTTTACATTAACTTCAACAACAGCATCCCAATGATAAAACATTCGGGGATGCTGGGAAGCAACCTGGCTGCCGATACCCTTATCCCATTGGTACATCCCAGGGACATAGCATCGGCTGCGGCAAGGGAACTGGTACGGACTTCAGGGCAAAGTGATGTTCGCTATATCGTGAGCGACGTGAAGACCCCGGTTGAAATAACCAATGCTTTTGCAAACGCCATTGGCAAGCCCGGACTGCCATGGATCACCTTTAGCGATACGGATAACGAACAGGGCATGTTGCAGGCAGGCGTTCCCGCTGAGATAGCGGCATTATATACCGAAATGGGGCGCGGCCTCCGCGAAGGCAGGATACAGGCCGATTTCCTTAACGGAAACCATTCGGTAGACGGTAAGATAAAGCTTGAAGATTTTGCAAAAGAATTTGCTTCAGGGTTTTAATTCCTAAGTGCCAGAACAAATTTTAATTTACATACCACTCTTCCGGAGTTCTAAGCAACTCACATCGTATTATTGCTATAAACATTCCGCCCCGCCGGGGCTGCCAACTGTTGAGTCCCAGAGGGACGGCATATTTATAGTAAAATTTTAGTGAGGCGCAATTGAGCTCCGGAGAAGCGGCATGTTAGGATTTTTACAATTATTTTTAAGACTATGAGCTTATTTGCACTGCGGTGCTCCGGTTACATAAAGGCTTATGTTGGAAGGCGAAATATATGGAATGCCCAGCCCGAGCCCGCGCACAATGAACAGCATCCCAATAGCTACAGCAGCATAAGGCACAATCTTACTAAAAGAGTTACGCAACGGGTTCTTCAACAATCCTGAAGCGTAAACGACCAGGCTCATCAACGGAATGGTACCGGCACCGAACAAGACCATGTACAACATACCGTAAGTCACGCTTTGCATGGCAATGGCACCGAAAAGCGCCGCATAAACCAGTCCGCAAGGGAGGAATCCATTCAGTACCCCGGCAGTATATAATGGCCTATAGCCCTTTTGCCTGAACCGTGAGCCCAACCCGGTTTTCACTTTCGAAATAGCCCTGTATACCGGCTTACTAAAGTTGTAGCGCGCAAACATTTTTTCGGGGATCATAACGATAGCGATCATCAGTATCCCTGTAATGATAGAGAATTGCTGCTGGATTCCTGCAAGGAAAAGACCTTTGCCTAATGTACCGAACACAACTCCCAGTGCGCCATAGGCAGTAATCCTGCCTGCATGGTAGGTGAGTATCTGGAGGGTTTTCTTTGCCGGGTTGTTCCTGTCTACCGGGAGCATCATGGCTATGGGGCCACACATACCGATGCAGTGCAGGCTGGAAACAAGGCCAAGTATGAGTGCAGAGTAAAGCATTCTTTAGATTTTTATTGATTATTTTCTATTTTTTATTGCCACAGTCCACAGCAATAAAAAATAGAAAATAAAAACTCATCAATTATTACAGCATCAGCATTTCATGTGTAAAATATCCTTTGCCATCGTACTGCCAATCGACAGTAATGTCCCAGCGGCCGCCTGCCAGGTCACTTTTAGGTATGAGCAAATGATGGCCTGATAATGAAAAAGGGATTTCAAAATCAAGTTTTTGGTCAGACGGCCGGTACAGGGACACTTTTCCTGTAATTTTCTTATTGAATTCTTCGGGGAAGCTGATCTTTACGCCTCCCTTTTCGGTTATAATCTGCACTTTATGTACAAGCCCGGCAGCATTTTGCTCCCTGTCCATCTGTGCCTGTAATGTGCGTTCCTGCTTATAATATTCCTCAACTACAAGCTCATTATCATATTTGCTGTCGCTTTGCACCCTGAAGACAAAAAACAATATAAATCCCATAAACAGTGCAAAAGCTACTACTATTCCCGTACCCCAGTTAAATTTCATGTCATTTTAGTTTTTAGTTGTATCTGTCAATAAAAAAGCTAGTTAAATTTGCGCGGCCCCAAAAAGTTGGTGGTCTCGGTATCCAGACGCTTATTGCCATTGTATACTTCAAGGGTAATTTTTGTTTTGTCGCCCTTTAGCCAGGCAGGGTTTATCTCGACGAACAGCGTTCCTGACACCATCCCCTCTTTTGGCACCTTAAACTTTGGTGAGCCTACGGGCCTTACAATTCCTTTCGGGCTGGCCAGTACAAAGTATACGTCGTTAAAATCCCTTTCTGTTTTATTGATAACCTTGTAGGTAAACACGTTGCTTATGTTTTCGCCCTTATGTTCAAAAAGCTGCCCGGGAAGACGCAACACGGTTGCCTCTACATCGTTCCTCATAAATAGCATTCCGGTAAACACCCCTGACAATATGAGCAATACAGCTGCATAACCTTTCATACGGGTGGTGAAAACGAACTTCTCTTTTTTCGTGATCTCGTCTTCACTGGCGTAGCGAATGAGCCCCTGCGGTAAGCCCACCTTGTCCATGATGATGTTACACTCGTCAATGCAGGCGGTACAGTTGGTACACTCCAGCTGTGTCCCGTTCCGTATGTCAATGCCCATGGGACAAACGCTCACACAAAGCTTGCAGTCTATACAGTCGCCCTTGCCCGAAAGTACCCGGTCTTCATTCTTCACGATCCTGCCACGGCCTTTTTCTGCCTCGCCGCGCACATGGTCATAGGCTACAACTATTGTTTTATTGTCCAGCAATGCGCCCTGCAACCTGCCGTACGGACAAGCGATGATGCACACCTGCTCCCTGAACCATACATATATAAAATAGAACACGCCGGTAAATATCAGCAGGGCTATCAGTGTGCCCATGTTATCAGCCGGGCCTTCTTCTACCATTTCTATTAACTCATCACTTCCGGTAAGATAGGCCAAAAACACATTGGCTATGACAAATGCGATGATAAAGAACACGAACCATTTAAAGGATTTTTTACGGATCTTTTCGCCATCCCACTCCTGATTGTCGAGTTTTATCTGTGCATTGCGGTCACCTTCGATCCAGTATTCTATCCTGCGGAATACCATTTCCATGAAAATCGTCTGTGGGCAAATCCACCCGCAGAAAAACCTGCCGAAAGCCACTGTAAACAATGCCACGAACACCACCCCAATGATCATCGAGATTACAAAAAGATGGAAGTCCTGCGGCCAGAAGGGGAAGCTAAAAATGTTAAACCTCCGCTCCAGCACATTGAACATAAGAAACTGGTTACCATTTATTTTTACAAATGGTGAAGCAAACAGGAATGCAAGCAGAAACCAGCTAACGGTTTTCCTGTACTCATACAATTTGCCTTTGGGCTTTTTGGGATACACCCAGGCCCTTTTACCCTCTTCATCTACTGTCCCGAGCCGGTCCCGGAACTCCTCATCATGCAAGTCATCCATTTGTTTTTATTTACTGTTAGCTGCCACTTCCGGGGCTTTTGCTGCGTCATCTTTCCATATTTCGCCATCCGGAGCCTTAGGGTCCTTTGGTTTTGAGCCCTGTAATGAAAGTACATAGCTGGCCACTCTTTGTATTTCAGACGGTTTGAGCGTGCCTTTCCACGGTACCATACCCTTGCCGTCCCTGCCGCCTTCTGTAATGGTATGGAACACATTTTTTATGCCCCCGCCCAACAGCCAGTACTCATCGGTAAGGTTTGGCCCTATTGCCCCACCGGCATCAGCCCTGTGGCAGGCTATACAATTGGTTTCAAATATTTTCTTTCCTTCCGCAAGTTCCGCAGGATCTGTCAGCAAGGTTACCGTGTTGGCATCTATAAGGTCTTTAGCCGTTTTACGGTATTCCTCAACAGCAACGCGCGCCTCTTCCATTTCGGTATCAAATTCGGCTTTTTGATCCTTGCCGTCCATAATATGGAAACGCACCAGGTATATTGCGGCAAAAGCAATAGTTACGTAAAACAGCTTTACCCACCATGGCGGCAGCACGTTGTCGAGTTCGTGTATGCCATCATAATCATGGTTCAGCAGTATGGTGCCCTCTTCCTCAATAGGTTTTGCCCTCACGAAGAAAGCCTTCATCTTTTTAAACCACTTGCTGTCTTTGTAATCCAGTGCATCGGCTTCATCCAGCTTCCTTTTCTGCTCCTCTGTAAGCAGGTTGTAGGTCACCCTATCTATTGCCGAGATAACGATCTCGATAGCTATCTGTAAAAAAAGGAATACAAAAAGGAACACCGATACGAGCGGGTATTTAAGGAACGCAGGGCGGTCGCCGGAGTCGATAAAATATTCGAGGGCCATGAACACCAGCGCAAACAGCACGGGTACCCTAACATATACAGGAATAAACTTTTTCATCTTTAATAGCTATTGGTTATCGGTTCCGTTTTGTTCTCCTTCAGAAAATGGGAGGTTGCTCAGCTCACTGATCTTTTCTTTGCGATAGGTATACACCCATGTATAGAGTATAACAAAGAAGGTGAAGAAAATGAGCAATGAAATTATCGGGTATATTTCAATTCCGGCTATAGATTCCAGATTGTACTTTACAAACTTTAGCATGGCTTATTATTTTGAAGGTTTGTTGTCTTTAATTTTGATGTCGGTGCCAAGGCGCTGCAGGTAGGCAATCAGGGCCACGATCTCGCGGTCTTTCATTGGTACAAATTCCTCGCCCCTCGCCCCGGCTGCTTTACGGCTTTCTTCATAGCTCTTTACAAAATCCGGGTCGGCATGCAGGCTTTTCTCTATTTTTGCAGCCTGCTCACTGATACTGTTATGTGCATTCGCTATGTCTTCCTTACTGTAGGGAACACCCAGCTGCTCCATCACTTCCATTTTTTTCTGAATATCAGAATAATCCATTTTCTTGTTATCAAACAGCCATTTGTATGCCGGCATGATCGAGCCTTCTGAAGTGCTTTGCGGATCCCACAGGTGATTGAAGTGCCAGTTGTCGCTGTACTTGCCCCCTACCCGCATCAGGTCGGGACCGGTGCGCTTAGACCCCCAAAGGAACGGGTGGTCGTATACATATTCACCCGATTTTGAGTATTCGCCATAACGCTCCACTTCGCTTCGGAATGGCCGTATCATTTGCGAATGGCAGCCCACACATCCCTCACGGATGTAGAGATCGCGGCCTTCAAGTTCAAGCGGGGTATACGGTTTTACGGTAGAGATAGTAGGTATGTTCGATTTTACCATAAGAGTAGGCACAATTTGTATTAACCCGCCTATCAGTACGGCAACAGTAGCAAGCAATGCCAGTTGTATCGGCTTCCTTTCCAGCCATGGGTGGAATTTCTCACCTTTAATCCTTTTGGCGCTTATTTTTTGAAGTGCAGGCGCCTCGGCAAGTTCATCCTCAATTTTCTGCCCCTGCCTTACAGTCATAATGATGTTGTATACCAATACCAGCAAACCGATTACGAAGAGTGTTCCACCTATTGCCCTCATCCAGTACATAGGCATGATCTGCTTCACTGTTTCAAGGAAATTGCCATATTTCAGGGTACCATCCGGATTAAATTCTTTCCACATTGAAGCCTGTGTAAACCCGGCCACATACATTGGCAATGAATACATGATAATACCCAGGGTACCAATCCAGAAATGGAAGTTGGCTAATTTTACAGAGTACAATGTTGTTTTTGTCATTCGCGGTATCAGCCAGTAAATCATACCAAAGGTTAGGAACCCGTTCCAGGCCAGCGCACCAACGTGTACGTGGGCCACGATCCAGTCGGTAAAGTGGGCAATGGCGTTTACATTTTTAAGCGAAAGCATTGGCCCTTCAAACGTTGCCATACCATATCCGGTGATGGCTACCACAAAAAACTTGAGTACAGGGCTGGTGCGTACCTTATCCCAGGCGCCCCTAAGTGTAAGCAAACCATTGATCATACCTCCCCACGATGGAGCGATAAGCATGATGGAGAATACTACTCCAAGGTTCTGCGCCCAGTCGGGTAATGCAGAGTACAGCAAGTGGTGCGGACCCGCCCAGATATAGATGAATATGAGCGACCAAAAGTGGATTATAGACAGCTTATATGAATATACAGGGCGATTGGCAGCCTTAGGCACAAAGTAGTACATAAGCCCAAGGAAAGGAGTGGTCAGGAAGAAGGCCACGGCATTGTGCCCGTACCACCACTGCACCAGCGCATCCTGCACACCGGCATATACCGAGTAACTTTTCATACCGCTTACCGGAAGGGCAAGGCTGTTGAAAATATGCAGTATGGCAACGGTAATGAATGTAGCCAGGTAAAACCAAATGGCAACATACAGGTGGCGTTCCCTCCTCTTGATTATAGTGCCTATCATGTTAATCCCAAACACTACCCATATCAGCGCAATGGCAATATCGATGGGCCATTCGAGCTCGGCATATTCTTTAGAGGACGTATAGCCAAGGGGCAGCGAAATGGCGGCAGCAACAATGATGAGCTGCCAACCCCAAAAATGGACATTGCTCAAAACGTTACTAAACATACGGGCTTTGAGCAGGCGCTGCATGGAATAGTATATTCCCGCAAACATGGCATTGCCCACAAAAGCAAAGATAACCGCATTAGTGTGCAGCGGCCTCAGCCTGCCGTAGCTTAGCCAGGACACACCGTCGGTAAGGTTAGGGAACAGGTACATTGATGCTATCAATAACCCAACAAGCATCCCGACTACCCCAAAAATAATAGTGGCGTAGAGAAACTTTTTTACTATCTTATTATCGTAATAAAATTGTTGCATTTCCATGATCAGGCGTTATTTTGTTTTTGTATTTTGTTTTCTTCCTTTTTTAGCTCGTCGTCGAAAAGCACCCTGACAGACGGCGTGTAACTGTCGTCAAACTGTCCCTGCTTTACCGCCCTGATAAAGGCATATAGAAAAAGGACGGCGACAATGATGCTGATAGTGATCAATAAGTAGATTACGCTCATGGTTCTTAAATTTATGTTAACAAAATTAGGTTCGGAATTGCTCTTAAAATATGACGTTGGTCATACTTCCGGTTTTTATTGCATTATTTTCTGCGTGCATAATAATTGCTCATGACAGTCACAAAGCTGATGATGGTTATTGTGCTCAGCGGCATGATAATGGCTGCTGTAAGCGGCATCAGCCGCCCGGTAACCGCGAATGACAGCCCTGCCAAATTGTAAAGCAGCGAAAGCACAAAACTCATCCGGATTGTATGTATCGTACGTTTGGAAAGCCGCATAAAGTATCCCAGTTTCCTAAACTCTCCTGCATCCATTATACCATCGCAGGCTGGCGAGAACACATTTACGTTCTCCGATATGGATATTCCCACGTTGCTTTGTGCCAATGCCCCGGCATCATTGAGGCCGTCGCCTATCATCATTACATTGCTGCCTTTTTTCTGGAGGTTTTCGATGAAGGCCAGCTTCTGTTCCGGCTTTTGGTTAAAGCAGAATTCGGTACCTTCCGGCAGCAGCTGTTCCAGCACGTGCCTTTCGCCGGCATTATCTCCTGAGAGAATTTTTAATGAATAACCCTTCTGCAATTCGGCAAAAAGTTCCTTAAGCCCTTCCCGGTACTGGTTATCGAAAATATATTTGCCCATATAATTACGGTTGATAGCGATGTGCACATTGGTCTGCATCAGGTTATCTTCCACATGGCCCACAAAGGCAGCCGAGCCTATCTTCAAGTGAATGCCATCTACCATGCCGCTGATGCCGTTGCCGGTAAGTTCCTGAAAATCCTGTACAGGCAGTGCGGGCGTTACAGGAAGAAAGTCGTAAAGCATCCTGCTAAGGGGATGGTTAGAGCCGCGCAGTATATTCCTTATATACATGAGTTGCTTATCATCCGGGGCAGTACCCTCAAAATATATTTCTGATTTTTTATTCGTGGTTATGGTCCCCGTTTTATCAAAAACTATGGTATCGATCTTTGCCATCTGCTCGATCACGGTTGCGTTTTTAAGGTATAGCCTGCGGTTACCCATTATCCGTAGCACGTTGCCCAGGGTAAATGGTGCACTCAGCGCCAATGCGCAGGGGCATGCCACAATTAGTATGGCAGTAAATACATTGAAGGCTGTTTGTGTATCGATAAAGATCCAGACAGTGAATGACACTATTGCTATAAGCAGCAGCACAGGTGTAAAATACCGGCTTATGGTATCGGTCATGGTTTTGTAATCCCTGTTGCGCTTGCGCGAAAACACATCGTTGCTCCACAGTTGGGTAAGGTAACTTTGCGATACCGACCGCAGTACTTCCATCTCTGTTACCGGCCCAATTTGCTTACCGCCGGCGTATATCTTGTGGCCCGATTGCTTCGTTACCGGCACCGATTCGCCCGTTACAAAGCTGTAGTCTATCAGAGCGCTTTCGCTCATCAATATACCGTCTACAGGGATGAGCTCATTGTTGCGTATCAGCAGCCGGTCACCTGCCAGCACATCATATACCGGTATTGAAACTTCGCTCCTGTCGGGCATTATCCTGGTTACCGCGATGGGAAAATAAGATTTGAAATCACGTTCGAACGAAAGGAAGTTGTATGTTTTTTGCTGGAAAAGCTTACCCAGCAGCATGAAGAACACCAGCCCCGTAAGGCTATCGAAAAAACCCTGCCCGTAGCCGAAAATAATGTCTACAGTACTGCGCACAAACATGACTACTATACCTAGTGCTATGGGAACTTCTATATTGAGCATCCCTGCCCTGATGCTTTTCCAGGCTGAGATATAATACCCGCTCGCCGAGTAAAGGAATGACGGCAGGGCCAGCGCGAAAACCAGCCAGCGGAAAAAACCACGGTAGCTGTCGAGCCAGTATTCGTCCATCTCGAAATATTCAGGGAAAGAAAGCAGCATGATATTGCCAAAACAAAAGAACGCAACACCCAGCTTGTAAGTAAGGTCACGGCTCACGCTCCTGGGCTTCTTGTCATAATTATCAAGACTGATATAGGGATCATAACCAATAGAATTGAGCAGGTACACCAGTTCCTTAAGGCTTGCAGCCGATGGATTGAAGATGATGCGAACGCGCTTTTCATGGAAATTGACCTGCGAGCTGCTGACGGCGCGATTAAGCTTATTGAGGTTTTCGAGTATCCAGATACAGGAACTGCAATGGATATGTGGAATGTAAAGGCTGATGATGTGTACGTTATCTTCCTCAAATTCCAGCAGCCTCTTCACAATGTCGTCATTGTCCAGGAAATCATACCTGCCCTTAATATCCTGTGGCGTTGCGCCCGGAGAACGCTCGAGGCTGTAATAATCCGTAAGCCCGTTAAGGCTGAAAATTTCATATACGGTTTTGCATCCGTTGCAGCAGAAAGATTTCCCGTCAAACAGTAGTTCTTCTTTCTTTACCACATCCAGCCCGCAATGAAAACATTTTTGCGTGTCCATTTTATTTGCTCATTTTACCTACAGGCAAAATTGGCTTGTATCCTCATAGCCGGAAATGATACAGATCATAAAGCCACGGCTTCAACAAACGTTAAATGTGATGAAAGTCATATTTACTGCAACGGGCCGGGCGTAATTTTACCAAAAATTTCAATTCCATGACCCGATATACCACAGCAGAAGAAGCCGTTAAAATAATACAATCGAACCAAAGGGTGTATGTACAGGCCGCCGCAGCAACACCTTATTTCCTTACCAAAGCACTGAGTGAAAGGGCTTCCGAACTGCGCAATGTAGAGCTATGCCACCTGCATACCGAAGGCGAAGCGCATTATGCCGACCCCATGCTTGCCGACAGCTTCCATGTCAATTCCTTTTTTATTGGTAAGAATGTTCGCCACACGCTGGCAGCAGGCAACGGTTCCTACACCCCGGTATTCCTCAGTGAGCTGCCCAACCTGTTCCGCCGCAACATCATCAGCCTGGATGCGGCCTTTATACATGTATCGCCTCCGGATGCCCACGGCTACTGCTCGCTGGGCGTATCGGTAGAAGCAACGCCTGCTGCCATACAAAACGCCAAAACAGTGATTGCACAGGTTAACCCGCAAATGCCGCGTACCTTTGGCGATGGGATCATCCATATTTCGCAAATCGATTACCTGGTCGAAGCAGATGCCCCTGTATTCTCTCACGGCCAGGATGCCATTTCTGAAACCGAGAACCGGATAGGGCACTATGTAGCCTCACTAATAGACGACCGGAGTACGCTGCAAATGGGTATTGGCTCCATCCCGAATGCCGCACTTTCCAACCTCAAAAACCACAAGGACCTTGGACTGCACACCGAAATGTTCTCCGATGGCGTGATCGACCTCATCGAGCAGGGCGTGATCAATTGTAAATACAAGGGTGTTATAAAAGGGAGGGCACTTGCTACGTTCCTTATCGGGTCGCAACGACTGTATGATTTCGTGAACGATAACCCTTTTGTAGAGATGCGGGAATCGTCGTTCGTGAATGATACCGCACAGATACGCCGGAACCCGAAAATGGTGGCTATCAATTCGGCTATTGAGGTGGATGTGACCGGGCAGGTATGCGCCGACTCCATTGGCATGAAAATGTACTCGGGTGTGGGCGGCCAGATGGATTTCATCAGGGGCGCGTCCCTGAGTGAAGGCGGAAAGGCAATAATTGCGCTTCCTTCTGTTACCAAACACGGAGCCAGCAGGATCGTGCCGTTCCTAAAACAGGGAGCGGGTGTTGTAACCACACGTGCCCATGCACATTACATAATCACCGAATATGGCATTGCCGACCTTTACGGCAAAACACTCAAACAGCGTAACAAGGCATTAATTGAAATTGCCCACCCCGACCACAGGGAAGCTATTGAAAGGGGATTTCATGAAGGGGCGGTTTTTGGCAATTAAAAATTGCACTTCAGTTACTATAAAAAGGCCGGTACTATGCTGTCCGGCCTGAAAAAATAAACTCAACTAAATAATAATCACACACAAACCGCCTGCATAATGGGATGAAAGCGGGTACTGTTGAAAGCGTTACTACCTGCGGGCTGGCCATACTTAACAATCCCAATTATACACGCCTGCCTACCCAATATTTATATATCTTTAATATTGGGGTAACACCTTTTTGATACAACGCCTGTACATTTGCTTTTAGGATACTTTTACATTTTATTTAACTACCCCGAGGCAAATGAATTTTTAAATTTGCTGTAAGAGTTAATAAAATAACTATGATACAGCAATTAAGAACCAGGGCAGATAAGGCTGGCACTATTAAACCCAAGGCCGGTTTTCAGGTAGCAGCCGGTAAACATACCAAAGTTATTTTTAAAATAGCTGTGATCAGTGTTGCTGCATTGCTGATTATTAACGTACTTATTTTTTCTGCTGACCTACTTACTATGCTCGTGCTGACGCATCGTGAATAGCCATATTAAATAATATCATTCCCCTCTTTTTGCCTCAAATCAGATTTTGTTTCTGAATAATTCAGAAATGAAAACGAAATGTCCGAAAAATACAAATTTTGATTCCTGCCCTGAAGAAACTTTAAAATGGGAAATCTTCACTAAATTTGCTGCGTGAAAAAGATCCTGATAATTGACGATGAAGAAAAGCTGAGAACCCTGATGGCACGTATTATCGGGCTGGAAGGTTTTGAGGTTTTGCAGGCTGGCGATTGCAAATCGGGCCTGAAAAAACTTGAACAGCACGAGATCGACCTTGTGCTGTGCGATGTAAAGCTGCCTGATGGCAACGGCGTTGAAATGGCCGGGATCATCAGATCCAAATTCCCCACTACCGAGGTGATACTGCTCACTGCCTATGGCAACATCCCCGACGGTGTGCAGGCCATAAAGAACGGTGCCTTTGATTATATCGTAAAGGGCGATGACAATAACAAGATCATCCCGCTGGTGCACAGGGCGCTGGAAAAATCAGCATTGTCGCAGCGTGTGCAGCAGCTTGAAGAAAAACTGGGGAATAAATATTCATTTAACGGCATTATCGGCACTTCAAAAGCTATAACGAATGCCATAGACTTAGCCCGGAAAGTGGCAGTTACCGATACGACCGTACTGCTTACAGGGGAGACCGGTACGGGTAAGGAAGTTTTTGCACAGGCTATCCACCAGGCGAGCGGCAGGAACGGCAAAAACTTTATCGCTATCAACTGCTCTGCCTTCAGCCATGATTTGCTTGAGAGTGAGATGTTCGGCCATAAGGCCGGTGCATTTACCGGTGCCATGAAAGATAAGAAAGGTTTGTTCGAGGAAGCAAATAACGGTACAATCTTCCTGGATGAGGTAGGCGAAATGGCCCTGGAACTTCAGGCAAAACTGCTCAGGGTTATTGAAAATGGCGAGTTCATTAAGGTCGGTGAAAGTAAAGTGACAAAGATCGATGTAAGGATCATTACCGCAACCAACAGAAACCTGGCTGCAGAGATCGCGGCTGGACATTTCCGGCAGGACCTTTTTTACCGCCTCTCCGTATTTACCATACAGCTTCCGGCATTGCGGGAAAGAATTGCTGATATAGAACCGCTTGCGCTGCACTACCTTAAGCAATTCGCGCTCAAGACCAATAAGAAATTAGTTGGTGCCTCGGATGATTTTATAAACTTATTGAAACTCCATCCGTGGCCGGGGAATATCCGTGAGCTTAAGAACGTGATCGAGCGCAGTGTTATCCTTGAAGGCAGTGCCATGCTTACTCCATCGAGTCTCCCTTCTGAAATACAATACAGGGAAACAGATCCCGTGAAGGACGACAAGACATTGTCTGCTTTTTCATTGGCTTCTGCCGAAAAGATACACATTCGCAAGGTATTCAACCATACCAGCGGCAATAAGACCGAGACGGCCCGCCTGCTCAATATTGCCCTGACAACCCTTTACAGGAAGCTGGAGGAATACCAGATCTCGTAAACGGAAATAGGTGTAAATTCATTAATTCCCTACGGGAAACTTACTCCTTCCACATATCATTCCTACCGAAATTAAATCGCTACGCGATAGACTATGGACTTGCTACTGGATTTCCCGTCAGGGAATTTATTTTGGTAGCCTAATTTTCTCCTGTGGAAGATCTTTCCCGTAGGGAATTGATCCAAACAACTCGTTTTGATATGCCGACCCTATCGTTTTGATAGGGTTTTTTATTTTGGAACAAAACCAAAAATCGCTAATACCCTTAGTTTACAAGGCATTGCATCTATCATTACTACAAGGGTACGCTATTTGGCATAAGTGGCATGAACTCAAAATTAATTATCAAAATGAGAAATACCGCCAAATCTGTCCATTACAAAGCACAGAAATTCGCAGACCTTACAAAATCACTGATTATAACCGGCAATATCGCAAGGGCAAAAAAATGCCTTGCCGTAGCCGAAAAGCTCCTGCTTACCGGCAGCGCTGAAACGAGGAATGCGATCAGCAATGTATATGTTTTTTCGGTTTCAACTTTTATGGAAGTCCATAATTGCAGCATCGCCAACCTGTTTCCGCAGTCACTGCGCAAGGAGTATAACATGCAAATAAACGCATCAGGCGTATAACTTTAAAAACAAACTTATGGCACTAACCGCTGTACTTGCCGTTACCGGCATCGCGCTTTTCGCAATTTGCTTTAAATCAATAGACTTTTTTGATAAGATATAATTATGGCAGCACTATTCATCATCGCCCTATTCGTCTTTGTGTACATCTGTTATGTACTGATACGTCCCGAAAAATTTTAGTTATCCATCATAATATTATGATCACCAAACACCAAAAACAATGAATACAGAGATCTTAGGAATTATAATAATGTTTGCCCTCACCCTGGCCCTGGCAATACCGCTGGGAAGGTATATCGCGAAAGTATATTCTAATGAGAAAACCTTTGCAGATGCAGTCTTCAATCCAATTGACAAACTCATTTACCGCCTGGGGGGTATTGACCACAATGAGGAAATGGGATGGAAAAGGCATCTTAAAATACTGCTATCCATAAACTTTATATGGTTTATCCTCGGTATGATTGTGCTGATGTGCCAGGGATGGTTGCCGCTGAACCCGGATAACAATCCAAATATGTCGCCCGACCTGGCCTTTAACACCTCAATATCTTTTGTGGTTAACTGTAACCTGCAGCACTATTCAGGGGAAACCGGCCTGAGTTACCTTGGCCAGCTCTTCCTGATGTTCCTGCAATTTGCATCGGCCGCTACAGGCCTCGCCACCGCAGCGATACTGTTCAATGCGCTAAAGGAGCGCACCACCGAAAAACTCGGTAACTTCTATGTATATTTTGTAAAATCATGTACGCGTATACTTTTACCCTTATCACTTATTACAGCGATATTATTATTGCTTAACGGCACCCCCATGACATTTGAAGGGAAACAGGATATGGTAACCCTGGAAGGTGAGCATGTACAGGTCTCAACAGGGCCGGTAGCCGCTTTTACAGCGATTAAGCATATCGGAACGAATGGCGGCGGTTTCTTCGGTACCAATTCTGCGCACCCGTTCGAAAACCCGAATTACTTTACCAATATGGTAGAAATGATTGCCCAGATGATCGTTCCGTTTGCTATGATATTCGCACTGGGCTTCTACGTGAAACGCAGGAAGCTCTCTTATATGATCTTTGGCGTAATGACAGTTGGTTTTTTGCTTTTGGCAGTGCCTACCGTTATCGCTGAAATGAATGGGAATCCTGCGCTAAGCCAAATGGGGATTGATACTTCGGCCGGGGCGACTGAAGGAAAGGAAGTACGGTTTGGCGCTGCGGCTTCCGGCTATTGGAGCATTGCCACCACAGTAATTTCTACAGGCTCGGTAAACTCGATGCATGACAGTGCAATGCCGTTATCGGGTGCGATGCAGCTGCTGGCCATGATGGTCAATTGCTTTTACGGAGGCTGTGGCGTAGGATTGCTCAACTTTTACATCTTTATCATACTTGCGGTTTTCATCAGTGGGCTGATGGTTGGGCGAACCCCTGAGTTTATGGGCAAGAAGATCGAGGCCCGCGAGATGAAGATCGCCATGATCATTGCCCTGCTGCACACCTTGCTAATATTATCGGGTACAGCGCTTTCTACTGCCTATCCTGAGTATGGGGCGTGTACGCTCAACAATCCGGGGTTCCATGGCTTCAGTGAGATACTCTATGAGTTCACCTCATCATCTGCCAATAATGGGAGCGGTTTTGAAGGCCTTGGCGACAACAACCCATGGTGGAATATTACCACGGGTGTAGTATTGCTGCTCTCCCGGTTCCTTCCGATAATCGGCCCTATTGCGATAGCAGGGATACTGGCATCCAAGAAACACGTGCCTGAAAGCGCGGGAACGCTTAAAACAGATACTTCTACTTTTGGGCTGATGGTGTTTGCCGTGATATTTATCATAGCTGCCCTGTCCTTCTTCCCTGCCCTTGCGCTTGGCCCTATAGCCGAATACTTTTCACTTGCTTAATAAAACGTAACATGAAAACCCAAAATAAATCATTGTTTCAGAAGGAACTGGTGCTTGAGGCATTAAAGCAGTCCGTACTGAAACTGAACCCAAAAAGCCTTGTAAAGAACCCTATAATGTTCACCGTAGAGATAGGCACCGCAGTTATGCTATGTGTCCTGATATGGATACTTACAGGTGAGCAAAGCCAGGGCACCTTTGCCTATAACTTTACGATATTCCTGGTGCTGCTTTTTACACTTTTGTTTGCCAATTTTGCCGAAGCTATAGCCGAGGCACGCGGAAAGGCACAGGCCGACTCGCTGCGCAGGACCAGGGAAGAAACCCCTGCCAAGAAAATTGAGCTTTTAGGCGATATATACCTTGACGAGATACAGATGGTGCCATCCTCAACCCTTAAAAAAGGAGATGTTTTCATCTGCGAGGCCGGGGATACCGTACCAACTGATGGCGAGATCATTGAAGGTATTGCCACCATAGACGAAAGTGCCATAACCGGAGAATCTGCCCCGGTGATACGTGAGGCCGGTGGCGATAAAAGCTCTGTGACCGGCGGTACCAAAGTGCTTTCGGATAAGATAAAAGTAATGGTAACAACAGAGCCGGGCGAAAGCTTTCTTGATAAGATGATCGCACTTGTAGAAGGCGCTTCAAGGCAAAAGACACCTAACGAAATAGCCCTGACGATCCTGCTTGCCGGCTTTACCTTAGTATTCATTATAGTGTGTGTTACCTTAAAACCGTTTGCAGATTTTGCTAATGCCCCCATCACTATAGCTGCATTCATTGCGCTATTTGTCTGCCTGATACCGACCACTATAGGCGGACTGCTTTCAGCAATCGGGATAGCGGGCATGGACAGGGCGCTGCGTGCCAATGTGATCACGAAATCGGGCAAGGCAGTAGAAACCGCAGGTGATATTGACGTATTGCTTCTCGATAAGACAGGTACTATCACTTTCGGGGCCAGGAGGGCTACGCATTTTTATGCTGTGGACGGACTGAATCAAAAAGATTTTATAGAAGCAGCGGTATTAAGCTCCCTGGGGGATGAAACTCCTGAAGGCAAATCCATCATCGAACTGGCAGGAATAACCCCGTCGGGCAATGAGGGTAAAAACATAACATTCATAAAATTCAGTGCAGAGACCAGGACTTCCGGGGTAGACTTTGAAGGACGGAGGATTCGCAAAGGCGCTTCTGATGCTATCAGGAAAATAGTGGAAGGCAGCGGCAATGAATTCCCTGACATGGTAAAAATGAAAGTGGAGCAAATTGCCTCAAACGGCGGTACACCGCTGGTAGTCTGTGAGAATGAAAAGGTACTTGGCGTTATCGAATTACAGGACATCATTAAAACAGGTATCAGCGAACGCTTTGACAGGCTGCGCAAGATGGGTGTAAAAACAGTGATGGTTACAGGTGATAACCCGCTTACGGCGAAATATATTGCAGAAAAAGCAGGAGTAGACGACTTTATAGCCGAAGCAAAACCGGAAGATAAGATGAACTACATAAAAGAAGAGCAGCAGCGCGGTAAGCTGGTCGCGATGATGGGCGACGGTACCAATGACGCTCCTGCCCTGGCCCAGGCCGATGTGGGCGTTGCCATGAACAGCGGAACGCAGGCAGCCAAAGAAGCGGGCAATATGGTAGACCTTGATAATGACCCTACCAAGCTTATTGAGATCGTGGAGATAGGTAAGCAATTGCTTATGACAAGGGGAACGTTGACCACCTTCAGTATTGCCAACGACGTAGCGAAATACTTCGCTATCATCCCTGCTCTTTTCATTACAGCTATACCGGCATTACAGGGACTGAACATCATGCACTTGCACAGCCCGGAGAGCGCTATACTATCAGCGGTTATTTTTAACGCGATAATCATCCCGTTCCTTATCCCGTTGGCATTAAAAGGCGTGGCCTACAAGCCTATCGGGGCATCGGCATTATTAAGGCGCAACCTCCTGATATATGGCCTTGGAGGGGTGATTGTGCCTTTCATTGGGATAAAGCTTATCGACATTGCAGTAGCACTATTTATCTAAATTAAACATCATGAAAAAAACATTTTTACAGGCCCTGAAACTTACTTTGGTATGCCTTGTTTGCTTCTCAGGAATTTATACCTTTATTGTGTATGGCATGGCGCAGGTAATGCCGAATAGTGGCAAAGGGAACATAATTACAGACACCGGCAGGGCTTATTATTCGAATATTGGGCAGTCATTTACTGCAAAGGGTTATTTTCACTCCAGGCCATCGGCGGTAGCCTACAATGCAGCCGGTTCCGGTGGCAGCAACAAAGGGCCATCCAACCCTGAATACCTTGCTGAAGTAGAAAAACGCATAGACACGATCCTGATACAAAACCCTGATATGAAGCGCGAAGACATTCCGGCAGATATGGTAACGGCAAGCGCAAGCGGCCTTGACCCGCACATATCGATGCTTTCGGCAAAATTCCAGATGAAGCGTATTGCCAGGGAAAGGAACATTAAGGTTTCTGAACTGGAAACACTGATAGAAAACCATACGGATAAACCGCTTGTTGGGCTTTTTGGCCCTGAAAAGATAAATGTCCTGGAACTTAACATTGCCCTCGATAAACTCGACAAGAACAAACACTAAAAACAAATATACACTCAAACAAATTTTAATCCCTATTATGAAAACAGTAAGCACAATCGTATTACTATTAATTACCTCACTTGCATTACAGGCACAGGATACCCTGGTCGCTAAAAAAGCGCCCTTTGAAGGCATGGACTTAACCTGGGTGAATGGGCAGAACAGGCAGAAAAATTTCCCGCTCACCCTTAAAGACAAAGATGACGAAACAATACTTACAGGTGTGCTGTATGCCGACACGTATTACAACTATAACTTTGCCAACCCGATAGATAATACGCAAACAATATCTGCAACTATGGGCCGCCACAATGAGTTTACCGTTAACCTTGCAAGCATTGGTTTCGAAACCAATTACAAGAATATAATCGGACGCGTTTGGTTGCAGTATGGACAGATGGGCGCAGTTGTTAACGATGTGGACGGGTCTGTATTCAGGGGGCGAAATACCAGCATCAACAACCTGAAGAACATCCGTGAGGCTGCTGCCGGTTACCACTTTGACGTATGGCACGGCATCAACATTGAGATGGGTATTTTCATGAGCTATATTGGCCTTGAAAGTTACGTAACACAGGAAAACTGGAACTACCAAAGGAGTATGCTGTGTGACTTCACGCCATTCTATTTTAGCGGTGCACGTGTCCAGATGTTCCCTTCTGAAAAACTGAAAACAGAAATCTGGCTACTGAACGGCTGGCAATCGTATAACAGTTTCAGCAATAGTCCCGGGCTTGGCAGCTCAACGTATTACAGGCCAAATGAAAACCTGCAATTGGTTGCCAATTTCTACTTAGGCCGCGATACACAAAATCCGGATACACAGGGCAACCAGTCACAAAGGCTGCGTTTTCACCATGACAACAGCATTGTGGCACGCTACTACAAAAATCCTGAAGCTACAGGAATATCCCAGGCTGCCTTTAGCCTTAACTCCCATTACGGCTTCCAAAGCAATAATGAGGAGGGCGATAAGGTTAAAGCATCCGAAAATTTTATGGTAGGAACCTCACTGGCTAACCGTATATGGTTTAACAAAAACAAGATGGCTTTGAGCCTCAGGGCAGATTATATGACCAACCAATCGGTTGTGAATGGTGTAAACACCTCGCCTTACCTTGCTTTCACCCCTGCCGCTACAGGCGACATCCCTAACAATTATGACAATGCCCTTGCCAATGGCGACAAGCTGCGGATATTCCAGTTCACCTCTACTTTCGATATTATGCCCAGCGATTTTGTAACCTTCCGTATTGAGTATGGCTTCAGGAACTCAAGCATACCTTACTTTACAGGTTCAGGTGGCACAACATCGGCCAGCGGATGGACAAACGGGCCAACGGGTACTACGCCATGGGCGGCAGACCTGAAAAAGTCGGAGAACAGGGTTACCCTTGCTGTTAACTTCAGGCTATAAATGTGGATAAAGAAAAAGAAAATAATGTAAAGCATTTTCTTGACCTGATCCAGAAATCAAGGAAAGGAAAGTTTAAGGTCTACATCGGCATGAGTGCCGGTGTAGGCAAAACTTTTCGTATGCTTCAGGAAGCCCATTCACTGTTGCGAAATGGCATTGACGTAAAGATCGGCTTTGTTGAAACGCATAACCGCAAAGAAACCCATGCCCTTTTGGACGGACTGCCCATCGTACCCAACAGGACCTTATTCTATAAGGGCAAGCACCTCGAGGAGATGGACCTGCAGGCGATCATCAACCTTCGGCCGGAAGTGGTGATTGTAGATGAGCTGGCCCATACCAATATAGAAGGCAGCAAAAACGAGAAGCGCTGGCAGGATGTGATGGAAATACTGGATGCCGGTATTAACGTGATCAGTGCGGTAAACATACAGCATATTGAAAGCCTGAATGATGACATTAAGGAAATCACCGGCATCGAAGTTAAGGAGCGCGTTCCGGACAGTGTCCTAAAGGCTGCTGATGAAGTGGTAAACATTGACCTTACCGCCGATGAGCTCATTACGCGCCTAAAAGAAGGCAAGATATACACCGAAGATAAAATACAGGCCGCCCTCAGGAACTTCTTTAAAGCAGACCATATTCTTCAACTGCGCGAACTTGCCCTGAAAGAAGTTGCAAGCCAGGTCGAGCGCAAAGTTGAGAATGAAATTACCGGGACCGGCAGCTTACGGCACGAGCGCTTTTTGGCGTGCATCGGCAGCAACCCGCAGACCGCAAAAACCGTTATCCGAAAAACAGCAAGATTAGCTAATTACTACCATAGTAAATGGTTTGTGCTTTATGTACAAACCCCAAAAGAAAGCAGCGACAAAATACCTTTAGACAAGCAACGCCACCTGATCAATAATTTTAAGCTGGCAACACAATTGGGCGCTGAAGTCATAAAGGTAGAAAACAATAATGTAGCACGGACTATAACGCAGCAGGCCGAAACCCTGAAAGTAACAACAATATGCATTGGCAAGCCACGCCTTACACTGGTTAAGGTAATTTTGTCAACAAACATTTTCAATGAGCTCCTAAATAAATTATCTTCGAGTGATATTGACCTTATTATTTTGTCATGACCATGAAAATCAAAACGAAACTTATATTCGCGATGTGCCTTTTGTTCCTGATGATCACCATCCTTTCGGGACTGGGCATCAGGCAGGTAAGGCTATTATCAGGCGATACTAAAAATATTCTTGTGGCCAATTACCAATCGCTGGAACACGCCCGCAATATGTACAAGGTGCTTGATAATATCGGTAATGAAGAAAAAGCCACTGAAAAATTCCAAACGTATCTCGACCTGCAAAAAAACAATGTGACAGAAACCGGTGAGCAGGAACTGACTAACGACCTTGCAGAAGATTATGAAGCCCTTTTAAAGCAACCGGGTAATGCCGAAATAACAAAAAAAGTACGCGCCGACCTGAACAGCATCATGAAGCTGAACATGGATGCCATACAACGCAAAAGCAACACCGCAAGCCAAACTGCAGATGACTCCTTGTTGTGGATGTCATTGGTCAGTTCCTTCTGCTTTATCATCGGATTCACCCTGATAGTCAACCTGCCGGGTTATATAGCAAACCCTATCCGTGACCTTACGGAAAGCATAAAGGAGATAGCGGCTAAGAATTATTCGAAAAGGCTGTATTTTAAAGGGCATGATGAATTTAGCGAGCTTGCAAAATCGTTTAATACCATGGCCGAAAAGCTCCAGGAATACAGCGCCAGCAACCTTTCTAAAATTATGATTGAGAAAAAGCGTATCGACACGCTCATCAATAATATGCAGGATCCGGTTATAGGACTGGATGAAAACCACAGGATACTTTTTGCTAATGATGAGGCCCTGAAAATTACGGGTTTTAAGAGCAGCGACCTTATTGGCAGGCCCGCACAGGAGGCTGCATTGATTAACGACCTGATGCGCAATCTTACAAAAGACGTCATACTTCCGGATACCATAGCCGAAAAAGAAGAGGCACTGAAAATTTATGCTAACGGACGGGAAAGCTACTTTGAAAAAAACATCATTCCAATATCGATAGTGCCTACGGGCGAAACGGATAAAAAGAAGATCGGTTCTGTGATTATCCTCAGGGATATTACGGCCTATAAAGAGCTTGACGCAGCAAAAACAAATTTTATAGCCACCGTTTCGCATGAGTTCAAAACACCTATTTCGTCTATGAAGATGAGCCTGCAGTTGCTTGAGAACCAAAAAACGGGCAGGTTGAATGCAGAGCAGAAAAACCTTGTAGAAAGCATCAAGGATGATACCAACCGCCTGTTACGCACTACTGGTGAATTGCTTAACATCACCCAGGTAGAGACCGGAAAGACCAGCCTTACAGTAGCATCCTGCGATGTGGGAACCCTAGTAGCCGAGAGCATAGAAAGCAATAAGGTACAGGCGACTGCAAAAAATATCCAGATGGAAACCGATGTTCCTTTAGGTTTTCCTGAGATCCTTGCCGATGCCGGGAAAACGCAATGGATCATTTCTAACATTATCTCTAATGCGATCCGGTATTCCTATGAAAATTCGGTAGTAACAATAAGGGCTGTACAAGAGGAACATACTATCAAATTAACGGTAAAAGATAATGGCCAGGGCATTCCTGAAAATTACATCAGCAGGATATTCGATAAGTATTTCCGTGTACCGGGAACCCAAAAAGAAGGCACCGGCCTGGGCCTCGCTATCAGTAAGGAATTTATGGAAGCCCAGGGCGGGACGATAACGGCGGCAAGCACTCCCGGAGAAGGCAGTTGCTTTACGCTGGTTTTCAAAAGGGCTTTCTGATAATGATAACAGGCAGGAGGAATTGCTTTTTACTTTCGATAAAGTCATCTGCATGTTTTAAAAATTATTTCTAATTTTACTTTACTTATGCATATAGATAACAAGGAATTTCACAAGAAAATTACTTTAGCAGGGTCGCTCATCGCTGTAGGAATTGTTTTTGGAGATATAGGAACATCACCATTATATACGCTTAATGCAGTATTTCACGGAAGAATTATAACCGAATCGATTGCTCTGGGCAGCCTGAGCTGCATATTCTGGACGTTATTTTTTCAGACAACCCTTAAGTATGTCATAATTACGCTACAGGCTGATAATAATGGTGAAGGCGGTATATTATCCCTTTACGCGCTGATAAGGAGATATTGGGGCAAATGGCTCATATTTCCTGCTATGGCAGGCGGGGCATTCCTGATTGCAGACGGCATTATTACCCCGCCTATTTCTGTTGCTTCCGCTATCGAGGGCGTACAACACGTTGTACCCGGCTTTGATACGGTCCCTGTTATTATAGCAATACTCATAGGCTTATTTGTATTCCAGCAGTTTGGGACAGATAAAATCGGCAAGATATTTGGCCCTGCTATGGTGATATGGTTTAGCTTTATAGCGGTACTGGGCATTATGGCCTTAACCGAAAATCCAGGGGCGCTAAGGGCAATAAATCCTTATTACGCTTACCAGATGCTTGTCAACAATCCCGGCGGCTTTTGGCTTCTGGGGAGCATTTTTCTTTGTACTACCGGTGCCGAAGCACTGTATAGCGACATGGGCCATTGTGGGAGGAACAATATCCGGATCAGCTGGATATTTATCAAAATAGCCCTTGTGCTTTGTTATGCAGGGCAGACAGCATGGCTTTTAGGCCATGTTGGCGAAACGGTAGGTAATGTGAGCCCTTTTTACCACATAGTCCCTCCACAGATATTCTGGCTGGCACTAATCATTGCTACAGCGGCTACCATAATAGCATCGCAGGCATTGATTAGCGGCTGTTTTACACTCATAAATGAAGCGATACGGCTTGATATATGGCCGAGGCACATGGTACTGTTTCCAGGTAATGTTAAGGGGCAGCTATACATCCCGGCAATAAATTGGTTCCTGATGACCGGGTGCATTGGGATGGTACTCTATTTTAGGGAAAGTACCCGAATGGAAGCTGCTTTTGGATTAAGCGTTACGCTCACAATGATAATGAGTACCCTATTGATAAACTATTATTTGCGGGCAAAACGTATCCCATACCCTTTGGTACTAATCACCACAGGCCTTTTTCTTTGTATCGAATTCAGTTTTCTTATAGCAAACCTCCAAAAAATTACTGAAGGCGGCTGGATTACCCTTGTAATAGGGTTCCTGTTATTTATGATCATGTTTGTGTGGTGGAAAGGTAAAAAGACAAAATCTGCCATTACCCCGATGGTTGACATAGAGCAATACATACCCAGGCTTAAAAAGCTAAGTGTTGATGAGACAATACCGAAATTTGCTACCAATCTCGTATACCTTACCGTTTCGGCATCCCATCGAAAAATTGAGCAGAATATCATAGATTCCATTTTGAGCGGTACACCAAAACGAGCCGATATCTACTGGTTCGTACATGTAAATGTTTCCAACGAGCCTTACGGGTTAAATTATTCTGTAGATAGTATTATTAAAGATGATATCTATTTTATTGAATTCAATTTAGGTTTCAGGATCGAGCCAAGGATCGACTTTTACTTTAGGGAAGTGGTACTGGAAATGATACATAATAAAGAGGTAGACATTTCGCAGCGTAGGGAGTCCGGCTACCAAAAAACACTCACAGGAGATTTCAAATTTGTAGTTCGCGACAGCTTCCTTTCTTTTGATAATAATATGCCTTTTTGGAAAAATTTTATTATGAAAAGCTTTTATAACCTTAAGTATCTTAGCGTTAAAGAACAGGTTAATTTTGAGCTTGACAAAAGCAATTTGATTGTTGAAAAATATCCATTGGTGGTTACTCCGTATAGTGGCCCAAAGCTTGTTCGGAAAGAGCATTAAACATATCTTTTTTAAATAAAATTTTATCTTTATTTTATGCTATCTTGCCGCCCTTTAAATCTTACTTGAACTATGGGGATGTTTGTCATCAGCAAGCGGTATAATGGGGAATACAAATTTACTTTTGCATCGCGCAAAGGAAAAACTATTTTTACCAGTATTGCCTGCAAGCAAAAAACAGATTGCCTACAGATGATTGACGGAATAAGGGAGAACATTGCATCGTTTGCCTTTACAAAGAACAGGACTGCCGCCGGAAAATATTTCTTCAGGCTTTCAAAAGACGGGTTGGTACTCGCCACCAGTCGGAAATATTCTTCAGAAGTGAGTTTTACGAAAGGTATTAATGAAATCCTTAAATATCTCCCCCTTTCGGAAACATTGGATTTTTCTGAAAACGAATTTGTATTCCCTGATGCCGATACTATTTTTGAAGAAGCCGAATAGGAATAAATAGTGATTCTTTTACAATTTCAAAGAAAAAATCTGTTTTTCGTTAAAATACGCATTTTTTTATGCGTTTTATAAATAACATTTGATTAACTTGGACATAAGTAAGTCCTGCCTTTTTCTCATATATACAGGCTAAAGTTAAAACATCATCCAATTGAAACGCAGTATTTTATTTATCAGCTTTCTTTTCCTGTATATTGCCTGCAATAATAAGGAAGGGGCTGTGCCATCAAATGTTACGCCTGCCAGCAAAAATAGCAACAGAAACCCCCAACATCAGGCAGCTATTTCAAAATCGCAGGACCTGAAATACTCCCTTGAACAGCTCGATAATACAAAGGGATTATCCAACAGTTCAGTAAATTGTATATTCCAGGATTCCCAAAACCTGGTGTGGATAGGAACATGGGATGGGCTGAACCGGTATGACGGACACGATTTTAAAATTTTCAGGCCGGAGCCTGGTAACAAAAACACACTTACCAACCAGGTAGTACTTAAAATAGCCGAGGACAGCGCAGGGCAAATCTGGGTGCTTACCATGCATGGCATTAACAAATACGATAAAAAAACCGATACCTTCCAACAGTTTTATTTTTCTACGGATAACAAACCGCCTTTATCCGAATCGCAGTTCAATATGGCGCTGGATGGTTCTGGACAAGTATTTTGCGCTGTTAAAGACTGGGGTATCGGCTATTTTGACGGCAACGCTTTCCAGCCATTCAGCAGCAAAGACTTTACTGCTAAAACCGTAAAAAAAATAGAATTTTCAGGAACAGGGGAACTGCTGGTACTGTTTGAAGACAATGAGCTGTATGCCCTGACAATACAGACACTTCCCGGCGGTAAAAAAACAATATCGAAAATCGAATTGATTTCTAAAGCAATACATACGTTTGATGTACTGCCTGACAGAGGCATCTGCACGGTATCTGCTACAGGTGAAGCGGCCTTATTTTCACTGGCAGATAAGAAACGATTGGTGCTTCAGCAAAAAAACATCGAGAATATCATTGGGCATACACCTGAAGGGCTGGTATTATCGGGTAAGGCAGGTTATTTTATCATTGACCCCGCAGGGAATACTATCACCATGCCATGGTCCAAATACCTGACAAACCAAAAGATTACTACCCTAATCCAGGGGAGTGAAAACGTACTGTGGACAGGGACGGATGGTGATGGGGTTTTTAAAATGTATCCGCTTAAAAAATCGTTTAATCTTATCTCTAAAGCGCAGATGCCGGAACTTGATGGCGGTATCGTGCGCACCTTCCTTAAATCAGGAGACAATTCTTTCTGGCTGGGCACGAAAGGGAAAGGCCTGTTTCGCCTGCCAGCCGATTTTTACCAAAATCCCGGTAAGGTCCCGGAGTTACAAAATTTTAATGAGGACAACAGCACCATAAACAATGCCGTGTATGCTTTAAGCAAAGGAAAAGACAACCTCGTCCTTATCGGCACAGATGGCGACGGGATTACAGTATATGACATCAATGCATCACGGCTTATCAACTGGAAGGACATTGCCGGAAATGAAAAGTGCGGGCACTTCAAATCAGTTTACGCTATACATCAGGATAATGACGGTTTTATCTGGCTTGGGACAAATGGTTACGGAATGATCCGCTTCAAATTAGAACGGGCCGGTGGAAAATTGAAAATTACGGATTTTAAAAAATACATTGCCGGGACAGATGGTGAGGGTATGCTGAGCAGCAACATTATATTTTCGATCATTCCCGGAAATGATGGCCAGCTCTGGATCGGTACGCGGCTTGGCGGGCTAAACCTGTTCGATAAGAAATCAGGGCGTTTCCGTACCTATAAAAATGTACCTGACAATCCTGCAAGCCTTTCCAACAATGATATTCTTTGCCTCGTTACCGATGCCGACAATAAGCTTTGGATAGGCACCAGTTTCGGGCTGAATGTACTGGAAGACCTGAAGAGTGATGGTACGGCAGTATTTAAAAATTTTACCGTTAAAGATGGCCTGCCCAATAACACAATTCACGGGATCGTACCTGATAAAAAATCGAACCTTTGGATAAGCACCAATTTTGGGTTGTCCAACTTTACTATCAATCCGGCTAAGTTCACCAACTATTCTAAAAATGAAGGACTGCAAAACAATGAATTTGCAGACGGCGCATTTTATAATGACCCCGAATCAGGCCTTATTTTTATGGGTGGGATAAAAGGTTTTAATTATTTTTTACCGGAAAAGATACAGGAATCGCCTGCCCTACCCGATCTTCTTATTGATAAGATAAGCGGTCAAAACCAGGCTACCCCCTACTATCAGGGGCTTGTTATTTCTCCCAATTCGAAAACGCATCCCTCGATCGTTTTAGATCATAACCAGAATTTTTTCGACATCCATCTTGCGGCACTGACCTATACAAACAATGAGAAATGCCAGTATGCCTACCAGTTAAAGGGCTTTGATGAAAACTGGAATTCCATTGGAAACCGTAAGATCATTTCTTTTACAAATGTGCCCAGGGGAAGCTATTCTTTATGGGTAAAATGGTCTAATATCGACGGTGTGTGGAGCGAGCCGGTACATGCCATCGACATACGGATAAAACCTGTGTGGTGGCAGTCTAACCTGGCTACCGGGATCTACCTGGTGCTGGCCTTGCTGTTTATTTTGTTTGTACGCAGCTACTACCTGAAACGCCAGTCGTTACAGCAAAATATACTTTTCAGGAAGAAAGAGGAAGAGCTGCATGAAAACAGGCTGTCGTTCTTTACGAATATTGCCCACGAATTTTTAACGCCGCTTACCCTGATCGTAGGGCCGGTACAGAAACTATCGGAAACGGCCCATCTAGATGACCGGAACCGGAAATTCACCCACATGATCCAAAAGAATGTGTCGAGGCTCCTGTTCCTTACCCAGCAATTGCTGGAGTTCAGAAAGGCTGAATACGATTACCTCGAAATTACAGTAAAGAAATTCGACCTTATAAGCCTGATTGAGCAGATTGCCGAATTGTTTGACGATTGGGCATTGGATAAAAACATCAATTATACTATTGAAGTACCTTCTGAACTGCCGGGATGGTTCGATAAGGATAAGCTTGAAAAAATAGTATTCAATTTAATGTCCAATGCCTTTAAGTATACCCCTGTAAACGGTTCTATTTCGCTAAAATGCGCGATAGAAGGTGAGAATCCTAAAAAACTGAACATCACGATAAGCAATACCGGAAAAGGAATTCCGAAAGAAAAACTCGATTCCCTGTTTGACCGCTTTTTCCTGTCGGATATCAAAGAAAACCCCGACCCTGAAATGTTCAGGACAGGTATCGGCCTTGCTTACATTAAGAGGCTGGTAACCGTATTGCGCGGCGAAATTTTGGTATCCAGCATCGCTAATGCACAAACGACATTTACCATTTTAATACCTTGCGAAAAAGCAACTTTCAGCGAGAAAGAAATAGATACGGAGATTGCGCCTGTTTTAATTTCCCATCACCTTAAAAATATCCTTGAAGACACAACAACTGATAAGCCAAACGAGCTTCCGGATAAGATTTTGGCTTTGGAAGTTGTAGAGAGCAACAGGAAAAATGTATTGGTTGTTGAAGATGAGAAAGAGATACAATTGTACCTGAGAGACCTGCTATCTGAAAATTATACAATCATCAGCGCCTACAATGGTATTGAAGCGCTTGAAGCTATTGAAAAAGAAATCCCCGATATTATAATCAGCGATGTGATGATGCCTCTTATGGACGGTGTGGAGCTTTGCAGAAAGGTAAAGACCGATATAAGGACCTGCCATGTGCCTTTTATCATGCTTACCGCCAAAAACTCCGTGATGCACAGGATAGAAGGTTTGGAAAGCGGCGCCAACTCCTACATACCTAAGCCTTTTTATCCCGACCATTTGCTGGTGAGGGTGCAGAAACTCCTTGAAGAAAAGGAATTGATCCTAAGGCATTTTACACAGGATACACTTGTTGAGAATTTATCTGCAATGCCAATACATAATGATGAGAAAGCTTTTATAAAATCATTGATTGATCTTATCCGTAAAAATATTGACAGCGAAAACCTCCAAAGCGCCTTTATTGAAAAAACACTTGGAATAAGCACCTCACAATTATATCGCAAGACAAAGGAAATTTTTGACCTCTCCCCCGGCGACCTGATACGGACAATACGCTTAAAACACGCTGCCGAACTTTTGCGGAAAAATGTTTTGACAGTGTCTGAAGTATGCTATAAATCCGGTTTCAACAACCGTTCTTACTTCTACAGGGAGTTTAAAAAGATGTATAACACCACCCCGAAAAATTACCAGCTCCAATATAAGTCAAAGAGCGCGTCTTTTTCAAATAACTGAAAATCAATCTGTTTATAATTAGTGTACACTTTTGAAAAAATAGTGTACACCATTTTTTGCAGGCATATTTTACATTTATAACGTTTTCGTAAAGTCATTATCACATTTAAACTAACCATTTATTATTAACATGAGAAAAAATTACAAATTATTAACAACTCAACCTTTTTTAATATGAATCGAAAAATCATTTACACTTTGCTCCTTATATGGACAATGTTATCAGGAGGTGTTATTTATGCGCAGACTATTACAGGTACCGTATCGGATGCAAACGGCCCTTTACCTGGTGCAGATATTATTGTTAAAGGAACTACTACAAGCACTATGACCGACATTGATGGAAAATACAGCATCAGTAACCTTGGCTCAAATGCTGTATTGGTTTTTAACTATGTGGGGTATATCCCTCAGGAAGTTGCCGTGAGCGGTGACTCCACGGTTAATATTGTTTTGGTGGAAGATACACAAAGCCTGAATGAAGTGGTGCTTACGGGATATGTAGGCCAGCGTAAAAACGCAATAACCGGAGCCGTAGGGCAGGTAAATGTTGAAAACACGCTGAAAACAAGAGTTCCGGACGTATCCCAGTCGTTACAGGGACAGATTGCGGGTGTATTTGTTGCTGCAAGTACCGGTGCGCCCGGCGATGGTATCAAGATCAGGATACGTGGTGAAGGAACATTGGGTAACAATGACGTATTATATGTTATTGACGGTGTGCCAACACGCGATATTTCATTCCTTGACGGAAACGACATCCAATCGATCAACGTTCTGAAAGATGCTGCTGCTGCTGCTATATATGGATCCAGGGCTGCGGGTGGTGTTCTGGTAATAACCACAAAACGCGGTATTGAGGGAAAACCTACACTCGAAGTAAATATGTTTACCGGGATACATTTTGCACAAAATCTTCCTGATATGCTTAATACCGACCAATACCTTCAGGTAAAGGATCAGGCATGGCACAACACATTAGGTAATGCTGCTAATGCAGAAAGCCCGTATGCTTTTGACAGGAGGACAAGGACTGACCTTGCCGATACCAACTGGCAGGATGAGCTTTTTACAACAGGAATTTCTAACAATGTTCATATTTCTGCAAGCGGCGCTAGCGATAAAGTAAAATATTTTGTTTCCGGTGGCTACTACGGTATTGATGGGATTGTGACTGAAAACAATGACAAATTTAAAAGGGTAAACTTCAGGTCGAATGTTAATGCGGCTGTAAGTGACCGTTTTGATGTAGGTACCAACATCCAGATGAGCTTTGCCAAGCAGGACAGATTGTCATCAAGCGGCGATGCTCCGGGTGTGATTCGCCATGCGCTGATACGCCCGCCGGTTATAGGAGTATATAAAGATCCAAGCGACCCAACATGGTCGGCTGGCAATCCTTATACTGATTTGCCATTTTACGTTGGGCCCGGCGATTACAGCAGGAATTATGAATACAGCTCTAATCCATTAGCCATCGTGCATTTTACGGATGACATAAGGGAAACATTCCAGACCTTTGGTAATGTGTATGCACAATATGCTTTCCTTGGAGACAAATCCCTTAAATTCAAAAGTAACCTTGGTGCAGATGTAAAATTCCTGCATGGTAAAACTTTTGGTGAAAACTTTGGGGATGCTGATATTACAGACGTTAACAATGTATATTATGGATTGGGAAGGAACAACAGGCCGAACAGCCTGAATGAAAGCAGGACCCAGGATGTTACTTTTACATGGTCTAACACGCTTAACTATGTAAAGACATTTAATGGCGTGCATGACGTTAACGTGCTTTTGGGGCAGGAATTTATAACCAACAAAGCTGCCGGACTAGGTGGTGCAAGGTCGAATTACGACAATACTACAGACCCTTTCAGGTATCTTGATTTTGGAGGGTTGGGAAGCGCTACTACCCCATACCCATACAGTTCAGGATCTCAGACTTCATGGAGCTTAATGTCGTATTTCGCATCGGGTTCTTATGGTTATAAAGATAAATATTTTGCTACAGCAACAATGAGGGCTGATGCATCTTCAAGGTTCGGGCCAAACCACAAATGGGGCTATTTCCCGTCAGTAGGTGCAAACTGGATCATTTCAAACGAAAACTTCATGACTGATGTAAACTGGCTTTCTTACCTTAGGTTAAGAGCAAGCTGGGGTCAGTTAGGAAATCAGGAAATACCTAATAATGCCTACGAAACTTTAGTTTCTACAACAGGTGGCGGCGTGAACATCATCCGTTATGGTAATCCTGACCTGAAATGGGAAACAACTACACAAACCAATTTTGGCCTTGATTTTTCATTCCTGAAAGATAAGCTGATGTTTACTGCTGATTATTTTAATAAAACAACTGACGATATACTATTAACTGTTGGCCTTCCTGCAGTATCAGTAGGGGTTATTGGCAGGACGTATGTAAATGCAGGCGAAGTTGAGAACAAAGGCTTTGAGTTTGGGGTAAAATTCCAAAATAATGACCATGATTTTAAATATGGAGTAAATGCCAATCTTGCAACCCTGACAAGCAATGTGAACCGCCTTCAGGAATTTGTAAAAAACATACAGGACGATTCAACTCATACCAGAATAGAAGCAGGACAGCCTGCAAACTCGTATTATGGTTACGTATTTGACGGAATTTATCAAAATGCAGCGGAAGTGAGCTCTGCTTTATATACAAATGCAAATGGTACTCAACCCGGAGATATGAAATTTAAGGATCTTAACAACGATGGACAGATCAACGCGGATGACAGGACATTTATTGGTAACCCGAACCCGAAAGTTGTGTATGGCTTTACATTTAATGCCTCTTACAAAAACTTTGATATCTCGTTCCTTTTACAAGGTGTAGAGGGCGTTGACCGCTATAATGACCTGAAACAGATACTTGATTATGACAGCCGTCCGTTCAACTCTACTACAGCAGTTTTAGGCGCGTGGAATGGCGAGGGTACCAGCAATACTACTCCAAGGGTTACATTCAATAATAATGGCGGTGGGTTTGTATCAAGCAAATTTGTAGAAGATGCTTCTTACCTGAGGTTAAAAAACATCGAACTTGGATATACCCTTAATAATGTAGTACCAGGCATCAGTGGTTTACGTATATATGTTTCAGGACAAAACCTGCTAACATTCACGAAGTATACCGGTTTAGATCCTGAATCGACATCATACATAGATAAAGGAACCTATCCACAGGCAGCGGCAGTTATTTTTGGTGCGAAAGTAAAACTTTAAAAAAATTGATTATGAAAAATTATATTAAACTCGGACTGCTACTTGGTGTAGTCACAATCACAGGATGTGAAGATGAGCTTACGCAGGAAGCTGTGGGGTTAACCACCCTTGAACAGGCAAACACTACCCCTACGCTGGCGACAATAGAAACATCTGTACGCTCGTCTTACGACTTGCTTTCCAACAGGCTGAATATACTGGCACAATGGGATTGGAACGGCGGACTTGTATTCCAGAATGATTATGTGATGCAGGATGTGGCATCGGATGATATGGAAAAGAAATGGAACCCTGATGGTGACCAGCCATGGATTGATGACCTGAACAATTTTACTTTCACCTCTACCAATGGAGGTCCGAACGGACTATGGAAGTATGATTATGAAGGTATCAAAAGGATAAACATCGCGATTGCCCATCTTACAAATCCGGATATAGAATCTATTACAGGAATTACTGCTGAAAGGAAAAACCAGTTATTGGGAGAAGCATACTTTTTGAGGTCATATTACTATTTCTCACTGGTTACAAATTTTGGTGACGTGCCATTGATAATTGCTCCTGTTAAGACCTACCAGGAAGCTTTTGAAGTGGCGGTAAGAGCAGACAAAGCAGTAGTTTGGGATCGTATAAAAGCCGACCTTAATACAGCGAAAGGGCTATTACCTAACAGCAAATTTTCATCTGAAACCGAAAAATGGAGGGTATCAAAAGGTGCTGTGATTGCGCTTTTGGCAAAATCAGAATTATATACTGAAAACTGGGGTGCCGTACCGGGCCTTGTTGACGAATTGGCGCCGCTTGGCTACAGCCTGAATGACAACTATTTCGACAGCTTCAGGACAGAATTTACGGATAACGAAGTAATTTTTGCTTTTGACCACCAGACCAATGCCACTCCGACAAAAAGAGGTAATGGTATTGATGCACCGCTTGGATGGGGATTCTTTGCCCCTAGCGCGAATTTCCTTGCGTCTTTTGAGCCGAATGATCCAAGGCTGCTGTATACTGTAAACGTTGCTACTCAAAATGTAAACAAAATGCTGGGCAGCCTTGACGGTACCAATAAAGGTAATGACGATGGGCCGAACAATAAGATCTACATGCGCTATGCTGATGCCCTCCTATGGAAAGCAGAAGCTTTGAACGAGCAGGGAGACCACGCTGGCGCTATCGCGATCATCAACCAGATCAGGAACAGGGCAAGGACTACAGTTGATGCCCTGGGCAACATCCCTCCTGCCGGAACTCTTGCAGACAGGCCTTCATCTTCTGATGGCGCAACTGTAAAAGGATGGCTGATATCAGAAAGAAGGGCAGAACTTGGTTTTGAAAACCAAAGGATGCTTGACCTGAAACGATGGGGTATAGCGAAAGAGGTAATGATAGCCCACGGAAAAAACTTCCTGGATAAACACTACCTATACCCTATTCCACAATCTGAAATTGATGCTTCTGCAGGGACTTTGACACAAAATCCCGGTTACTAAAATAAAAGTTTGGGTTAGCTCAGGTGCTGTTAAAGCAGGCCTGGGTTAACCCTTAATTATACAACACACTTGATATGAAAGACATCGCAAAACGCTTTGTTGAGAATCCCCTATTATCTCCACAGGACTTAGTGCCAAGCACCGAAGGCCTGGAAATTACCTGCCTGCTTAATCCCGGTGCCTTCAGGTTCCAGGATAAAACATGGCTTATCGTGAGGGTCGCAGAAAGGCCTAAACAAAAAGACAATATCATTTCGTTCCCGATACTTACAGCGACCGGAGGCATTGATATTATGGAAATAGAAACATCTGACCCTGAGCTTATCGCTGATGATGCAAGGGTAATCAATTATAAAGGGAGCGACTACCTTACAACACTGTCGCACCTGCGCCTGCTTTGCAGCGATGACGGGATTAAATTTTATGAGCCTGAAGGTTATCCGGCGCTTGTTGGCGAAGGTATAATGGAAACATTCGGGATAGAGGATTGCCGCGTGGCAGAGATTGAAGGTATCTACTACCTGACATTCACTTCTGTTTCGCCGAATGGCGTGGGCGTGGGCCTTCGCACCACAACCGACTGGAAAAATTTCGAAAAGCACGGCCTGATATTCCCGGCACACAATAAAGACTGCGCCATTTTTGAAGAGAAAATTAATGGCTTGTTCTATGCAATCCATCGCCCGAGCAGCGTAGATATTGGAGGAAATTACATTTGGTTAGCATCATCTCCTGATGGTATCCATTGGGGGAACCACAAATGCATTATCAAAACACGCAAAGGCCACTGGGACAGCAAGAGGGTTGGCGGCGGCGCTGCCCCTATCAAAACTGCAAAAGGATGGCTGGAAATATACCACGGCGCGAATGAAAATCACCAGTATTGCCTTGGCGCTTTCTTAATGGATCTTAATGATCCGTCGAAAGTACTGGCAAGAACGGAAGAACCGATAATGGTGCCTTTGGAGGAATACGAACTGAAAGGCTTCTTTGGGCATGTTGTATTTACAAACGGTCATATTATTGACCCGGATGGCGATACAATAACTGTTTATTATGGTGCAGCCGATGAATTCGTATGTGCTGCTAAATTTTCTATCAACGGGATACTCTCACTTTTAAAATAGAATTAATGCTAAAGAAACTTACATCAGAAGTTAACCATTTTAAAAGCCAGAGCCATAATTTCCGCATACTGGTCCTTACCAATATGGTCTATGCATTGGTACAGCCCGTTATCGATATTTTTGTGGCGGCCTATATTATGAGGAACTCCGATGATACCTCAAAAGTCGTTATTTACCAGTTGGCAATTTATACTGGTATTCCCCTGACTTTCTTGCTAAATGGCTTTCTGCTGAAGTATTTTAATATCCGGAAACTCTACTCTACAGGGATGATGCTCAGCGGTGTTTCGATGGTGATCATGATGTCGTTAAAGACACTTGACCTTACCGGGATAGCTATAGCGGGCATTACCATGGGACTGTCTTTTGGCTTGTATTGGGCGAACAGGGATTACCTTGCCATATCGATCACCAATGATGAAAACCGTAACTATTACTACGGCCTTGAAACATTCATTTATACGATCATTGCCATTGCGGTGCCTGCTACAATAGGCTGGTTCATCCAGTCGAAAACAGGCGCGGAAGACAAGCATGGCGCTTACCTTGTGATCACCGGGATCGTATTTTTAATTACTATGGTGGCTTCGATTGTTTGCTTCAGGGGAAAATTTGAAAACCCTGTCCAGAAAAAATATATCTTCTTTAAATTCCATCCGCTTTGGTATAAATTATTGTCACTGGCGATGTTCAAGGGCCTTGCACAGGGCTTTTTGGTAACAGCTCCGGCAATGCTCATCTTTAAAATATTAGGCGAAGAGGGTGCGCTTGGCAATGCGCAGTCTATTGGCGCTATCCTCGCTGCGATAATCATTTATTTCATAGGGCGTTTCTCAAAACCGTCCGACAGGATCAAAACGTTTTCCGCAGGACTTATACTGTTTGCATTGGGCGCATGTCTGAATGGCTTGCTTTTCGACGAAACAGGCGTGATCATATTCCTGCTACTATTACTTATCGCTAAACCCCTTATGGACCTGGCCTACTACCCTATCCAGCTTCGGGTTATAGATATCGTTTCGCGGATAGAAAGACGAGGCGAGTTCACCTACATCCTTAACCATGAATCGGGCTTATACCTCGGCAGGCTTTTGGGCGCTGGCACGTTTTTAGTTTTATACTTTGTAGTTTCTGAAGATTTTGCCCTTAGGTACGCTATCGGGATCATCGCACTGCTGCAATTATGCTCTATATTTATAAGCAAAAAGATCATTGCTCAAGGCAACAGCATAGCTCCTGAAAAAGAAGATATAGAAGATACAAAAGTCCTTGAAGAGACTGCCGCAAACCTGGTTTAACACTAACATCAATCTACTTATGAACATTATATATAAAACTGCCGCAGCCTGTTTATTCCTGTTGGGAATTGACGCTACCGCACAGGTAAAACAACAACCCATACCGCGTGTCGATCAAATGGCGGATATGCCAAAGCCATTTAATATCATCGATTACAACAAGCTGTCGCACGATTTTGATGCAACCGTTTATGACTTTAATGCCAAGGGAGAATTTTGGCCGTTAGTCTGGATTGATACATCGCAAAAAAATGCACCACAGGATGTTGTGGGAATGTACACCGCAATTGGCGACGTGCGCCAGGGGCCGTTACATAACAAAGGGATGTTCCATGAAGCGTTGGCAACTATGGGCGCTACACTGGGCGGCACTCTGGTAGGCATTGATAAGACCAACCAGGAAGGCCGGAATTATGTATCCATGCTTAAAAACTATTTCAACAGCGAAACCGGTTGGAACATCATGATGAACAACACCTGTCCCGAAGTAGCTTTGCTGGGTGGCGGTTATGGCCGCGACTGGTGGTATGATGTATACCCTAACCTGCTGTTCTATGCGATATACGACAAATACCCGAACGAGCCCGGCCTTGAAAAAATGGCAAGGACAATTGCCGATAAATTCTATGAGGCCGATGTTATCCTGAATGGCAATTACGACTACTCTTATTTCGATTATGGGAAAATGACCCCCATGAAAAACAATATCTGCGCACAGCCTGATGCGGCCGCAGGTCATGCATGGGTTTTATATGCAGCGTATAAAAAATTCGGTGATGCCAAATACCTGAAAGGTGCAATCTCAGCTCTTAACGCACTGGAAGCGCAAAAGCTGAATCCTACTTATGAATTGCTGATGCCTTTCGGGGCCTATCTTGCCGCAAGGATAAACGCTGAGCAGAGTAAAACTTATGACATCAATAAAATGCTGCACTGGAGCTTTGACGGCACCCCTATCTGCCGCGAAGGCTGGGGTGTATTGGTAGGCAACTGGAACGGGTATGACATTTCAGGGATCGTAGGCAGTACGGTAGACCGTGGCGGCTATGGCTTCCTGATGAATACCTATGATGCCGCATGGCCTTTGGTGCCTATGGTGCGTTATAATCAGTCGTATGCTAATGCGATAGGCAAATGGATGCTGAATGCCGCGAATGCATCAAAATTCTTTTACCCACAATACATGCCGGATGAGCATGAGACCATTCCGGAACTGGCAAGTGTAAGCAAAAATGTTATTGCTTACGAAGGGATAATCAAACGGTCGAATATGGACCAGTACCAAAACGTACAGGCACCTGTAGCGCAGGGTGACGGGCCGCTTTGGGTGGTAGGGCAAAACCCGCCACAGTCACAGCTAAGCGTTTACGGCAGCGGGCACGTTGGTATCTTTGGAAGCATCATCAAAAAAACAAATGTAGAGGGCGTTTTGCGTTTGGATTTACTTGCCACCGACTTTTTCCATGACAAGGCCTACCCTTCCTATTTGTATTATAATCCATATACGGAAGGAAAAACCGTTAAGGTAAAAGTTGCAAAAGGCAAAAAAGTGGATTTGTATGATACTGTATCGGGAACTTTTGTAGCGAAGAATGTTTCATCTTCGGCAAAAATAAAGCTTACATCTAAAAATTCAGCGATAATCATAATGGTTCCGTCGAAAGGCAAAATGACCTATGAAGGCTCGAAAATGCTGGTGGATGGTGTAGTTGTCGATTATAATTACCAATCAAAAAAATAAATAACAGTGAAAGGCAGGACAAAACTTGTAATTATGATCGCCTGCTTTTTAAGTTGTATTGCCATGCATTCACAAGATTCCGCGACTGCAAAAAAATGGTGGAAGGAAAGCGTTTTTTACCAAATCTATATGCCAAGCTATGCTGACAGTAATGGGGACGGCTATGGTGATTTCAAAGGAATTACAAACAAGTTGGGTTACTTGGAGGAACTGGGGGTCAGGTGTGTTTGGCTGACCCCTTTCCTATCTTCACCAAAAGTGGATAACGGTTATGACGTTGCCGATTATTATGCCATCGACCCTACCTACGGGACTATGGACGACTTTACTACTTTCCTGAAAGAAGCCCACAAAAGGAATATCAAAGTAATTATGGACCTGGTGCTGAACCACTCTTCTACCGAATGCAAATGGTTCCGGGAATCCAGGAAATCAAAAGACAATCCGTACCGCGATTATTACATCTGGAAAGACAAGCCTAACAACTGGGAGTCATTTTTTGGCGGGTCGGCATGCGAACTGGATCCTGTGACCAACCAATATTATTACCACAAATTTGATGTGACGATGGCCGACCTCAATTGGTCGAACCCAAAAGTCGTAGCTGAAGTGCAAAACATCCTCCAATTCTGGCTCGATGCGGGTGTGGATGGTTTCCGCCTCGATGTGATCAACTTCCTCAATACCGATGGCATTACACAGGACAATCCCATGAAAGACGGCAAGCAGCACCACCTATACGATATTGATCAAAAGGGCGTGAAAGATGCCATGCGAATCATAAAGTCGACTGTGAATAAATATGACAGCCGTTTTATCGTAGGCGAAATAGGCAGCGACAAGATTGAAGTATTGAAGCAATACCAGTCGGAAGAATTGCTGGATGTGGTCTTTAATTTTAACTTTGGTAGTATCCCCTCTTTTTCTGCAGAAAGGATTTTCAACGAGATGCAAAGCATGGAAAAGGAGATGAGCAGCTACCCTACCCTGTTTTTCGGGAGCCATGATATGCCGCGCATGATCGACCGGTTAGCCGATGGAAATCCTGAAAAGGCAACCGCACTGGCCACCCTGATGCTTACCGCAAAAGGAGTGCCGTTTATTTATTATGGCGAAGAGATCGGGATGCACAACATCATTGCCAAAAGCCTGGCTGAAATCGTAGACATACAGGGAAAAACGGCCTACAAGCTTGCAATAGAAAAAGGTAAAAACCCCAATGAATCATTGGTAGAAGCAAATAGCCAGAACCGAGATAAGTCCCGCAGCCCTATGCAATGGAATGGATCAGATTTCGCAGGGTTTTCAAAAGAGAGAAGCTGGATAAAGATCAACACCGATTATAGGGAAGTCAATGTAGAGGCTTTCGCAAAGAAGACAAACACTATTCTCTCCGATTATAAAAAGATCATTGCTTTACGGAATTCTGAAAAAGCATTGCAATATGGGGAATATAAGCGCCTGGAATACAAAGAAGGCCAGATATTGTTTACCCGCAGCTTTGAGAATGAAGAGATAACCGTTATCATTAACTTTGGAACGAAAACTAAAGTAAAGCTTCCGGCTGGTGCCAAATTGCTTTTGGGGGATACTGATATAAGATCAAATGGTCATATCATTTATAAAACGATGTTGTATTAAAACAAGAGAAACCTGTCTTTTCAGACAGGCCTCCCCAACATTTGAATATTTATCAACTTACGATTTTGAAACCGGAACGTCTTCAACATCATGGCCTCCATAGCTAAAGCCGCCTTTCCCGTTCCAGTTGTTGTCTATTGCCATGTGGGCAGAGAAGTCGGCAAGGAAAGAACCTATTGCCGGTGGCGGAACAGACTGAACATACTGGCCTTCCAGCGCAACTATCTTGGTCACGTTTCCGAAGCCTGTCGCACGGATGACACCGCTTACGTTTCTTATAACAATATCTCCCATCGGCGGTGCCAAAGCCTGGGTAATCTCTACTGTACCCGAAACACTGTTAGTGGAAGGAACCACTACTAATGAAAAATGCATGATCGGTGCACCGGGCATACCTACGTTGCCCATTGTACCATTTACAAGATACGCTCCTATCAAGCGGCTCGTTTTACTTTTTGTTGCTGTTGTCATAATTTTAATAATTTATTGGTTTTAAATCTTACTCATCTGGCTTTTCAGATATCGCCCCTTTACTAGTGGTGTGGTCCACCTGAATCTGACCCGGTCTACAAAGTCGTGAATGTTCTCTGTTAAGAAGAATTGTACCCGATTTCGTACTCCGGGATAATTGCATGCGTAACATAAATTTTTAGCTAAAAACCTTTGACTAAATTACACAATAGCAGTTTTGAAAAACCGCGTAGAAATACCTGTTTTTCAGTAATAGTATAAAATATTGGCACCAAACCACCAATATCCTAAAGAAATCAGCCCAAAAGATGGAGATTTAAAGGATTATAAAATGAGACCCAGATTGCAGAAATTTGGTATATCAGAAACTTTTTTGTGAAGATGTTTTAATAGATAACATGGGCCAGATAAACAATAGAATAGCTAAGCATACAGCAAATACTTTTTGTATCGAATGAACTGAAGATGGATTCTCCTCCTGCGTTATCCCTTGTCCATAGCCAGGCCGGCAGCCAAAACCCAATTGAAAAAGCAATATCCATAAAATCAAACCGGCCGTTTAAAAAATGTATCAATTGTAGTATTTCCATACCCACTGCTATTAATATTGGAATAAATACCAGCCGTAGTTTATACTTTCGGAACTGTAGGTAAAAAGGGCCGGAAGTAATTGTAATGCAAAATACCCACAAGCCTTCCGGGAGGGAATACACAATACATTCCTTCAATGGCAATGCGGTAGTGATGGCTGTTTTTAAATCATGATAGCGATCCTTTGATAGCAATGCCATAATGAACTGGTTGACCAGGGTTTTCTCTGTCCGGTAAAAAACATAGATAAACAGGCAGATCAATAATGAAACGGTCAGTAGTGGGATGTACTTTTTCAAGGCCTGGAAAAAATAAGGAGTTGATAATAGGAGCCTTTTCCCAGCCCCGTTTTTTTTACTAAAGAGAACTTTCTTAGCCCGTCAATATCGCTCAGGCGGAACAAGGATTTGAAATGGAAAATACATGACAACGGGTGAAAAGCCCTGTCAATATATTTAAGCCCGTTATCGGGTGTAAAATGGTTCAGGATAAAGAGCTTCCCTCCCGGCTTTAGCACCCTCTGAACGTGTTCCAATAACCGATTGGGATCTTTGGCAACAGCCAGTACATGCGACATAACCACATAATCGAAACCGGCGTTGGGAAACGATAAATTCTCGCCATCCATTAGCAGCAGTCTGATATTGTTTTTTTCAAAACGACGCGCTTTGCCCAGCATCGCTTCGGAAATGTCGATGCCCGTGATCTCATGCCCTTTATATAAAGGCAGGTGCGACCCGGTGCCAACGCCTATCTCAAGCAGTTTTCCTGAAGGATATTTATTCACTTCATCAATCAGTACTTTTCTTTGCCCCGCTAAAAAATAGTTTATGACAGGGTACAGAAAAGTTATGCGGTTATAAAAGATGCGTGCTGTGTGCATTTTCTGAACGTTTAAAGTGAAAGGGACACCTGCGACCTTTTGGCCCGACATCCAGTGCCTTCAGGTCGTTTTTATATTTCGCCGGCTGGATGATGGCTTTTATAATCCAGTCGCCTTTAAGATATTTAATTAGCTTGTAGGATCCTACAAAAGGCCGCAACAGGGACATTCTCCTGAATCCCAACAGCCCGCGTACTTTATTTGGAACTACCAGTGACTGCGCTTCTAATAATATCCTGTACCGCATCACGCCAAGGTGTTTTCGATATTGACGAAAGAGGTCATCCGTGTAAATGCTGCGCTGCATATCCTCCTCCATGTGTCCTGCACGCATGTCCTCCCATTCCCCGAAGGTTTGCGGCAGGCCTTTCAATCCCATGCGGTCACCTACCCTGTAAAACACATCGAAAACTTCCTGCCTTTCGGCATCGCTCAATTTGCGTTCCAGCACTTCAAACGACCTGACCGAGTAATCGATGAGCATGAAGAGCACGTCCCTGTAAGCCCAGTCGGGAATGCCCATGCCGCGCTTTGCCTCCACCCCGGCATGTATTGCTGCAATGGTGTCGATGGCTTTCAGGGCTGTCTCTCTATCCGAAAAGATTATGGAGCGGGCATACGAAACCGTGGAGAAAAGCCTTCCAAGCGGATCGGCGGGAAGCTTGCCGGTAAAGTACAGCCAGTCGACCGCCTTATTGAGCGCAAATTCTGCCGAAGCACCCGCAAATATAAAGAGGATGTTATCGCTGTTGCCCCATATTTGCCGCACTATCGAATCCTTTTTTACAAAATATTCTGTTTCCATAGAATTATACTTTATTTTAAAAGAACTTTGAATTTCAAAGTTTTATTGCAAATTTTTTTATTTATGTGATTTTACCAAATTTTCAAGTATCCTCAAATGCTCAAGGAATGCCGTCCTGCCCTCTTTTGTCATAATATATTTTGTATTGGGTTTTCTCCCCACAAATGATTTTTCAACACCAATAAATTCTTCTTTTTCCAACGCTTTCAGGTGGCTTGCAAGGTTGCCGTCGGTAACATCAAGGTACTCCTTTAGCGCATTGAAGTCCAGGGCATCATTAACAGCCAGCGCTGACATGATCCCCAGCCTTATGCGGCTCTCGAATGCCTTATGTAATCCATTTACTGAAATTTTCACCTGTCGTATTTAACGTGTATGTATATACCATAAATTATGTGGGCAACCCCAAAACCCAATGCCCAGAATACCAGGCCGTATTCTATAAAATAAGAATTGGCAAGCCCAAGCGCTACCTGTATCAGGCCTAATATCTTTATATCCTCAAAAGTATACCTGCTTGCAATGTATAATGAGAGCCCGTAGAATATCAGGGTTACTGGAGCAATCAGCCCGATAAGCCCTTTCGAGAGCAGCACCAGACTAAATAATCCGCCTATTACCAAAGGTACGCTCATATTTATAAGCAGCCGCCTTGACGTGGAATTCCACATCGTTTCATTTCTCTTTTGTGCCTTCCTGTTCGAAAAATAAAATGCGGTACCGATTGACAAAACCAGTACAGCGACCGCCAAAAGCGCAACCTTCATCAAACCCGCTAAATACTCCCCTCTCGAAAAAGAGGTATAAACAACTTCGTCAGGATTAAAATTAAATACCTTATAGGCTATCCATGCACCTGCCAAAGCATACACCCCAGCCATGATACCTGCCCATCCGGACAGGGAAAGAAATTTGGTAGACCGTTCCATCATCGAACGTATCTCGGATATGTCCCGGGCAAAATCCTGCTGTTGCTTCATAAAAAAGTACTTTTCACTACAAAGTTAATAATTTCGATTAAAAATTAGCTATTCGTACTACTATTTTTACCATACGATGCAGTAAGTTTCTCCTCCAGCCTATAAAATGTTACATCCTTCGTAGCAGACAGATGTCACACAATTTTTGCATTTACCAAAATATGCGATACGAAAAGTTATTCTTGTACACGCATAGCGGTATAAAATCTGACTTTTAAATTGTTAAAGCCCAAAATGCCAATCATAGTTTGTTTTACAAAAAATAATGTCACAGACGGGCAATTTCAGGCCTCCTTAAGCATGGTTTTTTCACATTTAATTAACAAAAATGTTAATAGTTAAAATGTTAATTTATCCGAAAACCGCCCTGTAATTTTGTAGTCTAATTTTTATAATATGACAACAATTATTCTAAGTTACTGGTGGGCAATCCCGGTACTTTTATGTGTTTTAGGGTACAAATTTGTACTTCGTGTTTTTTTCGGAATGGTGATAGTACCTGAAGATAAGATAGGGCTGGTTACCAAAAAGTTCGTTTTATTCGGGGAAGGAAAATCCATGCCCGACAGCCGCATCGTAGCAACAAAGGGAGAAGCCGGCTTCCAGGCACAAACGCTTGCACCCGGGTTGTACTGGATGAAATGGATATGGCAATATAGTATTGACATGACATCGTTCACGATTATCCCTGAAGGCAACATCGGCCTCATCTTAAGCAAAGATGGTAGGGAAATACCAACAGGCCGCATTCTCGCAAGAAGGGTAGAATGTGATAACTTCCAGGATGCTGCGGCGTTTTTGGAAAACGGTGGGCAAAAAGGCCGCCAGACCGCTTTTGTGACAACAGGGTCTTACAGGATAAATACATTTTTGTTCCAGGTCGTAATCATGGAACAGGTAAAAATAAGGGAGAACATGGTCGGCGTGGTTACTGCCCTCGATGGTGAGCCGATACCTATCGGGCAGATCGCGGGTAAATTTATTGAAGGCCATAACAACTTCCAGGATTTCGATGAGTTCCTTGGCCAGGGTGGTAACAGGGGTTTACAGCCACAGGTAATGCTGGCAGGTTCGTACTACCTTAATACATGGGGCGTACAGATCGAGCAGATACCTATGACGGATGTGCCTATTGGTTATGTGGGTGTCGTGATATCCTACATAGGAGAAGATGGTGTGGATGTGACCGGCGAAACCTTTAAGCATGGCAATATTGTAGCGAAAGGTGACCGTGGCGTATGGGTAGAACCACTTGGGCCCGGTAAGTATGCCATCAATAAATATACCACCAAGCTGGAACCTGTCCCTACTACCAACCTTGTACTCAATTGGGCAAACGCGCGCAGTGAGTCGCACGACCTAGATAAGAATTTGTCGACCATTACAGTACGGTCTAAAGACGGCTTCCCCTTTAACCTGGATGTGGCGCAAATTATCCACGTCCCAGCCAATGAAGCGCCTAAAGTGATCGCGCGTTTCGGCAGCATGACCAACCTTGTGTCGCAGGTATTGGAGCCTACTATAGGTAACTACTTTCGTAACTCGGCGCAGGACAGCGATGTTATCTCATTCCTTAGCACCAGGAAAGAACGCCAGGAATCGGCAAAGAACCACATTAAGGCAGTGCTGGATGAGTATAATGTGAATGCTGTAGATACGCTGATCGGCGACATTGTGCCTCCTGAATCGCTGATGAAAACACTGACCGACCGTAAAATTGCGGAAGAAGAGCAGAAAACCTACCAGACCCAAAGGATGGCACAGGAACAGCGCCAGGGTGTGGAGAAAGAAACCGCCATTGCAGATATGCAGAAAGAAATCGTTCGCGCTTCGCAGAGCGTTGAAATCGCACAGCGGACTGCTGATGCCACAGTGAAAAAAGCGGAAGGTGATGCAACCAGCCTCAAACTAAATGTAAATGCCGAAGCCGAAGCTACTAAGATGAGAGCCAATGCTGAGGCCGAAGCTACAAAAGCAAGGGCAGGCGCTCAGGCAGAGGCTACCAAGCTTACTGCAAGCGCTGAGGCAGAACGCATTTCGAAAACAGGTTTGGCTGAAGCCGAAAAGATCATGGCAATAGGTAAGTCGACTGCGGAAGCCTACCAACTACAGGTTTCGGCTATGGGCGGCGATAACTTTACCCGGTACAAAATCACAGAAGAGATTGGTAAAGGCAATATTAAGGTGATTCCTGATGTAATGATATCGGGGAATGGCGGTGCCGATAACCCCATAAGCGGCATTCTTGGCCTTAAACTCATGGAAATGATGGGCAATGATAAAAAAGACAAGCCTGATCCTGAGTTGAATTAATGAAATGAAAACAGCCTTCGGGCTGTTTTTTTTTATAAAACAAGGAACACCTAATGGCTCAGAAAGACACCGTCGCCCCCGGATAGGTATGCCCATACGCTATTTGAGGATAAGGGGATTACTGTGATTGTAATTTTTCTTAGAAAAAAAAGGCAGGCAACAGGAATTGTAGTTTGGCCCTCATATAAATAAACTTGTCTGTTGAAAGTACAGCTGCATAGATAAGTAATTATTTTAAAAATACAGCACGCTGTTTGGCTATTCTTTACTGGAAAAATTTTAATCTACCAGATTATCTACAGATACATATTCGTTTTGGATAGCATATATGATAAGGCCTATCATATTTTTACATTCGGTTTTGCGTAATAAATTATTGCGATGCCCTTCTACAGTCCTTGAGCTTAGGAACAACTCTTTGGCTATTTCACCTGCGCTGTATTGTTTGCAGATTAATTTAAGCACTTCTACTTCCCTTGTTGTAAGCTGCTCACCGTCAAACCTGCTCCTGGGTTTTTTATTTGGCGAAATCAGGCATTCATGTATAATACTCAACACATGGTCGTTGTAGTAATACCCGTTAGTATACACTTCGTTTATAGTTGTCAGCAATTCCTGCGGGGTAGTGTTTTTTGCTACATAAGCTGACGCGCCTACATCGATCATGTTGGCAATAAACGATTTGGTATCGTAACTTGACAAAGCAATTATCCTGATTCCGGGGTAATCATTATGAATTATTTTTGTGGCCTCTACCCCATTCAACAATGGCATCTTAAGATCCAGTATAATAATATCAGGATGATTCCTTTCTTCCTCTTTTTTAAGATACGTAATAAGCTCCTGGCCATTAGATGCCTCAAAAACAATTTCGATGTTTTTCTTCCTTTGCAGTAAAAATGAAATCCCTTTTCGGAATAAAGCTTCATCATCTACAAGTGCAATTTTGATTTGGCTGTTCATAGTCTAAAAATTAAAGATAACATTTGTGCCTTTGCCTACAACTGAATTGAAAGTAATGCTGCCATCCAGGTAAATAATCCTGCTTTCAATATTTTTCATACCAAGGCCTTTTTTATTTTCGATGCTTTCGGTATCAAAACCTTTCCCGTTATCCGAATACGTGCATAGAACCTTCCCACTCTTTTCTTCAAAAAGCAGCGAAACACCACTTGCCTTGCCATGGCGAAGCGAATTGCTTATCAGTTCCTGCACGATCCTGAAGACATGGAGGTGACGCTTCTTATCTGCATCGTCAAACTGCACCTTATTCGTATAGGTAACCGCTATCGCATTTAAGCTGTTATATTCAAAGCACAACTCTTCAATGCCTGCATGAAGCCCAAATTTATCCAATACTGCAGGTAACAGGTCATGTGCTATTTTCCTGGAATTGTCAAGCGCTTTGGCCACCATGCCTATTATGTTTTCCGATATTTCAGAAAGTTCGCGGGCAGTCAGGTTGGGCGTGGTGAGCAGGTGGCTGTTTAACGAAACAATATTTAGCTTTGAACTTATATCGTCATGCAAATCCTGTGCAATTCGCCGGCGTTCTTCTTCCTGTACTTCTATTGTAACTGTCAGCAGGTCTTTCTGATAGTCGAGTTCGAGCTGTTTTGTTTCGAGTTCTTTCAGAGTGACTTTCCTTTTTGAGAAATAAAAGAACAACAGCAGGATCATTCCCATAAACACCATAAGAAAGATCGCTGTTATCAATATGAGCGCTGTTTGGTTGCTTTCTGATAAAAGGTTTTCTTCCATTCATATAAGATTAATAGTTGGTAAGCAATAAATATTATGGAGTTGATCTTCCAGATGTACATACCCACATCAGCGGCAATTGATACAATTTCTGCGGCAGTGGCAAAAATAAGGCTGATGCCGATCAGGTAAATAAATATTCCTGCAGTAATATAATAAAAAGGCAATTTATTGGATATGAGCTCATATAAATAAAGAACTGCATAAAGGATAAGGATAATAGCCGTCATCAAAAAGCCAAATGAATTAAAAACATAATAAAGTTCGGGTTCCCTGATGTATTGTATGGCTAAAACAACTAAAACCGGGACTGTTATATATTTTATTACCCGGCTGATCTTTTTGTTACAATCCTCAAAAACATAATAGAAAAAGCAACTCAGCACTATGTATTGGATAAAAAGATAATACGTTGATAAAAAATGGTTATTGGCATTCCTTGTAGCATAACTTTCCATTATAAACTGTACAGCACATATCCCCAAAAGATAAAAGGTAAAAAATTTATAGGCCCTGCTTTTGCCGGCAAAGCCTATAAAATAGATAATGGTATTTATAAACAGAAGAATATAGCCTGTGTAAGATATAATCTTTAGTGAAAACATGCTTATTCGTTTAGAGGGCTGCTGTTATCGCATGCGTTAGGGCAGGGCCTTGAAAAATCATAAATGTTAGCCCCTGGATATTTTCCCGGAATCATATCAATAAAGGTTTCGGTTACATGATCATACTTTGTACCTACGATCATAAATTTTGGTTCTCCGTTATCATCTATCCCGAGATATCCTCTTACAGCATCTATACCTTCTGCCAGTACTTGTATAACGTCTTCCTTAGGAATCAAAAAAGCATGAAGTTCATTTTTTGCGAAATAACTGCTTTCGTCCTTTCTCCATTTATCAGCCCATCTCTTGGCTGTTTCTAAATCAATAATAAAATCTGGTGCTTCCATGGTATAACTATTTTAATTGGTTACATAAAAAAACAAAAATGCAAACGGCAATGTGGTAGATACCTGTATGCAGAAGATTTATAGATGAAGCAGGGTAGGTTTATAATTGCCTCCCTTTGTGTCACAAAGTAAAGGTAAAATATTTTACAAAGAAAACGTTAACGTACTACAAAATAATCCTGAAACTGCAAATAAATCCGTTGAAATGCATCCATTGGTAGTTGCTTTCAGTAAATATACCTGTAAAAAAAACGGGTAGATATACGCTAAAATAAAAAGCGCCTAAATGGTAGTTTAGTACTACCAATAATATAAAACCAGACCAACTATGACTGCATCATCAAAACCAGCGAAACATGCCGGCAAGGACACCAGTACCCGTAACGAAAAGGCATCAAAAACAAATATCGCGTACTTTATAGTACTATTGACAGGCACACTAATGGCTATAATTTCCTGTGATAAAAAGGAAGGCGAAAACCATTATTCGGACGTTATCAAGCCTCAGGAATTCCCGGATGACCTTGGTATAGAAGGATTTAATTTCCCTGAAGATTCAACTGCGATTTACGGATGGCTTGAAAAGAGGGATACGGTGAGCATAACAAGGCACGCATGGGGCATTTGGGCTGGCCTTACTGCCAAATCCGACCAGGTTTTTGAGGGAGATTCCCTGCTTGTTTTTGAAACATGGCTTGGTGTTAAGGAAATTTCGAAATTCGCTGCCCTGGGGAACAAAAGTGGTGGCTGCACCCCTCTAAAAAAAGAACGTACCCCATTAAGCGTTCCGAAGCAGTTTATTCACGCACAGTTGTTTGCCAATAAAAATGCCAGGATCGACACTTCCTTCCAGGTATACGAAACCGTATCCTATAATCCCAGCGCGGCATGCTATGCCACAGAGAACCTCATCTTTAACCAATCAGTCCTTGACCAATATAAGGTACAGGGCGGAATTGGCAGCATACCTCCTTTCCCTAACAGCGCCATTACTACAAAACCTACCTATTTTGCAGGTAAGCCAAATAACGACGGACTTATAAGGGTACCGGTATGGCCGGGCACGCCAAACCCCGCTAAGGCCTATAAATATGATGTATGGGATACCTATGTATATGCCGATATAAACAACAATCAGCCGGGCAATAAAAAACTGGTGCCGGTGACAGCAGCTAAGCCTACGCCACAGCAAATAAAGGCCGCAACCTGCAATGTAAGTGATTTCATCAATTACAAGCTTGATAAAGACGAAGCAAAATACCTCAACCTGCACCAGGATAAAGGCAGCGCCCAGTTTAAGGCCGGGGATATTGTACTATTGGTCGGCATGCACGTTGGTACACGGGAAATTAATAACTGGACCTGGCAAACCTATTTTTGGAGCTATAATAACGACAACCCATTCCTGCCGAGTTCGCGCTTTGAGGCCAGCCTTAGGCCACCATCTGTTAAAGGGGCCGCAGCACACTATGCCGTTACTACTTCGTATGCAATGGTTTGGCCCAACCAGCCCGTTAACGGCGGTAGCAATGAAGGAGTAACCCCGATCATATCTTTCAATCCTTACCTGGAAGCCGGTTTTGGCCCGGGCGTATTCAGCGTTCCAAACAAGATGGATGCTTCCTATCAGTACGGCGTACAGACCAATTGCATGACCTGCCATGCCATGGCAACGGCAAGTGGGAGCATTGGCTACAGTACCGACCAGTACATAAGTATGGACGACAAGTCCCTGTTCACAAACCAGGTGCAGCTTGATTTTGCATGGTCCATCCAGGGCAACATCAACAAGAAGAAATAATAGGAACAAATAAATATTAACCAATTAAATTTTATTATCATGGACGAGTACATTGGAATTATCAAACTATTTGGAGGAAATTTTGCGCCACGTGGCTGGGCATTTTGCACCGGGCAAATCTTGCCCATATCCCAATACACTGCTGTATTCTCGCTTTTGGGCACTACCTATGGCGGTGACGGGATATCCAATTTTGCCTTACCTGACCTTAGGAGCAGGGTTCCCGTTGGAATGGGCCAGGGACCGGGGCTCTCCGATTATACCCAGGGTGAAATGGCAGGCGAAGAAAATGTTAGCCTTTTGACCAGCAACCTTCCGTCACATTCACATGCTGGACAGCTATTTGTAAGTGCCGAAAATGCTACCGATCCAGTTGCTACAAATGACGCATCAATAGCGTCGCCGGGAACTTTGAGCGGCAGGACATTTTCACCTACGCTTGGATTTGCGGCTGTAGCGCCCGACACTGTTTTGAACACCGGATCGATTAGAGTGGGGGTTACAGGCGGGAACATTCCTATAAGCATTCTGCAGCCTTACATAGGTATGAACTACATAATATGCCTTGAAGGTATCTATCCGCCAAGGCCATAATTTCAAGTTTCAAATGCTTTTCTCCAAAAATGCCCTGATAATGGCGCAGTTCTGGAGAAAAGTTTTTGCTTTCAATCCGGAAAGCGAAATTCAGTAGTCAAATCTAAATGAAAATGCCGCTTATAGATGCCTTTACTTTCCGAATGCAGATAGGCCTTAAATACACCCCGTTTTCATAAAAATGCCGATAGAAAGGCCTACATTTTTATCCATACCATTCTTAACTGTGAAAGTGCTGCCATCACGAACAATTATGCAGCTGAAGCCTGCAGCAATATCAGAAACAAACATATCCGGAAATAAAATCACCTTTAAACAAAAATTTACATAAAACACTCATAGAAAGGGATTTATATTTTATTTCATGATACTGCCTCACTAAATAGGCAGCGTAAAACCAGGTATATATACGTGGTTTTAAATCGCGTATATCTGCGCTGAAATAAAAAGTTAAGATACACTAAGTTAGTACCGGAAATGATCCGCATCAAAAAAACAGATCATCATGCGTTACGATGCTGGCGCACGATAATTATGAAGCGATCTTAAATCAGCATAACATCAACTAAAAAACACCTTTAATGAGAAAAGAAATGACAGCATTGATCGCCCTGCTTGCCACGGGCTTTTATATGCCGCAACTTTATGCACAGCAGGCTGTAACGTCTTCGGGAGGAGATGCGATGGGTAGCGGCGGCACAGCAAGCTATTCTACAGGGCAGGTAGCCTATACCGTCATTACCGGTACCGGCGGCATTGCAACACAGGGCGTACAGCAGCCCTATGAAATCTTTGTACTTGGCACCGACAAGCATGAAGGCATAAAACTTTCTGCGATCATCTATCCCAACCCCACCATTTCCACAGTTAAGCTGGTGATAGACAATTCTGACCTGCGTGACCTCAGCTTTGAGCTTTTCGACCTGAGCGGAAGGCTGATCACAGGACGAAAGATAACTTCGGGAGAAACGACAATAGGTATGGACACGCTGCAGGCGGGTACCTATGTATTAAACGTTTACGGAGGCGCATTCAAACTAAAAAGCTTTAAAATATTAAAAAGAGATCTATGAAAAAAATAATTACTTTACTCGTATTATTCATCAGTGCGGGGCTCTTTGCCCAGGCACCGGGAAAAATGAGCTACCAGTCGGTAGTCAGGAATTCAGGGGGCGACCTCATCAGCAGCGCTCCTGTCGGGGTGAAGATCAGCATATTGCAGGGCTCCGCTACGGGTACTCCCGTATTTGCCGAAACCCATACCGCCTCAACCAATGTTAACGGACTGGTAAGCCTTGAAATAGGTGGCGGAAATCCTATAACCGGATCGTTTGCAGCTATAAATTGGGCGACTGGCCCTTTCTTCATTAAAACAGAGATCGACCCTGCCGGTGGCAGCAGTTATTCTATTGCCGGCACAAGCGAATTAATGAGCGTACCCTATGCCTTATTTGCTGCTAACAGTACTCCGGGACCACAAGGGCCTCAGGGGCCTGCAGGTGCAGTTGGGCCACAAGGACCTATTGGGCTGACAGGTGCTACAGGAGCCGCTGGTGCTACAGGAGCGATTGGACCTGTCGGACCGGCTGGTGCTAATGGACCCGTGGGGCCGCAAGGACCAATAGGGTTAACAGGGGCTACCGGGGCAGTTGGGCCACAAGGACCAATAGGACTTACAGGGGCTACCGGGGCCGTTGGACCACAGGGACCAATAGGACTTACGGGTGCCGCTGGTGCTACAGGAGCGGTTGGAGCTACAGGACCTCAGGGACCAATAGGATTAACGGGCGCTACAGGGGCTGTTGGACCACAGGGACCAATAGGACTTACAGGAGCAATTGGACCTGTCGGACCAGCTGGTGCTAATGGAGCCGTAGGGCCACAAGGACCAATAGGACTTACAGGGGCTACCGGGGCCGTTGGACCACAGGGACCAATAGGACTTACGGGTGCCGCTGGTGCTACAGGAGCGGTTGGAGCTACAGGACCTCAGGGACCAATAGGATTAACGGGCGCTACAGGGGCTGTTGGACCACAGGGACCTATTGGACTTACAGGAGCGATCGGACCTGTCGGACCAGCTGGTGCTAACGGAGCCGTAGGGCCGCAAGGACCAATAGGATTAACAGGGGCCACTGGAGCTGTTGGACCACAGGGACCTATTGGACTGACTGGTGCAACAGGAGCCGTTGGTGCTACAGGACCACAGGGACCTATTGGGCTTACGGGGGCGACAGGACCTGCCGGAGCAAACGGAACCGACGGTGTTGATGGTGCTACAGGACCACAAGGACCGATAGGATTAACAGGTGAAACTGGTCCTGCCGGCGCAACTGGAGCCGTTGGTGCTACAGGACCTCAGGGACCTATTGGATTAACAGGTGCAGTTGGACCACAAGGGCCAATTGGACTTACAGGAGCAACTGGGGCAGTTGGCGCTACAGGACCACAGGGACCTATTGGGCTTACGGGGGCGACAGGACCTGCCGGAGCAAACGGAACCGACGGTGTTGATGGTGCTACAGGACCACAGGGACCAATAGGATTAACAGGTGCTGTTGGACCACAAGGACCAATTGGACTTACAGGTGCTACAGGACCTGCCGGAGCAAACGGAAACGACGGTGTTGATGGTGCTACAGGACCACAAGGACCGATAGGATTAACTGGTGCAGTTGGACCACAAGGGCCAATTGGACTTACAGGTGCTACAGGACCTGCCGGAGCAAACGGAACCGACGGTGTTGATGGTGCTACAGGACCACAAGGACCACAGGGACCAATAGGATTAACAGGTGCAGTTGGACCACAAGGGCCAATTGGACTTACAGGAGCAACTGGACCTACTGGCGCAGTTGGACCACAGGGACCTATTGGATTAACTGGCCCTACCGGAGCAACTGGGGCAGTTGGCGCTACAGGACCACAGGGACCAATAGGATTAACAGGTCCTACGGGAGCCACTGGAGCTGTTGGACCACAGGGACCTATTGGGCTTACGGGGGCAACAGGACCTGCCGGAGCAAACGGAACCGACGGTGTTGATGGTGCTACAGGACCACAAGGACCACAAGGACCACAGGGACCAATAGGACCAACAGGTGCAGTTGGACCGCAAGGGCCAATCGGACTTACAGGAGCAACTGGTGCTACAGGGGCCGCAGGCGCTCAGGGGATACAAGGTATCCAGGGACCTGCAGGGCTTAGCACGTTGCCTGTAACTACTATCACTGCAAGTGGAACAACCCTCGATACAACCACCAGATTTGTTTATATTACAGGCAATTATTCTGTACTGCTGCCAGCAAGCCCGGCTGTGGGCCAACAGATCTATTTCTTTTCTGAGAATATATCGGCTGCAATTAACCCGAATGGAAAATTTTTCAGGGATGGCGGCGTAAACTATGGTACATCTACATTTAATGAATTTGGAGGCACAACTTCAAGAGGATTTATCCTGATCTTTAATGGTACTTTTTGGTTCACCATATAAACATATTATCTCACTAAATATCAAAAACCATTTTACGTAACTGTAAAATGGTTTTGTTTTTTATGAGTATAGTGGCTTTGCATAAACAATAAAAACGGGCGTTAAACCCGTTTTTCCCCCATAAAATTAAAAATATCACTAAAGCTGGTTAATGATTTACTATGATTTTTTTGGTAAAAGATTTTCCATCGGCAGTTGCATTCAGCATAAAAATCCCGTTCGACACGCCTGACACATCCATTTTGCCTGTTCCCGAAATGCGCAGTACTTCCCTTCCCGGCAGGTCATAAAGGCTTCCTTCAATGGCTGTAGCTGAGGATGGCAGTTCGAGTGTCACAATACCCGATGCAGGATTTGGATAGGCGTTTTCGGCTGCAATTAACCCGAATGGAAAATTTTTCAGGAATGGCGGCGTAAACTATGATACATCTGCATTCAATGAATTTGGAGGCACAACTTCAAGAGGATTTATCCTGATCTTTAACGGTACTTATTGGTTCTCCATATAAACATATTATCTCACTACATATCAAAAACCATTTTACGTAACTGTAAAATGGTTTTGTTTTTTATGAGTATAGTGGCTTTGCTTCATCAATAAAAACGGGCCTTAAGCCCGTTTTTCCCCCTTAAAATTAAAAATATCACTAAAGCTGATTAATGATTTACTATGATTTTTTTGGTAAAAGATTTTCCATCGGCTGTTGCATTGAGCATAAAAATCCCATTCGACAGGCCTGACACATCCATTTTGTCTGTTCCCGAAATGCGCAGTACTTCCCTTCCCGACAAGTCATAAAGGCTTCCTTCAATTACTGTAGCCGAAGATGGCAGTTCGAGTGTCACAATACCCGATGCAGGATTTGGATAGGCGTTTATTGCAGTTGCTTCATAGTCTTCCCTGCCCATTGTAGATTGAAGCGGGATAAAGCTACCTCCTTCTGTCCTGACCATGAACAGCCCGAATGCCGGCCCGTTACTGTTATTTTCCGGATGCGCAAACCCGCTCGATAGTACAATGGCTGCTTTGTTGTCCATCGCCATGGTAGCAAGAGGTACTGAATAAGAGCCTAAAACTTCATTGGTCGCTGTTGTGGTTACTTCTATTACATAATTCATTACCGGCATGCTGTGATAACCGGCCGTAAAAACCGGATAAGGCATATCATAAATAAAAGTACCCAAAGGTATGCTGGTTTCTGACACATTTATATTGCCCGAATCGGTACACCCATGGCTTAACAGGACACCCGTATAGCCCGGCATATAAGTACTATCAAATGCGCCCGAAAAAAGCCTGAGCCCAAAAGGCGGCGCCGGTGAATAGCCGGTTGTGCTGTGGATTCCGTTGGCAACAATCACGTAAGTACCATTGAATGTTTCAGTCATGCTGTAAAAACCGTCTGCTACAGATGTGCTATTAGCAGGGGCTATAGTAAATGTAAGAGGAATACCTGCCGGTATCTCGAGGAAAGGTGTTGCTTCCCTGAAACCCATATCATCGATTATCCTGATGTCTCCCATATAAATATCGATGTGAGTTAAAGCGGCATCAGGCGAGTTGTGTACCGCCTGTAACTTTGCCTGGGAAAAAGCGTTAGGGCTTACTAATAAAATGGCTGCTGCCACGAGAAAGGTAATTTTTTTCATTTTTCTTTTGGTTAAAATTGATAAGGCAAATGTATCCCCAACTCGCAAAAGCACCTAAAAAACACGGTAAGCAATTTGGTAATCATATTGACAAATAATTGATTTTAAAGCGATTAAATATCTAACCAACAGTATCAGGATTTCATTTAATATTATTAAATTTCGCCTGCCAAGTATAAGTTGCATCAAATGAGCAAGTGTTTCAAATTTTACGTTATAACTATTTTTTACCTTTTTTTATCCGTTGCCGGTTTTTGCCAGGCTCAGGAAAAGAAAAGTGACGCATTGCTACGCGATCTGGAAAAGAAAGCGGCACACTTTAACGGACCAGCATCCGGCGGGGAAATTGCTGCTATTAAAGTTTCGTATAACGGATTGTTGAAGGAAGCAGAACGGACAAATGATTACGGAACTATATCCCCGGGTGCGCTTACGGTGGCGATGTATGCCTACAAAATGCGAAAGGCCGACGACGCACTGTACTACTTTAACGAAAGCATCAAATACGAAAAGGATTCCCGTGACAAAGACAAGCACATCCAAAGTGCAAAAGCAAGGCGGTTTTCGGGCGACATGTACCTTATCAGCAATGATTATAAAAAAGCGCTTTCTGTTTACCTTGATGCGTTGGACCTTGCCATAAAGCACGGTCTCAAAGAGGAAGAGGCGGCAACGCTCAATAACCTTTCCGTCCTTTATATTAAAATGTACGACCCGAAAAACCTTCCGAATACAAAAAAAGGAATGGAATATGCCTCGAAGTCTATCGAAGTCCTGAAACAGCAAGGCGCTGGTAATAAAAATGCATTGCGGTCACTTGCGGTTTCCTACAGCAATTATGGGGATCTTTCCAATAATTATGGTAAGGACAGCAAACAGCGCAGCTATCAGCAAAAAGCCATACAGGCCTATGAAAAAGCCCTTTCACTATTTGATAAAGTGGGTATGCCGGCACAAAAATGCGGTGTGTATGGCAATATTGCTTATGCGTATAAAGACCTTGGCAACAGGGAAAAATATTACTCGAACCTGATGAATGCTTATACTGTAATGCAAAACCAGGACGTATCCCTATACGAACAGGAAGGCATCCACTATGCACTAGGTGAGTATTATTATGAAGATAAAGACAGGGAGAAAAGCCTGTACCATTTGCAGGAGGCAGAAAAGCTTCTGGCATCGGACCCGGCAAAGGATTACCAGATCATGGTGCTTTTGAAAAGCCTTGGCCAGCGCATATATGCCGAACGGGCTGACTATAAAAAAGCATACCAATACCAGGCTGCCCACCAAAAACTTAACGACAGCCTGCTTAATGCCGAAACCCTGCGCAGGTTTGAAGAGATCGAAGTACAATACCAAAGCGAACGCAAAGGGCAGCAGCTTAAGGAAGCAGCGCTTTCGCTCGAAAATGCCCACCTGATGCGCAATGCTGTTATTGTAGTGGCTGTACTGCTCGCCCTGTCACTATTCCTCTTTTACCGGTTTTATACTGCGAAGAATAAAGCGCTTCTTTTTAAAAAGGAAGCTGCGGATGTAGCATTGGAAAAAGCTGCTCTTGAAATTAAAGCCAACAAGGAAATGCTGGATCGCTATACGCAGAGCTTAGTAGAAAAAAGCCACCTCATCGATGATCTGGAGAAACAGCTCACAGAATCGGGTAAAGCAGATGACGCTGCACTAAGCAAACTGTCCAATAGCAGGATACTCACCCGCGAGGACTGGGCCGAATACAAAAGGCTTTTTGACAAGGTATATCCCGGATTCTTTATCAAGATGCGGCAAAAATATCCGGATATCACAGATGCTGATGAGCGCATCCTCGCCTTCAGCAAGCTTAACATCAACCTCAAGGAAGCTGCCGACCTGCTGGGCATTTCCTACGACTCCATGAAGAACAGCCGCTACCGCCTCCGCAAAAAAATGGGTATCGATAATGAAACCGGCTTCAGGGATATTACTGAGAATATTTAGGATTGCTTTTATCATTAAGCCTCCTTATAATTAATTGTTAAAAGGATCTCCGGCTTCCATAAAAGTCACGAAATTGATTTACATGAGCGTTTCTTCGCTATTTTACCTAAACACTATCATTCTATCATAATGGCAAAAAAATCACAGGAAAGTAAAACCGCATTTACAGGTTTTGTCCAGGTTAAAGGTGCGCGTGAGCATAACCTTAAAGATGTGAGCGTAGCTATTCCGCGTGATGCGCTTGTTGTATTCACAGGTATTTCGGGTTCCGGAAAATCATCGCTGGCCTTTGGCACGCTGTATGCCGAAGCACAGCGCCGCTATCTTGATTCGGTTTCACCTTATGCCCGCAGGCTGTTCAACCAGATGGCAATACCGGAAGTGGATGAGATAGAAGGCCTGCCGCCCGCAGTTGCATTACAGCAGCAAAGGGGTTCGGTAAGCACACGATCATCGGTCGGGAGCGTTACCACCCTTTCAAATTTATTACGGATGCTCTATTCCCGTGCAGGTGAATACCCGGCAGGGCAATCCATCATTTATGCCGAGGCCTTTTCGCCTAATACACCCGAAGGCGCCTGCCCGGAATGCCACGGCCTTGGTAAAGTATATGAGGTAACTGAAAAATCGATGGTGCCGGATGATTCCCTCACCATACGCGAACGCGCCGTTGCAGCCTGGCCTTCTGCCTGGCAGGGGCAAAACCAGCGTGATATCCTTACAACGCTTGGCCATGATGTGGACGTGCCATGGCGCGACCTACCGAAAAAAACACGCGACTGGATACTTTTTACCGACGAACAGCCCGTAGTGCCTGTATATCCCGGAATGAACAAGGAACAGGTTAAGACGGCGATTCAAAAGAAATGGCCGCCCGACTATATGGGAACCTTTACGGGAGTGAAGCGGTATGTAATGCACACCTTTGCTACTACCCAAAGCCAGTTGATGAAAAAACGCGTAGCGCAGTACATGCTGAGCAGCGAGTGCCCGGCTTGTCACGGCAAACGGCTACGGAAAGAATCACTTTCGATAAAATTTGCAGGGCTCGATATTGCCGATATGGGCCGGCAGCCCCTGGAACGTATGGCAGAAATATTTGCGCCATTCGCTATGCCTTCTATTAATGGAGCACCGGAACAAGGCGAAGGCCATCCTGAAAAAGTGATCGTGGCACGGCGCATTGCCGAAGACCTTATGGCAAGGCTTACCGTAATACTCGACCTTGGGCTGGGTTACCTTACACTGGAGCGCAGCACGCCTACCCTTTCGCCTGGCGAATTGCAGCGGCTTCGGCTTGCGACGCAGGTGCGGTCGAATTTATTTGGCGTGGTATATGTACTCGATGAGCCTTCGGCAGGGCTGCACCCGGCAGATACAGAGGCCCTGCTGCGCGCACTTGACCGCCTGAAAGCATCGGGTAATTCGCTCTTTGTAGTTGAGCATGAAATAGACATAATACGCCACGCCGACTGGATCGTGGATGTTGGCCCCGCTGCCGGCGAACTGGGCGGCACTATACTGTACAGCGGCCCGCCGGAAGGCTTAAAAGAGGTAGAGGAATCGGTGACACGCCAATACATTTTCAACACAAAAAGCAATATCCCAAACAGGCAGCGCGAACCGAAAGGCTGGTTGAAACTATCAGGAATAACCCGAAACAACCTCAATGCGCTCGATGTAAATTTCCCGCTGGGGGTATTTACCAGTGTTACCGGTGTGTCGGGGTCAGGCAAAAGCAGCCTTGTGAGCCAGGTGCTAGTTGAATTGGTAGCCGGACAATTGGGGTTGCCTAAGGATAGTAGCGCTGATGAAGAGGAAAATCCGCTGGAAACATCATTGGTAGAAACACTTGGCGGCAGCATTACCGATGGGATGCAGTTTATAAAACGCCTCGTTGTGGTTGACCAAAAGCCTATCGGGCGCACGCCACGGTCCAACCTTGCCACCTACACGGGATTGTTTGACAACATCCGTAAGTTGTTCGCGGCAACCAAACTGGCGAAATCAAGGAAGTATGATGCCGGCCGCTTTTCTTTTAATGTAGTAAAAGGCCGCTGCCCGCACTGCCAGGGCGAAGGTTTTGTGATGGTAGAATTGCTTTTCCTGCCAAGCGTTTATTCCCCCTGCCCTACCTGCCACGGCACGCGCTATAACCCGCAGACCCTTGAGGTTACCTATCGTGATAAGAACATTGCCGAAGTATTGGGAATGACGGTAGATACTGCTTACGACTTTTTTACGGATGAAAAAACAGTTGCCCATGCCCTTGACGTGATCAGGCAGGTAGGCTTGGGATATCTCCGCCTTGGCCAGCCGGCAACAGAGCTTTCGGGTGGGGAGGCGCAGCGTATTAAACTGGCTACCGAACTCCAGCGCGTACAACATGGAAATACACTTTATATTTTAGATGAGCCTACTACGGGGCTGCACCCGTCTGATGTTGAAAAGCTTATGGTACAGCTGGACGGGCTCGTGGAAGCAGGGAATACTGTAATTGTGGTAGAGCATGACATGCACGTTATTGCAGCAAGCGACTACATTATTGACGTAGGTCCCGGCGCGGGAGCCAGAGGTGGGACAATTGTGGTAACGGGCACACCTGCCGAAGTGGCGAAGAGCAAAATAAGCAGGACATCGCCTTACCTGCGCAACTATGTCTGACTTTATTAATAATCCGGTTCGCCACATATAAGCCTCGCTAAAAGAATTCCCCATGAAACGTTTGAGGCGCTTCGCCTTATCCTAAAAATCTTGATTACTCAGCAGAATGGCTATGTACCGAAGTAACTGTCCTTCGAAAGCTAATGTCCGAAAGCATCCTGGATTCAGGAAATCGATAAAGACCCCTTTGGGGAAAAGCTAAAAAGCCGCCGGAATCGAACCGGACGGCTTTTGGTATTTAGATAGCTACTGTAAACAGCACAAAAGTTGTACAATCTGTGGTAGTATATACTTAAGAAACCTTATGGAATCACATTGCCCTCGATTGAGTCGTCCAGTGTTTCACCTTTAATGGCGCCTATCGTCCTTTTTATCATCGCCACAAACATACCGTGCTTAGTGTCCCAGTAGTAACCGTCGGATGGCGTAAATTTAATAACCGTTATCCTTGGGTCATCTACCCCTTCAGTAAACCATGTTTTCATCATTGGGTCCCAAAGCTCTTCGATTTTTTGCTTATCGGTACTGATTGTTGCTTTGCCATAAAGGGTTAGGAAATCACTGTACGAAGATCCCTGAAACAGCATCTGTACAGCAGGGTCGGCAGCAATTTCTGCATTCTTGTGGCTGTCATTCGCACTAAGGAACCAAAAGTTTCCATTGTCATCAATCTTTTCTGCAGACATAGGCCTTGTTGAGAATGCTTCGCCGCTTACTATTTTGGTACAAAAAAAGCACGAACCTGCTTTATGGGCCAGCTCCTTAATTTTTTCGAGTGCTTCCGGCCCCGCAAGATCTTTAAAATTATCCTCGGGCTGGTTTTGGTTAATAGAGTCCATATTTATAATTTTTTAGTTTTTATAAATTTACTGTAACATATAGTGGTTCCAATTTAGACAATTACTAAATTTTTGTTTAATTTTCCATTAATTTTTAATTAACTAAAGATGACCATTACAGCGATGACGATGCACGTATTATTATTATCTTTGCGCCATGCCATTTGACTATATACAAATTGAAAGGGTTGAAAAACTCACGAAGAAAGAATTTATAGAAAATTACTATAAGCCGCAAAAGCCTGTGGTAATTACAAACCAGATTGAGGACTGGCCTGCTTTTACCAAGTGGAATTTCGATTTCCTGCGTGAAGTGGCCGGAGATAAAACCGTGCCGCTATATGACAACCGTAAAACCGATTATACCAAGAAGGTAAACGAGCCGGATTTTACTATGACAATGTCTGAGTATATCGATATACTTGAGAGAGGCCCAACCCACCTGCGCATTTTCCTTTACAACCTGATGAAGGATGTGCCGTCTATGAAGCAGGATATGAAGTGGCCAAAGATGGGCATACGACTTATTAAAAGCCTCCCGCTTGTTTTTTTTGGCGGGCAGGGCGCCAAGGTTTTCATGCATTATGACATCGACTTCCCGAATATATTCCACTTTCATTTTGCAGGAGAAAAACAATGTGTGCTGGTTGACCCGAAGGAGACCAAATATATGTACCGCCTGCCCTACTCCTGGATATGCAACGAGGATATTGATTTCGATAACCCGGACTTTGAAAAATTTCCTGCATTGAAAATGGTGAAACCTTACATAACCAACCTCAAACACGGCGAAATGCTCTATATGCCGGAAGGATGGTGGCATTATATGAAATACCTGACACCCGGGTTTTCGCTTAGCCTTCGTTCCTTAGCCGGAAGGCCGGGCAATCTGCTAAAAGGGCTTGCAAATGTTACCTTCAACAGGATATACGACAACTGGATGCGCAAACGCAAAGGCCAGGCATGGCTGGATTATAAGGACGAAGAGTCAATACGCAGGACTAATGCAGCGCTGGAGAAATAGAGGATGTTAACAACTTATTTTGGATAACACACCCCCTGTCCTCTATCAAGACTATCGTGTGGACAAAAATATTAATTACATTTTTCTACACAGCTTTGCATCTTTTTGTAGAAATGATTATCACGCAAAGACTCAGGCCTGAATCTTAATACTTCAGCCGCAAAGCATGCGATGCAATTTTTTCACGTACACAACTCTGCGTCTTTGCGACTTTGCGCGACATTTTCTAACCTAAGGCCTTACAGCCAACACTTCAAAGCAGGTGCTTTTAAATAGCACTGAAAAGATGTGTCCACAAGATAGCTCTCAAGAGTGGAATAGCTATACTAATGCCTATAAACCGTATATGCCGTTACGAGTGAAGCTCCTCCCTCACCTTTGGAGAGGGCTGGGGTAAGGCCAATTTCGACTGAAAACTGATTACCCGTCATACATATCCATACTCAGGCGGGTTTCTTCGAGGTCGAGTTCCCTTTCTATCTTACGTAAAACTTCTTCGCTGGTGCCGCCCTTGCGGTGCAGCTGCTCTATCTTTTGGCGCTCTACATTGATAAGGTCGATTTGCAGCTGCGTAAACTCATTAAAGATATTGGCAGGCAGTGTTTCGCCTTTTCCAAAGAAATTAGCAGGCAACTCGGTTTTTTGCAGGCGGTTGAACTTTACCTCATACTTGCTTTTTATATTATGCAGCAATTCGTCCTGCAACAGCGAAAGGTTTTCCTCTATATGGGCAATAGTTTGCGATACAACCAGGTTGCGCACTTCATACTCCTCAGCAAAAACAGAATACGGCTGCATCTTCATTTTTTTGATTATCCAGGGCAGTGTAAGCCCAAGCCCAACCAGCGTTGAGAGGATTACACAGAATGTGAGGTAGATGATAAGGCTCCGGTGGGGGAATGCAGAACCATCAGGAAGGGCAAGCGGAAGTGCAAGCGCAGCCGCCATTGACACAACGCCCCGCATGCCGCCCCAACCGAAAACAACGAGGTTTCGGGCATCGAAGGGTTCATTTGTCCGTATCTTTTTGCTGAGCATACGCGGAAGCATGGCAGCCGGCACTACCCAGATAAATCGTATCACTACCACCACAAAGCTTACGGTGCCTCCCCAGAGTATAAGCTCACCTGCAGAATAACCATCGATACCCTCCATGATCTGGCGCAGCTGCAGGCCAATAAGGATAAAAATCAGCCCGTTGAGGATATATACTACCACATCCCATACGGTTGTGGCCATGATGCGGCTTTGGTGCGTAAATATCTGCCCCGACCGGAAGGATAGATACAAACCGGTGCTAACAACTGCAAGCACCCCCGAAAAATGGAAGTGCTCTGCGAGCAGGTAACCCGCAAAAGGCGTAAGGAACGTAAGTGTGACCTCCACAATCGGGTCGCAGACGAATTTTTTGTGTACAAGGTACATAATATACCCCAGGCCAAGCCCGATACCGATACCTGCAATGACCATTACAAAAAAATTAGCGCTCGCCTGCCAGATAACAAAGTTGCCTGCGGTTATTGCTGTAAGGGCATATTTATAGGCTACAAGGCCGCTGGCATCATTCACCAGGCTTTCACCTTCGAGTATGGTAATGATTCGGGGATTGAGGCCCAGCCCTTTTGTAATAGACGTGGCTGCTACTGCATCCGGCGGCGATACAATGGCCCCGATAAGGAACGCGAGCGGCCAGCTGAGGCCATCGATGAGCATGTGGGCAGCTACCGCAACAGCAAGGGTTGTAAAAAAGACCAGGCCAATGGCGGCAAGGCTTATGGGACGTATGGAGCCTTTAAAATCATGCCAGCTGGTATTCCATGCGGCGTGGTACAACAAGGGTGGCAGGAAGATGATAAACACCACCTCCGGGTTGAGGGCGATAGCGGGCAGCCCCGGCACAATGCTGATAATAACACCACACATTACCAGTACTATAGGGAAAGGGAATTTATATTTGTTGCTAAGGATGCCAAGGAACACCATTCCGAAAAGCATCATTACGATTATGCCTATATTTTCCATAGTGGAAATATACGAAGTCTTTCATAAATTTTTATACCCGGTTACAGCCTGCTTAATGATTTCGTTATTTATTTAAAGAACATTGTAAAGGTTGCGGGAATTTACTATTTTAGTAACCTAATGCAGTAGCTATGCAATACCGTAACATCCTCCTTATTGACGACGATGACGACGACCAGGAAATATTCCTGACGGCGATGGAAGAGGTTTCCGGTTTGGCTACCTGCACGGCAGTGAGCGATGGGGCGACAGCCTTACGAAAGCTTGTTGCAAAAGAGCTGCACCCTGATGTGATTTTTCTTGACCTCAACATGCCGCTTATGAGCGGACAGCAGTTCCTTACTGAAATTAAAAAAAATACAGACCTTAAAAATATTCCTGTCATTATCTTTTCCACTTCCTCCAATCCCGAGACGATAAAAGAAGCCAGCAGGCTAGGTGCGCAAAGCTTTATCACAAAACCGGAGGGGTACAACGAACTGATAAACCTTCTTGGCAGGCTTTAACATGCATGAAAAAATCTCCTGAAAAAATAAACCTGAATTTTATGTCCGGCGGTGGAGAATGTGGCGAGCTTGTGCGCTCTCTGGACTGGTCGGAAACATCGCTGGGCACTCCTGCCAACTGGCCGTCAAGCCTTCGCACATCACTCGGGATACTCCTGCATTCTGCTTTACCGATGGTGCTGTTTTGGGGAGATGACTATATTTGTTTTTATAACGATGCATTCAGGCCGAGCCTTGGCATTGATGGGAAACATCCCGGCATCGGAAAAAAAGGCAGGGATCTCTGGGCAGATGTATGGGATTTTGCAGGCCCGTTGTTCGAGAAGGTGCTTACTACAGGCGAACCGGTATGGTTTGATGACCAGCTGGTGCCTTTTTACAGGAACGGGAAAATGGAGAACATATACTGGAATTCCAGCTATAGCCCCATATATGATGATAGTGGTACTATTAACGGCGTTTTTGTTGCCTGCAACGAAACGACTGAAAAAGTACAAACTGCCAAAAAACTCAACGAATCGGAAAAGCATTTTGAAACGCTCATTCGGGAGGCCGCGGTAGGAATTATTATATTTACCGGCGATGACCATATCATCGAAATGGTGAATGAGGCTTACCTTACACTTAACGGTCGCGACTACGATGATTTGACAGGAAAGCCCTTATTCGAAGTGATGCCCGATAACGATCCTCACTTCAGGAAGATCATAGACGGCGTAAAATCATCCGGGAAACCATATTACATCAATAATCATAACTACACTTTAGAAAAGGATGGGACAGAGAAAGATATCTTTCTTAACGTCATCTACCAGCCATTCAGGAATCCTGAAGGGGATATTTGCGGTGTAATGGTGCTTTGCAACGATGTTACCCAAAATGTTATGGCCCAAAGGCGCGTTGAAGAAAGCGAACAGCGTGTGCGGTCTATTGTAGAAAGCGTCCCTTTCCCTATTGGTGTCTATTCCGGGCGCGAAATGCGGATTGTTATGGCAAACCAATCCATCATGGACGTATGGGGAAAAGGCAATGACATAGTTGGCAGCACGTATTCAGAAATATTGCCTGAGTTGGAAGGCACAGGTATCTATGCGCAGCTTGACCGGGTGTATACAACAGGCATACCTTTTCATGCCAGGAACCAGCAGGTAGACCTTGTTGTGGACGGCAAATTACAGCCTTTCTTTTTTAATTACAGCTTTACCCCTTTATATGATGCCGACGGTACAATATATGGCGTAATGAACACTGCCGCAGAAGTAACCGACCTTAACGTAGCAAAGCAAAAAGTAGAACAGAGCGAAAAAAATTTCAGGAATATTATATTGCAGGCGCCGGTGGCCATGTGCCTTATGGTAGGGCCTGACCATGTGGTTGAAATTGCTAATGAAGCGATGATAAACCTTTGGGGGAAATTGCCCGAGCAGGTATTAAATAAGCCTATATTCGAAGGCCTTCCCGATTCCCGTGACCAGGGCCTGGAAAAATTGCTAAATGATGTATTTACTACAGGCAAGGCTTTTAACGCCAACGAAATGCCTGTAAATCTCTTGCGCTTTGGCAAAAAGGAAACGGTGTATCAGAATTTTGTATACGAGCCTTACCAGGATGCCGACGGGACTATCCTCGGGATACTCGCTATTACTGTAGATGTATCGGCGCAGGTACTGGCGAGGCATAAGATACAGGACATTGTAACCAGGCGTACCAGAGAACTGGAAATCGCGAATAATGACCTCCTGAAATCCAATGCCGAGCTGGCGCAATTTGCTTATATCGCCTCTCATGACCTTCAGGAGCCGTTGCGTAAAATTAGTACGTTTGCACAAATGATTGAATCGCGGTCGGCACATAAACTCGACGGGCAGTCGCTCAATTATTTCGACAAGATAAAAAATGCCGCTAACCGGATGCAGACGCTTATACGCGATGTACTGACCTACTCTGAGTTAGTGAAGGATTCCGAAATATTCGCTCCTACCGACCTGAACGAAGTACTGGATGGCGTTATCAGTGATTTTGAACTGCTTATCGAACAGAAAGGAGCCAGGATTACTTTTGAAAATCTTCCGGTTGTAGAAGCAATACCGTTACAGATGTCGCAGCTGTTTGGCAACCTTATCAGCAACTCGCTCAAATTTTCGCGTACCGATATCCAACCCGTGATTTCGATAGCAACGGATCTAATGACGGTTGCCGAAAAAGCGGAAAATGATTTTCAGAAAGAGGTGTATTACAAGATAACCTTCAGGGACAATGGCATCGGTTTCCGGGAAGAATATGCAGACAAGATATTCAATATCTTCCAGAGGCTGCATGGAAAACTGGAATATGAGGGTACCGGTATCGGGCTTGCCATGTGCCGGAAAATAGCCCTGAATCATAACGGTGTACTGAATGCTCATGGAAGCTCTGAGAATGGCGCGGTATTCAACCTGCTTATTCCCGAAAAGCATATTTATAAACCGTTATAGCGGTATTTTTTCTACAGGCAGGAGCCAGCGTTAACGTTGATACAGTAAAGCATTTTCAGCGGTAAATGCCATTGCTCTGTTAGTTCTAAACTTCGAAATGCGTCAAAATCACAAAATTTATATTTACTGCAGGATGATTTTATAATTGATTTATTACGTGGGATAATGCCTTTCCGTACCTTTGTAAGAAAGATTTATCATGCCGAAAAAGAACAGGAAACGCGAAGAGTTCTGGAATGTTGTAACCCACGGCACCGGGGCGCTGCTTTCGGTAGCCGCATTTATTGCCCTTGTTACCTATGCTGCCTTTAACGGCAATGCAATGCATATTGCCGCAGCGATTGTTTTTGGCGGAAGCCTGGTCCTGCTCTACGCTGCCTCAACTATTTACCACTATGTTGCTACACTGCGCTGGAAACGATTTTTCCAAAAGATAGACCACCTGTGCATCTATGTCCTTATAGCCGGGACATATACCCCTATAGCCCTGCTCGGACTGAAGGGTGCCTGGGGATGGACGATCTTCGGGATAATATGGGCGTTTGCACTTGCAGGCTTTATTTTTAAATTTTCTCCGCTGCGACGGTCCGAAAAATTGTCGCTTTCGCTATATGCGCTCATGGGATGGCTCATCATTATCGCCATAAAGCCGCTTATAGAAAGCCTTTCGGCAGGTGCACTTTTTTACCTTTTGGGTGGTGGCCTTTGCTATACCTTCGGTATTTATTTTTATGCCAAAGAAAAGATACCCTACAATCATGCCATTTGGCATGTTTTTGTGCTGGGAGGAAGTACTCTGCATTTCCTTGGCATCTTTTTATACCTCATACCCTGATAGCCGAAATAATTTCTTATTTTTAAATACTGTTTCAAAAGAGTATTCAACTACACTATAAAACTTGGAAAATAACAATTACCCTTTTCTTCGGATTGAAGGCGAAATGGCACAGCTTACGAGGAATTTTAACTGGGCAGCTACACCCGTTGGCCCAATTTCCGAATGGCCCATCAGCCTGCGCAATACCGTCGCCATGGTGTTGTCGTCAAAATTTCCTATGTTTTTATGGTGGGGTGAAGACCTTACACAATTTTATAATGATGCCTACCTTCCCAGCCTTGGCAATAACGGCAAGCACCCGCAGGCATTAGGCCAGAAAGGGTTTGACTGCTGGCCCGAAATATGGGACACCATCAATCCCCTGATACAAAAAGTACGCAGTGAGGGCATAAGCGCCTGGCATGAAGACATGCTGCTCCCTATTTACCGGAACGGGCAAATGGAAGATGTGTACTGGACTTTCAGTTACAGCGCGGTTATGGGCGATACAGGCGCTATTGAAGGCGTACTCGTGATTTGCACTGAAACTACCGACAAGGTAAACAACCTGAAATCGCTGGAAGAAAGCAGGGACCAACTTGAATTTGCAATTGATGCAACGGAGCTTGGCACATGGGACTTTAACCCGCTAACCGGAAAATTTTCTGGCAATTCACGCCTGAAAGAATGGTTTGGCTTAAAGCCGAAAGAGGAGATACCGCTGGATTCGGCAACGAACGTAATTGCAGAAAAAGACAGGGAAAATGTAAAAGAAGCGATAGAAAAAGCCCTCCAATATGAGTCCGGGGGTAGATACAATATAGAATTTACTATTATACACCCCATTACAAAACAGGAACGGCTTGTAAAGGCGAAGGGCCGCGCCTGGTTTGACGAAAACAACGTTGCCTGTCGCTTTAACGGCACCTTGCAGGATATATCCGAAAACCGTAAAGCACAGGAAGAAGTGGCCGAAGCAGCCCAGCTTGCGGACCTGGCTATTAAAAGCGCAGGTATGGGGCTTTTTCGGGTAGATCTGGTTACGGGCGAGATCAACTACACCCCTATGTTTGCTTATGTGCTTACCGGCGATATTGAAAAGCGTGTAATTTCAAGAAAAGACTTTATAAAATACGTCCATCCTGACGATTTTTCGGCACGGGCAAAAGCTCTGGAAGAAGGTATCACGGATAATGAATTTTACTATTCCCCAAGGGTAATATGGGACGACGGCTCTGTACACCGCATGGTAGTAATGGGCTCTAATAGTTTTGATTCCCATGGCAATGCGATATCCTTTTCGGGAACGGTACGGGATATCAGCGTACTCGAAAACCAAAGGATGGCACTCGAAAAAGCTGAGACGCAAAGGCGCGACAGCGATACCAAATTCCGTAATGTGACTGATAGTTCCCCTACCGGCTTGTGGCTGGCAGACGAAACCGGCAGGATAACATATATGAATAAAATATTAGCCGACTGGACCGGTAAACCCTATGAAGACCTAATGGGGCACGGGTGGGCAGATGCTATTATTGAAGATGACAGGCAGCGCAGTACGGTGACATTTCTCGAAGCAATAGCGTCACGCACTCATTACGATGTGCTTTTCAGGATCCGGAAAGCAGACGCTTCTATTGTATGGTGCCGTGCCGCAGGAGACCCGTATTACCATGATGATGGCAGCTATGCGGGATATGCGGGCTATTGCATGGATATAGACGAGATCATTGAAGGCAGGAAAGCGCTTACGCATAGTGAGGAACGCTTCAGGGCAATGGTAGAGCAGGCGCCGGTGGCTACCTGCCTCTTCACCGGAAAAGATATGAAAATTGAGGTCGCCAATGAAATCATGATCGGCTATTGGGGTAAAGACAAATCTGTAATAGGCAAACCGCTTGCTGAAGGGCTTCCCGAGCTTAAAGGCCAGCCATTCCTTGATATCCTTGACCATATTTATGCTACAGGGGTAACGCACTCTGAAATTGAGGCGTCTGTAAAATTGGAAGTAAATGGCGTTCTCGGCGAATATTACTTTGATTATACCTATAAGCCGCTATTCGATGCCAATGGCAAAGTATATGCCATTATGGATATGGCTGTTGATGTTACCGACCGTGTCATTGCACAGCAAAAAATAGAAGAAAACCGGAAGCAGTTGTTTGACTCATTTGAACAGTCGCCGGTGGGTATTGCGGTTATAGATAAGGAAGAGCTTACCTTTAGCATGGCAAACACTTTTTATGGTGAACTGGTGGGGAGGAAACCGCAGGACATACTGGGAAAACCATTGTTAGAAGCACTCCCCGAAATAAAAGGGCAGGGTTTCGACCTGCTGCTCGAAAATGTTATTACGACCGGCGTGCCATTTATTGCAAATGAAGTAGCAGCCGAACTCTTGCGGAACAATGTGCTCGAAACGATATACGTAGATCTTGCCTACCAGCCAATGCGCAGAGGTAACGAAAATGTAAACCGTATATTGGTAGTTGCGACAGACGTTACACAACAGGTAATATCACGCAGAAAAGTCGAATTGAGCGAGGCAAAGCTGAAATCGGTCATAGCATCTGCGCCTGCCGGTATCGGCCTTTTTGTGGGCCGCGACCTGGTTATCGAAATGCCCAACCAGACTTTTGTCGATATCGTTGGCAAAGGGTGGGATGTGGTAGGCAAACCATTATGCGAGGCAATGCCTGAACTGGTAACGCATGGGCAGCCTTTTCTCAAAATACTTGACGATGTATTTACTACCGGGAAAATGTACCGGAGTTTTGGAGATCTGGTAAAAATTGTACAAAACGGAGAGCTTACCTATAAATACTACAACATAACCTATACTCCCCTTTTTGATGATAATAACGAGGTATATGCTATTCTTGACATTGCAATTGATGTAACAGAAGCAGTGCTCGCCCGCCAAAAGGCTGAAGATGCCCAAATAGCACTTAGGGGTGCTGTAGAGCTGGCCGAACTTGCTACCTGGAGTTATAATATAAAAGAAAGTACCTTTAGTTACTCTGAAAGGTTTATGGACTGGCTTGGTTTTTCAGAAAATACTAAAAACATCGATGAGGCGTATAAGTCGTTGCCTGAAGAATATGTAGAAAACTTAGACCGGAAGATAAAAGAAGCCATAGTGCCGGGATCATCCGGGCTTTATGAAAATGAGCACCCGGTAATTAACCGCCTTACAGGCCAGGTGCGCATCATCCACGCGCAGGCGCAGGTAGCCTATGATACTGCAGGCAACCCTGAATTTTTAAGCGGCAGCGCACAGGACGTGACAAAAGAACGCAAGCTACAGCAGCAGCTTGAATTTGAAGTAAAACAGCGTACCGAAGAATTGGAAGCCGCTAATGCCGAACTGGCCAATGCTAATAATTCGCTTCAGCAAAATAACGAAGAACTCAACCAGTTTGCTTATATTGCTTCGCACGATTTACAGGAGCCGGTGCGGAAAATAAGTATTTTCTCGAAAATGCTGGAAGACAGCCTTGGGCAAATCGACGAAAGGCCTAAAAATTACCTGACAAAGATCAATAACTCTGCTGACAGGATGGGCAATCTTATACGTGATGTACTGAGCTATTCCCAGTTATCTAAAAATAATGACCTTTTCGACCTGATAAATCTGAATGATATCGCCCATGATACCATCACTGATTTTGAACTCACTATAGAACAAACAGCAGCCCAAATAGAATGCCGGGGATTGCCTGTTATTGAGGCGATTCCATTGCAGATGTCGCAGCTCTTCGGGAACCTCATATCAAACTCCCTGAAATATGTACGCCCGGGAGTAAGCCCACTTATTAATATATCAGCGGCACTTTTGCCACCCGGGGAAGCAAATTTTGCCCATAGTGACGATAAGGTGGCGTACTACAGGATAGAATTCAGGGACAACGGCATCGGGTTCGAGCAGGAATATGCGGAAAGGATTTTCCAGATTTTCCAGAGGCTGCACGGCAAGACAGAATATTCCGGTACTGGTATAGGGCTGGCTATCTGCAAAAAGATCGTACAGAACCATCATGGCCATATAGAAGCGTCGGCAAGTGAGGGAAGCGGTGCAGTATTTAGGCTTTACCTGCCGGAAAAGCAGCATATAAGGCAATCGTAAGTTTGTTATCCGAATTCGCTAGTCAGGATTAGCATCGGGTTTGTTTCGCGGACCCGTACTCTTGGCAATTTTTTACCAGACCGCTGTTTTTTTAGGTACCCAAATTTTATACGGTTGATTTAGATGCTTCGCTTCTTCGCACTTTCGAAAAATAAAAAAAGTTTATTGAAACGGATTTCAATAAACTTTTATAAATGATATGTTGTATTGGCGATTAGAATGTTATTAACTGCGTATCATACACCCACCGTACACGTCAGCTAAATTTCTGAAAAAACGTCCGGAAGTTATACTGTATAGAGCCCTAGTCCGCTGCCTCTTCTTTCTTTTCAGGGAATGCAACCGAGGCCAGTACCGATAGCACCAGCACGCCACCCACTACGATAAGCGAATGCATCGATTCGATGTGGTATATCGGCGCGATAACCATTTTTACACCAATGAACGACAATATGATAGCCAGGCCGTATTTCAGCTTGCTGAACAGGTGGATAAAGTTGGCCAAAAGGAAATACAGCGCCCTCAATCCAAGGATCGCAAAAATGTTTGATGTATAGAGGATGAATGGATCCTTAGGTGCAATGGCGAAGATCGCCGGGATAGAGTCGACTGCAAAAAGAAGGTCGGTAAACTCAATAACTCCCACCACAACCAATAGCGGCGTAGCTACTTTTATGCCATTTTCTACAGTAAAGAAGTTATCCTTGTCGTAGTTCTTGCTTACCTTAAAAAACTTATAGATAAACTTAGCGCCGGGGCTTTTGCTGAAATCTTTTTCCTCATCGTCGTCGTCATCGGCAAACGCAGATTTGATACCTGCGTAAACAAGGAAAAGCCCGAACAATGTCATGATCACGTTAATTTGCACATTGTGTCCAAAAATATTCATCTCCGGCAGGTACGTCAACTTGATAAGCTCCACACCGCTGAAAATGAATATCGCACGAAGCACCAACGCCCCGATGATACCCCAAAACAGCACCTTGTGGTGATTCTCTTTCGGCACGTTAAAAAATCCAAATACAAGTATAAATACAAAGAGGTTATCTACTGATAAGGCTTTCTCTATCCAATAAGCAGACTGGAATTGAGAAAATTTCTCAAGGGCTACCTCATGTGATTCAGCATTAAAAACCCAGTAGATGACGCCACTGAATGCCATAGATAACGAGATCCATACCAACGACCAAATAATAGCTTCCTTGTTAGTAACTGCATGGCTTTTTTTGTTGAAAATCCCGAGGTCGAGCAAAAGCATGATGACCACCAGTACCGCAAAACCGGCTAAAAGCCCCGGGTGATAAAATAAACTGTCTTTCTCCATTTCTCTTTTTAGTATTAATTGTTATTGTTGGTAATTGTTATCAGTACAAGCCTGCCGCCTTCTTTTGATGACAGCAGTATTTTTTTTCCGTTCGTAAGTTCAACCATCGACCCTACCGGCACTTCTTTGCTTTCGGTAACATCCTTCATCGCATCCAGCTTTTGGTTTACAAAAACCCATTTGCCCTCATAAAATGTAAAGTACCCAACCGGTATCTTTTCGCGCGGATCGAGCCTTTCGTTACGCACCACATTTCGGTTTACATGCCAGTTGAAAAGGTACTGGTTGTTGTACACCATCAGGCGTTGGTTATCCGGTTTCCAAACACCGGGGCTAAATTCGTAATAAAAATCGAGTATTGGCAATGTTCCCTGGTGTTTTGTACCACAGAACGGGCATTTTGGCACACTTGAATTATCAAACACATACCATTGCTGGCTGCAGTTGGCGTTCCCGCATTTTTGCATCAGGTCCACGGTTTTTAGCAATGCCTGTTCCCATGCCTCGGCGGGCGGTCGCAGCTGCGGGTCGTGCAATCCATCGATAAAGGTACGATTAAACATTTCAGTAAGGTACGGCCCGGTGATTGTATAGGGCAGTGCATTCACATCGGCCCATGGCATGTCCCATTTCGAGAAACGGTTCATCTTCGGCCTGTTGCTCTGGTCTGTAGGATGTTCAATGAACAAGGCTTTTTCGCCCATGGAGAGCAGGTCGTCTTTTTCGGTGTCCAGGTCATGCACCTTTCCCCCTTTTAGCGGGTGGCGGTGCAACAGGAACATATATATAAGTACGGGCAGCGCATGCAGGTCGGTCAGCCTGCTGGGCAATATCCGGTTGGGATCATTCTTGTCAAGGTGTTTTGTTGCCAAAACCTCGGGTGCGATAAACTCGGCTGTACCAATAACCTCCGCAGGAAACAGTCCCGGCACTACCAAACCGTCGAGGTCGATCATACAGGCTGCTTTTTCAACAGGGTCTATCAATACGTTATTATAGGAAAGGTCGGAATGTGCCAGGCCCATAGCGTGCATTTTCTTAACGCCGCGCACCAGGTTAACGCATATCTGGAAATAGCTAAGCCAGTTGCCAAGCTCGGACTTCGCCACACGCAGCGGGAACTGCTCATTCCTGAATTTTGCCGCGGCAAACCACTTCCCGTTCTTCTCTTTGCCTTTTATCAGGTCGCCGGTCTCATGCCCTTTTGCAAAGAAAAATTTTCCTTTGTATGCCGGCACGATGATCCCTGTCAGTCCCTGGTAGTCTACGACATCGGTAGGCCAGCGGAAAACTTCTTCAAGGAAATAATCGGCAGCCTCTTTATTTTTTATCTGGGGAAGGTAATAATTGGTGATGCGCTTCAGGCGCTCCTTTTGGTTATCGTCGAGTTTCTCCCTGAAAAGGGCTACTACATACGACTTGTCGGGACTAAAATACACGTCCTTAACGCCGCCACGCATGGGTTCGCCAGTATCTGCAAACTCATAGGTTTTATTAGGGTCGTTAACAGAACGTACAGTTACAATGTTCATTGATAATCAATTAAAATAAAAGCGCCAACGTGCGGTCGTCGTGGTTACCGGGGCTCCAGAAATCCATCCAGGCGGCAAGCCTGTTACGCATACTATCGTTGCCCCTCCTCATTCCTAATAGTACCTCGCTGTTGTTTTCTTCAAGGTCAAGGTCTTCAAAAAAGGCCTGCCATCTCTCAATTTTTTCGATGTTGGCCTCCACTTCAAACTTGGGGTCGTAGATGCCATCCGTCATTAATACAAAATAAGAGAAATCTTTTACGAATTCAAAGGTAAATCGCCCTTCATATACTTCGGCCCTGAAAATTTCGGGCATGGTGATAAAACGGGTACCCCCGCCAAACTCACCCACATCGAGTGTGTTCATCAGTTTTACTTCCGTCACATCTTTATTCAGCAGCGCCATAGGGCAGTCGCCAACGCTGAAGGTCATGAATAGCGATCCTTCTGGGTAATGTTTCATAAGCGCAAAAACCAGCGTTGCATGAAAGGCATTAAGGGGCATCTCCACTTCGCGTGAAAAATTCTCAATTTCTTCAAAAGCATGGTTGGCTGCCCCCGAGAGGTATGGCAATGCCAGTTCTTTTATTTTGTCTTTGGCATTCGCCGAAACCGCTTCGTCTATCGGTGCAGATCGCTGTGTGGTAAAGCTTTGCTTCATGTAATTCACAACAGCATTGCAGGCGATCTCCGAACCCTTGCGCCCGGCCGGTGCTGAACCCGCGCCATCTGAAACTGCGATGACATTCCAGCCATTCTCCAGTTCCGCGTAGTCGTAATCATCATCGCGATAGCCACCGGTATTAGCGTGCGACCTGCCGCGACGTGAAGCCACTACAAGAGTTTTTCCACCAAGCTGCCATGTTTCCGAAACATTATCGGGTTTGGCAAAAAGGCCTTCAGGATCACTTGGAATGTCTTTCCAAAGCGATTTCGGGTCGGCATTAATGATGATGGAAAGCGGCTTGGTATTCATGGGTGCGCCTTCCTCCTCGCCTTCAAACCTGTAGCTGAAGGTAAGTGCAATGTCGCCGCCTTTTTCGGGCGTACCCGATATGGTTTTGGAAGCCACATCATAGTCTAGCCCTGAGTCGTCAAAGCCTGTCAGCGAATATTCCGTAATATCATTTAGGCCTAATGCCTCAAAATTGAATACGGTAGTATAAGGCTTGCCTGCCATCCCGTTCGGGAACGTGATATATTGATTGGCTATATCCAGCCGCCGTGCCCTTATCTGCCATGCTTGTGTCATTTGAATCTGTAGCTGCCTTATCAGGCTTACGTTTTTTATGTTTTCTTCCAACGCCGCAAATTCAAGGAATTCCTTTTCGAATTGCTGCGGGGTCGTTATGCCCTGGTTGGCCAGGAGCGTGAAAATGTATTTTTGGATGTCGTTCATTATCCCTGTGCCCTTCCGATGTCAAAGCCGCCTTTTCCGCCTCCTGATGTATATTTGCCCTGCGAGCCGCACCACGGGCATGTGCTCACTTCCTCATCGCCGATGCAATGTATTTTTCGGCAGCCGCAAACGGCAAGGCCATACTGGTTGCCACAGCACGGGCATGTTGGTGCGCCAATAAGCTCATCGCTGTTTACATTGCTGTCCACAGATTTGTCGGCAAGCTCATAATACGAATTATCAACCGGATAGGCACCCATCAGCCTGTAGGCACGGGTCTCAAAATCCATGCCCCCAAAGCTCGAAGGCTGCGACACCTTGCCGTATTTCATCAAGTAGGGCCGCTTGGTATTCTGGCACTGCGCGGCAAGGACTACAAAGTTATCGTCTACATAGCCCCTTTCAATATCGGAGGGTTTGTTCAGGTCGATCTTAGAAACGGTATCGCCATCCGTCTTGGCCAGCTCAAAGCCCGAAGAATTGTTCTCCACGCTGATGCTGCTGGTCTTAATGGAATCGGTAACCCATTTGAAGAATTCTTTATAGGACTGGACATTGGTATTTTTAAAATGAAGGACATTATCGGTCAGTTCGCCAAGCAATTTCGTATCGGCTTCGTTACCAAATGACACCGCGACCATATTGGCCGTGCGCTGCCAGTTTTGTTTCCATTCGTTGATGGCGACACGGGAATCATCCGTAGGCACACCGTCAGTAAACAGGAATACAATAGGTTTCCAGTCACCTTTTTGCTCAAAAGTCGTTTTTACAATGTTGCTGCGAAGCTCATACATCAGGTGGCCTAAGCCCTTGCTTAACGATGTACCACTGCCTATCGGGAACCGCGGCGGGTAAAAGCTCACGATCTCCTGTAAAGGAACGAGCGTTTTGGCCTGCCCTGCAAATACGATTATGGAGATCCAAACGGTTTCCAGCGCATGCGGGTCGGACTTTAATGCCTGTATAATGGTTGCAAGCCCCTCCTCTACCTGCTGGATGGGTTCGCCTACCATAGACTCTGAAATGTCTATTAAAAAATATATCGGAAGCCTTCTCATGTTTTTTAATTTTTTATACGTTCACGTGTCATTTCGAACGTAGCTTGCGAAGTGAGAAATCTCACGTTTAAAGAGATTTCTCCTATCGTCGAAATGACAAAGCAGCACGTTTAAAAGCTACAAACTGTGGTTACGTTTCATTATATTTAAATAACAACGGTAATCTCGTCAGGTGGCGGCGGCAGTTTCGGGGCCTCGCCTGTTCCTTGGCTTTTGTTACCCTGCTCTATGGTTTCTGACACCCATTTAAAGAATGTCTTCAATGTCTGGCTGTCCGCCGAATCCAGGTGCACTACATTATCGGTTAGCTCTTTCAGCATGGCATCATTGGCAAGGTGGCCGGCCGCACAGCCTACCACAGCGCCAAAATCATACGCCCTTACCTCAGCTGTCTTTTCACGGTACAGCTGTATGTCCGAAGGCTTCCCATCAGTAAAGATGAAAAGCAGCGGTTTCCAGTCGCCCTTTTGCGTAGGCGAGCTTTTTATGATGTCCTGCTTCGCTTTGTTCAGTACAAAATCGAGCGCGGCACCGGTGTTGGTAGGCCCACTTTGGGGACAGGTTATTTCCGGCAGGCGAAACTGCACCAACTCGGTAAGCGGCACGATCTCCTTCACTTCACGGTCGAACGTGATGATGCTTATCCATAGCGAATCCAGTGCCTGCGCATCGCTCCGCAAGGTGTTCACCATACCGCTAAGGGCATTGTTCAGGGCATGTATGGGCTCGCCGTACATCGATCCTGAGGTATCCAGTAAAAAATAGACAGGTAATCTGCGCATAATGCTTCGTATTAGTCTTTCGGGATATTGTACACGGGCGGCTTCTCTTCCTGCTGCTGCGGCATGTTATACGATACCGTACCATTTATATTGTAAGTAGAGGTATTCGCTTCAGGATCATGCTGGATCAGGTGGCCCATTACTTCACGGGTTACCTCCTTGCCACCTGAAAGCTGGTGGTACAGTGAACCGATGGTATAGATAGGCCCCCAGGGAATTCCCCACCAGCCCATCACGCCATTGGTAGCGATATGCTTGTACGAATACTTAAAGGTACTTTCGTCCGGCCTTATAAAGTAGATGGACGAAGACCTTCTAAGTGTTATCACCGCCAAAGAAATAGTATAGGGAAAAAATACAAATTTCCCGCCCTGGTCCACAAGCTGCCTGATCTCGGCAACCCGAAGCCCTTCGATATTTTTAATCTGCATAATTTACAGGTACGATGCCATTATCCTTTTGATAGTCTGGCCTAAGAAAACATCCTCCGTAGGGTCGCCTATAGCGCTGAATTTCCATTCGCCGTTCCTTTTGTAGAGCTTGCCCATAATGATCGAAAGCTTGCCGGTATATTGCGCTTCCGCAGAAACGTTATACGATGCGAAAACAGAATTTACCCTTGTAGGCGTGCCTTCGTACATCCTGATCTTTGAATACGGTATCTGCGAGAAATCCTCACGTCCTGCATTGTTAAGGAAGAAGAATATCTGGGTCACGTTAGGGTTGATACGTGTAAGGTCAACGGTGATGATCTCGTTGTCAAGGCCATCATCCCCCCCGGTATCACCCTGAAGGTCATCGCCGGTATGTTTTAGTGCGCCGTCTACCGAAAGCAGCTTTCCTTTTGGAAGGCCAAATTGCTGCAGCACCTCAACCCTGTATAAAGGTGAATACAGGTGATCGCAAATATTATTCTGCTCATCTACCATGATGCAGCTAAGATCAAGGTCGATGTTTGTTACTTTTTTTCCAAGGCCAAGGAAACCGCCTTTGGTCTCGATAGCACCCCAGTTTACGCCAACACAAAAGTTGGTAAGGGACTCTCCTGTAGTCTTTCTAAGGTCGATCTTCTGACCTTTGGTTAAATTAATTGCCATTTGTTTTTATGTTAATTGGTTGGTTTGATAGCTTGTTATGTTCTCGACTGCGCTCGAACTGACACGGATATATTAATATTTACGTAAAATATTAAGTTTATCGTTGTCACATCCAGCGCAGTCGAGATGCTTTATTAATTATATTTATTCAAAAAGTCCTGCAGGCCGCCCTTCATGCCGTTACCCACAGCCTCGAATTTCCATTCGTCATTCCTTTTATAAATGCGTCCAAATTCTACAGCAGTTTCGATAGAGAAATCCTCATCAAGCTCATATTTTACCAGCTCTGTGTTGCCGGCATCCACGATCCTAATGAAGGAGTTGCGTATCTGCCCAAAATTTTGCCTTCTGTCCGCTGCTTTGTGGATGGTTACCACAAACGTTATCTCGGCTACATCTCCAGATATCTTTGAAAGGTCAACGATCACTTTCTCATCGTCGCCATCGCCATCACCCGTGAGGTTGTCACCCGTGTGCGTTACAGCGCCATCCGGTGTCGAAAGGTTGTTGTAGAATACAAAATGGTTGTCGCTTACCAGCTTGCCGTTAGCACCCAGTACGAATATCGAAGCATCCACGTCGAAAGCCTCGCCTGTATTGCTGCTATTACTATCCCATCCAAGGCCCACCGTAAATTTTGGGGCCGCTATGGTTTGTCTTTGTCCTTTTTCTAAATTAATTGCCATTGGTTATATTGGTTTTATTTTGAATTCACATTAATATTTAGCATTGCTCTTAAAATATTGGTCTGCTCGTCTACATTCTGAAGCTCGTCGAGGAAATCCACACCCGAGATCTTCTCAAGGTAGCCGCCCAGCACATCTTCTACATTTGGCGGAAGGATGCTCTTTATGGTGCCCAACTTTTCCTTCAGCATTTCGGTCTTGGCTTTCAGGTCCTGTATAATCCTGTTCTTGTTGGACAGGTTCTTAGACAGATCCAGCCCTTTAACCATTTCCGCATCCAGAAAATAAAACGACCTAGCGCTTCCTATAAAGATAAACTTATCATTAGAATCTCTAAAGTCATATACCTCAACGATCTCATCCTCGTGCACCAGCCCACAGGCGAATTTTACCCTGAAATTATTGATATTGAGCCTCCCGAGCAATTTCTTCTCTATGGTGGCAAACTCGTTGCGATAGGCACTACGCGCTTCCATATCGGTAAGCGCCATGAATTGCGACGGGGTTATTTCCCTGTAAAACTCACCGCTCCTTTTGGCCGGGAAAACCATAATATCCCCCCACCCGAACTGCACCTGAGCACTGTCGGCCAGCATCGTGTACAGCAGCTTCAATTTCTCTGCCATTGCTTTGGAGTGCTCCCTGACTTCTGCAGCAAAATCTACCGTAGCCGCTTCACTTTCCAGCTTGCGTACAATATCCTCGTTTATATAAATTTCGTCAGATATAAGAAGGTACTGCTGCTCCTTGGCCTTCTTGAGCTTTTGGAACAACTCTATCAGCGTGCTGGTATACTGCACATGAAAAAGCTCCAGCTTGTTGGCATCGAGGTTCCTGTTCGACTCAAAAAGGTTGTGTATGACCTGTGTACGGATATAAACCGCAAAAAGGTCTTTATGGTTAAAAAAATTCGACAGCGTTTTCAGCACTTTCAGCTTCGCGCCGCTGTCCTTTATAACCACCGCATATATTTCTTCCTGCTCTGCCGTCATCTACATTAAATCTTCACTTCTCTAACTCTGTTAAAATCTTTTAACCACATAGATACATAGTCCTTTCACATTAACTTTATTGAAAATAGCAGCAAACATAGAATGAAGCCTTGCTTCATCTCTGTGCGCATCCTAAGCCTGTGTTCCTATGTGGTTAAATATTCTTCTTCGCTCCTTAGCTTGTAACTCCTTTTTTTAATTCCGCTTCCAGGCTTTGCAGTCCGGCATCAAGCTCCCTTCGTGTCTGGGCACCCTGCTCATGGATCTGTTTCACCTCTGCAAGCGTATCGATAAGCGATTTGGTCGTTGTTTTCAGTGTCTCAAGCGATACTATAGTGTTCTCGCTCTCCCTTGCCACCTCTATACTGTTCTGTTTCAGCATCTCTGCATTCTTCTGCAATATGGTGTTGGTAGTTTCAGATACCTTACGCTGCACCTCGATATTCTGTTTTTGCCTTTGCAATGCCACGGCAAGCGTCAGCTGGTTTTTCCAGACCGGCATGGTCGTGGTGAGTATTGACTGTGCTTTTTCAGCCAGCGACGTGTTGTTGTTCTGTACCACGCGTATTTGTGCCAATGACTGTATCAGGATAAAACGCACTACCTTCATATCGGCAAGCCTTTTGTCGAGCCTGTTGATGAAAGTTCGCTTATCTGCGATCTCATAATCCTGGTATTGCGATGCGTTGCCTTCCATCACGGCAAGCTCTTCGCTTAGTTCCTTAAAACGTATTTGCCCCGCAATGATGAACTTCTCAATTTCCTTGATAAGCTGCACATTGCCATCAAACATGGTTTGCAGCGAGGTATTGTCTTTTACCGAATTGATCATCCCGGCCTTTACCTTGTTGCTTATCCTGTCGACATTCGCCGTGATCTTATCGTACTTCTGGAACATTTTCTTCACATCGACGATCATGTTTTTAAGGAACGGTATTTTCGAGACGAATTTCTGGAAGCCGCTTTGGTTCAGCTCATCCACGTCAATGTAGTTCAGCTCCGCCAACAGTTCGTTGATAAGCGGACCTACATCGCCTGCCTGCTGCGCCCTTACGTTGCTGAGGAACGTGTCACTCTGCTTCGATATCGTGTTCTGGATCTCAGCACCATAATTAAGTATCGAATTGACATCTTTTTCATTCAGCTGGTTGGCTATAGGCCTGTAATCAGCCATTTGTGTTTCGGTTATGGAGGCGAGGTTTACATTCCCTTCCTTATCCATTGGCCCCGAAATGGGCGTTACCGTAACTTCGTTATTTTCCATTGTTTTGGTTTTACAGGTGATTTTGCTGTATCGTAACTACAGTCTGCTCCAGCTTTTTATCGGCTGTAGGCGTTCCTACGGCATTGAATTTCCAGTCGCCGTTCCTTTTGTAGAATACGCCAAGAATCATTGCTACGCTCCCGGAGAAAGCTTTATCGTTGGCTACGTCATATTTTGCGAATACTTCCTGCACGCGTGTTGGCGTACCCTCATATATCCTGATGGATGCGAACGGGATGTCCTTAAAGTCCTGGCCGCGGAAGCTGTTGATAAAGAACCCAAGATGGTGCGCATTTGGCGACAGCTTTGCGAGGTCTACAGTTATTACTTCGTTGTCAAGGCCGTCATCGCCGTTAAGGTCGCCCGTAAGGTCATCACCGCTGTGGCGGATGGCCTGGTCATTACTCTTCAGCTGCCTGAAGCTCACAGTATCGATAAGTTGTTTGTTCTCGTCGTATACTGCGCAGCTCGCATCAAGGTCTACCGGCTCTTTTTTTGTACCGAATAATCCTTTTTTCTCGATCGCGCCCCAGTTGATACCCACGCAGATGTTCTGCAGTTTAGAACCGTTGCTCTTTTCAAGGTTAATGCGCTGTCCTTTTTCTAAATTAATTGCCATTATTTTATGTTTTAATTGCTAATTAAAGCTGATATGTTATATTGTTCCCGACTGCGCCCGAACTGACAACGGTGCAAAATCACAATTACGTTACTAACATGTTTAGCATTGTCACATCGAGCGCAGCCGAGATGCCTGATTAATTATATTTATTCAGGTAATCCTGAAGTCCGCCCCTCATTCCCACGCCTACTGCCTCAAACTTCCACTCGTTGTTCCTTTTATAGATACGGCCGAATTCTACCGCGGTCTCTATAGAAAAATCTTCTTCAAGCTCATATTTCACAAGCTCGTTATTGTTTGACGCATCTACGATACGTACAAACGAATTGCGCACCTGGCCGAAATTCTGTTTCCTTGCCTCGGCATCGTGTATCGTTACCACTACGCATATTTCGGTAGCCCTCGGGTCTATTTTAGACAGGTCAACAATGATCGATTCGTCATCACCATCGCCGTCGCCTGTTAGGTTATCGCCTGTGTGCTCTACGGCCTCATCCGGTGACTTAAGATTGTTGTAAAATACAAAAAATTCGTCAGCAAGCAGCTTTTTGTTGTCGCCCATAATAAACACCGAAGCATCAAGGTCGAATGCAGCGCCCGTTGACGATGCGTTGGTATCCCATCCTAAGCCGATTGTAAATTTAGGGGCGTTTAGCGTTTCACGCTGGCCTTTCTGTAAATTGATAGCCATAATTTGTTTTATTTTTATTGGTTAAACTATGATTGATTTTATTGAGGTTTGTTTGATATTCTTCTATAGTATGGTAATTGTTGCTCACCGCCAGGTCGAACAGCTTTCGCCTCGCCTTCTTTTTCATCGATGATAAAAGTACCAAAAATTCCGCATTTTCCAGTTTCAATATGTATTTTACAATGCGGGTATTAAATTCGAACGAGCGGGAATTGATCACCTCCATCAGGCTGGCGGTATCTTTTACAAAATAATAATTGTAGTAATTCTCGATGTTCGGGTGGATGTCCTTATTGATAAGCTCGGCATAATACAGGAACGTAAAAGTGCCTTCCACCTCATATTGCTCCAGTATCTTTTTCACGATATGCTCGTGGCTGCCCGTAATCTTTATATCGTCCAGCAGCAGGCACAGCTTGCCGCCAATGTAGTTCCTGTCAATGTAATAGGTATCGTTGGCGATGAGCTTTACCCTTTCGGCATAGTCAAGGTTGCCATAATCGGTGGTATAGGTCTGGTTACGGTATATTTTCGATTCAGCCAAAGCCTTCCTCCCATTATCATAAAGGAACTTGTTCATACGCAGCTTGAAATAGTGGCATAAAAAGTTAGAAGCCGTAGGTATCGAATGGTACGGGCTGGGCAGGATCACGATCTCGCTGTGCGACAATATCAGGTTTTTATGCTCACTGATAAAGCCTTCAAAAAGTTCATCTGCGAATTTTTCGGCATAAGTATTCTCCCCGAACTTGAATTTACTGTATTCAGTTTCAGAGAAAGGGCAATTGTTTTTGTCGGTGATCTTATGCAGGCTGTAAGTGATGTTCATTTACGGGTGTGTTTGTAATTAAGTGGGCTTTAAACCCAAAATTAAGCGCGCCATCATAGTCGGATACTTTATTATCCCCTATGTGAAGCACTTCCTCTTTTGAAATAGCGCCAATTTTCAGTATTTCATCATACGCACATTGGTACATATTAGGCGAAGGTTTTGAGAACCCTGTCTCATCGGAATACAATTGGAAAGAAAAATAATTATCAAGGCCGTGATGGGCAAGTACTTTCCGCAGCGAGCTTCCTTTTATAAAAGCGGTATTGCTGAGTATGTTCAGGGTGGTGCCTTGTCCGTGTAGCGACTTCAAAAGCGTTGGAATAGAATCCTGCAGCAGTACGGGCTTATATTCCATAAGCAGCGCATCGGTAAGAGCGTAGAATTCTGCAAGGTGTTTGTTGCTGTAAAGCTCAATATCAATTCCTAATGCATCGAGTATAAGGTAATAAATTTCGAACGTATCAAAATTCTTTCCTGCCTTTTCGTTGATGCTGTTGGTAAGTATATCGAATTTGCGAATTGCCAGCGCCACCTCTTCAATGGGCTTATCGATACTGAAGTAGTCTTTAAACAAAAGGTTCCTTTTATCTTTGAACTCCGGGTTCGACCTGATCAGGGTAAGCCATAGATCGAACGATATGTGCCTGTATTTATATAAGTCCGGTATCCTCTCCATCCTTCTTTTTATAACATTAGAATATATAAACGATGGTAAATATAAAAATTTAATCTTTTTTACAACAATTTAAATTACGAATAACACAGGTAAATGCAAATAATTTAACTTTGAGGTAATAAAAATATTTAACCACATAGGTACATAGTTTGAGAAGTGCTAATTTTTAAAGTGATATATTCATAGCCTGCATAGATTGAAGCTGCGCTTCGAAATTATGTGTTTATATGTTTCCTTGAATTTCTATGAAACCTATTGTTTCTATGTGGTTAATTTTAAATTTAACAAGATATAAATCAACATAAAATGAAAACAACAATATTGGGTCTAAGGACCGTGGGTTATAGGGTAAGCGATCTTGACAACGCCAAAAAATGGTATGCAGAGGCCTTTAAGACAGAGCCGTATTTTGATGAGCCTTTTTATGTAGGCTTCAACATTGGAGGTTATGAACTTGGCCTACAGCCTGATGAAGCTGTAAATGGCGATAATGTCCTGGCCTATTGGGGTGTTGAAAATATTCAGGCAGAATACGACTGGTTCATCAGCCTTGGAGCAACACAACACGAAGCCCCACAGAATGTAGGCGGCGAGATCATGGTGGCTTCGGTAAAGGACCTGTGGGGAAACATCATAGGGCTCATATACAATCCGCATTTCAAATTGCCCTAATGAAGGTAAAGCCGATAACCCATTTTACCGCTGACGGTAAGGAAGTGATCATCCGTGAAGCTACGGAGGAGGATGCCGTGGACCTCATCGGGCTAAAAAAGAGTTATATTAGAGGAACCAGGACCATACCCTTATATGAGTTCGAATACAAGAACGACATCCAGATGGAAAAGGACCTGATAAAACGGTTCCATACCGAAGAAAACAGCCTGCTGCTGGTGGCCGAACACGGGAACAACCTCATTGGGAACATCGACCTTTCGGGCAACCAAAGAACGAAACTCTTCCATACCGGCATGATAGGAATGGGTATCGCCAACGAATGGCAGAACCGGAAAATAGGAAGCTTCCTTATGGAAAGCCTGCTGGGCTGGGCCGCGGAAAGTTCGCCGTTAAAAATCATCTGGCTGGAAGTGTATTCTACCAATATTGGCGGGATAAGGCTGTATGAGAAATTTGGGTTCGAAAGCTGCGGGCATATAAAAAACTTCTTTATGGAAGAAGAACCTGCGGATAAGATAACGATGGTTAAATATTTAACTTAGTTCCTATAAACAGACTTTTGAAACCTGAGATTCTATATTTCTGTAATGACCTATCGTCATCCTTAAGAGATAGAACGCATTTTTTTAAATTATTAACCATAAACATTATAAATGAAAAAAGTCTTACTTTTAATTGTACCTACAATTTTGTTAACATCCTGCGCTGCTAAAATAACTCAAATAGCCCCGCAAAGAAGAGCCTATACTACCGAGAAAATAGACGAAGTTTTAACTAAAGAGATTGGAGAATCTCTTATAATAAAAGGAGATGAAGAAGTTTATAAAGCAATGAAAATAGTTTCTTCACCTGAAGGAAAAGTGTGGCAAAATGATAGTTATACTTATAATGTTGGCGATGTATTTCCTTTAATGGCATCAAATAATGATTATGATTTGTACTTTACTAAATCAAGTGTTAGTGAAAGCAACTCTTATTACAAAGGGAATGTATATACTACATTTTCTTTTTACGGTGTTTGTGCAGAAAAAAAAGACCCAAAAAAGATTAATCCATTTATTAGGCAGACAACAGGTGCGCTTGGAGGAGTATTAACGCATCCAGAAAAGGGATTTAAAGCAGAACCAACAGAATACATAAATATGAAATGTGAAAGTTGCTTTAAAAAAGAATTGGTGTTTAATGGTAAAACAGGGAATAGTTTGAAATTCATGTACAGGGAGTATGTAGAAGATTTGGCAAGACCAGCATTCACGCAAGAACTACAATATGATTTGGCAGAAGGAAATATAATAGGGATTAAAGGTCTTAGAATTGAAGTGATAAGAGCTACGAACATTTCTATAGAATACAAGATATTAAAGACATTTGACTAACAGAAAACAAGACCCACCATCACATCGGGTTTATACTTTACTACAGATTAATATATGGTTACCCTGAAAGAGGAACAACCTCACTCTTACCTATTTAGGGGCTGAGTAAAAAACCCAAGTTATCTTGAGAGGGTACATAGGTATTTCAATATTATAATTGAATATAGTAATAATAAATGATTAAATCGATACTATTAGTAGGGCTTGGCGGAGCAATCGGGAGCATACTTCGGTACCTGTCCGCTATATTAGTCAGCAAATACTGGAACCAGGCTTTCCCGCTTGCCACATTTATCATCAATATGGTGGGATGTTTACTCATTGGCCTGCTGATCGCTTTTATCGAAAAACAGCCGGGAGTAAGCGACAACTTCAGGCTTTTAATGGTAACCGGATTTTGCGGCGGCTATACCACCTATTCTGCTTTTGCCTATGAAAACACATCGCTCATTGGCAGCAGCCAAAGCCTTATTGCATTCGCCTATATTGCGGCCAGCGTTCTTGTAGGAATACTGTTCGTGTGGGTAGGAATGTACTTCGGCAGGCTGCTATGAAAATTTCGTTACACGAAATTCCCTTTTCACTGCAAAACAATGGTTTGAGTATTAAAATTTTACTAAAAAAGGCTGGCAAAAATTTACTTATTTGTAATTTTAACACATCAAAAGAGTGATACTATAAATAATCGCCAAAAGTAACCTTTAAATTGAACACCATGAAATTGCTTAAATTTTTACTCGCAGCATTGGCCGGATTCGGGATTGTTAAACTGGTTGGGTATGTTACCGAAGCAGAGCTTGAAGAAGGTGTGGAATATGACATCTATGAAGATGAAGACCACCCGCTTTTTGTTTAATGACATAATTAATTACACCACAATTTAAATACATAGGCAGCCTATACTACAAATAGATTTGCCAACTATATTTTTCAAATATCCTCCGTGCTTCGGGGGATTTTTTTTTGTCCTGGATCTGACTTATACGAATACATTTTTTCTATGAGGAAGAGGTTCATTGCATAATTAAAAAGCAACCAATTTTGAACCTCATTTCTGGTAAAATCACAATTATTTTAACATCTCGCAAGCCATTCACTAATTAAAATATAAGGATACGTTAAACTATTCCCATCATTCTCAATTTTAAGACAACCTTAGTAAAGACAGCGTTTTACAATGGCTAACTTAGTAAAAGATTTCAGGAAGGCACCTTAATTTTTAAATCATAGTATCATGATAACGACAACAAAGGAAACAGCGCCATGCTCACGGGAAAAAGGATGTATAGACCAAAATGATGCCGCCGGGACAAAACCCGACAGGAACAATTATAACAAAATAAACTACACCTCTTACAGGCAAAATTTCATGCTTGTGCCGGACAACCACCCCGCACCGAATGAAAGACTGCTGCACCCGGATAAAGGAGATTTAAACAACTAAAATTATACCACTATGATACCATCAGACAACAAGGGATATATTCCCGGACAGGACGGAGATGAAAACAACCCCATTTCCGAAAAAAATATGGGAAAAGGCTATGAAGAAAAAGCAAACGTTACCCGCAACCATGCTGAAAACATGGATGAGAACGAAAGAAGGAACCTGAATGCCGACCAGGAAAAAAGATCGGGAAACAAATAATTGGACTTTAATAATTTAAACATAATTCACTAATCTTAATTTAACAAGCTATGAGTAACAAAAAATTGATCATAGGGATCGCAGCAGGAGTTGCAGCCCTAGCAGTAGTAGGCATTATCCTAAAAAGAAAAGGACATCTTGACGGCATCATCGGAAAAGCGGAAGAGCTTGGAAGTGACCTTGCCGACAGATACGAAAGCGTAAAAGAAAGCGCCAGGAAAAAATTTGATGAAGTAGTACAAAAAGGTGGCGAAATTGCTGATAAAGTAACAGGCCATGCTTCTGAAACTGCATCAACAAATACTGCCGCAGGCAATACCGCAGCCGGTAAATCAAACACTGCTACAGTTTAACAATTTCTCCGGAAGTTGATAATAAAGGTGCCTATATGATATATGGCACCTTTATTTTTTTAAATTTATACCTTATTTACTGAAAATCATGAGAGTATACATTGCAATTATAGTCGCCGTACTGACGGTAACTATAGGCTGTGGCAGCAAGGATAATGTTATGTATCCTGCAAATGCTAATGCCAATGAGGTAGCGGCAAGCGCCGTAAATGACACCGTGCGGATTGCCAATGACTCACTTGAATATGAAGTGATCATTATCGACCCCGGATTCTCTACATGGCTGGCTTCGAGGGCACGGCAGCGCGGTTACTATTCACAGCCGTACCTTCAGAACAAGAACCGCTTTTGGGTGACAGAATGGAACACGCGTGTAATGGAGCCGCAACGCTTTGGAGACCTTTACCAAATGCGCATTGATTATGATTATAGTGTCGATTATGGCTACGAGGTGAATTACCTGTTATATAATTATTTGGTTTATTTCCAAATAACGAATAACCAAAAGCTAGGAGGTATTGTTCCCTACCCATAAATCCGGTATATTTGCGCCAGCAAAACCAACATGGAAAAATTAAAGAAACGCTGGGGCATAACGAGCAACTACCAACTGGTGGTTATCTTTATCGTTTTTGCCGTTACAGGGTCATCTTCTGCCTATTTATCCAAACCGATATTGGCTGCATTGGGCTTTAAGAGAGACCTCTTTTCTCCATGGCTTTACTGGCCTTTGTACATCATTTTTATCTTTCCTATTTACCAGGTTTTACTAGTGTTTTTTGGGTTCATTTCGGGGCAGTTCAAATTCTTTTGGGCGTTTGAGAAACGAATGCTGAAGGCGGTTGGATTTGGATTCCTTTTTAAGGATTAATTAGGCTGCTATTATTATCGATATACTAAATAACACTATTTATCACAATCTACTCAAGTTAAATTTATAACATTTTTAAACTGATTATCAATTAGTTGCAAAATAGATTAAAAATTTTATAGAATAAATTTGGAAATTAAAAAGTTTGTCCCGTAAATTTGCTCCAAGTTCTTTAAAAAATTATTTCTTATCCAGAAAGACCGAGGGAATTGACCCTATGACGTCTTGGCAACCTGTTCGTAATTGAATAAGGTGCCACATTCAACCCCCTGCATTGCGGGGAAAGATAAGCTTAGAAAATAGTACATAATACCTCAAAATATTATATGCTCTTCTGACTTATCGGAAGGGCATTTTTTGTTTTAATGCCCTTTCGATAGAACTGGTTTAGAATTTTTTTTACAAGACGAAAAAAATTATTTAACACGCTAAATCAACAAAAATGAAAGAGCAGACCCAAATTTTACACAGCATCCCGGTTGACCCGCTAACAGGCAGTATCTCAACCCCTATTTACCAAACATCAACATTCGTACAAGACGCGCCTGGGGTACATAAAGGCTATGACTATGCCCGCAGCAACAATCCTACACGCAAAGTGCTTGAAGACTGTATTGCCAAACTCGAGAACGGAACGAATGGCTATGCGTTTGCCAGCGGGCTCGCAGCTATCGACGCGGTTATAAAGCTCCTTGAATCCGGCGACGAAGTGATCGCAGTAGATGATATTTACGGCGGCGCATTCAGGCTGTTTACGCACATTTACCAAAAATTCGGCATCAGCATCAACTATGTGGATACAACCAATGCCGCTAACGTGGCAGATGCTATCACGTCGAAAACAAAGCTCATCTGGATCGAGTCGCCTACCAACCCGACATTAAAAATATCAGATATTGCCGCTATCGCTGAGATCGCAAAAGCCAATAACGTATTGCTTTGCGTAGACAATACCTTCGCATCACCGGCTTCGCAAAAACCTATTGATCTCGGCGCCGATATCGTGATACACAGCGCGACCAAATACCTGGCAGGCCACAGCGACCTCATTGCCGGACTGGTGGTAACCGCTACACAGGAACTGGGAGACAAGATAAAATTCATCCAGAATGCTTCCGGCGCTATACTTGGGCCATTCGATAGCTGGTTGGTGATACGCGGTATCGAGACACTTACACTCCGCATAAGGCAGCACTCGGAGAACGCACAAAAGATTGCAGAGTTCCTGTCGGAAGAGAAGCTTATCAAAAATGTATATTTCCCAGGACTTCCCTCCCACCACAACCACGATATTGCCAAAAGACAGCAAAAATACTTCGGTGGTGTAATTGCTTTTGATCTCGTGATCGATGATAAGGAACTGGCTTCGCAAATCGTTTCATCGACTAAACTATTCAAATTGGCGGAAAGCCTTGGCGGCGTAAAGAGCCTTTGCTGCCTGCCATGTGAAATGACCCATAAGTCCATCCCGGCAGAGAAACGATACCAGTCGGGCGTGACGGACAGCCTCATCCGCTTATCTGTGGGGCTTGAAGATGCCGACGACCTTATCGCCGACCTGAAGCAGGCCATTGCCGCAGCTGTAGCGAAAACTGCTGTAACCAATTCTGTAACCGCCTTAAACTAATCCAATGTCAAGAAAAAATTTAAATATCGGGCTGTTCGGATTTGGCTGTGTGGGACTTGGGTTGTATGAAGTACTGCAAAAAACACCTGCATTGAAAGCGACTATCAGCATTATCTGCGTAAAGGATAAAAATAAAAAAAGGGCTATCGGGAAGGAAAATTTCACATTTGATAAAAACGATATCCTGAACGATGAAAGCATCAATGTTGTCGTGGAACTTATCGATGATGCAGATGCTGCTTTCGAAATTGTTTCCGCTGCGCTGAAAAAAGGCAAGGCAGTGGTATCGGCCAACAAGAAAATGATAGCCGAACATTTTACTGAATTGCTCGAATTGCAAAAAGAATACAATGTGCCTCTGCTCTACGAAGCAGCGTGTTGTGCCAGTATGCCGATAATCCGAAACCTTGAGGAGTATTACGATAATGACCTGCTGGAATCGATCGAAGGTATTGTGAACGGCTCCACCAATTACATCCTTACCAAGACCTTTAGCGAGAACCTGTCGTATGACGAAGCACTGCTACAGGCTCAGGAAAAAGGCTTTGCAGAAAGCAACCCGATACTCGATACAGGAGGATTCGATGCCAAATACAAGCTGCTCATCTTGCTTGCCCACTCATTTGGCTATGTAGCGAAACCCAAGGATATTTTCAACATTGGGATAGACAACATTGGTGAATTGGAGTTTAAATACGCAAAGGAAAAGAACCTGAAAATAAAATTGGTAGCCCAGGCTTTTAAAGGGGAGGAAGGGAATATTTCAGCATTTGTAATTCCGAAATTTGTAACACCCGATGACCGACTGTATAATGTGGATGATGTATTCAATGGCATTATTACCAAGACCAGCTTTGCCGATACCCATTTCTTTGTAGGGCGTGGTGCGGGTTCGCTGCCAACGGCTTCGGCAGTGCTGTCGGATATATCTGCGCTAAGCTATGACTATCGTTATGAATACAAGAAAATTTACCGTGAAGAGAATGTCTCACTTACCAACGACGCACAGCTTAAGGTGCTGCTCCGCCATAAAAAAGACGATGCCGCCGCACTAAAGCATTATTTTGATGAGGTAGAGGAATCGTATAACAATAATGAATCCGGATACATTACAGGTGTCATTTCGTTGAAAAACCTGATCGCGATTCATGCCGGGAATACCGGAGACAGGTCATTCATTCTTATTAATGTTGAAAAGGAAGCGGCTGTTGAGAAAGCTTTTGCGTTGGTGAATTAATTCAGGCCTCACCCCGACCCTCTCCAAAGGAGAGGGAGGAGCTTCACTCGGATGTACTTACTTAGCTCCGAAAAAGTTTTTGACTTTACGGAGCTTAAGGTTTGTAATTTGGGATTTGTTTTTTGGAATTTATTATACCCCGAATTTATTTTTTGTACTCTCTCACTCCTGCTTTCACTTCCACCTGAAGGTCATTCTGTGGCGGCGGTATAGGGCAGGAATAGGTATGGTTGTAGGCGCAGTAGGGATTGTAAGCACTATTGAAGTCAATTGTAATTTTATCGCCGTTCGGGATTTTAAGGTCAACATACCTGCCGCCGCCATAGCTGCCGTTGCCTGAGGTAAGGTCGGTGAAAGGAAGGAACAGATAATCCTTATATTCATCCAGCTTCACTAGGTCCAGGCTTTGGAAGACATCCAGCCTGCACGCTTTTCCCTGAAGTGTAAATTGAAGTTCACCATATTTTATATATTTAGGTGTCCTGTTTCCTGTCGTTGGCATTTTAAACGCTTTTTCTTCGGGCGTGCGTACCAGTTTTGCTTCAATGCAATATTGCAGGTCAATCGGATAAAAATCGAGTGCTTTAAAAGTGGCAAGGTCTTCCTTTAACAATGGCGACTTTTTAGGATCGGCATACTCCTCATTCAGCTGCTTTTGGGATTTCTGTGAATTTTCGACGGAGCATTCCTGCGCATTGGCATAAAACGTCATGGCTATTGCAAAACCTGTGAGGAGCTTTTTCATTTGGGATATTTTGGCAAAAGTAAGGAATATAGTTGTTACACAAAGATTCGCAAAGAATCGCAAAGGTTCACAAAGCGCGGCATGGTAGTTTTTCTAAGTTCTCTGTACAGATAATCTCTTTGCGCTTCTTTGCGAATCTTCGTGGTATAACTCCAACTACCCGTAAGAATTATTTCCATTTGATACCAAAGCACTTGCAAATCATTTGTAACTTTGAGGCAAACCAATCCACATGTTCCTGCAGGCCATTTCCCGATACATCAACAACTTCCGCGGATTCAGCAGGGAGATATGGATACTTGCCATCATCACATTCATCAACCGGGCCGGCACGATGGTACTGCCTTTTCTTTCAAAATACCTTAAGGAAAACCTTCATTTTACCTATGACCAGGTGGGAACAGTTATAGCTTGCTTTGGGTTAGGATCGCTGCTTGGCTCCTGGATTGGCGGCAAATTATCCGACAAAATTGGCTTTTACAAAATAATGATCTTCAGCCTTTTTACAAGCGGGTTAATGTTCTTTGCAATACAATATGTCACTACATTTCCGGGATTGTGTATTGCGATGTTCAGTATCATGGTTATTGCCGATATGTTTCGCCCCGCCATGTTCGTTTCCATTAGCACCTATGCCAAACCGGAAAACCGCACACGGGCCATGACGCTTGTAAGGCTTGCCGTAAACCTTGGCTTTGCCGCCGGGCCTGCCATGGGCGGACTTATAATTGTGGCTGTGGGGTATCGCGCATTATTCTGGATAGACGGTGCATCATGCATTATTTCGATACTTATTTTCAGTCTTTTGGTAAAAGAGAAAAAGAAAGTGGCATTGCCGGAAACTTTTACAGAAGATATAAAAAAGCCCCGAACGCTCCGAAACGACAAGTTATTCTGGCTGTTCCTTTTTTGCAGCTTCGCCACGGCGATGGTGTTTTTCCAACTGCTCACCACCCTCCCGCTCTACCACAGGCAGCATTACGGCCTTACGGAATTCCACACCGGGCTGTTCATGTCCTTCAACGGACTTATGGTCTTCGCACTGGAAATGCCGATAGTAAGCTTCTTTGAAAGGAAAAATGTGCCGAAGCTAAAAGTCGTTGGCTGGGGAGCGTTGCTTGTTGCATTGAGCTACCTCGTGCTGCTGTTTGACGCTTGGATCGGCATCCTTATAATAAGCATCATCCTTATCACCTTCGGCGAAATGTTTAACTTTCCTTTTTCCAATTCTTTTGCCTTTGGCCGTGCGCCAAGAGGACAGGAAGGGCTATATATGGGCTGGTACACCATGATGTTCAGTATGGCCCATATTGTCAGCGCAAAATTGGGAATGGATATAATAGCCAAACACGGATACGCTGCTAACTGGCTCTTTATGGGAGTGTTCGGACTGTTTTCTTTTACCTGCTGTATAGTGTTGCAACGATTACTTTTAAAAGAAAATACCTGAAACTTTCCGGTTTGATACAAAAAAACTACCTTTCCAGTTATTTAACTATAAATATAGTTGCGTAACTAAAAAAATAGTTTTACTTTTGGATCATACAATTCGGAAACCATGCAAAAACTGACAAACAAAGAAGAAGAGATCATGCACATATTATGGAAGCTGGAAAAAGCTTTCGTAAAAGAAGTGCTGGAAGAGATAAAGGACGACAAGCCGCACTACAATACGCTGTCGACCATCATTCGTAACCTTGAAGAAAAGGATTATGTAGACCATAATGCTTATGGCAATACCCACCAGTACTATCCGGTAGTTAGCAAAGAAGAATACAGAAAAGGATTTATGAGCAACGCCATCGAGAGTTACTTCAATAATTCCTACAAGAGCATGATATCCTTTTTTGCAAAGGAAGAAAAAATTAGCGCTGAAGAGCTCCGTGAGATACTCGATATGATCGAAAAAAAGAAATGATATGGAAAATTTCATTATCTATATGGTTAAGGCATGCGGGCTGATCGCCCTGTTTTTCCTAGCATACCATACTTTATTAAAGAAAGAGACTTTTTTCACCTCAAACCGGTGGTTCCTGCTGGCCGGGCTGTTTACGGCGGTACTGCTTCCGTTCATCGTTTATACAAAAACAATATGGGTAGAGCCTACGCCGATAGCACAATTGCCCGGGGAGACGATTGACCTTTACCAATTAATGCAATACCGCCAGCAACTGGCAAAACTGCCGTCACCGGAAGAAACCATCACTATCAATTGGTTTGATGTTGTTGGGGGTATGTATTTCGCTGGTGTACTTTTGTTCTTTGTACGTTTTATATTAGATTTCTTATCCATACGAAAAGTACTTACCTGCAATATTATCATTAAGGACAAGAATTTCAGGCTGATTGATTCAGAGAAAGTGGCCTCGCCTTTCTCATTCTTTAATTATATCGTTTATAATTCAGCCATACTGAAGCCCGAAGAACTTGACAGTATTATTACCCACGAAAAGGTACACAGCAGCCAGAGGCATTCGCTGGATATGATCATTAGCCAACTGTTCTGTATAATGTTCTGGTTTAACCCTTTTATATGGATGTACAAAAAATCGATATCACAAAACCTGGAATTCATTGCCGATGCCGAAGCTACAAGGCTACTGGCCGACAAGCAGGCCTATCAAAAAACACTATTAAAAATAACCATACAGCCTGACTGTATTGCCATCACCAATCATTTTTATCAATCATTAATCAAAAAGCGAATCGTTATGTTAAACAAGCAACAATCAAAAAAATGGAATTCCTGGAAGTATGCCACAATACTTCCACTCCTTGCCGCATTCATATTCCTGTTCCAGGTAAGAGTTGTGGCACAGGAAAAGCAGTCAGCCCAACAGCCCGTAAAAGTAACCGATACCAAAGTGAAGTTTGCTCTTGAAATCAATAAGGATACACAGGACAGTGAGCTTGAAGAAAGCAAAAAAGTTCTTAAAGAAGAATGTAATGCCGATGTAAGCTACGAGAAAGTTATCCGCAACCTGAACAGCGAGATCACAGCCATTAAAGTTACTGTAAAAGATAAAGGCCAGTCGCAGGTATATGAAGTGGCAGGAAATGACCCTATAAGCCCTTTTACAATTGAAGTGGAGCAAAACGGTTCAGGCCGCAACGCAATAACTTTTGGTACAGGCGGCGATGATAATTTTATAAGAAGCCGTGCTTTCCGCATTGCAGATAATGGCGACCGTAAGGACTTTTCAAAAGACATGGCTAAGGACTCTGTCAGAATGCAAAGGCACCAGATACTTAGGTCTTATAATGGCGGCAGTATGCCCAACCTCCCAAACACTCCATTTCCTCCAACCGAAGGCTGGTCTGTAAACAGCATGAAAATAGGCGGTAATGATATGCTTATCATTATCAACGGGGTAAAGCAGAAAAAAGGCGAAACTTCCATAAAAATCCCGCTTGGGCAGGAAATAGCTGAGATGAATATCCTGAAAGGCAAAGAAGCCAAAAAGAAATACGGCAAAGAGGCTAAAGAAGGTGCTGTAGAAATAACAACCCAGGGCGCTAATAACATGGCTTTCAACATAGGCCCGGAAGCTTTTGATTTCCAGATGCCACCTGACATGCAGTTTGACATGCCTATGGATTTTGATATCAGGATAGAAAGCCTGGGCGACTTTGGTAACATGAACCGTATATTTACAGACGGTGACTACTTTAAAGCCTGGGGCGATATGTCTGAAGAAGACATGAAGCAGGTGCAGGAGGAATTGAAGAAAGCGCAGATAGAATTGCAGGACCTTGGGCCAAGGATGCAGGAAAGCTTCAGGAAAAAAGAAATGTCCCAAGAGGAGTTGAAAGCTGCGAAGGAAGAGATAGAAAAAGCTAAAAAAGAAATAGAGCAATCCAGGAAAGAAATGGAAAAAGCGCGCAAGGAACTGGAAAACGCGAGAAAGAAATTGAATAAAAAAGCATAATTATTTAGAGTTAGTTACATAAATAAATTTAGTAGTTTATTATGACAAAAGCGGCCTTTGCAGGGCCGCTTTTTTTGTTTTGAAAGAATCGGTTAAGCCGCTGAAAAATAACATTATATTATGAGAGGAGACGACTTGGAAAAGAGGGCTTTTTTGTATTTTAGTATTAAAATTTTATCGCTATGTTTAAACTTTTAGCTAAACTCAACCATTGGCTGCTGCCAAACTATACCAAAGATCAGCTTGACCTCGCGAAGGCAACTAAATTCCAAAAGGCTGTCATCGCCTGGAAGTATTATGTAACCACCCGGGCTTTGGGTTAATAAACAAGCGGGGCATAAACTTCATACGGGCCAATTTTTTCACGCCCTTTCAGGAATGAAAGCTCCATCAGGAAATTGCATTGAACAATTTCGCCGCCCAGCTTTTCCACAAGCTCACAAACAGCCTTTGCTGTACCTCCTGTTGCAAGTACATCATCGTGTATTAGTATCCTGTCACCCTTCTTAATGGCATCGGTATGTATCTCGAGCGTGTCCATGCCATATTCCAGTTCATAAGAAGCTGAAATTGTTTCAAACGGAAGTTTTTTCGGCTTACGCACCGGTACAAACCCTGCTCCCAGTTCATACGCGAGCAACGTTGCAAAAAAGAACCCACGGCTCTCCACTCCTACTACTTTATCTATTTTACGCTCCCTAAGCCCATTGATCAGCAGTGCCATACATTCCCTTACAGCCTTTGGATTGGCCAATAGCGGTGTTATGTCTTTAAATACAATTCCGGGTTTCGGAAAATCCTGAACATCACGTATATACTGGTTTAATGTCATTTTTTTGTAGTTTATTATGGTTTTGCGTTTGCAAGTTACACAATATTATGTATATTTGCACCCGCATTAAGGCCTCGTGGCGCAACTGAATAGCGCATCTGATTACGGCTCAGAAGGTTACTGGTTTGAATCCAGTCGAGGTCACGAAATAGTAGATTGAAAAAATCTAAAAGTACTTAAAACCCGCTATATGCGGGTTTTTTATTGGACTTTATTAGACAATAATGGACAATATTGGTCAACTTAATTACCCCTACGGCTATCCCTGTATTGAAAAGAACTGATTTACTATAAATCTTCAAAGAAATCCTTCAAAGAAATTTTGTGAATATCTAAAACCTTGATTAAGGTTTTGAGCGTGATATTTTTCCCCGATTCAATACGCCAATACTGTACCCTATTTAATTCATTTTCAAAAGCGAAAGTTTCGTAACTCGTGTAACCTTTTGATAATCTGATAGCTTTTAATTTCTTAGAAATTTCATTGATTTTTAATTCGATATTTTTATCTACATCTTCCATTTCGGAAAATTGTAAAAAATGTCGCTTTTAATTTACCGCATTTATTATACAAATTTATATATTAGCTGAAAATATTTTGTAAAGTTTTTACTATGAAAACATCTTTGGCAATGGGAAGACTAATTTTAAAGTCGGTTTTAGTAATTTCTGTTTTATTTGCTTCTTGTAAGAATGAAGCCAAAAAATCTGAAATACTTGTAAGAGATAAGGGTATCGATACTATCAACGAGGTCGTTAAAACTGATGTAAATTTTATAACTTCTAAAGAAGCTACTTTAAATAAAGTTGGAGATACAATTTACGGTGATTTTAACGGCGATGGAAAATTGGAAAATGCCTTTCGTGTACTAATTAAAAAGGGGTATGGTAATCCAGTAGAGGACGGAATTCCTGATGAATATGAGATACATTTTTCAGATAAAAGAATTAAACCTGTAAAAGTAGATTGCTGTTGGTTTAAGCTAATCAATGAAGGCGACTTAGATAAAGACGGGGCGAATGAAATTACTATTGTACAAGCCCCTATGGATGGTTGTATAGGTAGTGTAAACACCTTCACTATTAAAGCTGGAAAAAGCTACCGTTTAATTCATCCCTTTACAATTTACTGGTGTGCTGATATTACTGATTCCGAGTTACAAAAATTGGTTGTAAGTGAGAATAATAGTATCTACTATTATGAAGCTAATCCAAACGATGAAAATCTGTTAAGCGACAATGGAGATAAAATCCGTTTTGAAAGATTAATAAAAAATAAGGCAACTGTAGTAAATACTGCCGCTAATGATAATAATGTATTAGCTGATTTACCACAAACTGATAATGAAGTTATTGATAACACTTCGATTAATAATTTAAAAGACTTACTGGTGGTTTCCGAATTAAGCCTTAAAGATATGGTTTCATCGCTTCAATATACTTGGGATGTACAACCTCCTGTGCAAGATACATCTGAGAAGGGTTATGTAACTGAACGATACATCTTCGCTTATGATAAAAACGGTAAAAAGCAAATTTTGAAAAGATGCGGTAGAATGGATATGAACACAGGGAGGACTCTCTGGCTGACCAATTTTATTTCTGATGATTTGGATTTACTAAATAAGATAACTACAAATTTAAAATATCAAGGATTTGAATTGACGGGGAAGCAAAACTCTCAATATATGTATGAAGATGGTAATAGGATGGTGATGATTAAGAAAGGGAAAAAGGTTTATGAAATAAATGTTGTTCTAAATTGAAATAAGAAACCTTGTGAATTGAGGCGGCTACTTTAAGCCGCTTTTTTAATACCATTTTGCCAAATGTTAAACTTGTGTTAAATAGTCGAATTTTAAGATTTTCTTAACTTCTTCAGGGAGTTATGTAAATTATAAACTTAAATTAATATCTATGAAAAATTCTTACTCAGTTAAAACGATTTTAAGGAAGGATAAGAAACGAAGTGATGATACTTACCCCTTAAATTACTTGATAATTTTCAACTCGAATAACTTGAAGTTATCTACTAAGCATTACCTACCCCTGAACGAATGGGATTTCGAGAAGCATTGTCCTAAGGGGACTGGAAACTCGATTTTGAAGAAGAAACTTCAACAAGAGGAGAAACTAATTTATAACAACCTTCTTGAATTAGAATTATCTGGAAAGCCCTTCATCAAGGAATTGATTAAAGAAAAATGTACTGGCGGTTATTCAAGGAAAGACTTTTACTATTACTTTGACGAATATTGTAAAAAGAAATTTAGATTGCTTGAGGAGGGAACCCAATACCATTATACCCTGTTTAGGAAGCAACTGAAAGAATATAAAACTAATGTTGAACTTGATGAAATTAATATAAAGTTTATTGAAGATTTTTTACACCACCTGGCTACCGAAAAGAATGTAGGTGTAAGCGGCGTAGCAACCCGAAGGAAAACCTTTTCAGCGGTATTGAATAAATTTGTCGTTGATAAGTTGATAAAAGAAAATCCCTGTAAGCACGTAAAGGTTGCTAAGGAAAAAGAAAGAACGGTATTCTTAACTTCAAGCGAAATTGAAAGAATTAAAAATGCTGACTTGAAGTTAGGTAATCTAACCGAAGGGCTAAATCTCACCCGTAAACTATTTTTGTTCAGCTGCTATACTGGTTTAAGATTTTCTGACGTGATGAACTTGAAAAAAGAAAATATTATCGGACTTAAAAAGATAGTGTTAACTATGAAAAAGACGAAACGAACCGTAGAGATACCAATTAACCAGTGGGCTTTAAAGATGTTAGTAAGTTCCAAAATAAGAACTAAGAAGCCGAAAGAACTTATATTTGATAATAGGGAAAATGTTTCTGTAAATAGAGATTTGAAAATCATTGCTAAAATCGCTAAAATAGATAAATTAGTAACCTTTCACGTTGCGAGGCATTCGTTTGGTTCTATGCTGGCTAAAAATGGTGTACAACCCTTCTATATAATGAAGCTGATGGGACATAAAGATATTAGAATGACGGAACGCTATGTAAACTCCGACGAAGAGATTTTAACGAACGCAATGAAAACTGTAAAGTTTAATTAAAAGAAACAAGATGCCGAAATTAGATCAGAAACTTATTAAAAAGAAACTCATTGAACTTACGCGTACTAAGCGCGAATTAGAAAGCGAAAAAAACAAAAATATTGAAATTTTAAAAAATTCTGTTAAGCCTAAATTGGATAGTGATTTACTGAAAAAGTCCGAAGCCGCGAAGGAATATAACATTAGTGAGAAAACTATCGATAGAATGAGAAGCAAACCGAAAGGGCTTAAATATGCCCAAAAATCGCCTAAAGCTACTGTATGGATAGTCAGGAAAGATTTAGAAGATTATTTAAAAAAAGATAGGCATGATAGATAAAATAAAAATACACCTGAAGGATTATTCTCCCAGCGATAATATAACGTGGAAGGAAAAATTAGTTGAAGACTGTATTGATAAATCTTTATATAATGCGAGGTTGTATAACAGCGCTTTTCCGAAGAAGAAATTTTCATTAAAATTACTTTTGACGGCTGACGAAGGAAACGATATGTTTAACTTAAGTATTGATGGAAGCATTAGAAAATGGTATTATCAAAAGAACTCCCGAAAAGATTTGAATTATGAAGAATTTCTTGATTGTATAGAGTTACTTGCTAAAGAATTAGGAACTACTAAAAAAAGGATTTTAGCTGGCAAGGTCAATAAGGTAGAAGTAGGTGTGACACTCTTGTTAAAAGCAAAGATGAGAGGTATAAATGATTGCTTCGTCAAATATCGAAATGCTGAACGAGAAGTTGTTGAAGAGACTACTCTATATTTTAAGTTTGCAAATTATAAGTTAGTTTTCTATGATAAGTTTTTAGAAATTAATAAAAATACTATTTGGTCAGATGTCCAAAAGAAGGTATTTGAAACGTTCTACTTCCTACGTTTTGAAATAAACGCCAAAAAGGTTTCTGGAACTACGTTCAAAAATAAATTTGATACGGTTGAAAAAATAAAAGAAAATTGGAATGATTTACCAGATGTAATTGAGAAGTATATTACAAATATTGTTTTTGTTGATGTAATTTCTAAGGAAAAGATGGCTGATGTAAGCGACTATTCAGATTTTATAATTTACCTTACTTTTTTAGGTATTAAACAATACGGCGTCATTGAAAGTATAAACCTGCTTGATAAGTCGCTTAGTATAAATAATAAAAAGAAAAAGATTGAACAATTTATAGATATATATAGAACGAATATTACTGATGATTTAGACCTAAAGGCTACGTTACTTATGGAATTAAGGAAAAAATTAGATAGATTATATAATAAGAGTAAGATATAATACCTTCTGAGCTTATAAATACGCGATAAGCCAATACAAGTAAATTAGGGCGAAAACTACAAAGCGCCTGTGAATTATACTACAAAGCGAAGTAAATAGAACAAGTAGGACTATTTAACTCCGCTTTATTTGTTTAATATAATTGAGGGTGGGCATTTTAGCTGGTTTAAGGAATGAATTATCACGATAGTATATATTAATCTCTATTTTAAATTAGAGGCTTCAAATTGCCTTGTTTACTAATTATGCCTTTTTATTAAGCCGACTACTTATCGTCTAATAATATCATCCAAGAAACTAATTATTAATTTTAAATTACCATAATGAACTTCTATTATGCGCATTGTTATGGAATCATTGTTACCATGAGCGATATTGTTTCGATTAGCAATTATAGTATTTAGTGAACTAATAATCTCCTCTTCCATTACTAACTCTAAATCTGCCTTCCATTTTTCATCAAATGATTCTAAAAATCCGCATAGCTTTTTATAATCGATGTTAGTGAAGTTTTTAAAATTTTTCTTTACATATTTAGCTGTTGCTTTTGAAGACGTTGTATCTACATAGTCCCCTATCTGTGCCTTAATATAGCTTTCTAATAAGCCTGAAACCTTTACGCATAAATATTTTGAAAAATGAGATTGTATCTCATCATCTGTAATAGTTTTAGCTGTAATAAATAGCGCATCTAAAGACGCCATCTGATTTCGAATTCTATAATGCACTTTAGATTGAATTAAATGCTTCAATACTCATTGAAATTCTACCTTTAACTGATGCTTCACTTGAAGTCCCACTTTGTACGTATGATAGAAATGCAGGTTGTAAAATTAATGTGTCATATTCTTCCTTAAGTCTGGAACTATCAATCGGGCTTGAATTGTTAACAAGTCTTTTTGCAACTCCAATCATAACCGAGTCAAAAATAGCTGCGTTAAGTCTGTTTCCTATTCTAAACGCATTGCTACCTAAGGCTGAGTAAATTGTAGATATAGTAGTTGTAAATAAATACTCTAAATCGGCTTGAGGATACCTTTCAAATTTTCTATTGGTGCCCATAAATTGATTTAAGGAGGATTTTAAAACTTTTTTATACTCACTATAATGATAGTAAAGTGTAAAAAATCTCAAGATTAATTCTTGTTCTTTCATTCTTCTATTAGCTACTCCAAATATCTGCCTCCAAGCTGGAAACTCTACTAATTCTGATAAGAACTCGTTAAAGGGACCATAGTAAATGCACGCCCTAATCTCTTGCGGTTGTAATGGGGTTCCTCCTGTATTAAGCCTTTCAAAGACCATATAAATACTACTTTCATCATCGTCCGGAGTTTCCTGTTTGATAATAGTTGCGTGTAAAATGGAATCGTCCAATCTATTCCTGTCCGCTTCTTTCAATGTATCGTAAGTAAGCCCTTCTAAATCTGGTTGAACATTCTTTAACCGAAATTTTTTCTCTCCGAAAACTCCTTTATAAAAATTCGCGATACTTAGCATTCTCTGTTGACCGTCAACGATAAGTAATCTACCTGTTTCATTTTCTTTTGATAAAAATACTCCCGGTACTGGAAGTCCTAAAATCAAGGATTCTATGAATCGAGATGCCTGGATGTTTGTCCAAACATATTGTCTTTGGAAAGGTGGAACAAATATTTTTTCTGTTTCAATTCTATTTACAACACTGTCCAATGTATAATCAGCTCCGTAGCTAGTAATCGAGTATCTAAATTCTTCATTCTCACTAATAGTATCGTCGTATATCTCGAATTCTTCTTCCATAATTGTTTTTTGTTTTTGTAAAATTAATTATAAATAATAAAGTTTTATACCGATAACATTATTATTGCTAGTGTAATATTGAAAACTTTTTTAATAACTAAGAAATGGCTTTGTAATTCTAGGCTTCTTAAGTACTATATTTGTTAACAAACTCTCAAAAAATGTGGTTTTTTTATAATAAAGTATTGACTTTTTTTTCCAAGCAAGGATTTAGTTTTACCGACTTAAATCCAAAAACTATAGTTTTGGAAGATAATGATTTACTTACTGAAAAACTTCAAAGTAACGTTTATTATTACGAATGTCCACCTCAGACAAAAACTTCTTTTTATATAATCCTTGAAACGCTTAGTGATCAAGAATTTGATGAATTAAGAAAATATATTTGGAATGAAGATAAGGCTGATTTGATTTTCATTACTAATGAAAAGTTAGAATCAGATGTTATTATAAATCTGTACTATGGTAAAATCTCTCCGAACTTAAAAATATCGGACTATAAACTTGATAGCTTTAAAGGTAGTGATGCTGGCAATGAAAAGATTGATAAAATCAATAAATGGAATTTTGATAGTGGACTATTTTGGTTGAATTATAAAAGCTTTATTGACCGCGTTAGAAAATCTAAAAGCATCGATAGGGAACTTATATTTACTTTAGAAAGACTGAAAAAAGATTTGTATAATGTCGTAGCGAATGATGAAATTGTACAAGCTCTCATTGATAGAACTCTATATATAAAATATTTGGAGGATAATCATATTATAAATTCTTACTTCTATAGCCATTACTTTGGTGATTTCAATATAACTTACAAAGAACTATTGAATAGAAATGACATTAAAAGCGTTAATAATCTATTTAAAATTATTAATGAAATTTTTAATAATTATTTGTTCATTACTCCTGAGATAAATCAAGAGTATCTGAATAATACTGTATTTGATTTAATTTATCATTCGATATCAGGAACTAGTTTAACCGGTCAACTATCTCTTTTTGATTTTAAATTTAATGTTATTCCTGTTGAATTTATCAGTTATATATATGAAGTTTTTCTTAAAGAAGAACAAAAAGAAAATGGAATTTTTTATACTCCTAAAAAACTTGCTCAACTAATCATTGATGATGTTATTATTGATGATAAAATTGGAAGAGTATTAGACCCGTCATGTGGATCAGGTATGTTCTTAATAGTTGCTTTTCAAAAGCTATTGGAGAATAGCCCTATTGAGTTTAATGATGTAGAAAAAAAAATTGAGCATAGGATACGACTGCTCTCGGAAAATATTTTTGGAATTGAGAAAAGATCCATTGCTCAACGATTTACTATTTTTTCTTTATCTCTTCAGATATTTAGAGACTTAAACCCTGATGAAATAAAAGAGTTTATAAATGGAGAATTAAGAAGTAAAAACAGGGTTGATTTATTTGGAAATTATTCTTTCTTTGAAAATATCATTTGCCATAATTCTCTAGATATCATTGATGAAGTTTTTAGAGAAGAAACATTTGATTACATTGTAGGTAATCCTCCCTTTTTTGAAATTAAAAACACCGATGAAGAAATAGCTTTTATTAGCAATTATAAAACTGTTGGCGAGAATACTAAAGTTACCGCTAAGGAAATTGTAGGGAGTCACCAAATATCTCAATGCTTTTTCCTAAAAATTAAAGATTGGAGTAATATAAATACTCGCTTTGGCTTTGTTACTAATAACTCTAATTTTTACAATGATAATTCTAGGAAATTCCAAAGTTTTTTTTATAGTAATTACCGTATTGAAAAAATATATGAACTTTCTAAAGTAAAAAAGATTTTATTTGAAAATGCTGAAGAAAGCGTTAGTGCAATAATTTTTAATAATTTATTAATAGAAGATAATTGCATTGAATACTATCCAGTTGAAATGGGGTTGTTTTCTGAAAAGCCTTTTGAACTGCTGGTTATTCAGGAAGATAAATTAATTGATATTAATCAACAGGAACTGGTTGAGAATAGAACAAGATTAAGAGACTTTTTATTGGGAAATAAGTATGATAAAGAACTGTTGCTAAAAATTAATAGTAACCAGTTTTTAAGTGATTATATAAAGTTAAAAACCGATAATAGTCAATTCTTACACCGTGGATTTGAACTTTGGGGAGAGGATGCTAGAAAGAAGGAATTTAATTTAAATAAAGAAGATTGGAAAAATTTACCGTCTGAAAAGAAAAAGGAATTTGTAGATATATTTGTAGATAAATATTTCACTGACGATTTAACTGAGACACATCTTGTTCCTTACGTTAAACCTAAAAATCTTGAACCTTTTTTAATATCTAACGCTAATAGATATATTTCAACTTTAGATAATTTTCATAGACCCAGAACTTTAGATATATATGAAGGAGACAAAATTATTATTTCAAGATTAGGAGATAACTTAAATGCCGTATATTCTAAAGAAAAAATCTTTTTTGATTTTTCTATTTATATTTTTAAACTAAGAGAAGAAAAGCTGTATTATCTTATTACAGCTATTCTGAACTCGGAGCTTTGTAATTATTATATTAATCAATATCTTAGAAAAAGAGTTAATGATTAATTTCCTAGAATAGGAATCGACGACATCAAAAACATCCCTATACCAAGGGATATAGATTTAGATTTGGCCGCTACGATTTCTGAGATTAGTAAAAATATTTCTGAATCTACATTGAAGTATACTGATGTTGAAGGCAAACTAAATAGTTTAATTTTCGATTTATATAAATTAACTTATTTGGAGAAGCTAAGGATAAAAGATTATTCTAAGAAAAAAGGAAAAATAAAACCAAGGGATTTATCAAATTATAGCGAAAGTATTATAGATACAATAAGTATCTATTTCGAAAGCCCAATAGATATAAAATATCATCATTATAAAGATTTTAATCTTGTAGTAGTAGGTATTTATTTTAATTCTCTTGAAAATAAACCTACGGAAAATAAGGTAGCGAAGTATTTACTTAATGAAATATTTAAACAAAAACCTGATGAAAATTTCTTAGCTTCTCAAGAAAAGATATTTGCTAAAGATTGTATTTATATAATCAGAAAAGATGATGTTTTAAATTGGACTGAAACGAAAGCTTATGAAGATGGGCAGGAAATTTTAAATAGGGCTTAAAATGGATAGAGAATATATTCGCCTTCCTAAAACTACAATTATGCCTGATAGTAGTAGAAAAAAAAGAACCTTAAATGATGATTTTTGGATCAATCTAATTCATTACCATTTACTAAAGTTTTACCGGGAATTTAATATAACTGAACTAAATGATTTAATTGAAACTGAAAAGGTAAAACCTGGAAGGAAACATATTGAAGACCTTATTAAAGATTATATGAAAACTTGGTTTGAAAATTATGATAGAAGAATTTTTTTTGAAGGTATAGTTGTTAATCTGGAACCCAAAGTTAAATATAACCAACCAGGATTCTATGATATAAAGTTTGAGCATAGCGACTGGATAAATAACGACACCTTAAAGCTAAAATACTATTCTGTTGAATGTAAAAATTTAAACTCTTATAATCCTTGTATTAATGAATATGTATTTAATGCTTCAAAAAAAGACGGTGGAGTTTATAGGCACTTTAATGGTAAGTATTGCCAAGAGAATAATTACGGAGGTATGTTAGGTTTCGTCTTAGCAGGTGATATTAATAAAATAAAAGATGCTCTGATATTAAAATTAAAGCAACCTTTTGATAATTCTCCTGAAGGAGATTTAATTGATGATGGTATCATTTTGGATTCTATTGAAGGAAATAATTTTACGTTTAATAGTAAGCATAGAAGACTAAAAGATTTTTTTACTTTACACCATTTCTTATTCAAAGTGTACGCTTAAATGCTTTACTATATGTCAAAAAAAACCTATTATTATTTTATAGACGAGAGTGGTCATATTAATAATGATCAAAATGTTTTTTTATATGGATGTATAAAAACTGATACTCCAAATCTTTCTGAGAGTGTTATAGCTAAATTAAAAGAAGATTTAAAAGACGAACTATATTTTGTAGAGTACGAAAAACAAATTGAGAAGGGATTCCATGCGTGTGAAAATCATCCGGATATAAAAACTCACTTTTATAAATTATTGCCTTTGCTAAATTTTAGAGCGTATTTTGAAGTTTTATATAAAGAAAGTGAATACTTTAGAAAATTAAAATTAGCTAAACAAGATTATGAAGTAATTGCCAAGATGTTAGAAAATCTTATTAGAAGGATGATTTTAAAAAATAGGAGAGATAAGCACCACTTTTTCATTGAAGAATTAAAAGTGAAAGATAAACCGCTTAAAAATATACTTCAAGAAATTTTTGATAAATATCATGAATTTGATGTTGAATACGAAATTGTTTCTAAAGGGAATAATAATTTATCAATTACTGATTATATTAATTATAACGTATTTAATATATTTGAACCTGATGAAGAGATATTCTCTAAAAATAAACGAGTTAAACAAACTTTTAATATTCTAAAAGAGAAAATTGCCTTAATACACATTTGGAATAATATTTCTTTTTTAAGTCGTAGAGGGAAAAAAGAAGAATTGGTTGAAATTGATAACTTAAGAAAAGTTATGGCAGAGGCTTAGGGGTAAATTTTGGATATGATTTCGTATCCGAGTAGGGATTAACCAATAGTTGTTACCCTGGCCTCTGTCATTTTATAACTTATATGAATCCAAGCGATATTAAGAACGAAAAGAGACTGTCTAATTATCTAAGGATGGATTTAGAACAGTTAAAAGTATTAATTGATAACGAATATGTTATTAATGATTACTGTTCGGGAAAAGCCCTTTTAAAACTTGATAATACAATCTTGGATATTGATAGATTTTGTATTCCTAAAAGGCAAAAAGAATTAGGGTATAGAATAATTTATAAGCCTATGGCTGAAAGTCTTATAAATTGCCTTAAAATATTGAATACACACCTAAACCAAGTTTATCGACCGTCCGTTAGCGCTAATGGTTTTGTGAAAGGTAGAGGAATTAAATCTAATGCTGAAAAACATCTTGCGAAGAAATATATTTTAGGAATTGATATTCGTAATTTTTTTGAAACTATAACGGATGGTATGATTGTTGAAACCTTAGAACAACATGGATTTGATTCTACGATTGCGCTTTCGATTTCTAAAATAGTTACCATTAATGGCTTTTTAGTTCAGGGATTTCATACTAGTCCGACCCTTGCTAATATGATTTTCAATAAATTAGATTTAATATTTGAACAGTTAGACGATAATATAACTTACTCAAGATATGCCGACGACCTCACTTTTTCTTCCGATGCCGAAATAAAATTATTGCCAGAAATTATCAAAATTATTGAAGAAGCTGGTTTTAGTATAAATGAAAGAAAATCTAAGATTATGAAAAGAGGCCAAAACCAGTACGTTACCGGTTTAACCGTTTTTGATAACCAATATCCTAGAATTGCGAAAAGAATAAAGAAGAAGCTTAGGTTGGAAGTTTATTATATAAATAAATATGGATTGAGGAATCATACGCTAAAAAAATTTAATGTAAATTGGAGAGATTTTTTTGGAGACCCAGTAGTAAGGAAAAAAATAGAATCTGCTGAAAATGACATTCATGATTATATATATGGTTGGTTGGTATTTATAAATGGTATAGAGCCTAAATTTGCTGAAAAATGCTTTGCCTTACTTAGGACTAAAAAAATAGATACTAATTGATAAATTACCCCTCAGGCTACCCCTGTTGAAAAATACAGAATGAAAACCGTTGTAAATAAGCGAATTAGAGTACTAAGTTACGACCCAGTCGAGGTCACAAATAAAAATCCCGAAATCAACTCGATTTCGGGATTTTTTGTTTTAATAATCTTACAATTAATTCAAAAATTAAAATAATTTTGTGAGTTTAAAACTGGCGGTTAGTTGGTTATACAGAATATTATTTATTCACCAATATGCCCTCTTTGTCAAGTTCATTGTTTATTGCTGTCCGCAGGATGTCCTCAGTCAGTATGGGTCTTTCGGCCCTGTATAGATGCAATGCGCAGTACTGAATAACGTTCACCATACTACCTCCGGATAGCTTGTGTTGCGAAGCACTGTTCAGTATATCGGTGTTTGCTGCTTCCAGCCACTCCCCGGGTATCATCTGCTGCCATAATTTCAGGCGCAGCGGCTGGTCGGGCATAGGAAAATTGAGTATCGACTGAAACCTCCTGAAGAATGCCTCATCCAGGTTGTCTTTTAGGTTTGTAGCCAGTACAATCATCCCCGGAAAGTCTTCAATGCGCTGCAACATGTAAGCAACCTCCTGGTTAGCATGGCGGTCATTGGATGAATTGGCATCAGACCTTTTGCCGAAAAGTGCATCGGCTTCATCAAAAAATAAGATCCAGTTCTGGTGCATTGCGCGGTCAAATATCTTTGCCAGGTTTTTCTCGGTTTCCCCTATATATTTGGAAACAATCATTGATAGGTCGATGCGGTACACCTCCTTGCCATGCTTTTTTCCCAACAGGCAGGCCGCCAGTGTTTTTCCCGTACCGGGTGGCCCGTAGAGCAGGCAGCGGTAACCGGGCTTTATCAGCCTGTCGAGGTTCCAGCGCTGGCGTATCTCCTGTCCGTGTTCCAGCCAAACCGATATATCGTTGAGGCTTTCCCAAAGATGGTACGGCACCACAAGGTCGTCCCATTCCAGTTTGGTTTCCATGCGCCTTGCAGGGAAATCCCTGTCATAGCCGGGGCGATAGCTTTCGTTCGAAGTGGCCTTTACCAAAAATTCCTCCGACACAATCAGTTTCCCACTCAGGTATGGCTCGCCTTGCCCATGCCCTTCGAGCTTTAGCACATTTTCTTTATAGAACCAATGCTCTTCACTAAACAGGTGCATTGCCATTACCCTCCCTTGCGGATCGTCAACAGAGAGCAGGAACGCTGCTGTGTCACCCGTGGGCAAAAAACCGTTGTGCGATGATCCTTTCCATCCGCCAAATATGGTATAGGGCCTGTCGAGGTCTTTATTCTGTATGAAGAACAGGTCAAGCGACTGTGGCTGCACATGTGGCATCAGGGCCAATAGTAATACTATCCGCTCCTCCCATATAATTTCTTTTCCTGTTACGGCTGCCAGTTCATCTTTTTCAGGAATGGGAATTTCACGCAATGAGGTATACTGGCTTTCCTGATTGAAATAGAGGGAAAAGGCGGCGTGGAGGACGGTTTGAAAGTAGGATGTGAAGTTGTTCATTTGTCTAGATAATTCATGTATTTAGAAATAGTTTATGACTGATCTTTTTGCTCAGTCTGTTTTTCAACCATCTTAAACTCACCAATAGAACCAAGAAATGTAACAAGCGAATTAAAATACTCGACAGGAGATTTCCAGTTAGCTTTTGTATTTTCCCGAGTTTTCGCTTTTACTCCAAAATTAAGTCCATCTGTTTCATGTTTTAAAACATAACCATGTTGAGGTGTATCATCCTCTTTACCTGTGCCTTTTATAACCTTTCTCAATTCATTTTCTCCCCGTTTAGCTTTTTCGTCAGGCCCTTCGCCTAAAAATTCAACCGTGTGCCCACCATCAGCATGGATACCTATATCATCTTTCAATCCATATGCGACTTCTGCTTCATTTACAGTAACAGCAATCATTTTTTCATATGGCATTTTCTCCTGTCTTTTATAAGCGTCATTATTTTTTTTATTAGCTAATTTTACTGAATAATTCATATCCGTTGCAAAAAACTTTATTCCTGATTCTTCACCATGTGCGTTTTTAGCCATTTCAAATTGCTTATTAGTTAGTAATTGTGACAGTTCATCGGCTCCCATGGCTCTGTATAAATTATACTGAGAGCATCTTCGTCGTTCAAAAATCTGTCTTGGAGAAAAACTGATTCTTTTAGCCTAAGTACAGGATTTAGGTAATTATATAATTCCCGGTACGATGTGAAACTTTCCATTACTTCAGGTTGTAGAAGTTCTCTAATGACTTTACCAAATCTACCCATATCCCCCTTACTTAACTTACAGCTTGTTTCTATATCCCGCATTACATCAGTAATTTGTTGCTGGCTGTTATATTCTTTTCCATTCACAGATATCATCCTTTGGATATTTTGAGTACCGGACACATTGTTTTTCAACAATCGTTGAATTGTATTACCGGCTTGCAAATTGACGGCCCTCTCCCCCATCACATCCGCCTCTTGCTCCAATGTCTTATCATCATTCACATTAATGCCTTTCATCTGCATGGTGGGCCTTACCCTGCCCTGCTTTTGCTGTACCACGTGCCAGGCTTCGTGCGGCAGGTGCTTTTCCTGCCCTGGCCCTATATGTATATTGGTCCCCTGTGCATAGGCATGCGCCTGTAGCTGTGCGGGTTTTGCCGAGTTATAATGTACTTTTACATCATCCAGGCTGTGGCCGGAAAGGTTTTCAATACCCGATTTCAGGTTATCCGGCAAGCCAGTATTATTCTCTTTTTTTTGCAATGGCACCCCTTCATCTTTCGTTTTGCGTTGCAGTGAATTCCGATACCCTTCCAAAACAGCGCCTACAGATGCCTGCCTGACTGCTTTCTGTTCAGTTCCCGATGTTTCAGGATAATTTTTCCTGTCTTTCATATTAAAGTATTTTTATAGTAGTCAAAGCACTATTATTGGTTTACATAAAATCATCAACTCCTCCAAAACCGGTATCTTGTCCCGTTAAGCCTTTTACTATCGCATTTGCAAATGACTGGCAATCTCCATGTTCATATGTCCGCATTGAATCGTGTGCTTTCCTGAATGCCTCCAATGCTGCTTTTACAGTCGTTCCCTCCGAGGGAATATAGGTATATATTATGGTAAGCCTGCCGGGATCCGCACCATATTGAGCAGTATCAGAAAAATTATTTCTTGAAAACCTCAGATTTTGTCCGTTATCAAGCAAACATATGATGTCCTGATGGTTGGAAGGCACTGTTGAACCCTGTAGCCTGATTTTCTTAACAATAGCAGCTAAATTAAAATCACCCTTCAATAATATTGTCAATTCATTTGTTCGCCTGTCATCAGGTTTAACGATATGATCCCTATAGTATGCTGATTGTCTTTTCCTTGCTTCCTTTTTTTCTTTCTTTACCCAGAATTTTCTACTCTGTTCCCTTTGACTACCACTCCATTTTCTTCTATTTTTATATAATTGCAATATCCCGGTAGTAGTGCCAAACGTAGTACCCCGGTTATTTACTGCCAATCGTTGGATTGTGTTGCCATATCCGCTTAAAATTGAATTTACCGGTGCCTGCTTTTCAGCTTTGGGCTGGATAGTCCCTTCCGCTTTTGATTGCTGTATTTGTGTCTTCATAATGCGTACTTTTAAAATTATCGCCACTTTACGTTAATGCCCTTTTCCATCCAGCTGTATTTTATTGTGCTTATGCTCCAGGGCAGTGAGCCGAGCAATATGTCAAAAGTCTTTTCTTCGACTACAAGCTGGTAAAGATCGTCAAGCTCGTCGATCTTGCCGTCGCGTACCAGGAAAGCGCCTCTCAGCCCCTCCACAGATGTCTTGCCCAACTTGCTCCATGCGTTGATAACTGCGTTCAGCAAGCCATCAATGGTCTCTTTTTCGTGGAGGGTAAGCTCAACCGACCCTGGTATCGCCACATCCTGCCCCACACCGGCCATTAGTTTGTTGAGCCGCATCTCGTGCTCGGGGAATTCAGTGCTGCCAAAAACCGCATACTGCATAAGAAATATGGCCCTGAATTGCGCATCTTCCCCTGTAAATTTACCATCTACCGTAAGCGACAACATGGCGAACAACCGCGGCAGATAGGGATGCAGCAGCACAAGCCCTGCATTATTTATAAATTCTGCCATCCCTTTTCCTGCCAGTGGCATTTCATCCTGTTTTATAGGTGTTCCTTCAGGCAAGCCACTTTTACTTTTACCAAAATTCGTTGACAGCGCGACCATGTCCTCTAAAGTCTCTTTTACCAGTGCATTCGTACGTGAAAGTTCGCCCAGCTTCTGTTCCAGCTGCATCGCTTTTCTTTTGTCCGTCACCAGGCTTGTATAATAGAGCAATATGCGCCTCATAACGACCGCACGGGTAAGCGAACTGTATCCATGAGAAGACCGCGCAATTAATTTCAATACCGCTTTAGCATCGACATCAATATTGAGCTCATTTATAAAATACTTTCTCAATAACGATCCAATGCGCAACCCCTCATCTATAAAATTTACAAATTCATGCACTTTTGCAAGTCTTTCGATAAGGAATGCCAAAGCAGTGTCATTTCCAAAATAATACTGCAGCCTTTCTCTGGCTTTTTGCTCCGGAGTAAGGCTTTCCTGTTGCTTTTCTTTCTGTTTTGTACCTCCTTCAATTATCTTTACCTTATCGTTATACAGCTCCCTAAGCACTTTAATCAGTTCAAAAGGAAAAGTGTTTCCCGCCGTTACGATCTCCCTGTAAAAAAACTCAAGCAATTCCTGGACCTTCAGGTTATAATGCGCCGAGATACGGGTAAGCACCCGCTCTACAAAATATTTTTTGTTGAATACGTTCTGCTGTGGCTCGAACAGGGCCGCGTGGATAAATTTCCATTTCATCTGTACGAAGCTACCCCCGGCTTTTCCTTCAAGCGCTTTTTGCTTGTTATACAGGTCAAGCCCACCCGCATAAGCAGGTATAATATCTGCTTCCAGGGGAAAAAGCATTTTTATAAAAGCAGTATGCTGCTTTTCAGACCTTAGCTGTCCCAGTATCTTTTCCCTGAGCCCGGTGTCGGCCATTACTTTTCTCCACTGGCGGAGCCCGACAGTATCCAATTCCTTACCTGTACGTAAATGGTCCAGCACCATTCCTTCGTCAGGCCTTGACGATGCCGATTTTTCCGGTAAGGCCCGGTCTCCTGAAACCTCTTTGTACAATTGCTCCAAAACTGACACCAGGGTTTTGTCAAGCAGTAATTTTTCCTTTGCAGATGTAATAATGTAGACCAGTATCTCATTTATATGAAAATTGTAACGCGATGCTATCCTCTGTAATGTCTGCAATATAAAATACTTCCGGTTAAACCCGCTGCTATTGCTTTGAAGAAGTATCGGGAAAATGATCTGCCATTTCAGCAGCCTGAACTCTCCGCCTGCTTTTCCCTGCAACAGGCCGGTCTCTTTTTGCCTTTCCAGCGATTTGGTGTAACCCAATACAAAAGAATGCTCCTCCGGAATAATTATTTTTACCAGGCCAGTGATCTCGGCTTCGGCAAGGTGCTGCAAAAAGGCCTGGCATGTATCCTGTTTTTTCAGTATATCTTCAAGTATATTTTTATTATTCTTCCATTGCGGCGACTCCCGCTGTGCCGAAACGACCGAAATATACATCCTGGCCATCCTGGTAAGTGATCTTCCTACAGGAACTTCCGACGCTTCATTTTTCAGTTCTCCCAGGATAATGTACAGTTCAGACCTCACCAGCTCATTCCTGTAGCGGACCTCCAATTCGTATGTAATGATCTTCAGCAAATGGGAATAAGAAATGCCATGCATCGCAGCGAGGGCAGCAATAGTATATTTAAGGAAGCCCCTGATGCTAAAAAAAGAGCTTTTGTTGTTCAAAAGATAGGCATATACTACCTGCCACACCATATCCCTATGGTGCCGCTCACTGATTCCCTGTGTTTCTGTTACTTTATATTTTGCATGCAAAAACCGGATATATGATAGCACAAAACTGCCCTCTCCGGGAGCTATCAGGTTTATACCTTCCTCCAGCGCGTTATCGCCCAACTGAAATACCAGGCGCCTCTGCAAGCTTGTGTAATGTCCATAGGTCTGCAAGAACTTTTTTAGGCCGGCGCTTTCATGCCGTACCACCTCAAAGAAAAGGTTGTCAATATCTTTGTATTTTTTGTCAATGTCCCACGGCAGCGAACCATACCGCAGGAAATGAAACAAAATTTCGGATAGCTGTTTTTGTTTTGTAACTTTCTTTACTCCATATACAATAGGGTTTACAATATACAAGCCAAGCATTTCATAGAGCTTTTCACGATAGATCGCTGCAAAACGCAAAGTAAAGTCTTCTTTAGTCAACGGGCCCAGATCAAGTTCGATCGTGCCTATTTCAACATGTTCAGCATCTTTATCATAAAATGCCACTACTTCGTCTGTAGGCTTTTCTATGGCAGCTGAGAGAAAATTGTTCACATCTCCATATAAACCCTGGAAAAAATTTTGATCCTCTCCTTTAAGATCAAGCGATATTTTACCAACGCTATTCATCTCCTACGCTTTTTTCGGAATTAACATGGCTACTCAAAAATGCCCGTACAGCTATCGATGCATAATCAATGTCTTCCCTGTGCCCGGCAGCAAGCGCTTTTCTCCATGTGGTATAAATATGCTTAAATTGCTGCATATTGCTATTTTGTATGTAAAATACCTTTATCCTGATGTGGGCCGGCAGGCGCTCTTCAAGAAGCCATTCTATGTGAGTCCTGTCGCCGTTACCAATATGTTCTTCAGAAATTATGACCGACAGCTTGTTCCTGTCATCGCCATGCCCGTGCCTCAGGAGCAGGTGCTCTATAAAATAAATATCGGTATGCACTTCCCTGTGTTTAATATTCCTGATAAACTGCCAGAAAAGATTGGCCGTTTCAACAAGTTTTTCTTTGGTCTTAAAGAACAATCCCATGTTTATCCAGTCACCTTTTTCAGGATGCCTAAAGACAAGCAGGTACTCTTCGTCCGGCAGTGTCAGTATCTTGTAATGCTTTTTCTCATCTCCATATTTCAGGAAACTTTCAAAAAGCACATTGTACCAAAGAAGGTTAATGTTCATCCGGAGCTTGTGGAAAGTCCTGTCATCATATAATACCCCAATTTCTTCCACTTCTTCCAGCAGTGCATTCTCCTCGATATTTATGGCAAAAGAAGTATTCTGAAGGAATTTGTATCTTTCATAAAATTCCTTATCGCTGACCACGCGAAGGCCATACTTTCCAAAAGTACCTGTTTCAGCCGGCATATGCCTGTAGTCAATAAGTGTCTCTATCAACTGTTGTATGGTGGGCGTGCTGGCAGTATCATATATATTGAAGGATAAAAAACGATGCGAGTTAAGCCACGGGAACCTGAGGATAAGGTTCGCACGCTTCTCATTCATTTTATGTTGCGAAATGGCGGGATCATGGGTAAATATATTTGCGGTGTTTTCGCCGTACAGTATGTCCAGCACATTAAAATAAAGGTTTTTCTGCGATCCGTAGTACGCCTCGCCATGCAGTATGGTATCACTCTTCAGGTCTTTGTCCACTATATGTTCCCATTCCGGCACTACCACATCAGGTATGGTATTGCCGGGCACACGTCCGGAAAATTCCAGAAGCTCATTTATACTGCCGGCCTGGCTGAGGGTATCGGCCATCATATGATCGAAAATAAGCATGTATGCTTTCATCTGCAATATCTTAGACTTTCCTGCAACGGTAATACCTGTAGGCAGGCCCCTCTCGCCGATACCGTAAGCTTCGGGAAAGTCGAATTGTATGGAATTATAATTTGGTGAGAACGCTGGCACAGCTTCCGTATGGCCAACGGTTTCAAATTCAGGATATTCAAAAGTATCCTTTTCAATAGGCCCCGACCCCGGATAGAGCGCTGTTTCATGCACCTCTTTATATTCTTGCCAACGGATCTCTCCCAGGTCTTCACAAAGGTTGCGGTTGCTGTGGTAGGCCTGCCTCACGATCTCTGCCAGCCGTTCCTTTGCATTTTCATCGGGATGCTGCGTGGTGCCCAAAAAGATATCATAAAGCCTCGTCTTTTTGTTTAGCAATACAATGCACTTTTTTATTGCCGGGTCCTGTCGCAGTATTAAATTTTCATAATCCTGACGTGTAACAATGCTTTGTTCAAAGAGCTCTTCTTTGGGGAGCAGTCCTATACGGCCAAATGGCACGGACCTGTCACCCGGTCCTTGCAGGTAGGCTTCAAGTGATGATCCCAGACGGTACTGAAGTTCAAAAAGGCCATAATTAAAATAGTCGGCAATGGTTATACCGGGGTCATGAACATTAAAGTCGGTCCATTTTTTACCGCACAGCTGTTCCAGCCTCTCCAGGGTTATGTCCTGAAGCTTCTTATAATAATTCTCCTCTTTTCCCCTCTTTTGTAAAGTCATGTCTTTGCTGTTATTGGTCAGTTTCCTGGTGACCCCATAATGTGGTAGTACTACATTTGATCAGGGCTCCATCGCCCGCTTTGTAACGTGTCTTTATCTGAAGGTCGCACAGGGTCTTGTGTCCGTCGGTATCTTTCACTCTTACCCATCTTATCCTTATCTTGTTGTTCCAGAAAAAAGTGCCTGGACGCATCTGTCTTATTTTCCTGCGCCTGCCGCAAGAATGGCTTGCCCACGCTATAAGGGTGCTGCATTTGCCTTTGCCCGCGGTATATACTGCAACGATCTCGAGCGCATTTACACCTTCAAGGCCTTTTGCCACTGTATGCCATTTGCCATCGGCGGCGTGCTCTGTACAAATACCCTTGCGGCTTCCGGCTGTTATAATATTATTTCCGTGCATCTCTATATCGCCATTTGTTTTAAATACTAGTGATGCCAGGCCGTTACCACCTTTTATTTCGCTGACGGCCAGATCGCCGTTCTCCTGCAAAGAAAAGGCCCACCCGGGTGCATCACCTGGTTTACCCAGAATAGAGATAACATCCCTGCTCTTTTCAGCGGGGGTAACTTCAATAACATGGTCTTTGCTTTTCTTAATAACCTCATCGTGTATATGCACTACCGAATCAAGGAGGTCCTCAAATTGCTTTCCTGAAGGTCGTTGCCCCGAACTGAAGTAATTCTGCAGGGTTTGTCTGTTTTGTACTGCCATACATTTTTTATTTAATTATGAAAGTATCTCCAAGTGTCATTTCGTCTATACCAAAATCATCGATCATATTCACATCATGCCCATCTATATAGATAAAGTGTTCTTTGGCCGGTACAAATATCACATTGGGCTGTGACGGTTTAATAAGATCATCTATATCTGTACATGCGTTAATTACATATTTGTCACCTTCCTTTTCAAACCGCAAGACCTCAAGATCGGTGATCTCTATATCCTGTTTGAATTCCTTTGTTATGGCATTATGCAGTTTTTTTACAGCCACCGCATGGCCAAAAGAAGGTATCTCACCTTTCTCAAGCCAGGGCGCGATCACCTCATCTATCTTTTGTATCAACAATTTACGCCTGCTTTCAGAGAGGTATTCCCCATTGAACTTAAGCACTGCCCTTACCAGTATCTCCTGATAAACAGGATTGATGACCCTGATATTGGCCACATAAGCCGATGACAATTTCCTGAGATAACGCTGTATGTTCACCATCACATAATTGGATACCAGCGGCATTTCACTACGGCTGAATGGCAATACGGCCACGAAAACACTGGTATCTTCAGTATCGCTACTGCCCCGGTAGCATTTTACCCTCGCAATATCGTGAAAAGCCTGTAACGTGATCCTTTCGTAATCGCGAAGTGTCACTGCTCTGCCCTGGTGCGTTATGTGCTCGGATATCCTCATAAGCATATCTTTAGGGTCCTCTGCCTCCCTGCCTTCATGAAAAGTAGATATCCTGCTGAAAGATGTTACGCCAGGAATATTCTTTTCCGGCTCGAGTGGAGCTGTTATATGTTTAAAAGGTACTTTTTCATTTGAGTTAAGATCAATATCCAGGCACAACAGTGCTGCATTCGTATAAATATCCTTCAGTTTTGGAATAATCGTCTTTCCCATCATTACAAGCCCTGCCCTTATCCACAACAAGCCATCATTGTCAAATAAAGAAGGCGCTATGCTCTCCGGCATCAGGAACTGTATGCGCCCTTCAACAGAAAGCCGGCGGGTTTCATCTTTCTGTACAAAACTGTGCGGCATCAGCTTCCAGTTCCGGCTGTTGCCAATGTACCATCGTATCCCCGGTATATTGCTCTCTGCGACTTCTTCCAAAGACGGGATAAAGCTAAAATAGAGGTTCAGCACTTTGCCGGGCACAACATCCCTAAGCGCCAGCAGCAGGTTGCTCTCTTCTATCTCTACAGCAAAAGGGATCGGCTTATTCTCATTTTCGGGAAAAGTGCGAAGCGTATCCAAAGGCAATATGGAGTCAACAACACTATTATTATCAGACTTTTCCAAAAGATCTATCATATCTTCCGACCTGTAATTAAGCGTTATCCTTTCCACTAAAGGAGTCATGGGCGAATTAATGGTCGGGTATTTTTGGTCTTTACGGGCATTTTTCATGAGCTGCTCCGCGAACAGCCTCCTGTGATCAGCCTCCCCAAAGCCTATATCCGGCGATACCAGTACAAAATTTAAATATCCTGAACGCGCCATGGGAACATAACTATAGTCTTTTTCGTCAATTCCTACAGGCGGCATTTTTGAAACATCTATCCCATGCAGCAAAGTATGGTTAGCTAGCAGATTGTCGGGAACAGGCATTTCTCCTTGTGGCTTCCCTACTGAAGAGAACAGGTAATATTCCGACCTTTCCGGAGTTTCTTTCCAATTATGATCAGCAAGGAAAGCCGACCGCAGCCTGAAGGAAGTGTTGTCTATTCCTTTATTATATTCCGAATAATATCCCTGTAGCCCTTTTTCATCTTCGGGCAATTGCCGCCATTGTATATCAACATCTACCGACTTCGTGTTCTTTATAGCCATTTCATAATTGCCTATGGCCAGCCATGCCCCCTTTTCATTATGTATCCCGAAAGGAGGAAAGGGCTTTGATACATCTACTTGCCCTAACTCATTATACACCTGCAGGCCGGTTATCCCCCTGGCACTGGACGCTATACTTACCTTCACTATCAGGAAATGCCTTATCCACGAGTACGGATAGAGCCATGCGTCAAAATTGAGGTGAATATTAAGTTTTGGGTATTTGCAGGAAAATCCATGTTTTTCGAACGTGCAGCCGGTCGTGGCCGGAAAACTTTCGGGTAATGTAAAGTCGAGTATAAGGCTGTCTTCTTCGCCAGGAGTAACGCTATAGCTTTCTACCTTTGTCCAGCCTTCAGTAGTACTAATCGTAAGAAAGAACATATCCCTGGTGAATTCTGAAATGATCGTTTTGAACATCTCTTCATGGCTCATTAAAAGCGTTTCAGGATGTACTTTCAAAAAAGCATCCATCCCCTGTTTTACAATATCCTCCCATTTGTTCTGGCTATAAAAGGTAATATTGACCGATCTTTTGCCTTCCCGCAGCAGCAGTGCCGGAGAGGTGAGCTTAACTCCAATGGTCCTAAGCTTTGGCGTGGCTTTGGGACCCGCCTGCCCTGCGATCACTTCCTGTAAGCGAAGCCCCGTAACAAAATCAAAGTGCGATTCAGGGTAGCGGTTCCTGTCTTTCTCAAGGCTGAGCATATATGCTTTTTCCACCACGGTGTCCAAAAGCTCAATATCTTCTTTAAGCTTGTAATACAGCGGCTTATCTTCTTTATTGACCGTCACAAAACGGGTATCTTCTTTTACCGTAACATTTTCAAAGGGCTTTTTGCTGAACGACAGCCAAACCTTGTTGCCTTTCATAGGCAGGGGCTTTGCTTTTAGTATACTCTCCATGTACCACACCGGGTACTCCTTCCATTTTTCATTGAACTGTGCTGTTGTGTGATGAAGGTTCTCTATAAAGATAAGCAACAGCGCCTGCGATGGCTCCATATACCCGCCGGAATGTGTGCCGGGGGTTTGACCGTAAATCTTTTCCGGTTCGCTAAGGTCTGTCAGGATCTCGTCAAAATACCCCTCGCGGGTACCATCCACATTATAATAATGAAGAAAACCCGCTATCTTCCGGGCCTGTTCAAACAACGATACTTCATTATTATCTATAACAGAAAATGGCTTGTTAATTATTGATCTTGCCTGCCTTTCTTCTCTGCTCAAACCGTTGTTAGTTATCTTCATCGCGCTTTAATTTTAATCTCTCGAAGATGATATGCCATGGAGATCGGTGCCTTCATGGAAATAAAAAGGATATACCATATTACTGCGACTGTTGGTTGTCTTTACCAAATAGTATAATTGTATCTCCAATATCCCGTTCACGGCATCTTTTATATTTATGTCCACTGTTTCGAGTGTTATCCTGGGTTCATTGGCTACAATCGCCTTTTCTAATATGTCGGCGATAAGTGTTTTTTCAGAAAGGTTCATTTTAGAAAACACCCATTTGTGGATATCGCATCCGTAATCGAACCTGAAAATACGTTCACCGGGTATGGTAGAAAGCAATATCCTTAGGCTTTGTTGTATATCTTCTTCCCCGCTTACAAGCACGGCACCTTTTGTATCTCCTTTTATAAAATGTGGCGGAAAAGCCCATCCTGTACCTAAGTATGACTTGTCTTTCATAACTATCCTCCTATTAATACGTTAATACAGCCCAGCACTATAGTGCCTCCATGAGCACAGCTATCTCCCATTCTTGCGGCAGGCTTCCCTCCTATCAGTACGGTGGCCGAGCCTTTAATAATACTGTCGGGCGGGCCTACACAGGTACACATGTCGCCCAATACGGCAGCAGGCAGCTTGCCTATCAGTACTGTCGGTACTCCCGGGCCCATTATCGGGCCGCCAACATGAGGTATGGGCGGAAGTCCCGGTGTCACCATCGGGCACATGTGCATATCTGTCAACCTTGCTGCAGGTGCGGGCATATCTCGTTATTTTATTTATTAGTTGATCATTACCATAGCCCCTCTAACGGTAACATTCCCCGTTGCCGAAAGTTCTGCCTGTGCATTGCCTTTTGCCGTAAAGGCAATATCGGCAGTGGCTTCTATATTGGGTGCCTTCATGATTATCCCAGATGTGCCTTTGATGTCTACGGCTTCGCCTGCATTTATCAGGATGCCCGTTGCTGCTTTAAGTATAAGGCTTTTAGCCGAATCTATCGTGATGCCGCTTTCAGACATAGTAATACTATTACTGTTCTGGTCGGACAGCCTGATCGACTTCCCGTCATCGTTTATCTCAATAGTGTTGTTGCCGGGTGTAGCGAGGGTAATTATCTTTTTCTCTTCATCAAAAACGATCTTCATTTTTGACTTCGTTACAATGCTTCGCGTATCATTTTTGGCTGTAAGCCCAGACGATGGCTTCCTGCTGCTGCTGTAAAGGCTGCCTAATACTACGGCATGGCACGGGTTATCGTTAAAAAATCCCAGCACTACTTCATCGCCCACATCCGGGATAAAGAAAGCACCATGATCGCTGCCGGCCCAAAAGCTGGCCAGCCTGGCCCAGACATTATTCTTATCGTCATTAAGCAGCGGTATCTCTACCTGTATCCTGTCCTCGCCTTCGGGATCGCCATCCAGCTTTACTACTTTACCTACCTGAAGGCCATTAATGCCTGCCAGAAGCCCCGATGCGGGTGGAGCAGAAACATCATTGCTATCGGTTATATTTTCGGGGCTTATACCCATACCGACTGTTGTGTACCAGTTCCCATCGCTTATTTCATGGGTTACCGATCCTGAATAGGCATTACCATTAAACCTGGCCCCAAGCCCTTTAAGTTCTATGATACAGCCGGGAACCGCCTTTGCGCTGCCCTGGAATTTTATAGTGCCACTGTACCTCCCCATGGCAGCTTTGAACCATTGTGCATCTGCCCAGGACTTTAGTATATCCTTGCCTGCGGTTGTTGTCTGCAATACTTTTTTTTGCTTGTTGACACCCGCGAGCGTGACAGGATCAATATTGCCCTGTGCATTTACTGATGGCGACGAACCGGACGCGGTCACTACCTGTTGCGAGGCGGCGTCCCAGCAAATAGCTTCTACAGCTACAGGCTGGCTGGCTGAGTTCAAGGTGCCGCTAAAGGCTATGACGTCCATCCCGTAAGTAACCGACAGCACAGGGCTTGCGCCAATAACAGGCTTTATCACTTTTATCGATCTGCCGTCGGGTATTACCACCAGTCCGTTGGCATCAGCCCTGGACAATATGAAGTCCCAATCGGTACATTGATATTGTACCAACGAACCATGGGTGCCTGCAGTACTGTCCACAGTGGCTTTGAGCGAACTGTAATTACCTAATATCTTTTGGATGACGGCATTGTCGCCCATGTTCTCGAACACGTGGTTTTTTCGCACTTGTGTAGCAGGGAAAGCATAATCCCGGCATTCAATGCGAAGTACGGTCTCATTATCTTCGGCTATCTCCAGGCTGTGCGATATAACGGTCCCCTCAAAGATCATTGATCCGGAGCTGTTGTACCCGGCTTCTATACGTATAGCTTTACCGGGAATAAAGGAGTCGTCATTACTTTCGGGCACATCGGCAGCGGGCATATCGCCAGCACTTATAACAAGCGTTGCTTTGCCAATACGGTTCACCTCTTTATGCACAGAAATCGATATTATGCCGAAACTGTCTCTTATTTTAGCGCCTTCACTGTATATCGTATAGGTCACCAGGCCTTCGGTGCCTCTGTCCGGTGATGTGCTCATATCCTTACCAATGGTGGGAACATGATCTTTGTTCCCGGTTCTACGTTCCTGAAGGTTTGGAGATTATTGAATTGTGCTACATCCGAACTATAGGACGCGTCCCCATATATCTCATTGCAAAAAGCAGCGATGGAATCTCCAGCCTTAAAAGTTATTATGCGGGATATATCAGGCGAGTTCTTGATAGCGGTGTCTTTGGCCGAATGCTCTGTAAAGGACAGTGATATCTCTACCCTTAGCGGAGTGCCATTCGGTGCAAAAAGCGTGTGATCATAGCTCAGCGAGCTTACCCTGCCATGAAATATCAGGCTGCCCCAGGCCACTTTTGCATATCCCGGTTCATGGCTTTCGGCATTAATCTTATAAAGTGTCTTTTCCAGCGCTTTTATCATCCCGTCTATAGGCATTTTTCCCGGCACCACACCGGTATCATCAAGGGTAATGTTAAACGAGAGGCTTGATGGCTGATGGTATTTATATTTTGCCGATTTCTTTTCTTCGCCCGGCGTATTGTCAGTGTCGTATTTTATGTCTTTTTTTATCTTGATGGTGGCAGGGTTTATCTGTACCTCAAACTGCCGGCCTCTTTCCTGTGTAGAGAATTCAGCATCGGTATAACCTATTATTTGCATTTTTTCCAGCTCCATTATCGTTCCTGCTTTTGCATCCTTTCCTTCCGGATGGTTTCTTTAACTTCCTTTATAATATCCTTTTTCATTTGCAGGAGGGCATCTTCATTGGTTCCCTTGCTTGTATCGCCTGCTGTTATCGTTGCCCGTACCAGTATTTCTTTTATTATTATTGCCATATCATAACCTTTTGATTGTGGTGTACGCAAACTCCAGTGTTTCGATCAGTACATTATTTTTTTCTGAATCAAGGCTTCCAATATCCCATTTTACGGGATAGGCATCCTGGCATACCCAGTTGTATATGGCAATCCCTTCGCTGTTGAGCAGCTGTATGGTTATAGGCATCGTGACTACAGGGATCGAAAGATCGCCCTCCAGCATCTGCCGTATCCATAGCACTTCGGGGCCGGTATTGGGCATCAGCACCCTTTTCAGCACCAGGTTGCCGTGCTTTACCTGTTTAGGGAGGAGGTGCGTATAATTATTCACACCCCCTTCGCTCACACTTTCTGTTTCCACCTCGGTCGAGAGGCCGGAAACTTCCTTAAAAGCAAACTCATTAAGCATTATCCTTACCTTAAAGTAAAATGATACCGGTAACTCCCAGCCATTTGGCATAAATTTCTATTTATTTGTTATCAATGGTAAGCCCTTCGTGGGCGATCTCAATACTCTCCACGGCAATCTCGTTCCCGTCGGATTTCATGTCGGTGCCGGTAATCTTGGTCGGCCATGCGTTAATCAGCGTCCACACCATAGTGGGCGCCCCCGCTTCATCCAGGAGGCTTATCACAACCGTTTGCCTTTCAATGGTATTCATCTTTATTTTATTGAACCAGTCCCAAAAGCCGTTGTCTTTTACAAAAACACCCTTTTTGAGGGTAACATTGCCTGTTTTTTTGATGCCGGGCATTTTTATGGTCGAAAAATCCGGACTGTTGCCGTGACGGTACTCTATTATCTGAGCTTCGATGTCAAGGCCCGACACTTCCTGAAAAGGGATTTGTTTATCGCCAATTTTCACCTGAAAGTAAAACTTGGGCAACGGCCATACATTATCTTGTTTATCTCCTGCCATGATCGTAGGTTTTTAAAATGATTATTTTATTAAATTTTAGCTTTTCTGCATTTGCTGCATAAAGGTTATCTCGATGAATTCAGCAGGGCGGGATATAGCTACCAATACCGTTATCCTCATTATACCCTCAAGTATCTCGTCAGGTGTCATTGTATCCCCCAACCCAACGTGTACGCTGAAAGCTTCTTCAGGCATAGCGCCCGGCAGGCCGCCGCGCTTCCATATCCCTGTAAGGAAATTACTTATCGTGCTGCGAACTATGACCCATGTATTGGCCACGTTCGGGTCAAAGACAAATGCTTTTGCCGCATTTTTAATAGACTCCTCCAGCATTATCATTGTACGCCTTACATTGACATATTTCCAGTCCAGCGAATTACCGTCAAGGGTACGGGCGCCCCAAACCTTTATACCTTCACCTTTAAAGTAACGTATTGCGTTTACTGCTTTACCGTCAAGGGGTACGTTCATATCTTCCTGGTCGGCAAAGGTGATGTTAACAGTCGTGCTTATCACATTGGCAAGCCCTGTATTGGCCGGCGCTTTCCACACTTCCTTAGTCAGGTCGGTAAGAGTATAAACACCCGCCATGGCAGCAGATGGCGGCAGCAGGTTCACCTGGTCCAGCATTTCCTTCATTATCGTGGCGTAGAGCTTACTTTGCTTGAAAAGCACTTTATGGGCAATATCAAGATCGTTAAGATTTGTGGTTGTACCTATAGTATTGATATATTTTTCCAGTTGTGGTGTGTAGGACATCAAAACGGTTTTCAGATCATCCAGCCCTTCCCTGATATTGGCGATACTTATCTCATTCTCAGACATGACCGATGTATTGAGAAACGGGTAGTATGCCGCTGCATAATCAAGCCCGTCCGTACCGATGTTCTCCCTGAAGTCTGTTATTACATCTCCCGCTTCCGGATCCTTCCTGTCTTTATCCCCATTGTAAACATCGAGTATGGCTATCCTGCTCATGGTGAGGCGGCAATGTTTCAGCATAGCCTGCTGGATACTGAAGCAATCTGCTTTGCTTTGGAGATTTACAGCCTCAGGTATCACGACCATTGTTGGCTCCTGTTCCTTCAAAAGGGTTTCAATGCCCTCTTGCAATTTTTCCCCGGTAAGATCATCTGTATAATTACCTACAGATACCACAAAACACGGCCCGCCGCCATTGGCAAAGAAAAGCCTCATGTTGTGGTACAGGCTGAATTTGTCGGTACGACCTATCGTGTAGTATTTTGCCTTAATAGTGGCTTTATCATAGCCGTCAATAAGTCCGGCAAGTGCATTGGTCACTACCTGTATATCTATCGCCTTACCTGCAGCATTGGCAATTTTGGTAGTAACCTCTGTAACTGCCTCATCTATTTTATCGGCCTCGGCCTCTGCTGCCTTTAATTGTACCGAAAGATTAGTTACAGAAGCGACGTAAGCCCGGATAGCTGTTACAGCCTTACTGAGCGTCTCAGTTGCTTTAGCTTTTGCCGATGCCTTTTGTTCGGGAGTAGCATTGGTATCTGCATTTATAGCTTCTTCCTGCTGTTCTGCCCTTACTGCTGCCGCTACAGGAACTTTCATGCTGCTTGCCAACAGTTTAACATCATCCAATAAACCTGCAGCGTTAAGGGAAATGAACGAAGTGCTGTCATCGGAACGTCCGAAAGAGAATTTTACGGGCGGGGCTTCGCCAAAATATTGTGCGAACTCTGCCAGCGAGGTTATTCGCCACGGTGTGCCCAATAGCGATTTTGTCCCGTTCATGGCCTTTGCTGTGTACCCGATAAAGGCAGGTACAGCAGTGGCCACCTCTACAACGGAGTTAGGAAATGCCGATCTCTCCACGACATAAACTCCTGGTGTTTTCATTGAACTCATAATGTATAGTTTAAAATTAGAAATAGAAATAACTTGAGATCGTATCCGTCGGGCTCATTACAGATGCCGATGCCGGTTTAGGAAAAGGAATATTGCTGCTAAGCAGCACCTGGCCATTTTCCTTTTGTTCCCAAAGCCCGATATTGAGGTCATATATCTCTTTAAGTGTCACACGGCTTTGGGTTATAAACCTGTACACAGGCCGCTCTTCCCTCGGGAAATCTATCTCTGACACATTAAAAGTGAGCCTCTCTTTGGTCTCCTTCAATAGTAACGGTATCCTGTTGCCTGATTTGGCTATCACTATGAACTCCAGGAACTTTTGGGCACTGCATAATGTTACATCGACGGCCGGGCAATCTGCCAGCATTGTCCTATCAATGGTCACTATCAGCATTTTCCATACCTCCGGGCTATTTATATCGTCTATCCTCCACCCGGTCCCGGTATATTGCATACTGCTATCGGTGCAGTAATAAAACCCCGGATCGATGTCTTTTATATAAAAACTTAGGTCTATCATTAATTCATTTGCCGCTGCCGCATCGGGGCTATCCTGCCTGAGAAATATCCATGTGCATTTGTCCTGTTGACGGACGAGTATACCTGCTTTTGACAGCACCTTCGATGTATTCCCGGACGGGACCAGCGTGAACCCGTTCCTGTCGCCCAAATAGTATTCGTGTGCTATTTTTATAGTCAGCCAGACAGTGTAGGATACTTTATGTGCCATTGATTTTAATTTTCCCTCTTAATAACTGAGTCAATCTGGGTGCTCATCATCACTCCAGACAGTTCGAGTATATCATTTTCATTTACTGCAAGCAGCCTCAGCCTGCACAATATAGACGGATAATAGCTTCCGCCGCATACACCCCACAAGTTTGCCAGCTCCTGTGCTGAGAGGTTGAGCACATCTATAGAAAAAGATGTATTATTGTTCTGTGATGTGACCATATTATTTTTTTGTATGAATCGCAGTATACCCGAAAATATCTGTAAAGCCTCTTCATATTGCTTGTCCTGAAATATTGCCGAAATAAGCACCTGAAGATTTATCTGCCATGAGGGTGCACTAAGCTTTGTCGCACTGTCAGACAATGCCGTTCTTTGAAAATTCAGTCCGCGAGAAGTTTCTCTCTCAAGCCCAACAAGGCTTACGCTTACCCTGTTCGAAGGAAAAACCTTGTCATGGTCTTTTACGGGTGACAGATATACAATGTCTTCCTTTAACTTAAAGGACAGCCTCAGGTATTCATTGAGCTGGGAACTTAATAGTTGCAAAGACGTGTATACCATAATTATATTAGTTGAATGCCAAAGTATAGTGTCCAATTTTTCATTATTGGTTTGGCTAAGTAATGAATAATTATGGGCTGAAAAAAGGTAGAAAACACCCAATCTCATAAATGGTAGAAAATACTTAAAATTTTGTTAAGAAGCAATTAATGGAAGGTCTTTAACGTGAATGACATTGTTTTGGATAGCATATATTACCAGACCTGCGATGTTCTTAGCACCTGTCTTTGCGAACATGCTGTTCTTCCGTCCTTCAACCGTGCGCTGTGTTATAAACAGGATATCGGCGATCTCTTTGGCGGTTTTCTGCATGGCGATCAATCGTAATACATCCACTTCTTTGTCAGATAATAACTTATCCTGCTCAAAAACGGGTCTCGGGCTTTTGCCGTTCAGCTGTTCCCTTATGGTGCCTATCTGCTCTTCCATAAAGTAAAAACCTTTGGCATGGACCGTCTTAATAATATCTATAAGGTCTTCCGGAGAGACCCCTTTGGGTATGAATGCCGAAACCCCGGTCTTTAGCATAAAGCCTAAAAAAGCATTTTGATAATGAGACGATACCACAATGATCCTGATGTCCGGAAAATGTGCCTGCAGGTACTTGGTAACTTCTATGCCGTCCATTTGCTGCATTTTCAGGTCTACCATGAGGATCTCCGGAAGGACTTCCGCACTATTCAGAAACCTGAACATATCGTTCCCGTTATTTGCAGTTGCGATCACCTTTATTGATCTGTGGCTGCTTATAAAAGCCGCCAGAAGGCTCAGGAACAATGCATCATCGTCCACGATACCTATTTTAATTTCGTTCATGCTCAATGCTGTTTATATCTGCCAAAAAAATATAAGATGTGCCCCGGCTTTTGCTCGATCGTACTTTGTACCGTCCATTGATCTGATCAATACGGAATTCTATGTTCTTCTGGCCAAGGCCGTTCTCATTTGCTTTTACATCAAAACCTGTCCCGTCATCCGCAACTATAAGTGACAGTCGCTTATTAGTTTGCCGCAGGTGGATAAAGATATTACCAGCACCGGAGTGCTTGTTAATATTAACCAGCAATTCCTGGACTACACGTGTAAGCTGCGCTTTTACATTATAAGATAAAGATACGTCATCGTGGATATCCTGAATATAATTAACAGTATAATGCCTGCGCCAGGGTATGATAATATTTTCAATAAGCTCATTTAGCGGCATATATTCTATCATTGGCAGGCTAAGGTCGTGCGATATCTTCCGGGCTATATTTATTGCGTGCTTCAGCAGGCCGTTCACCTCATTCTCAAGATCACCTGTTTTATTTTTCAACTGGATCACAGCGAGTTTGCCTATAAGCTCATCGTGAATATCGGCAGCAATGCGTGTCCTTTCTTTTTCCTGCACGATGATATTAGTCTCCATCAGGCTCTTTTGGTGCAACAGCTTCATTTTTTCCTCTTCAATCTTCGCATACTCAATTTTACGAAAATTTTCCCGCACCAGCAGGACCATTAAAAAAACCAACAAAAAAATGAAAAACAATATCCCGAAGAACCATTGTATCACAAGCCCTGAATTCTCCCATTTTTCCATATAGCATAAATTAAAAAGGAATAAAACAGAAGCGTCAGTAGAAGGTTAGTGAACCAAATGTAAAATTTGTACACTGAATTTTCATTTATCAGGAGATCAAGCGGCAGAAAGATAATGATATTCAGCGAAAAAAAAACCAGTATTCCTGAATTCAGTATAAATATATGCTTTTTAGGTATCTTATTCTTCCTGATATCCTGAATAAAAAAAATGGCCGCGAATACTATTATAAACAACGAGTTCACGGCTTTTGAATAGAGCTGGAAATCTTTTGTAACGAACGCTGCGGTCTTAAATATTTCCAGAACGCTGAAAATAAGTGCAGCACTATTGATTATTAATAAAAGGTATCTGAGTTTGGGTACGTTTTTAAAGCCAATGAAGTAATATACAATCGAGAATAGTAATATCTCGGTAAAGCCCAAAACAGGAATGAAAAACAAGTTGTTCCCGAAAACAAGCCCGCACCACCTGCTGCCAATATCAATGCAAAGCATAGCAAAAAGGTAATATACAAGGGTTTTATATTCCGAATCCAGGCTTTTATAATAACAGACTCCTGTGATCGTTCCTGCCAAAAGAATAAATGGAGATGTCCATGTTAAGAGGTTCAGCAGTGCATAGAGGTCCATTCAGGTTATAGTGTAAGCAGGTAAAAATCGTTCTTTGCCCATGGGCTTGGCTTGAAAGGTGGTACAGGCCTGACAAGATTAAAATATGATTCTCCTGCACCATCATACTTCCTGTAAAGTATAAGATCGGCATTATAACTTTGTCCTGTAATCTCACTGGTATAAGGGGCTAATGCAAAATAGACAGTTATGGATCCCGGCTCTACATCATCTATCGGAATCCCAAATGCCAGATACATACTGTCTTCACTATCCAGCTGATTATCGATCCACCCATTATGGTTCTTTACCCAGGTATCTATTCTTTCTTTTGCTATTGCTTCAGGAATGATGTCCATACCAGTTAAATTTTTGATCGTTGCCTCTATAACATATTTTTCATTATATCCTTCTTCGGTATCATGATCAGAGCGGATCAGGTAAAATTTAAGCAGCCCTTTTTCAATGCCGGGATAGGCGTGATAATAAAGCCCGGTCACATCATCATTGGTTTTCGGTATCGTGAAAAAGAAACCTGAATTTTCCAGGAAGAGTTGCTTGAACACCTGACTTTCTTTATTTGATCTTGCCAAACCCCAGCTTTTTATATTGTTAATAATTGTACTATTATTCATTTATCTGTGTTTTTGGTTAGTTACCAAAAATAGAATTTTTCTTACTAATATCAAACTCTTTTATTAGTTCATCAAGAACAATCAGAAAGCGATAAAATTGTCTCCTTATAAGATCCCTTAACAATATTAATTATTATGATAATTATATTTTTTCCCTTTTTATAGTTATTATATCCAATTTGGAGCACATAAACGAGCTTTAACCACAAAAAAGACCTTGGGCTACAGGCTCAATTCACACGCGTATTACACGTCATTTTATGCAGGCACCATTAAAAAATGACACTAATTGGGTTGGCAATATGACAGGTTATATATTTAGAAAAAGTAAACAAATATGTTTACAATAGATAAGGCACATTCCCTTCTGAAGCGATTAAAAAAGTAATTCTAATGACTCAATAATTATTACACAAAATAATTTTACGTTTGTTATTAAGATAATCTATAATATATTCAATGAAGGTATGGATTGTAATTACACTAAAAGATATATTAAAGGATTAAACCCTGAACATTACAAAGAGGCAATCGCCGAAATAATAATTAAAGATATAAATAACACTTATTATGCTTTCCCTAAAAATATTTTAATGATATGTAGGTCTCATTAAGCTGTTAAGCAATTTGCAATTCACTATCTCACATTATAAGTAATTCTGAACTAATACTACCCTAGACAAAATAAACCGCTACATTTGAAAACGCATAAAAAATATCTTAATAAATCCCGTTAAAGTAAGCCAATTTCTTTAAATCCTGCATAAAATGGTTTGGAATTTGTATATTCGGGGTCACTCTTAAAAAGTGTTAAGTCAAAAGATTTAGCACTTTTTGTTTTTATAATCTTACAGAAATTTAAAGTTATTATATTTCGTGTAGGTTAATACTTTTATTTGATTCTAACAACGATAGACTCTTAGAACGGGTGTAACTGTAAATTCATCGTATTGCTTTAAAAATTCAGCAAGAAAAACTTTAAATCATCAGTGACAAAACGGACTTAGCAGTATATTTACCTTAAATATTTTACCCCGACTCTCATGCTTTCAAAACTGAAATGCCTTATAGTTGATGATGAGCCACTCGCACTCTCCTTGTTGGAGAGCTATGTCCTTAAGACGCCTTTCCTGGAGCTGGCCAGCAAATGCTCCAATGCCTTTGAAGCCCTCGAAGCATTGGATGCCGGGGAAATCCATGTAGCATTTATCGACATCCAGATGCCCGAACTGACCGGGCTGGAACTATCAAAGAGTATAAAAAAATCAACAAAGATAATCTTCACCACTGCCTTCAACGAGTATGCTCTTGAGGGATTCCGGCTGGAGGCTCTGGATTACCTGATGAAGCCTTTCGGATTTGATGAATTTTACAGGGCGGCTCTTCGTGCCAAAGAGTGGTTCAGCCTTGTAGGCAATACTACAGTCCCAACAAAAGAACAATTTATTTTTGTGAAATCGGAATACCGGCAGCTTAAAATCCGGCTGGAGGAAGTAATGTATTTTGAAGGCTTGAAGGACTATGTGAAAATTTGGATCCGTGGGGAGGCTAAACCAGTTTTAAGCCTCTTGAGCCTGAAGTCGTTGGAGGAGCAACTCCCCTCTTCGCAGTTTATGCGGGTACACCGCTCCTTCATTGTAGCGCTTGATAAAATTGAGGCCATCGAAAGAAACCAGATAATCATCCTGGATCAGCGGATCACGGTTGCGGAACAGTACAAGCACGGTTTCCAGAATTTCCTTTCGCGAAATTCTTTCTGAACCTGGTTATTAAACAAGCTGCCTGATCACCGTTTTGTAGGTATCCCCTACCGGAATGACAAAATCGTCGATTTGTACTGTCTGGCCGTAACTGGCCCTGACCCTCTGCCGTGGTACGATATACGACCGGTGTACCCTTACAAAAAGCCCAGAAGGCAGCTTCTGAAGGATACTGCCCATTGACATACGTGTCGTCACTACCGACTTGTTCTCCAAATGGATCTTTATGTAATCATCCGCACCCTCGATCAAAAGTATGTTTTCAGAGTTGATCCATAGCAACTTGTAGTCTGCCCGTACCGCCACACGGCAATGTTGCAGCATGGGGCTAAAAAATGTGAACTGTTTCCGTGATCTTTCCATAGCTATAACAAAACGCTCCGGAGAAAATGGTTTTAACAGGTAATCAGTAGCATGGAGGTCAAAACCGTCAATGGCATATTTACTGTATGCTGTGGTAAAAATTACGGGAATATCCTGGTGCAGGGATCTGTAAAAGTCGATACCACTCCTCACAGGCATGTCAATGTCCAGAAAGAGGAGATCGACAGGAAATTGCGACAGGTATTTTCGTGCTTTGTCCGTGCACGTAAATGTTTTTTCGATTACAATAAAATCCAGCATATCACAATAGCGCTCAATAATGGTTAACGCCAGCTGGTCATCATCAATTGCTATTGCTCTTATCATTTTGGTTGCTATTTAAAATTTTATACTATACACCTTTTGCCTACGTTGCCACAACGATTACTTATCATTAAGCCCGGTTGCATACAGTAGGTTTAAAAATAACCCGGGGCGTAGTTATTCACCCCGGGCTAACTACATAAATAACCACAAAATTTAAATAGTTATTTCGAGCCTTGAAACAAATTCCCCATCGTGGACAGTGGCGGAGAAAGTGTGGGAATCCGGATAAATAAGCTCAAGCCTAGTCCTGACATTCACCAGCCCTATTCCGCTTCCGCTTCGGTCTGCTGTAGTCTTTGGGTAATTTTTGTTCCGTGTCTCAAAAATCAACTTGTTACTCTTAAACTCAAGCGTGAATGTTATCGGATTGAGACCTGATGCGCTGATGCCATGCTTGAAGGCATTTTCTATCAACGGGACCAGCAGTAGCGGGGCAATCACCATCCCGGAAGGAATTGTTTCGAATCGGGTTTTTACATTGGTATTTACAGAGGTTCGCAACTCCATGAGCTCTATATACTTATTAATGAAGTCTATTTCCTTTTTAAGAGGTATCCTGGGCACATTAGATTCGTACAGCAGGTAGCGCATCAGGGTGCTCAGGGCAAGGATAGACATCTTAGCCTTATCCGGCGACAGGTCTACCAATGCGAAAATATTATTGAGGGAATTGAAAAAGAAATGCGGCTGCAATTGGTATTTCAGGTGCTCAAGTTCCGACTGTAGACGGGCATTTTCAAGTTCTTTCTTTTCCCTGTCTGTACTCAGCCATCGCTCAAATGTTTTTAGCGTTACAGAGAAGGCTACAGGAATAATGAACGATAGTCCGTCCAGATATACGAATATCTTTAACGGCGGACGGTCCTCTTCAGCAGGAAACCCGGCAGGCAGGTCGGGCCCCTCCATGATATAGTGTATGAGTATAAACCTGACCGCTGTACAAATGATCACCAAAAGGAGGTTTACAGCAATGAAAACCGGTGTTTTCTTTGCAAAGAGCAGCTTATTGACCAGCACAAAATAATTCAGGTAAAATAGGGTTGCCGAAAGAAGCAGCGGTATCCACATGGCTTCAAACATGAAGGGAAAACTAAAGTTCTGCCCTGATGAGAGAAGATAGGGCATCATGAAAAGCATGCCCCACACAAAAAGGTGCATAAAAACGTAAGCCCGGTTATTTTTCAAATATCTATTCATAACGTAAAGCGGTTATAGGGTCAAGCGCGGCAGCATTTTTTGCCGGATACCATCCGAAAAAAATACCTGTGAGCGCGCAAACAGCAAACGACAGCAGCAGCGAATATAATGTAACGCTTACCGGCCACCCGATCAATGATATGCCAAAAGTAGCTCCTAAACCCAAAAGTACGCCTAAAATTCCACCTACAACACTGATGATAACAGCCTCCGTCAGAAATTGGAGCAGGATGTCGCTTCCACTTCCGCCCACAGCCATCCGCAGGCCAATTTCCCTGGTGCGTTCCTTTACCGATACATACATAATATTCATGATGCCTATGCCTCCGATAAGTAACGAGATGCCTGCTATAGCCACCAGGAGCACAGTTAGCATTTCGCTGGTACTGCTGAAGGCAGATATGAGTTCCTGCTGCGAAAAAACATTAAAATCGTCTTCCTGCCCCGGCACGATGTTATGGCTGCCGCGCAATAGCGCCGTGATCTCTGTTACTGCCAGTTCTGCCATCTCTTCACTTTTCGCAGAGGTTACTATCGATTGCAGGTAAGTTACGGCAAGTATGCGCTTTTGAACTGCGGTATACGGAGCCAGTATCACATCATCCTGGTCTTGTCCAAAGGTATTTTCGCCTTTTTCTGAAAGTACGCCCACAACCTTGAATGGAATGCTGTTGAAACGGATCGTTTTACCAATAGGGTCCTCACCTTCCGCAAAAAGGTTTTCTACTACGGTGGTACCAATTATAGCAACCTTTGCCGAGGTTTTTACATCGCGTTCGGAAAACATTGCTCCCTCTTTTACGGCAACTCCCCTCACCTTGATATAATCAGGGTTTACACCATAAATAGTGGTAGGCCAGTTTTTGGAGCCGTTTATCGACTGTCCTCCGCTATTTACGAGGGGGGAGGTATTTTCTGTGTATTTGGATTCTTTTTCTATTATGGCAAGGTCTTCCATGGTCAATGACTGCGTGGTAGATGCATCCTGCCTTACCCCACCCATCATGCTTGCCCCGGGCCTTATCGTTATCATATTAGAGCCCATTGCCGATATTTGTGCCTTGATGCTTTGTTTTGATCCCTCCCCTATGGCCAGCATGGCAATTACGGAGGCAACCCCTATGATTATGCCAAGCATGGTAAGAAAAGCCCTCATTTTATTGAGTTGTATCGCTTTAAAGGCAATCTTTATAAGATTAGATAGGTTCATAGTAATGTGAAAAGGATAAATAATTATTCTGTAGGCAGGGCAGCCAGCGCTGTGGCGGCATCCTGCCTGCCCGCCAGGGCTTCGTCTTTTATAATGTTGCCGTCTTTCAGTATGATGGTACGGCTGCTGAATACGGCGATATCGGGCTCATGGGTAACAAAAGCAATGGTTTTCCCTTCTGAATTGAGTTTTTGGAAAAGTGCCATGATCTCATAAGATGTGCGTGTATCAAGGTTTCCTGTTGCTTCATCGGCCAGTATGACTACCGGGTCATTCACCAGCGAGCGGGCTATGGCAACCCGCTGCTGCTGCCCTCCTGAGAGCTGGCTGGGGGTATGGTGCAGCCGTCCCGATAGTCCTACCAAATCCAATGCATGCAGCGCCCGCTCCCTGCGCTCTTTCGTGCTCACCTCACTATTGTACAGCAGGGGAAGCTCTACATTTTCAAGTGCGGTGGTGCGGGCAAGAAGGTTATAGGATTGGAATATAAACCCTATCTTCCTGTTCCGTAGCCTTGCCAGTTCGTTTCTGGTAAGGTCCTTTACAGCCAGCCCGTCAATTTCGTAAACGCCGCCTGAGGGCTGGTCCAGGCAACCCAGTATGTTAAGCAGTGTACTCTTCCCCGATCCGCTCGATCCCATGATGGTTACGAACTCGCCTTCGTTTATGGAAAAAGAAATGCCTTTGAGCGCCCTTACGGTGTCATCACCCATATGAAATTCCCTTTTAAGGTCCTGTATCTTAATGATTGTTTTGCTCATGGCTGGGTGTGTTTATTTTTTTGACGGCGGTTTTGGCATGAAAGGGCTTGAGGCGCCTCCCTGGGGCATGCCATCTGCCGCGCCTGCGGCTTCGAGCGTTGTAACTACCTCATCCCCTTTTGACAGCCCGCTCAATATTTCATAGTTAATGCCATCGGTACGTCCTGTTTTAACTTCCCTGGACTCCATACCCTTCGCACTTTTTATCCATACCGTTTTAAGGGCGTTCTCCGGGGCGGCCTTCTTTACATCAGCTGGTATAGCTTTCATGCCTGCACCGGCATTGTATTGTTGAAGTAAATCCGGATCGGGGGTAAAGTTGAGCGCCTTGGCCTCAAGTATCAGTACATCCTTAATTTCCATTGTATAAATGGACACGGTTGCTGTAAGCCCCGGCTTTAGCTTTTCATCAGGGTTGTCAGCCTTTATAATCACTTTGTAAGTAACTACGTTGGACTCTACCGTTGAATTGAGCCTCACCTGGGTAACAGCTCCGTTAAACTCCTCACCCGGGAAAGCGTCAACGGTAAAAACAACACGCTGGCCCTGCTTTACATTCCCAATGTCGGCCTCGTCCACATCGGCCTCTACCTGCATTTGTTTCAGGTCCTGCGCTATAGTGAAAAGGGTTGGCGTGCTGAAACTCGCCGCTACAGTCTGCCCTTCATTAACGTCTTTAGAAAGTACCACTCCGTCTATCGGCGAATAGATCTTAGAATATCCCAGATTGGTTTCTGCCTTTTTGAGGTCGGAAAGCTTTTGCTGCAGGCTCCCTTTACCTGTAGCCAGATTGTATTCGGCCTCCTGGAATTCCGATCGGCTGATCACCTTTTCGTTGTAGAGGCTTTTTTGCCGGTCATATATCATTTGCAGGTAATTACGCTCATTAAGCGCTACATTGTAAGCCGATCTTGCCTGGGTGAGCTGTTGTTGCAGGTTCTCTTTATCCAATTCTGCAATGAGCTGCCCCGCCTTTACAACCGAATTGTAGTCCACATAAACCTTTTCGACAACCCCCGAAACCTGGGTCCCTACTTCCACCTGCTTTACAGCCTCGATAGTTCCTGTAGCGGTAACTATTGTATTTATATCGCCCGTTTTCACTGTAGCTGTTTCAACTACAAGTGGCGCTGCTTTGGGTTTAAGAACAAAAAAGTACAGTATCCCTGCGATAACGACAGCTACCAACACACCGGTAATTATTTTTGCTTTTCTAGTCATTCGTTCTATAATTTAATTTCTTTTCCCTGATAGAATTGCAGCAACTGGTAATATAGTGCTGCCGAAAATTTTGTTTGTAAATACTTTTGTTCAGCGGATAGGTAAGTGTTTTGGCTCACCAGCAGTTCAGTGGGGTTGAGTGTACCCAAAGCCGCTTTTTTAAGGGCCATCTCATAAGCCTGCCGTGATGAATTCCGGAGTGCCAATGCTGCCTCCATCCCGCTTTGCGCTGAAACTGCATTTTGCCAGGCGCTTTCCACTTTAAGATATAATTGCTTAGACGTACTCTGTGCCGTATACTTCGACTGCTCAATAGCAATTTTAGACTTTTCGACGGCGGCCTTATTCTGGTATTTGCTGAATATGGGTATGTTTACCGACAATCCCGCATTCTGATAAAAATTATTATCCAGCTGCGTTGCAAAGTTGAAATTTTGGGTGTTGGTATATCCGGTATTTAACCCTGCATAAAGCGAAACGGTTGGAAGATAACCCGACTTCGACTTGTCCAGCCCTACTTTTTCAATATCCGTTTGGAGTGCAGCGCTTTTGATCTCTGGCATATTTGCGATCGCCGTTTCGTATATTACCCCAACGTCCGGAATGAGTATTTCGGATTCGGGAAGGGTTGGTTCTGCTATCTCAAATGGCAGCGCAGGGTCCATCTCCAAAAGCTGTTTGAGTGTTATAAGCTGTTGCCTGTAACTATTGCGGGCAGTAACCAGATTGTAATTATCGCTGCTTAATTGAGTTTCCAGGTCGGCCACATCAATGCCTGCTACCGACCCGGCGCTGTATTTCTTTTTTACATTGTCGAGTTGCGTTTGTGAGGAATAAACAGCATTTTCGGCTGCACTTATACCTTCCTTATAATATAAAGCCATCAGGTAGGCCTCGGTGACGCTCAGTGTCACATTGTTTTTTGCCTCGCTGACATAAAACTCATTTTGCTTTACCAGCAGTTCATTCTGCTTAATAGTATTGTTGATATAATTGCCATTATACAGTGTAACCTGGGCGGTGGTACCCAAAGAGGTAGAATGTACCATCTGGGTAACAAAACGGCTTGTTATGGGGTCAATACTTGTCCCATTATTCATATTTTGCGTTGCCGATGCGCTAAGGCTCGGGAACCTTGAATACTTTGACTGCGTATAATTTACGTCGGCAATATCCTTGTCGGACTCGCTCTGCTTAATGGTTATATTATGAGCGATCGCGTATGCAATGCAATCCTCAAGGGTCCATGCGGTCCTGACCTGCGACAAACCTGAGGATACAAAAGCAATGATGCATAGTAATGTTGAGAAGATTTTCATTTTCCTGGATTATATTACAAAGGAAACAGATTGTCGATCGTGGTGAAAATGTAATAGATGTTGCACTACATCTTATCGACGTTTGGGGTGATTTTGATGATGGGATAGTGGTGAATGCCGCGATTACTAAGATATCGGGACGATCGCGCCTAATCAAACAATCGCTTGGCAAACCAAATTTCTTCCAGCGACAGGTTTATTGAGATAAGATGGTAATTCTCCCGTATAAGGGTGTTGGATACCTGCCCGCGCTGCCCGTAGCTGTAGGACAGGTTAAGAAGGGTATTGCCTCTTATTCCCAACGGTAACCCTATTCCGGCCGTAAGTGCCACATTCTTTATCTTTGACCCCTGCACCGACATGAACCCTGTATCATAATTGCCGCCCATCCTGAACCGTGTCCTGTCGAGAAAATTCCTCCCTCCCCGGAAATATTCCACTCCACCGCCTAAAAACTGCTGGTTGGTAAACTTGCCAATGGAGGTATCTTCCTCGTTTGTGCCTTTCCAGAAGCCTACCTTATAGTCTGCGTTGAAGGTAAAAGCCTTATAGGTATATTTTGCACCTATACCAATTTCTGCGGGTATCCTGAACGAATCCATATTGCTTTGCTCACTGGTCTCAATTTCACTTTCCAGTCCCCCGATAACCGAGGATACGGTTTGTTCTTTAGATGCTGACAGCGATGTTGGCAGGTTGACTAATAATCCGAGCCCCAGGTTATCAGCCAGCTTGTACTGCCCGCCCAGGCTGAACTGTATCCCTTTATAGCGATGGTCCTCATCTATAATAAGGTTGTCGCCCTGCACATCAACAGTTTCGACCTCATTAATCTTACCGAAATAATAGTTGACCCGTGCGCCCAGGTTCAATCGTGCCGTAATCTTCCTGCCGTAGTTAAGCTGGAAATTATTAAGTCCGCCACTTCCGATGACATTGCTGGTGTACAAATCGGACGTACCTTCTACAGTACCACTCACTGCCGCAATATTGTAACCCACATTAGTATACGGGAACAGGGAGAACCCTATGCCGGATTTCTCATCGAAGGCCAATGCCATGGAAATGTTGGAGAAGTTCGAAATATTGTTACTCTTTTCATCCCTGCTCCCTACATAACGGCTGTTTTCATTTTTTATACCTATGTCAAAAAAAACCGCGTTCTTCGGTATTGTAGCAAGAGAAGCCGGATTCAGACTGTTTATTTCGGTTTCGCTGCCCAGGGCTATGCCACTTTTTCCAAGTGCATTTGTTTTCCCGGAACCAACTTCATTTTGTTTGCCAAGCCCGAACAATGAATAGGGTGAACTGGTCAGGTTGCCGGTTTGGGCATAACCGGTGGCATAACAGAGTGCAATACCTATAAGTATCCCACTTTTCAAATTATTCATAAATTACGTAAGTTAAGGTTAATCGGGACTTATAATAGGGATTGTTCTCACCGTTTAGTACAAGCCTGTCGGTTGAAGTGTTGTAATTGAAGGGCACAAATACTAATCCGTAATTGAGGTATTGGCTATTGGTAAGTAGCTTCTGCAAAAAGAAATTGACATCTGCAGTCAGGTAAACCTCATTTATTTCCGGATCTATCCGCTGTATATACCCTACTCCCCCGTAGGAAATAATATCATTATTCTGATCTACAGTGCACACATACACTGAATCACGGACGGGATAATTCTTGTTGTAATACCGGCTATCCAGCTTGATTTTCAGCTGTGCTTTAAAAATTTCTCCATTACCTTCATTATACTCCCGGATATTGCGGATGGATGGGAACGTTACCTTGGTCATTACCCCTAGCCCGGATTGTATAAAGCCAAGATTCCCCAAAGCAGCCGAGCTGACCTCGTTCTCCTGCCCTCCCAACCCCTGGAGTGGAGTGCCGGAGTAATTTCCTGTAATACTATTGAAGAACTTTTTGGTGCTGCTGTTATAAACCAGGTCAATGTATTCACTCTCTATTTGTGCCTGGTCCGGATAGGAATAGTAAACCCTTATATATGATCCTGTTGGAGAAAAGCCGATCATAGCAGCATCTTCTCCATCCGCAGGCGAAATATGCAGGCCTTTCAGGTAATTCAGGAATTCCTCCCTGTCATTGACATTATTGCTTTTTAGTGCCGTAAAAATAGTTTGCCCGAAGGCTGGGCTAAGGGTGACTGTGATGGAATCATTGCCTATTCTGGGCCTGAAGATCCTTTGCCCAATAACCTCGTCTACTAAGGGAATAGAGGTAGTATTATAATAATCAGTCTGCGAGTTGGGAAGGCGTAACTCCTTGGCGAGCTTACGGACATTGATAGTTTTTGTCTGCAAGGTATCGTTATAATAGTAGCCATCATAGCGCAGGTTAAGTACGATCGAGTCAAATACAGCATCATCGTCAATGGTATAATAATAAGATGCAGGCAGGAACTCAATATATGATGAAGCTTTTACTTCCCCAAAGTAAGGATCGATATATCGCCCCACCACCAGCCGCTCTTCCCCGCTTACAATACTATCGTACCGGTAGGTGGTCATTTTCATAGCGAAACTGTCCACATCGATAATGTGTACATCGCTCTGTATAAGATCGGCGTCCGAATAAAATGACTCTGTATTGTCACAGGAATAAAGCAGCGCCAAAACCGACAGTACTGCCATAATGTTTTTGAATGATACCATTTTAAAGCTTTTCCGGCGAAAGTAGAATGCAGATCTGCAGCTTTAAAATAATATATACACACAGGAACAAAATGACGACACACTGTGCGATTATACCGACAAAGAACGACTTATGCGGTTAAGGCCCGCAAAGTTAAAGTATCCGTAAAATTACCATGATCGTCTATAAAATCACCCTATTGGTATATTATGATTTTTGGAACGTTTCAAAAAAAATACGTTTGTGCAAAGTTCCATATATGCATATACGATTTTTTATGTTCTTAGTGCTGATGACAAGTAATACTATCTTATCGCAGGAATTCAATGCCTCGGCAAAATATAACTATACTATGTTTTATAACCAAAATTCTGAATCGATCTACCGGCAAAAGGCCGCCGCCGATCTTAGTACCGGTAGCTGGAAGTATGGTATAGACTTAGAGAGCTACACTATAGATTACCAAATGTCGGCTCCTTTTAACAGCGATGCGATGGACAAGGTGTTTTCACTACAGGGCCTGATCTCCTATAAAAAAGCCATCGGCCAAAAATGGGATGTGGGTCTTTCCTTTGCACCACGCCTCATTTGGATGACCAGCCAGAATGCAGGACTAAACAATATCATCCCGGAGGGAAGCTTTTCTCTTACCAGGAAATATGGAAGCCAAAACCTGTCCTCCTTCTCGATCGGTGTAAGCTACAGCACTGTTTTCGGAAAACCTGCAATACTACCTTTACTGTCTTACCAGACCTCAATCCGAAAGTTCAGTATAAGGGCAGGGATTCCGGAAACAGTGCTTTCCTATAACCTCACCCCGGAACACTCTTTCAGCGCATGGGGGCGCGCCTCTTCTTTCTATGCGAGTTCCAACGGGAATAATTATTTCTCGCTGAACGGTACAGAGCAAAGGGTTACAGCCCTGGAGTGGGTGGATATTTCGGCTGGACTTGGATATAAATACAAGTCGCATACAGGCTGGGATACAACCCTCTCAGTCGGAAAAACAGTCTATAATAAGTTGGAACTTTCCGGCTACGGAGATAATGATCTTGACACCGGAATTGGCAAAAGCCTTTCAGTCTCACTTAATTTTATATACAAGTTAAATTTTAAAAAATGAATATGACAAGATTAATTAAACACGCTTCTATAGCATTTTTAGTAACCGCCGTGCTGGCAGGGTGTTCGGACGATGACAATACCGAAGATATCGGAAACTGGGTTACAGGAACCGTTTTAGACGGACCGGCCAGAAGCAGCGCCGTTGTATTTACGCAGGGCAACTATGCCTACATGGGAACCGGATACGACGGTGATGATTACCTAAAGGACTTTTGGAGATATAATATACAGGACGGATACTGGGAACAGCTATCGGATTTTGGCGGTGAACCACGCAGTTCCGCAGCTGCATTCGTTACCGGAGGATTCGGTTATGTTGGCACAGGAACAAATGGCCCGGACCTGCTTAATGATTTTTATAAATATGATATCCAGGGCGACACATGGACGCCCATTGCAGATTTTGGGGGTGCGCCCAGGCGTGCTGCCGTGGGTTTTAATTCGGCTACGGCGGGCTTTGTCGGCTCAGGTTTTGATGGGGCGAACGACAGGAAAGACTTTTGGAAATATAATCCCGGCAATGATACCTGGGTCGAGTTATTCGGTTTTGGAGGCAACAAAAGAAGGGAAGCCGTGACGTTCGCCATAGGTGAGGACGTTTATTTTGGAACAGGAATTACCAACGGTACCCACCAGGATGATTTTTGGAAATTCAACACAGTCAGCGAAACCTGGACGCGCCTAACTGACCTTGATGACGACGATGATTATACCATCACGAGGGCACAGGCAACCGCGTTTACAATTGGTAATTACGGTTATATATGTGGCGGAGATAATGGAAACAGCGTTTGGGAATACAATCCTGCAACGGATAAGTGGGAAAGCAAGACGGATTTCGAAGCCGCCAGCCGGGTTGACGCGATAGCCTTTTCAAACGGTTTACGAGGTTTCGTAGCTCTTGGAAAAAGTGGTGAATATTACTTCGACGATATGATGGAGTTCCAACCTTTCGAGGATGAGGATGACGAAGACTAATTAGTATTGGTTTAAATAGATTGGTGAGTTACTTGTTTAATCGGGCCAGATAGTACTATTTGGCCCATTATTATTATCACAAATGAGAAAAATACTTTTAATACTGCTGGGCGCTATAGTTAGCACTTCCTGCACTGAGGATGAAATGCGGGTGGAGGTGTACAAAATAGAAGCCGGCTACGGCTACAGGATCACAGAGCATGGTAAAACGATGATACAGCAGGGCAGCATACCCTCAGCGCCCGGAAACAAAAAATTTTGTGACAGCCTTGATGCACTTAGGGTCGGGAACGAAGTGATCAGGATGCTGCGCACCGGAAAGATCCCGGCTATTACCGCCGATGACCTGCGCCGGCTAAACATCAAGATGAAATGCTGAGCAGCCTTCACCGTAAAGAAACCCTTCGGGTATTCTTCCTGCACTTTTTTATCTGGCTGCTAATATTCTCTTTTCCCATAGTAGATTCAATAACCGGATACAGGAGCTTTAAAATATGGAGGCTGCTGATACCTGTCGGTATTTTTTATTTCAATTACTTTTACCTGGTTCCCCGCTTGCTGCTTCGGAAAATGCATGCGGCCTACATCATTTTTATCATCCTGCTGGTTATTCTCACCTCTTATGTTCTGTTACTGATAGAGCCACCGGAACTGCCGCCGTTCGCTTCAAAACTTCTGCCCCCGGAACAACGCGGATTACTCCACCTGCGAATCTTTCCTTTTACAGCAATGTTAATCCTGCATATTTCCATAAGTACCTTGCTGCGGATATATTCCCAGTTAAATGTATCGCTCAGACAGCAGGCTGAAACCCAGGCGCAAAAAAAAATCGTTGAACTGAACCTTCTGAAAGCGCAGCTGAACCCCCACTTCTTTTTTAATTCACTAAATACAATTTACTCGCTATCAATAAAAAGATCCTCTAAAACATCCGAGGCAATTCTTAACCTTGCCGACCTGATGCGTTACATGCTTTACGAAACAAATAGGAACCTGGTCCGGCTTGAGCAGGACATCCTTTACATTGAAAACTATATTGAACTCCAAAAATTACGGTTAACGGCCAATAACCGCATCGAATTGAAAGTTGAGGGAGAGCTCCACGGAATCGTTCTGCCCCCATTATTGTTCATCTCTTTTATTGAAAATGCCTTCAAATACGGCACAAGCTCCAGTCAAAAGAGTACTATTACTATTGAATTTATAATAAATGAAGGCACTCTTACGTTTAAGATCATCAATGACGTAAACCCTTCAGCGAGTTTAAAATTAAGTGAGAATGGAATGGGAATAAAAAATGCTGTCGAACGTGTCAAATTATATTTTCCTGATAAAAATATATTCAGGTTTGCCCTGGCAGACGGCAAGTATACAGTAGAATTAACCTTATTCCTCAAATGAAGATAACAACAGTAATTATTGATGATGAACCCCTGGCCATTGATATAATTGAAAAATATTGCCAATCAATTGATCATATCGAAGTGCTTGCCACATTTACTAACCCGGTAGCGGGAATGAAGTTCATTAATAATAATAAAGTTGATCTCCTTTTCCTCGATATAGAAATGCCAATGCTCTCCGGCCTTGAAATTATACATACGCTAAAAGTAAGCCCAAGGCTGATCTTTACAACAGCATATCCACAGTTTGCCATTGAGGGCTTTGAAATGGATGCGATAGACTACCTGGTTAAACCGGTGTCTTATAAGCGGTTCCTTAAAGCAGTCAACAAACTTGACCCAAAAATAATTTCCACCCAACAGCCTCCTGCCCTGGCCTTAGTTCAGGCTCCTTCCCGTTTTCTTTTCGTCAAGTCTGATTATGAAAGTGTTAAGATCGTGATCGATGACATAAAATATATCGAAGGCCTTAAGGACTACCTGAAGATTCATTTGGCCGATAATCGTTATGTGCTTACGCTTTCCAACTTTAAGAATCTGATGGAAAAGCTCCCTGATGAAACTTTCATCAGGATCCATAATTCCTATGCCGTCAACCTCAAATTTGTAGAAGCTATACAGCGAAACAAAGTGATCATTGAAAAGCAGCGGCTACCTATCAGCGAAACCTATAAAAATAGTTTCCTGCAGCGGATACGGCTGTAAGGAAAGTTCCAACTCCTTATTTATTAATTATTGTAATACCTCCACAGCTATAATTGTTTGGTGCAAACGAGGCATACACCTTGCATTATATCACTCAGACACCGCTACTTAATACTCCTTGATATCAGCGCGGTAATAAGGCAAATAACGTAGGTGAACGCCTAATCCTTACTGATGCTCCGGCTGTTCTTTTTCATAATTTTCACATCTGAATTTAAAACTATTATGATGAAAGAATTTGTACTATCAGGCGCGCTTGCAATTGCCTGTTCATTTTTTGCTACTGCTCAAACAACCCTTACCTCATTTGAGGAGAGCGAAACTTTGGGATATACCTCCGGAACAGATATAGGGGAATACAGTGATCTATGGAACACTTATAATACGGTATCGGAGACGGCAGTAGATGCGGGAGTTATCTATATATCTGACAGCTGGGCTTCTGACGGGACACAATCGCTATTTTTCCCTGCCCAAAACATCGGGACAGAAGATGGGTCTAACCTCAATTATGCCACTACGGCAGCAATTGATTATTCCGGCTTCGCAACACCTTTTGCCATGAGCTTTGATGCTATGACTAACGAGGTTAGCAACAGCGGTAGTAATTTTTATGCTATAATGTATAGCTATGACGCTGATACACAAGAATCCCATACTGTAGCCAGCATGTATTTCAATTATGACGGTGACATGTATTTCAGTGACGTTGAGGCCGGGGAGTATGTTGTGGGTAGCACTTTTGAGGGTGGAGCCTCAAAAAATGTGAGGTTCCGTATAAATGAAGACAGTACCATCACTTATTTGTCTGGCAATGAAGAAGTGCTCACTTACACGATTGATTCATCGTATCTTACAGGCAATTACTACTTGGTTTTTGGTGCAGATGACTGGGGCACAGACTGGTCAATAGACAACATCCAGATCATTGAAGGGACCGCAGGCATTAAAAATAACACTCTGAACGGTATATCGGTGTACCCTAATCCATCTAGTGACCTGGTGAACATAGCCATTTCGGATAATGCCCTGATTAACCAAATCAGTGTTACTGACCTCAATGGGCGGGTGGTTAAAACCATCGCGGCTGAGGGAGTAAGCGCTGTTCAGGTTAATATAGCCGACCTTTCAGCAGGCATATACTTGCTCTCCTTAACTTCGAACAATAGAAGCTACACACAAAAGATTGTAAAACGCTAAAAATTTTTGTGATAGAATAAATAGATGTTAGCGTGAGCTCACTTATCACAGTCCTTAAAATTAAATAATGTCATGACTAAAAATAAATTGCCATCAATTTGCTACCGTTTATAAGTATAAAATGTACCAATCCCCAACAAGACAAAATAAACCGCTAACTTTGAAAACGTATAGAAAATATCTTAATAAATCCAGTTAAAATAGGCCAATTTCTTTAAATCCTGCATAAATGGTTTGGAATTTGTACAATTGGGGTCACCAAGACTAATAGTCACCCCTATTTAAAGGCCTGATAATAGTCTGAAACACGGGATTCATCAAGCTTTTTGCTTTTGAATCAACCCTTTACAAAAGTATATAAATGATAGGAATATGATGTACACCGACAGGACCTTTGATACTCAGTTTGGCACGCAAATTTTTGTGAGCAAATTAAATTGTGAATTAATCATTCAAATAATGATGAAATAAAATCACATTGTAACTATTTAATAAACAATTAGTTAAATAATTCTTAAGTTTTAAAATAATTTTATATCAATCCTCTACATTAGCTGTAATAATTTTAAAACCAACCTATTATGAAAATTCTTCTTGTTATTGCTGCCTTTGGGCTAAGCTCTTTTGCATTACCCGGAAATTCATCCGAAATTAAGACTCTTAATAAAGTTGAAGTGGATATACGGGCTTACAGAGCTACTAAGTCAAGTGGCGAGGGCGCCAGTGATTTATACTTCAATTCAGTTGCGTGTAGGGCGACGTTCTTAGCTGCCAACCCAAATTATTTTGCAAACGGAGGTGCTATGCTGCCTCCATATATGGTATTAACCTGTATGTAGCGCTATTAAAAACCACATAAGGCTATCCTTGAATCCTGCATAAAATGGTTTGGATTTTGTACATTCAGGGTCACGAAAAAAATCCCTAAATCAATATGATTAAGGGATTTTTTGTTTTAATAATCTTACATAATTTTCAAATTTTGAATTTTTTTATAAGTTATACTTATAGTTTGAATGTATTGAGTAATTACCCCAAACAGGATTAAACCATTTAAATATTTTTAAAAATGATATTTGTATAACATTATGAAGGTTCTTTTAGCGCATTTACAAAGGGTGCATTATACATTTTGTAACGCGGTTTTAGGAAGTATCTGCTTTAAAAATTTGTAAAAACCATAAGCCCCCAACTGTAATTGCCGTTGGGGGCTTGTAGTTAACCATGTAGATATGGCTTAAGGCCTTTTAATGATCTTCTTACTAATACTTCCTCCGTCACAAGATATATTGAAAATATAGACGCCATCTTCCAGTGTAGAAATATTTACCTTTTCGATCTCAGCATTTAATAATTGCTCTTTTATCAGCCTTCCATGAATATCAAATACCGTCACTTTCAGGTTCTTTTGACTTCCGAATGTCGGGATCTTTATAAATACTTCGGTTGTAGCCGGGTTCGGGTAAACGTCAATTTTAGTAATATCAAATCCTTCCGTTTTTAAAGGTGGTGCTACAACAATTGTAGCTTCAGCCGTATCACAGTTCGTCGCATTCACGGCATCACATATAGAGTATGTTACTGTATAAGTACCCGCTGTTGCTGTGCCTGTTACGCTTGCAATACCATTCGCAGATACTGTTAAACCTGCAAGCCCACCGTTATTGATAATCGTTATGATAACATCATTGTCATTGACAGGTGCAGAATTAAACATGTCATTTAGTGTCAAATCTCCGGCAATCCCCCCTACTCCTTCATTGATTATTGTAGCACTAAAATCATCATCTACTGCTTCAAGTCCATTGATAACTGTCAGCATCGCTGTTGATGATATCGTAGCACAATCTGCGCCGTTTACCAGTATCAGGCGATACAGGTCACCATCATTTACAAGTGGTATCCCTGCCAATGAAAGCGTGTTTGTGGAAGCGCCGCTATAAGCAGGTGATGTACCACCGTCTGTTATATCATTCCAGTCGGTGCCGTTTGTACTTAACTGCCATTGGTAGGTGTCTGCATTTTCAGCAGCAATAATAAAAGTTGTATTATCACCAACAGTTACGATACTATCTTCCGGTTGGGTACCTATAATAATTGCAGGTGGCTGGGTAATTGTAAAATTAACAGTAGCAGTACAACCATTAGCGTCGGTTACAGTCACGATGTATAAACCTGCTGCCAGTCCGGTAGCTGTGGCGGTGGTTTGCTCAGGCACAGTGCTCCATGAGTAAGTGTAAGCTCCAGTGCCACCAGTTGGTGTTACTGTTGCCGACCCATTCGTGCCATTAAAACATGACACATTAGTTTGGGCCATTGTCGTTGCCAATACTTCAGGTTGGGTGATCGCAATTGTTTCGGTAATCGAGCAGCCATTGTCATCTGTTACTACCACAGTGTATGAGCCTGCTGCCAGTCCGGTAGCCGTGGCTGTCTCCTGTACAGGCGTTGTGTTCCAAGAGTAAGAGTACGTTCCCGTCCCGCCTGTTGGTGTTACTGTTGCCGACCCATTCGTGCCATTAAAACAGGACACATTGGTTTGAGCCGTTATAGTGGCCAATACTTCAGGTTGGGTAATCGTAATTGTTTCGGTAATCGAGCAGCCATTGTCATCTGTTACTACCACAGTGTATGAGCCTGCTTCCAGTCCGGTAGCCGTGGATGTTTCCTGTGCAGGCGTTGTGTTCCAAGAGTAAGAGTACGTTCCCGTTCCGCCTGTTGGCGTTACTGTTGCCGACCCGTTCGTACCGTTAAAGCAAGATACATTGGTCTGCGTGGTCGTCGCTGTCAACACGTTAGGTTGGGTGATGGTAATTGTTTCAGTGATCAAACAGCCATTAGCGTCGGTTACCGTCACAGTGTATGAGCCTGCTGCCAGTCCCGTAACCGTGGATGTTTCCTGTGCAGGCGTTGTGTTCCAAGAGTAAGAGTACGTTCCCGTTCCGCCTGTTGGCGTTACTGTTGCCGACCCGTTCGTACCGTTAAAGCAAGATACATTGGTCTGCGTGGTCGTCGCTGTCAAAACATTTGGCTGTGTTATCGTAACCGATTTTGTGGTCGAACAGCTGTTGGCATCGGTGATGGTTACGATATATGTTCCGGCTGCAAGGCCTGTGGCAGTAGCAGAAGTTTGTACCGGAACTGTAGTCCAGGAGTACGAATACGTTCCCGTTCCGCCTGTCGGCGTTACAGTTGCAGAACCGTTCGTGCCGTTAAAGCAGGATACATTCGTCTGTGTAGTTGTTGCTGCCAGTACATTCGGTTGGGTGATGGTTACCGATTTTATGATTGAACAGCTGTTGGCATCCGTAATGGTTACAACATACGTTCCTGCTGATAATCCTGTGGCCGTAGCCGAAGTTTGCACCGGAACTGTATTCCAGGAATAAGAATAGGTTCCCGTTCCGCCGGTTGGCGTTACTGTTGCAGAACCGTTCGTGCCGTTAAAGCACGATACATTCGTTTGTGTGGTGGTTGCTGCCAGTATATTCGGCTGGGTGATGGTTACCGATTTTGTGATTGAGCAGCTGTTGGCATCAGTGATAGTTACAATATAAGTCCCTGCTGCCAATCCTGTAGCCGTGGCTGTGGTTTGTACCGGAACGGTATTCCATGAATACGAGTATGCTCCTGTTCCTCCTGCTGGTATTACAGTCGCGGAACCGTTGGTACCATTAAAGCACGATACATTATTTTGTGTGGTAGTTGCTGCCAATACGTTCGGTTGCGTGATGGTAACCGATTTTGTGATTGAACAGCTGTTGGCATCCGTAATGGTTACAATGTATGTTCCCGCAGAAAGCCCATTGGCTGTAGCCGATGTATTTACAGGTACTGTGTTCCATGAGTACGAGTAGCTTCCTGTTCCACCTGTTGGTGTTATTGTTGCCGTACCATTCGTACCGTTAAAGCACGATACATTGGTTTGTGCTGTTGTCGCTGCCAGTACGTTCGGTTGCGTAATAGTAACCGATTTGGTAGTTAAGCAGCTGTTGGCATCGGTGATGGTTACGATATATGTTCCCACAGCAAGTCCGTTTGCTGTAGCCGATGTCTGTACAGGAACTGTGTTCCATGAGTATGAGTACGCTCCTGTGCCTCCAGTTGGTGTCACCGTTGCTGAACCATTCGTGCCGTTAAAACACGATACATTGGTCTGTGTAGTTGTAGCTGCAAGTACGTTCGGTTGCGTG
>NZ_JBBYHR010000001.1:237828-683495 GCF_038289855.1 Flavobacterium arundinis
TACAATATATGTTCCTGCTGCCAATCCTGTAGCCGTAGCTGTAGTTTTTACAGGCACTGTAGTCCATGAGTACGAGTAGGCTCCCGTTCCGCCTGTTGCTGTTACAGTTGCCGAACCATTCGTGCCGTTAAAGCACGATACATTAGTCTGGGTTGTGGTTGCTGCCAGTACATTCGGTTGGGTAATGGTAACTGATTTTGTGATTGAGCAGCTGTTGGCATCCATAATGGTTACAACATAGGTTCCTGCAGAAAGCCCATTGGCTGTAGCCGAAACCTGTACCGGTACAGTATTCCATGAGTATGAGTACGCTCCTGTGCCTCCAGTTGGTGTCACCGTTGCTGAACCATTCGTGCCGTTAAAACACGATACATTGGTCTGTGTAGTTGTAGCTGCAAGTACGTTCGGTTGCGTGATGGTAACCGATTTGGTAGTTGAGCAGCTGTTCGCATCGGTGATAGTTACAATATATGTTCCTGCTGCCAATCCTGTAGCCGTAGCTGTAGTTTTTACAGGCACTGTAGTCCATGAGTACGAGTAGGCTCCCGTTCCGCCTGTTGCTGTTACAGTTGCCGAACCATTCGTACCATTAAAGCACGATACATTCGTTTGTGTGGTCGTTGCTGCCAGTACGTTCGGTTGGGTGATGGTAACCGATTTTGTAGTTGAACAACTATTAGCATCGGTGATATTTACAATATACGTTCCCGCTGCCAATCCTGTTGCCGTAGCTGTGGTTTGTACCGGAATGGTGTTCCATGAATACGAGTAGTTTCCCGTCCCGCCTGTTGGTGTTACTGTTGACGATCCGTTAGTGCCGTTAAAGCACGATATATTGGTCTGCGTGGTCGTTGCTGTCAAAACATTTGGCTGGGTAATAGTAACTGTTTTGGTGATGGAACAACTATTAGCATCAGTGATATTTACAATATACGTTCCTGCAGAAAGCCCATTGACTGTAGCCAAAGTTTGTGCCGGAATGGTGTTCCATGAGTACGTATAGGTTCCTGTTCCGCCTGTTGGCGTTACAGTTGCTGAACCGTTCGTACCGTTAAAGCACGACACATTTGTTTGCGTAGTTGTTGCTGCCAGTACATTCGGCTGGGTGATAGTAACCGATTTGGTAGTTGAGCAGCTGTTAGCATCAGCGATAGTTACAATATAGGTTCCTGCTGCTAAGCCTGTGGCAGTAGCTGTGAACTGGACCGGAACGGTGTTCCATTCGTAGGAATAAGAATAAGGATCGGGTAATCCTGTCCCTGCGTCATACATAACACTACCGCCGTCAGCCAGTGCCGTAGCCCAGCCTGTTGCTTCGCCATTGCACAAAACATTTCCCTGATCAACGATCAAAGCAGTAAGCACATCCGGCTCTCCAATTATGAAGCTTTGGGTAGCTGTGCATCCTGCAGCACTTGTAACTGTTACGGTATACGTTCCTGCTGCCAGGCCGGTAGCTGTTGCTCCATTTCCTCCATAAGGTGCCCAGGAGTACATATAATCAGCCATCTCGGTAGGCGTTGCAAGAGGGTCTAAACCGCCTGTCGCATAAACTGTTGCCGAACCTGTATTGTCGCCGTGGCAGGCCACATCATTGTAGGTGTATGGGGTTAAGATCAAAGGCTCCGCTACGGTAACATTTATCTGTGTATAGGCACTTACACACCCGTTTACCGTTTGTGTGGCAAAATATGTTCCAGATCCAAGTGGTTCAGTACTATCAATAGCGGTAACGCCATGGTACCATTGTATATTTTCTCCTGTTATTTCAAGGTCGGCAACCGTGGCAGCGTTGCAAAACACCTGGTTTGCGGCAACCGGTGCAGCTACTTCCGGGTTCACTATCACATCAAAACTTGCTGTCGCTTCACATCCCGCTGCTGTAGCCGCATTGTAAGTGACTGTAGTTGTACCCACAGGGAAAACACTGCCTGATGGGAGTCCTGCTTCAAGGGTTAACACCGGTGGCGCAAGAGGCCGCGCATTAAAATCTAAAATCGTATGCGCGTAGCCAAATCCGATGTTGGCAAGATCTGTAGGCTCCGGTAAATTACAACCCACAGTCCTTATATAAGAAGCTCCGGTTTGTGCCGCATTTGTTCCACCCGGATAAAACGATGTACCGGCATCTACTGAGAACGCTATCACTAAGGTCGAATTACCAGGCACTGTGATCCCTCCCATAGGCGCCGAGTATAACACATTTGGTGCCGTATTTACAGCAATAGTAGTGCTTCCCAATATTGTAAGGTTATCCATAATGAATGGGCCCGACAACGTGTATGCTGTTACTGTAACATTCTGTGTGGCCAGATTTTGTTCCACCGCAAAATTTATGGTATCCAAAAGAAGCCCGTCCGAATAACCCATGGCCTGCAGGTCGAAAACCCTCAGGTACGTATTATCGCTTGACGGACAGGAAATGCCGTGCTGGGGAAGCGGCATCCTGCTTGCGGTTTGGGTAAGTAACCCTCCGTCTGCGGGTACGATTGCCGCTTCTATGCTATAATTGACCACCTCATTCGCGCAGGCGGTAATAGTCGCAGGAACAGTAATTACAGGAAACCCATTTATCGTTACTGCAACTGCGGTCATTGCGCTTTCGCAATCGTTCAATGTTTGTGTTACAAAGTAATTCCCTGAAGTCAATACAGTTGAAGCATCCAAAGATATTCCTCCTGTAGTTGTATCATACCATTTTATATCAGTGCCTGTAGCTACAAGCTGCCCTACCGTTGCGGTACCACAAAACGACTGTGCTGCCGCTAAGGGCGCAGGGGTATCATTTACTGTAATATGTACTTCCAGCCTCTGGCTTTCACAGCCGTTAAGGGTTTGCGTTACATAATAATTCCCTGTTTCCAGCGGTGTATTGGCCAAAAGCGGTGTGCCATCTGTAGCAACATCATACCATTTTATATCGGTCCCGGTAGCCTGAAGATCAAAAACTATTGCTGCGTTGCAAAATATTTGGTCAGATGCGACAGGTGCGAGAGTTGCAGGATTTACCACAACGTCAAAACTCGCCGCAGCCGTACACCCGGCAGCGCTGGCTGCGGTATAGGTAACCGTGGTAGTACCTACAGGGAATAAGCTGCCGGAAGGTAATCCTGAATCGAGTGACAACGTAGTGCCGTTAATTGCATTAAAACTCAATAATAGGTTAATGCCAGGACCAAACGGTACAGGCTCAGTATATCCACAAGCATCGGCCTTTAGATAGCCGGTAGCAGATTCTCCATCTGAATTGTAACCAAACAGAAGAGTATCTGGCGATGAAACCGCGATTACGAGAATCGAGTTTGCAGGCACCATTATATCACCCATCGGTACTGTATGAGAAGAAAATGACGATCCTACTGGAAATGTAGTGTTTCCTAACAGTGTAAGGTTTTGTAAAAGCAATGGCCCCGACAACGTATAGGCGCTAAAGGTAGCCTCCCCATTTGTCGAACCACCATTGAAAACGACAGAGCTTAATGTAATCCCATTCGAGTATCCTAATGCATTGAGGTCAAAAATCCTGTATACTGCATCTCCTCCATTACCACATAACCCGCTATAAGTCAATTGGTTTTGAGTCGTGTTTTGAGTTACAAACACTTCATTGTTTACGCTTACATCATAGGTAACCAGCTCATTGGCACAAACTGTTATCGTGGCAGGGACTGTGATCACGGGATCACTTATACTTACTGCTACTGCCTTTCTGGCGCTTTCGCATCCGTCTATAGTTTGCGTTGCATAATAAATACCTGTTAACAATGCTGTTGAAGCGCTCAAAGGCATTCCTCCTGTTGGAGCATCATACCATTTAATATCAGTTCCTGTAGCAGCAAGGCCGGCAACCGTTCCCGCAACGCAAAAAGACTGCGGTCCCGCAACCGGTACCGGAGTATTATTTACGGTAACCTGTACTGCAACACGGTTGCTTTCGCTATCCGGAGCTACTTTTCTTATCCTGTGATTAAACCTGTCTGCAACATATATCGTACCGTCAGGATTTATAGCAAGGCCATCAGGGAAATTAAATTGCGCAGTGTCAGGAGCGCCATCTGCGAAAGAACCCATATTAGATCCCGCTATCGTGCTTACAATACCCGATGGCGTGATCTTCCTGATCCTTGCGTTACTGTCGTATATAAATAAGTTTCCTGCTGTGTCATTTTGCAATACCTGTAGCTGCCCAAATTTGGCTGAACTTAACGGGCCATCTACATAGCCAGAGCCGTTAGTTCCCGCAAATGTTGTTACAACTCCTGAGGGCGTGACTTTTCTTAACAGGTTATTGTTCGTGTCTGCAACAATTATGTTACCATCAGCATCAAAGGCTAATTGTCGCGGAAAATAGAATTGTGCGGCTGTACCCGTTCCGTTTGCAGATCCCTGCGTACCCCCTGCAAGTGTAGTAACTACACCTCCCGGTGTGATCTTCCTTATGGCGTTATTGCCCTGATCTACAACATACACATTGCCGTTAGCATCGACTGCCACGTCAGTAGGAAAATTAAATAAGGCATTACTTCCTGTACCGTTGTTAAATCCCGCATATGCTCCCGCCAAAGTAGTCACTACTCCGGCAGGTGTGATTTTCCTTATGGTATGGTTCGACTGATCCGCTAAATACAAATTGCCGTTCGCATCTATGTCCATTCCGGCAGGTTGCTGGAACCCGGCATTGGTACCGGTGCCATTTGCGTTTCCTAATGTACCGCCGGCCAGTGTAGATACTATACCGCCCGGCGTTATTCTCCTAATTGCACTATTCTCACTGTCGACAATATAGTAGTTGCCTGCATTATCAATAACTATCGAGCGTGGGTTGTTAAATGTCGCATCTGCAGCATTACCATTTGCAAATCCCTGCGTACTTCCCGCAAAAGTACTTACGATACCAGGCTTCACCTGGGCTGCATAGTAGTTACCTGTTACGAGCGTGCTTACACTGCCGAGGGGGGTACCGTCTGAAATAGCGGCAAACCATTTTACGATAGTCCCCGTTGCCGGTGTGGCAGCAAGGCTGGCGATTATTGGTGCCTGACTTGCGCAAAATACTTGCGCAGCCTGGCTGATATTAATTACGGTAACGGCCAACCGTGATGGGCTTTCGCAGCCGTTTATAGTTTGTGAGGCATAGTAAGTTGTGCCGTCTGTTAATGCCGTGGTTGTAACTAAAGGCGAACCTCCTGTTGCTGCGGCATACCATTGCACAGTAGTACCTATGGCTGATAAATTAGCAATTGTGCCGGTGCCTGCGTATACCTGGCTTGTTACACCTGTAGGGGCAGGTGTAACATTTAAAGTAACTGCTACTGATGTGCGGGCACCTTCGCAGCTGTTGAGGGTTTGGGAAACATAATAAGTCCCGGTACCCAAAGCTGTAGTTCCGGCAAGTTGTGTTCCGCCGGTTGAGGCAGTATACCATTTTAATACTGTTCCTGTGGCAACAAGGTTAGCAACCGTGGCACTGTTACAAAATGATTGCGCAACGGCAGATGGTGCGGGTGTGCTACAGCCATTACATAAGATATACCGGATCCTGCTAACATTTTCCACAGTGCAGGATGCGTTTTTGTGAATATAGTAGCGAATACTCCCGCTATTTGCACCGGCATTCCAAGCCAGCGGGGATATACCCGAAGCGAGTATCGTTGTGCCCCCGCTATCAGATATAGTAATATAATCGGTAGCTGTAGAACTTGAAAATGTATATTGTGTGTTTGATGTAACGATAACCGCAGCATATTCACCCGCCCAGGCATCGGTATTTATCGTTTGCGCCGCGCCTGTACAGGTTGGAGTGAAAATTTGATCCGGGTATTGCGATCCGGTAGTACAACCTGCAAATGTTGTGGTGGCCGCATTTTTATTTAGGGCCATTCCTGCCGAAGGCGCAATGGCCGAAGCAGACACATAGTCGAGCATTTGCTGTGATTTTAGCGTTGTGCATAACATCACTAGAGACAATGATAGACAAAAGGAGGTTTTTTTAACGAATAATTTCATAATAAAAAAATGTTAAATTTAACATGTGCAAGGTTACGTCTTAATATCCGAAAGGGTAACCCAATTCGGATATATTAATTTTTAATTTGAGACCTTTAAGTTGTTGCGATTGTGCTTGATAAAACTGAGATGTCTTTGGTATAAAAATCCATTGCGAGATGCGCAATTCTTTAAAAAGCAAAGATGAAAGATTTGCAAAAGAAATCGTACAAGGGGAAACCCCTGAACTTTAATAAACTATCGAAACCAATTAAAATATAAATACTTTTACCAAAAAAAATATGGGCTTCCATACAAACAATCTAAAAATATTCGCTGTATTTATCTTGCTGTCCACTGTATTTGCATGCCATGAAAAAAGTGACAATGTGATATATGAGAAAAAAGTCAGCACAGGTAAACTTGATGCTACTTTTGCATGGCTGGATAAGGAGGAAAATTACGCAAAGGCTAACTATATGCCCGTTTTTTACGACTATTACCAAAAGATATTAAACAAAGATATAGGGCAGGCAGCTCATGTATTGGAGGTTGTTTGCAGCAAAAAAGCACGTGCCAGATCATTCGACAAAAAGTTTGTTAACACAATAAATACTTTTAGCAACAGGTACAGGTCGAAAATACCGGTTAAAAAAACATTATTTATAAATTCCTATTTTACTACTCTGTACAATGATAAAGGCGACTATAAAACTGCCATTTCCTATGCGCTGAAAACAGTCTCAACCGAGGTTACAGATTATGATAGTTGCCGGGACATAGCTTATGCCTATTGTGATTTATCTTTTTGTAATTTCAATATTGGCAACCAGGACTTAGCCATTAAATACAATATGCAGGCATTAACCTATTTTAAGAAAATTAATCATATTAATGGCATAGGGGCGGTTTACAATAGCCTGGCAGGGATTTATTACACTGCAAATAACTATCCGGAAGCTGAAAAATATTATGATAAAGCTATCGATTGCTTTAAAAAAGCGAAGGATCTGGATAATGTCTTTATAGCTTTATACAATAAAGCTGCGATATATAGCAACGATAATAATAAGAATTTAAATGCACTTGTTGAATCGACCTATAATTATTTTAATTCATCCGGATCCAAGTCTAAGGACACTAAAATAAGTGTATATACGAGTTATATCAGTTCGTTATTGCGCCAAGAAAAGCTTAAGGAAGCCAAAAAAATAATAGATGAAATTGAACCTGTTGTAAGGGAGGTAAACAGCACACAAACGAACATGGAGTTTGACGTGATCGTGGCAGATTATAAATTAAAGAACAACGAACCCATTGATACCGAAAAGATTCGCAATACAGTAATTCCATATCTGGTTGAAAATCAAAACTACCAACGGTTAAAAATCTATTACCTCATTTTAAAAGATGATGCAGTTAAACGAGGTGATTATAAAACAGCTTATGAGTATGAAATAAATCTAGTAAATGTGTCATTAGATATCGGCAATGAAGCTAATTCAGATAAAGTGATCGAACTGGATAAAAAATACCAAAATGCTGAAAAAGAAAAGAAGATCGTAACGCAGGAAAGAACCATCGCTAAAAAAAATTCGACAATAGCCTGGCTGGCATTTTCAATTTTGGCAGCACTAGTAATAATCGTAGTGTATCAAAGCAGGCAAAAACAGAAAAAGCTGAAAAATGAAAAACAAACCGCGCAAACCTACACCAGGCAGCTTTTAGAAAAAACGGAAGAAGAGCGTAAGCGTATTGCCAGCGACCTGCACGATAGCGTGAGCCATGAACTGTTAAGCTTAAAAAATATGTTTGACGAAAAAACATCGGTAACCAATACTAAGATAGATGCTATTATCAATGATATTCGGAGCATAAGCCGCAATTTGCATCCCGTAATGTTTGATAAGATAGGATTGAAAGACAGCATCAGGCAATTGGTAGACCGCGCACAATCAGTAAATAATTTTATGATCACTGCTGAAATGGACTATGAATATGACCTGACATCATCTGTAGAATTGCAGATTTATCGGATTATACAGGAAGCAATATCTAATATTATTAAATATGCCAATGCCATAGCATCGAAGATCACTATTTCGGAGTCAAAAAACAAAATCCACATCGAAATAAAGGATAATGGACAAGGTTTTGACGTTGATGAGACCCTGAATAGCAGCGCTGCCTTTGGACTTCACAACATCATCGAGCGAAGCAGGGCTATTGGCGGGGAAGCCAAAATATTTTCTGACAAAAACGGAACGATCATAACAATTGAGATCAAAAAACAATGAAGATACTAATAGCGGATGACCATCCTTTTATGTTGCAAGGCACTAAAAGCTTTATAGAATCCTACGGTTATAAAGTAACTGATACCTGTTCAAACGGAATTTCGGCACTTAACCTGATCTTACTCCATCTGCCCGATATTGCCATTCTGGATATTAACATGCCCGGTCTCGACGGTTTGGAAGTCGCCAAAAAAGTGCAGGAAGCCAAAATTAAAACGAAAGTGATCCTGCTGACCATGCATAAAGAAATGACCATCTATAAAAAAGCCACACAATATAACATATTCGGCTATATATTAAAAGAACATGCCCAGGCAGAGTTAGAACACTGCTTAAGGGAAGTTAAAAACGGCAAAAAATACATCAGTGCATTCTTAGAAGATGATTTAATTCCTTCTGCCGGACCAGATACGGGCGAACTGGCAACACTGACTTTTTCGGAAAGAAAAATATTGGAGCAGGTGGCCTGCCAAAAAACCAGCAGGCAAATTGCCGATTTGTTATTCTTATCTGAAAAGACCGTTGAAGGGCACCGAAGTAAAATAATTGAAAAGCTGGGCCTGCCCAAAGAAAAAAATGCCCTGCTGAAATGGGCTATTCAAAATTATAAATCCCAACCATAAGATTTTACGACAACTTCATTAGTTTATAATAGTAAACGTTCTCCCACTCAGGACATCCAAACCTCTATCATAAAAATTATCTCGCAGATTAACCGGAATAATAGGCCAATTTCTTTAAATCCTGCATAAAATGGTTTGGAATTTGTACACTTGGGGTTACAAAATAATCTTACATAATTTTCAAATTATTAGGGATCAATGCAAAAACCTGTGGGATTGATATTAAACGAATACACACAGATTTTAAACGAATATCCCTTATTAATCAACAGTTACACATTATCTTCAATTTGTTAAGCAGAGTTCCCTAACTTAGCTCTTAGTTATGCTGCAATGTTAATTTGGTAATATAATACGTTCGGCTATTTTTATGGTTTGTACTGCCTTTCCTATGCCCCAAATCGTATACGCATTTTAAGATAGAGCAGCAATTCAAATCTCCGGAGATGGTAAAAAATAAATTACGGAAATTAAAATTGAAGAGGAAACCTATTTATGGAAGCGGGTGCATCTTCATCCGACAGGCCGTGGACATACCGGATGTATTGAAAAGGTTGTGATTTTTCTTGAAGGGCATAAAAAATCGCCACTTCAATTATCATTTAGGGAAAACGACAACGGCAATCTTAATCAGAATATTGGTACAGACAGATGGTGCATTGGCTATCCCGATGAAGGCGTGATTTGGTTGTTCAAATATAAACCTCCTTTGATTAATAATGAGCCGTACCCAATAGATGAACGACAAACGGTTGGCATCAATTTAAATCGCCCGGCTGTTATCGCCGCCCTAATCAGGTACTTCCTTCAAAACGATTGGAAACCCAAAGAAAGCGTAACACCATACATAGTTGACGATGCCTTGAAATTACCTGACATAATTGATTTGCCGAAAGGCATATAATGAATACACAAATGAAACAAGAAATAAATCCCGATTCAAATGAAATTGTTTCGAGGTGATGATTATGTATTTCGAAGTATTAGAAAGCCTTCCGATCAATCGGATTTTGGTCAGGGTTATTTTTTAAATTTTAGATAGGAAACCAAACAGCAATTAAGGAGGGAAATGAGCCAAATTTCTAATGGGAATATCATCCCAAAATACAAGATCGGGACTACTATCTGCATTGACAAAATAAAAGTGCTGGACTTCTATGATCGATACATCGACCACAGGAAAGCTCATGAACAATGGGAAATTTACACTTTGAAAGATGATTCCGTCCTGATTTTAAAACCAAGTAATGAGCCAAATAAAATTTTCGTAGACCTGCACTTGAATATTGAGATTGGTTTTATCGGAAAAATATGGTTCATGGAATTTTGCAAAGACAATCATTCGAAAATAAAAAATTTGCGAACGGGTATAATTATGCCGGTATCGGACGGTGCCATCATGTCCGATATTTACACCTCAAAATCTTTCGGAATCGCAAATCATTTTCATAACAATCCAAAGGACAAGCAAATAAAGGTAGTAAATCATCGGCAATAAAAGTATGCTGTTAAACTAAAATTTGATTATTATGGGTTGGGACACGCAAATCAATATTATTGTCGAGGGGATTGAAATCGGGGAAATGGAAATAGCTGATGCCATTTTTGAAAGCGATGCCAAAGACTATTACCAAAACGGAATGTCTTTTATAAAAATCAGGGAATGCGGCAGCGATTCCAAAGTATTGTTTTTCACCTATGAACGAAGGAAATATTTGCCTTATTGGGCGATCGTTGAAGTGTCAGAAAAATTTAAAAAAAATTATTTTACAGTGATCGCGAGTAGCCCTGATTTTTTAGGCGGGCCATCAGGACTTGTGAAGATTACCAATGGCAAAATCATCGACAGTTATGGTTTTATGGAAAGGTTTGGAAATCAGGAACGAACCCAAAGGACTTTAGAAGTTCCTGATCCGGAAATAATGTTCCGGTGTTTCGGAAAAGATAAATTAGAAGAAACAATTCGCGGGCTATATATCCATCAACATCCTAAAAAATGGATTGATGAAAAATATTCGGAAAATCTGCTGGAGTTCAATGAAGAAGAAAGGAAAAGATTTGCTGCTATGCTACCGGCAACAACCGCGGTACCATTTAAATGGACAGCAATAAAATAAATGAGCGCATAACTCTGGCAAGTTTGCCAATAACAATTGTGTGAATCAACATCAAATAAAAACTATATGCATAGAATTTTTATTGAATTTCAACTAAGTCGCGACTGCACAGAGCAAGATTTATCTATTATTTTGTCATTATGCGAGGAGTTGTTGCCTCCGCCCAAAAAAGCATACATCACTCAAACAAAAAAAGTCAAGGAAATTGGAATAAATTCTTTCAACGATAAAGAGGTTTTTAAAGCATTTTCGAGGAACAAATATGGCATAGAGTACGAATGCGGCACAATCCAACATGGTGTTCTTATCAACGCATCAACTTCCGGCGGTGTGTTTAAGTTTCTGTTAGAGCAGGGTGATGAATATAAAATAGCAAAAGAAATGGCTTTAAAATTAACCAACAATGTAGATTTAAAAAAACTTGAAGTAGCTCCTGTAAATTTCAGGTCATTTGATAGAAAATATGCAAAAGAGAAACGTACCACCGATTTCCCCGGGTTATACTGGCTGCAATATTACGATGCCGAAGAATTTAAGAAACAAGGCGGCAAAGCCATATTCGACAATCCATACATCGACGCACAATTGATCAAAGACGGCATTTTTATAGAAGTTGGCAAAAGCCCGTATGATTTTCAAACACCAGAAGGCGAAACGCTCATGATCAATGCCAATGCTGCGATGCCTACTCCAATAAAATAGGAAATTTAAGAATGTATTCTATCATGGAAGAAACTATAATCACCTTTGGCTGTCAAAAAGAATTTTCGGAACGTGACTTAAACTTTATATTAATGCTTTGTGACAAATTATTGCCTTCACCTGTAAAAGCTTATGTAACGCTGGCAAAGGGGGTAAAGGAATTTCCTGTTTCCTCTTATCTTGACGAAAATGTATATAAGATGTTCTCACGTAATAAATACGGAATAGAATATTCATCGGAACCTGAAAAACCTCATGTTTTAATTTCAAGGGAGGAAGGAACCGGGGTAATAACCATACCTCTGATTAATAAGGACGAATACCATCTCACAAAAAAATAGCACTGCAATTGAGCGAAAAACTGGAGTTAGAGTTTTTAAATGTTTCTCCTGTTAATTTCAGGCATTTTTTCAGAAAACATTACAGCCGCCACAAACGCACTAAGAATTTTGCAGGTTTATACTGGCTGCAATACTATGGCACCGAAGAATTCAAAAAACAAGGCGGCAAAGCCATTTTAGAAAACCCGTATATAAATGCCCAACTGATCAAAGACGGCATTTTTATAGAAGTCGGGCATAGTCCGTATGATTTTCAAACACCGGAAGGCGAAGCGCTCATGATTAACGCCAATGCAGCAATGCCGCCTGTAGTAGACTAATAATATTTTGAGCGTTAAAAAATAACATTGAGAAAAATAATGTTCGAATACTTAATAAATATGATCTAATGGAAGAAAACTGCATATTTTTCGACACACACGGAGAATTGACACACGGCGATATATTATCTATACTAACACTATGTGAAGACCATTTTCCTGGTCCAACACACGCATACATTACACAGTTTAAGAAAGTACTAGAAATACCTGTAACTTCTTATTTGGATAAAAGTGTGCTAAAAAAATTCAATCGGAATAAGTATGGAATTGAATATAGTGCCGGCTATGAAAATCCAGGTATCCGAATTACAAAAACAGATGGGCGCGGCCTCATATCAATTCCATTAAAAAAGGGCGATGAATACCATATGACAAAGAATATTGCCTTACAATTAGTAAATCGACTTGAGCTCAAAAGTTTAGGTGTCTCTCCTGTAAATTTCGTTCTGTTTAAAAGAAAGTATAAAGAAAACCGGCGAACGACTGATTTCCCCGGCTTATACTGGCTGCAATATTACGATGCCGAAGAATTCAAAAAACAAGGTGGCAACGCTATCTTAGACAATCCTTATATTAATGCACAACTGATCAAAGACGGAATCTTTATAGAAGTTGGGCATAGCCCGTATGATTTTCAAACACCGGAAGGCGAAGTGCTCATGATCAATGCCAATGCTGCGATGCCACCGATAGTTAGAAACTGAATTCAGAAACCATAAAAGGTAAGTCTAAAAACAAAAAATAAATGAATACTTTCTTTTACACAAAAAAGGCGTTTTCAGAAAAAGAAATTTTATTTATACTGAATCTTTGCGATGAATTACTTCCTCCGCCAAAAACTGCAGTTATCACTCAGGCAAATAATGTAAAAGAATTGCCCATAACCTCTTATCTGGATAAAGAAGTGCTGAAAGCATTTGTGCGTAATAAATACGGCATAGGATATGAATCTGATGAAGGTAAGCCCAGCATCAGGATCACGAAACCAGATGGAAGGGGATTTGTCAGCATTCCGTCAATAAAAAGAGAAGAGTTTCATATAACAAAAAAGATTGCCTTACATTTAGCGGAAGGATTAGATTTAAAACTTTTAGCTGTTCCACCCGTAGAATTTGAATCATTTAATAAAATATACAAAGAAAACCGGCGAACGACTGATTTCCCCGGCTTATACTGGCTGCAATATTACGATGCCCAAGAATTCAAAAAACAAGGCGGCAACGCTATCTTCGACAATCCTTATATTAATGCCCAACTGATCAAAGACGGAATCTTTATAGAAGTCGGGCATAGCCCGTATGATTTTCAAACACCGGAAGGCGAAGCACTCATGATAAAAGCCAACGCAGCAATGCCGCCTGTCGTAAACTACTAATATTTTGGGTATTAAAACAGCTTTTATAAACACCATCAATAACAATGTATTTAGTAATTTATGGAACGCATAACCACCGATACAACCCGTTTTTTCAACGAACTGAGAAAGGAACTGCTCCCCCATTTTAATCATCAACATCAAGATTGGATGTTTACTTTTTGCCAAATCGGACAACTGGCTGACCATGCTTTTTCATTCAGTCTTTACGGCGGAAGCGAAAACAAAATAGTGTTTAGGAAATGGGATGCAGCATTAGACGGAAAACGATACTTACACATATACAATCTCGATCGCCTTGCGGTTACTGAAAAGGCGATAACGGCAAGCGACTCCGAAATAAATGGCATCCATCGTCTTTTTAAACCTGAAACCTTTTCAATAGTGAATCCTGACACATTGGCCTTAGATGGCCTTCATTGTGAACTACTCACGCAGGATAAAGACCTTAAGTGGAATACAGATGAACAAATGAATGAGCAACTCCATATCTTTATAAAAATCCTCAGGGATCAGGATGCTTTCAGTTATTAAATCTTAAAAATCTTCCCGCATGAAAATATTCAATTTTTTTAAAAAGAAAGAAAATGCCATCCCGAATGAGGCGGCCATAAAGCCCGAACCCGATAAATCCCGCTGGCTGGGAAAAGATTTTGAATTCCTGATCCGTGGCGACATCGAATTGACAGCCGAAAATTATGACGATATCATGACACCAAATACAATGGCGTGGCAGAAAGTTATTCAGGATGGCTACGCATACTATAAAGTAGGCAATGATGAGATTTGTTATTCCTGGGAAATGCCGGGAATACAAATGACATTTAATCCTGAAATAACGTATTTAAAAGCAAAACAGATTGCTGACGAGGTAATGCAAAATTTAATAAACGCAGGGCAATTCCCGGAACTTGTAACACTTCAAAGTGATATTCTTTACCGCCTCGATTGATCGCTCATAATTGATTCCCTGACGAGGATAGCGTCAACGCAAGTACTCACGCTAAGCATTTATGAGACTTGCAGGAAATTACATTTCAAAATATACTTTTAAAGCGATCACTTCCCGGGGCGACACAACCGACTTCAAATATACCTGCCCCGAATATTCAATCTTTTTACAAACACCTGTTTTATTATCGATACATCACTGGTACTCGGTAAAATGGAATATGGCAAATAGCAGCAATGGCACGAAGTAGAAAAGTCGGCCATCAAGCAGTTATTGTCCTTGAAGTTGAAATAATGGAGGTATTCCTGCGAATTTCGCTGACAACGCTATAGCGCAAAGTTGCCCGATAATGATTCCAAATCACGTTTTTCTAAAAACGGATTTCCTCTAAATCCCAACACATTTATACGAAATATCGACACATACACATCTATATCTGTTTTCCACTTTATCCGGCTTTTTATTTATTAAAATTGCACAATAATTTAAGTAAACCAGAACAAAATAAATCAATCTTTTTGCTCAAAGATGCCCTATCCGGATAGCGAGATTTGCGATGTTTTGTTTTTTAATTAACCAGACAATTTAATATTAACCAAGCTGGAAATGTATCCAGTTAAAAACACCAAAAAATGAAAAGAAAAATCACCATCTTATTCATGTGTATCAGCCTTCAGCTCTCGGCACAACAGTGCTGGCAGATGATTTCAACCGGAGGCAAGCATACTGCAGCGATAGGAAGCAACGGAACGCTCTGGACATGGGGCCAGAATGACGTGTACCAATTGGGCAGCGGCACAACTAATTCATGGGCGCCGCTACCCATGCAAATAGGAACGGCAGCCAATTGGCAAACTGTTTCGGCGGGTAATGAGCATACTGTTGCAAAAAAAACAGACGGTACCATTTGGGCGTGGGGCAATAATTATTATGGCCAACTTGGCGATGGTACAGGTATCGCGAGAAACGTACCTACCCAAATTGGCAGTGCTTCCAACTGGAGCAGCGTTAATGCAGGTTATGAACACAGTGTAGGCGTAAAAACTGATGGTACGCTCTGGACATGGGGCAGCAATTACTCCGGTGAATTGGGTATAGGAAACAATGTAGATAGTGATGCGCCGGTACAGGTAGGCACCGCAACCAACTGGCAAAGCGCCACTGCAGGCTACGGGTTCACCATAGCGATTAAAACGAACGGAACGTTATGGGCTTGGGGAGATAACAGCAATGGCGAGTTGGGAATTGGCACAACGGTAGCCACAAATACGCCTGTTCAAATCGGCACATCTACTGACTGGAAAAGCGTTTCGTCCGCAGTTGCGCATACCATTGCAAGAAAATCTAATGGAACCATTTGGGCATGGGGCTACAATGGCGACGGTCAGTTAGGTATCGGAAATACCACCAGCGTTTTGGTACCGACTCAAGTCTCAGCGGCTGGTAACTTTATAACCATTAGCACCGGATATTTCCATTCAATGGCCATAAAGGCCGATGGTACACTTTGGGCATGGGGACGCAATAACGACGGACAGCTGGGTGATGGTACCACTACAAATAAAACCGTTCCCACAAAAATCGGAACAGCTACAAACTGGCAGGGTATCGATGGCGGTTCGGCAATCACCGTAGCAAAAAATGCCGACGGGAAACTCTGGGCGGCCGGAGATAACGGCAACGGACAGTTCGGGAATAATGGTTTGACCGATTCGGCCACGCTGATGGAAATGGCTTGCCCTGCAGGCATTTTTATAGCACCTACGTGCTGGAATACAGTCACCGCGGGCGAGAATTATTCCATATCCAAAAAAATGGATGGGTCGCTTTGGGGTTTTGGCCATAATAACTACGGGCAGTTGGGTCTTGGCGATACCGCCGACCGAAACCTTCCTACACAAATCGGAACTTCTGGCAACTGGACAAACATTGCCGCAGGTGGTGAGCATGTAGTCGCGGTAAAAAGCGACGGCTCGCTCTGGACATGGGGACGAAATAATTACGGCCAACTAGGCGATGGTACTACAGCCAATAAATCTACCCCAATTCGAATTGGCACTGCCAACGACTGGGTAAAAGTGGGTGCAGGTTTCGATTTTACTTTTGCAATAAAGTCAGACGGCAGCCTTTGGGGTTGGGGAAGAAATAACTACAACCAGTTGGGTAATGCAAGTTACACCAATGAAATTACTCCGGTTCACATCGGGACGGAAAACAACTGGCTCACTGTAGAAGCTGGCAATTATCATACGCTCGCAATCAAAACCAATGGCACGCTTTGGGCCTGGGGGAGAAACGACTACGGACAACTTGGCGATGGCGTTGGTTCGAACCGTGACGAGCCTTATCAGATTGGAACCGATTCGAACTGGCAGCTAATCTCCGCCGGGTACAATTCCACCGTGGCAAAAAAATCAAATGGCACGCTCTGGGTCTGGGGTGAAAATACCCATGCCCAACTGGGACTTGATGATACGGCCGATAGGAATATACCGACCCAGTTGGGCACTGCAAACAATTGGAAAACTGCCTCAATCGGCTATTGGCATACGCTGGCAATAAAAACCGATGGGACATTGTGGGGTTGGGGCTATAATAACGCAGGGGAAATAGGCAACGATAATTACACGCACAGCACCTATTATGTGCCAATCCAGGTTGGTACAGCTAGTAACTGGGACATTGTGGTCGCAAATTTAGGCACCAGTATAGCGACCAGGACAGAACACTCGTTATGGGCCTGGGGGAGAAACCTATATGGAGAAATTGGCGACGGAACCACAACCGGGCAATATGTCCCTGTGAATGTCGATTGCTACACCAGCGTTTTGGGTGTTTCAGATTTTGATGAAATGGATACCAATGAAATGAAGGTTTATCCAAATCCGGTAGCCGATATTTTGAACATTGACTTCGACCATGAAATCAAAAGCGTATTGATCTATAATTTGCTGGGACAGGAAATGATGACCAAAACGATCAATGCCAATGAGGGCAGTATAGACGTTTCGCATTTATCACAAGGCACCTACCTCGTAAAAGTAAATTTCGGTCAGGAAACCAAAACCCTAAAAGTAATCAAACAATAATTACAATAAAATCAGATTCTGAATGCATCCGCACTTGGAATCTGGTTTTTTTAAATGAAAACCATGAAAAAAATTTTACTCACAATACTGGCCATAACCGGCTGGAGCAATAGCCAGGCACAGGGATTCACGAGTCCTGCGCTGCAATGGAACATTCCTATAGTAACCGATAACTCAGAATATCGCGCTGCCTGGGATTACCACCAACTCATCGATATGGACGGTGATGGAAAAATTGACCTTGTCGATACCGAAAACCAGGCAACCGAAAGCATTCCCGAAGTATTCCTTAACGGCAGCCAGAAATACTGGAAAGTCTATTTGGGCAATGGAACGTCATTCAGCGCAACGGCCATACAATGGAATATCCCAATAAACACCGATACGTCAGACTATCGCATGTCATGGGATTACCACACGCTTATTGATATGAACGGTGACAATAAGCCTGACTTTGTAGATACTGAAAATCAATCTACAGAAAGCATTCCGGAAGTTTTCGCAAACGGCAGCCAGAAATATTGGAGGGTGTACCTCAACACAGGCTCAGGATTCAGCCCCACCCCTACGCAATGGAATATCCCGATTTCTACCGACAGTTCAGATTACCTTCTTTCTTATGATTACCATACCATAATTGACATGAATGGCGACAAAAAACCTGATTTTGTCGATACCGAAAACCAGGCGACCGAAAATATTTCAGATGTGTTTTTAAATGGTAGCCAAAAGTACTGGAAAGTGTACCTCAACAATGGTTCAGGATTCGATGCGACCCCTATGCAGTGGAACATTCCGATTTCGACTGACACCTCAGACTACAGGCTTTCATGGGATTACCATACGGTGATTGATATAGACGGCGACAACAAGCCCGATTTCGTTGATACTGAAAACCAGGCGACTGAAAGCATCCCGGATGCATTTGTAAATGGCAGCCAGAAATACTGGAAAGTTTACCGCAATACAGGTGTGGGATTCAATGCTACCGCCGTACAGTGGAATATTCCGATTTCCACTGATACTTCTGATTACCGACTGGCCTATGATTACCATACCGTGATTGATATGGACGGCGACCACAAGCCCGATTTCGTCGATACTGAAAACCAGGCAACCGAAAACATCCCGGAGGTATTCGTCAATGGCACCCAGAAATACTGGAAAGTATATAGCAATAACGGATCTGGGTTTGCGGCATCGGCGATTCAATGGAACATCCCAATCATCAGCGACACGTCAGAATATCGCCTGGCGTATGATTACCACACGGTAATCGACATGAACGGTGATCACAAACCGGATTTCCTCGATACCGAAAATGAAGCAATTGAAAATACTCCACAGGTTTTCTTTAACGGAAGCCAAAAATATTGGAAGGTCTATCTCAACAACGCTACAAGTCTCGGAAACCGTGATTTTGACAGGGCAAATCAATTGGTAGTATATCCAAACCCGGTAAACGAGACTTTTAAAGTGGCAAATGCCGGAAACCTATCGACAATGCAAATTTATGACAGTAAAGGTATGCTCGTGAAGTCGGTCTCCGACAATTTAGAAGACGATATTAATATTGAGAATGTACCGAGTGGGATTTATCTCTTAAAAGTGACGGATACTAGCGGACATACTTTTACAAGCCGACTAATTAAAAAATAAAGTACCATAATAGGAAACGAAAAACCCAGGCACGAAATATCGTGCCTGGGTTTTTGCCACTTAAGTTATATCAGCAAGCATAAAAATAGACTTACTTCATTGAAAATTAATATTTAAATAATTAGCAGCGGATGTGCTTCTGCCAAAGTTTCCGCACGGCTTTCCAACCTTTTTTACCAACCGCAAAACCTGCAAAGCCTTTCGCTTAAAACAGCCGAAAAATTTATTTGGTACATATCCAGGATTTGTGAGCTGTCAGGCCAACGGAATTAGACCACTTTTAGCTTCATCAATGCACCGAAATTAGTTGTCTCTACAAATCTCAAGGAATATGACATGTTGCTACCGCCATTAAATTTTTTAGGTCGCACCAGTATCACCTGACCAATATAGCTTACTGACCATTTTATCAAAGGCGGCAGAGGCAATAAGATCGTCCTTAAAAACAAGCAAACCATTCCGCTGTCAGTACGCAGGAAAGATTCTTTTTTAGAACTATAGATTATCTCCAATGGTATTTTCTTTCGAAACGAATATCTTGTGGATGTACTACGAATATACACTGGATCCCGACAGGTATACATCGGTAAAAATTGTTATTTCAATTTGATTTACTTTAGTGTGCCCGGTTCAAAATCGGTCAGCAAACCAACACGTATAAACTTTTATTTTTATATGTTTGACTAATGGCTAAATAAGTTACTAATCTGGATTTAAAGAATATTTAAAAGAATCATAAATCAATATGGAAAAAGTAAAATCATTTTTAGAATTGATATTCAAAAAAGAGCAGGAAGCGATTTTCTTAAAACGCCAAAAAGGTAAAATTGACGAGCATAATGAATTGGTGAAAAATGAAATTAATAACCAATTTCAGGATGCTTACGATAAGAGTATTGATCAAGTCATCCCATTTAATCTCATCGGTGAAATTTTAAGTCCGTCCCCTGACCGTTTTTATGATGCATGCGTCAATAAACCCTATCCGGGAACACGGTATCTGTTTAAAATCACTGAATATACGCACTTAGATTACGGCACTATTTGGGCCTGCTACACTTCTTTTCCAGACTCCGGAGGTCTGTCGAAAAGAATTTCTGACTGCTTTTTAGTGGCCGAAATAAACAACGAATTAAAAGTAATTTCAGAAATGGTTGTCGCGTCCGATTCAAGGCAGTGGCAGCATGTTGCCGGAGACGAAAATAAAACGCTTCGCTTAGACAACCTTGGAAAGCCCATAAAAACAGAAAGATATCTCGAACCTGCAGAAGATGACTGGAGCATGAAAGAATATTTAAAAAATTCCTAACAGATAAAAACATGAAAATGAATAAAATATATCAGCTAATAAGCTAAACAATCAAAAAAACACCAATTAATATCTATGGGAGAATACGCTTTCAATTTCAAAACAGAATCGAGAAAGGAAATTATTGAAAAATTCAATCGCGTCTCCAGTGCATTGGATTGCAATGATGATTACAAATTTACTTTTAAGGCAAAACAGGCAATTCAGGCAGCAGCATTCCTAAGCAAACTTGAGAATCCCACCGACATTGAAATTTCAGCTGAAGGCAAAATTGAAATAACCGAACAGCGTGATCTCGCAGGTTATTTTAAACTGTTAGATATTCAGGATGCAGAACTGGTCAATCTGACCATGTACAACAATCCTGATCTTAATTACGACAACCCGTTTGGAGAACTTACTTTGGTCAAAAGAAAGAACCACATAGGAATTTCATTTAGGGGAAGCATCCCGAAGCCAAAGAACAAAACGCAGGAAAAAGAATATTTCGGGTATATGATCAATCTCTTTAACGATTGTTTTGCCGTTTTGGGTTTGGATGCCAAGGCGGAAATCTGCATTTCCGACGGAACAAAATCAAGCTGGAGAAAAGGAGATAAAGGCATCACAATCCATAACGCCGAAAGCGACAAAAACAAGGACTTTCAATTCACCCAATCCTATCTTGCCCAGGGATGCAACAGGCTCGATTTTACCGCGACCAATATTGAACAGTCTACAGAAATAATGAAGCGCATCTGTTTGTCGATTGCCAATACTGAGGCGTTCCGGGAGAAACGCGGGAGTTACACCATCTGGGGAAAAGCCGGTGCGGTACTACCGGTCATGAACCAAACCGGCATACCGGTAACCGAAATCGCAAACAAGATCAGCCGGGAAATAGATTCCAGCCAAAGTTTACTGACCGCGATGGAAACAACGCCTCGATTTGACGGATGGATTTACATTAAACGCCCCTACTCTTTCCAGAATTCATTATCAGACATGTTGAAACTCACGCTTCAGGATGAAAAATTTTTCGTCAGTGTGCAAGCCGGAATGACCTCAGAAACCACAGTAAATAAGTTCAGGACAATGCTTTCGAAGCAGTTGGGCGAAGAAGTGGAATTAACTAAAATTTATTATTAGCCGATGGCAATAAAAACTGTTTTTGTTGATCCGGATGAAAATTTTTCCCATCCCGAACATGCGTTGAAAAACATGCGTATTGCTATCCAACAACTTCGGGTATTATTTCCGGAAAAAGAATGGTCTTATCACCAAAACCACTACAAACAAACTTTACAAAACCCAAACAATTAACCATGAATACAACCGCTTTCAAAGATTTTATCAATAAGCTAAGCGAACGCAGCGATATCGAAATTCACTCCATAGATCTTGGACAGCCCGCAAGTGCAGCCGTTCTCGACGACTACAAAGGCGAGATCCCAACCGAATTATTAGAATTTTACGCGGTAATGAACGGCTGCCACCTATACGCATCATTCAAACATGATCGCAACCTTGAAGTGGGCATCAACATTCCTGCAATTGAATACCTGCACGCGTTCCGTCCTGCCGACCAGACCAACCTCAATATCGACGAAAAATTCCTGTCGCTCGAATTTGAATGGATTGAAAACAACTATTCGCCTTTTTACTATGTAATGGCATTAGGTGAAACGGATGTAAACCAATCAGCAATCATGCGTCTGGAGTTATTTCCTGAACGGCATATGGTGAAGGCTGCCGACAGCCTTGAAAACTGGATGGAAAAGGCAGCAGATGCCGGATTAACGGTCGGCTGGGCTTCTCCTGACTTTCACGACAATGTTACTGCCATAAAAAAACTTTTAAGTACCCCGCCAAACAACAACGATACGAAAGAGCCGATAGGCGAAAATAATCGTAAGACCGTAAACAGGCAGTTCAGGGATGTAAACTTCAAAATCTCAATAATCGGGGCATTGCATGAACTTGGGTATTACGTTGAGGAAGCGGAGCGCATCCAAAACGAGAATGCCGACTGGGACCAAAGCCACAAACCCATTCCGGCCGTTTTAGAATTTTATACCAATCTGGAAATCGACCAGAACTATCTCGATGAAATTGAGGGCTTATACCCTGATGGCGGTGATCTTTGCTACCAATACCTATTCAACGAATGGGATGGCGAAGACAATCAGTTTGACATCAAATCGCTCGAAGGAATTGAACTCCTGACTAACCTCAAAATTTTCGAGCCCATCAGTATGATTACCGATGACGGACTGGACTATGCGCCGTTATTGCTCTGCAAAAACCTGGAAAAGGCAGCACCCGAATTTATTGATGACGACGAGGACGGAATTTTACAGCAGTTAAAGGACAGAGGCGTTGAAACTGGCGACAGGCATAGTAAACATAATAACGAAGTTTCTGTTTCAGAGCCGGTTCCGTTTGACACGGAAACAAAAAGGATCCTTGTTTTTTCCCTGAATGAATTTGAAGAAAGATTTGGCAAACTGGAAATGGACATCTCAAAAACCGTTTATGAATCTCCGTTCTACATTTACGATTTATCCCTGGAATCCCAAGGCCCTAAATTTCCTGATGAAAAAGATATCAGTGACGAAGATTTCAGGACAGGCTTTGAAATATTGAATAAAATATGGCTGGATCATATAGTCCATTCATCAGCCATGTATTATACACCTATTTTTAAAAAAGAGCCCAATCCGGAAAATAATAAGCATTCTATATCCTGCAGTTATGGCTTTGCGCCGGGCTACGATGTAAATGCTGCCATCGAAAATATAGCACGATACGATTTTGTGGTTGTACGGTGGGAGGATTTTTGGAAGATTTAGTTCAGGAAATGCCACTTTTAAGCAAAGAAACTGACAACATTCAAAAGGAAATCAGACCCCAAATATTACGAATTGATAAAACAGATTGTTGAACAGACCGATACCAAAACATAAAATGATGATACACGAAAGTTTTAAAGCCAGATTGGGAGAACCCGAAACATTTGGAAAAATAGACCTCTCCGTTGTGAAAACAAAGTATGCAGAACAATTAAGCCATTTTGAGGACAGTGATCTTTTGCTGGAGTATTTAGAACATTATGGCCAGGCAGTTTTTAACGGCGGGGTATTTTCTCTAATAGATCCAACTGATTATGAAGAACTTCTTGGAAAATTTACAAAGCTAAGCAACAGCCCGATCATGCCATTTGCAAAGTCGGCGATGGGTAATTTTTATTTAATAGGAGAAGTAGACGGCGAAAATTGCCTGGCCTTTTACAATATCCATACAGAGCAATACAGCTACATTGACGATGAATTCTCTATGTTTTTCAAACGCCTGGCAGGAAACAGGGCCAACATGGAAAGTGAGGGCTATGGACACTTCGAGTTTCCAGCGCTCGAAAAATATGGGCCGTTAGGGATTGACGAATGCCTTACTTTCGTACCGGCATTGATTCACGGCGGTGCAGAAAGCCTTGATAACATCCAAAAAGTAAACCTGAAGGAAAATTTAGGACTACTCTCCAAACCCCTTACCGAAGCTGACATAGAAATGAAACGCAAAAACGGGTACGGAATGAAACTGCTGATACAGGATGAAGTAAAAGGCAGCCTTCATGAAACCAGCTTTGGCGGATACCCGGTTCGCGAAACCGGAACCCCGTTTGCGTGGCCAAAATGTGATTGCGGGGCTGAACTTCAATACCAGGGTAAAATAAAGACAGACATCGGATACGAGCAGATTTTTATGTACAATTGTGCCCACTGGGGCGACGTCGAAATAATCATAGTAGATTCCGAAAACCTGGAATTTGTGACACCCGCAGATCCCGACATCGCCTTGAGGAAAACCGAAACCAGTGTTGCCGTAACAGAGGTCGACACTAACGATTATGAATCGGCACGCCTAAAATGGGCAGCCAACCACAAAACCGTACTGGGACAGCAAAACGGGCGCCCCTATTGGATACAGGACGACGACACACCCACATGCGATTGCTGCAACAAAAAGATGCGCTTCGTAGCCCAACTGGAGGACGATAATGATTCAGCGATGAATTTTGGAGGTGGTTGTGGCTATTTATTCGATTGCAAGGAAGGTAAAACCGCAAAATTGATTTCGCAATGCTAACTTTTTAATTATGGAAAACCCTTTCGACAATAATTCGTGACTGATTTTGTTACTAAAGCCCATAAATATAACGACACTTAAGTAATGGTACAGAATTAAACAGCACCAGTCGATAGGCACTATTATAAAAGCACAGCTTGAAAAAAAATCGAACAAAATGCATCACATCAGCGAATTGTTAGGAAAGAAAATCACGGGTTTAAATAAAATAGTAATTGCAGAAAGTAAAGAACAAACAAGCCTGACTGATAGTATCCTGCTTGGTAGTAACAGTGTTTCCTATCAAATATACACGAATCAGACAGGGATTTATGTCCAAACGATTATCAGTACGAACGATATCGTAATCGATGGCGAATATGAAATTACGGGTGTTTTGTATAATGCTATCTTAACCGTTGAAGATTTTAAAGTTGATCGTATCGAATTGTTTTGGGACAAGGATAAAATGTACATCCTTGGTGTTGTATTAAAATCAAGGGAGAAGCAACTGTTTTTTATCAGACTAGCCGATGAAATCAGCTGCGAGACCCAGGACAGTTTCAAAATGAAATTAGGGCAGTCAGCTGACTTTCAAACAGAAAGTATCATCGAATGAATCAAAAAATATCCCAATCCGGGGAACTGAAAGTTAATTAAATGCACAAAGACCAGTACCTGAAACCCGAAAATGCCGGAAAAGATGTCTTTACGATCTTTAAAGAGTTATCTGAAAATAATAGTCCGATAAACGCAATAATCAAATTGCGCGAACTATTTCCTGAGCTCACTTTGAACGAGGCCAAGGAAATAATGGTTATAGCGCAAACCGGGTACAAAGACCTGAATGACTACCAGCAAAGTTTATTGAATCAACGAAATAAAATTACGGAACTGGAACACGGTGCGAAACAACTTGGCTTATCCTATGAAATTTTAGATACAAATGAAGGCGCAAAAATAATTGATGCAATACTAAAAAAATTCCAACCCAACAAAACCACCGGGCATTTGGCGATTGACTCACAAAGATCCATTAAATTCAGTACGGAAGAAAATGAATTTTCTTTTACAAAAGATTTCGAAGAGGAACCCGTTTATTTATTTTTCGAACAGGATGAAATTCATAAGGGTTGGATTTTCGTATTACACAATGGCCGTGAACTGTGTAACTTACTTGAGCATTGCTTCGGGATGGAATATTTTATTTCCAATAAGCAGTACCAATATCTGATATCGGTCAACTGGTATACCATTGAAATCTGTCATTCAAGGAGTTAACGAATGATCCGCAAATGGCTGCCAGTTTCAACATTTCCACTTTACACACCTTCAAAATAAAATGTACAAACAGATTACTATTAACCATGGGAACCTATACAGAACTAATAAACAATCCATAACGAATACAGTATTTAGCAGATTATAAAACGATTTTACCGAATTTGAACAATAAACCGCAAAACGTTACGCCAATTTTAGAACGACACTTCCGAAATGAACATTTACCAAAAAGACCATACAAAAGAGCCAAAAATTTTCACTCTGATCAGAGAGGGGAACAATGAAGACGCTAAAAAACATTTAGGGCAAAATCCGTCCGAAATATTTCTTAAAGGCTGGATGGACGATACGCCTTTACATATTGCTTCTTTAAGCGGAAACTTTGAAATGGTGCAATTTTTAGTCGAAAAAGGAGCTAACGTAAACGCCGAAAGAAGTGGAGTCTATGCGACACCGCTCTGCTGGGCCGACAATTTAGAGATCGCAAAATACCTGCTCGAAAATGGAGCCACAATGGACGATAGAGAGCTTTATTTCGCAACAAGGACAAACAAACCGGATGTCGTGGACTTATTGTTATCCAATGGCGCAAAAATTGACAACAAGGAACCTCAATACTTAGTGTGCAATAGTATCGAATGCGTAAAGATGTATCTTAATCACCAGATTCAAATAGATGGATGCGATAAGAACAACAGCAATCTCCTTCATAACCTCGCCTGGCTTGACCTTCCCGAAGTTTTTGACTTCGCTTACAAAAACGGATGTCCCTGGAAAAGAGACAGCAGCCGACGAACACCTTACAATTTAGCTAAACAGGGTCGAAGAGAAAATATCCTGAAACATTTTAAGGAAAACTATACAGAATTAATTTCAGTCGGGATTGAAAATATTGCCATAGCTGATTATGAGTTTGAAACGATCATTTTTCTTAAACAAAGCCCTACAAATCCGGACTGTTTTATCGGCTTGACCAGGAGTGCCAAACTTGTAAAATACCTATTGCAAAGTGGAGAATTAATAACAGAGCGGGTTGCATCAATCAACATTTCATACATCAGGAATTTTAGCTTTGATAAAAACGGACGCATACTATTCCCCACTGATGATAATAAATTACTGCTGATTGAACAGGATACCTTTCAGCTGATCGATTCGATAGAACTCGAACACAACTTAATCCTGAATAATATCGAATACCTGCCATCAAAGAAAGTTTTTATGAGTAGTTCTCAAGGTGGGGAATTAGTCCTGCTTTCAGAAAACTATACAGTTATCAGTAAATCAGAAGCAGAGAATGGTATTATGCTCCCAAAAGTAAATCAGGACGGGCGTTTGGTTTCCTTTTTAAGCTACGATCAGGAAACATTCTATGATCTGTACAAAATGGACGACGATTTAAAATTATCATATATCCATACGTTTTTCAAAGACTGGGATAATAGTTCAAGTGGCTTTGGCTTTCTGGGAAATGAATTTGCCGTTTCATTTCCTGATGTATTAGAATATTATTCTTTTGAGAAAGACGAGTTGAATAGATTGTGGCAAATCGACATCTCACAATATAAATCAAAATTTGACCACAGTGATATAACAATTACAGGCCAAAAGACAATTGTTGTCGGAAAAGGGAAAACACTATTGTTTATCAATACCCCGGCAAAAGCGGTAACCCGGGAATTACAACTGGAATTATTGGCGGAAATCAAAGAATTGTATGTAGACGAAAACCAGGAAAATTTGATTATTACTACAAACAAAGAACTCAAAGTAATTGGACTAAAATAAAAACAGCGAATTAGTTGATTTGGTAAAGAAAAACAATGCTTTTCAATGCGTTCATCTGTTGTCAGCGATTGTAACGACGCCGACAGGTGCAGCGTATTGGAGGGTCGACCATTCTTGTTTCATTGTAACCCTGTTTTGCTGCATAAAAAAAGAACCGCCTAAAAAATACTTTTTAGACGGCTCCTGCCCAACTAAATCAACTACACTAAACATTACAAAATGTAAAGAGAGCCAAATTAATTTTTATTTTGTGTACACAACAACACATCCCGCATCGGCGGCACTGTTGTTGGTTGCAGGGTTTATGCCTGTACCACTGCCGTCTTCACGGTTTGCGGCAATAACCACTGTGTTCCCTGTATTATCAAGAGAAACGGTATGTCCAAAATAATCCGATGCATTTAGACCAATTGCCGTTGGCATTTTAAATTTAAATGAAGGTTGCCACGATGAACCCACATAGTTAAATGAGTAAGCGGCGCCCGAGTCGGCTGTACCTGCATTATCTGTGCCGTTAATACAGCCAAGGCTGCCATCTTCAAAATGTGCACCAACTGCTATAGCGTTACCATCGCCAGACATTGCTACTGAAAAGCCAAAGGCATCATTTGCCGAAGTATTTGAGGCCTTAAGCATTGCCTGCGAAGACCATGTTGACCCTGTTCTGGAATAAACATATGCTGCGCCTGAATTTGCAGCGCTGGTGTTTACCGCTGAGTTAACACCAGTGCCATTGCTATCCTGGCCAGATGCACCCACTACAAGTTTGTTACCTGTATTATCAAGGTCAACCGAGATACCAAAAAAGTCAGATGCTGTTATACCGGAAGTTTTTATATAAGCTTGCTGTGACCAGGCAGAACCTGAATAAACAAATACATATACTGCACCGGCATTGGTTGATGAATTGTTAGCCAAAGGATTTATGCCTACATTACTTCCGTCCTCATACATCGCTCCCACAGCTAAGGTAGTACCATCTGAATTGAGTGCCACAGCGTTGCCGAACCAATCACTTGCATCAGTAACATGGGCTTTCATGTAGGTATTATAGCTCCAGGTAGTACCGCTTCTTTTATAAACATATACAGCGCCCGATGCCGATTTAGTTTCTGTTTCTACCGGGTTTATACCGACATTGCCGCCGTCTTCATAAGTTGCCCCCACAGCCACAGTATTGCCATCTCCGCTTATAGTTACCGACGCGCCAAATTGGTCAGTATTTTTTGTAGCAGCCATCGATTTAAGGTAAGCCTGCTGTGACCATGTGGTGCCTGACCTCACAAAAACATAGGCTGCCCCAGAGTTTGAGGCCGAGTTGTTGTGTGCAGGGTTTACACCGGTGCCACTGCCATCTTCAAGCATGCTGCCTACAACGATAGTGTTACCATCGGCACTGATATCTACTGCATTCCCAAAAACGTCGCTGGCTTCAAGTTGGGTAGGCTTCAGCTTTGCCTGAAACGCCCAGGCTGTTGTAGCCGAAGTCCTTGTATAGATATAAACGGCCCCGGCATTAGCAAGGCTGTTATTATTGGTAGAGTTTATATTTCCTCCGGCCAGGCTGCCATCTTCGTGCGTTGCGCCCACTGCCAGGGTAAGGCCGTCTTTAGATATTTTTGAAGACTGCGCATAGTACTGGTTTGCAGAGTCGTTATAGCCTCCAAAATAATCTGAGGCTCCGGTATTATTGGCCTTGATGAAAGATGCTGAATTGCTCAATGCAGTACAGCTAACGGTATTAAAAGCTGGTACCGACGCTGGTGTGCTCACTGTTACCGCAAACGTACATGTAGCAAATGCTGTAGCGCTGCTGCTTACAGAAACGGTATAATTAGCGGTAGTTACGTCAGTAGGGGTGCCACTTGCCGTCAGGGTAACGTTCAACGCACCCGTTGCAGTGGCTGTAGCCGTGCCGGAAAAATATATGCCATTTACCGTATTTGTCCTTACATAAAAAGTTCCGACTGTAGACACAGTAAGTGTAACTACCTTAGTGTTAGTACTGCCCATTGCTGTACCCAACTGATATACTCCACTGAGGGTTCCACCACAGTTAACGGCAGATGCGCGTCCGGTACCGCTTTGTACCGGTACTATAAATGAACAGGCAAACCCGTTTACAGAATAGCTAAGGGTAGTGTTTTGCGGTATTACAGGTGTTCCCGAAATTACATAGTCAATAGGCTGTCCCGAAGACGTGAAGGTACCATTAACTGGAGATGATATTTTAATACCGTTTGCCGGTGCTGAAGTAATACCATAAATACTTCCGCCTGCATAGGCAGGGCCTGCTGTATATGACTTATATACTGTTCCCGGGTCTATAGCGGTATTGGCATAAATATTTCCGGTAAGTACGCCTTCAGTACCACATGACGAAACAATTGCAACACCATTCTGAACACTGATTACCGTAGAACAAAGGGTAGACCCAAAATTAAAGGTTGCAAAGTTTTGCCCGGAAATGAGCGGATATCCTGATCCTGCCAGCTTAACGGTTTGTGTGCCGGTCGTTGTAAAAATACCGGAATCGGCAAAATACATACCGGCAGCATTTACAAGTATCTCATAAGAGCCTGCTTCTGTTACGTCGAGGTTTACCGTGAGGTAATTAGCGTCGGGGTCAAGTTCTACTCCTGTAAAATAAGTACCCGACACACTTAGTGACGAACAATCTGTTACATATTCAGCGCTACCGTCGGCATTTTCCCCGCATATAGACTTCCACCTGGTTTCCGAGATATTGTAAATATTAATGCAATTTTCGGTTGTGTTATAAATAAGCATACTGTTTGTAGGGGTAGCAATCGCATCGCGTTGTGCGGCTGTCATCCGGGGAAGGAGCATACCTTTGGCAGTACTTTCCATTTCGAAAACTGCGTTATCATCAACATCGGTGACATTATCTCCTACTTTTACCTGTGCCGTGGCGGTATAGGCCGCCAGGGCAAAAGTGGCTATTAAAAGAAGTTTTATTTTATTCATTTTGAATGTTTTATGGTTAATTTTCTGGATAAGAATTATTTTATATTAATAAGTTTAGCGCCTGCAACAGTGCCGTTGGAAAGCGTTATTTTTGCCATGTATACTGCTTCTTCATGGCTAAATGCTTTTGTAAGTTCCGTTCCTTCAAGGTTGTAGTAGGCTTCTATCAGCCTCCCGGCCAGGTCATATATTTCGACACTCTTCAGGTCGCTATTGGCCTTTACGCTCAACTGTCCGCTTTTGATGTAGGCCATAGCTGTGGTTTGGCTTATGCCATTATTATCAAGGGGCTGCTGGTATACCACAAAAAACCTGTCATTTTGGGCAGCTTCTTCTACAGAAAACGTATAAGGCTGGACTGAGAGGTCGCGGTATACACCGTACTCGCTGTCGTATAAGTATACGGTGACATCGCTGTCGTTGAATATTCCCTCCTTCTGACTGATTGAAATAGTGAATTCTCCCTCATCATCAGCGCCTTTGGATACACCGATAGGCACCACATCGGAAATTTCAAAAACGGGGCGTGTGTTGATCGATAATTTTTGGGTATCTATAAAGCTGTACAATTGCGATGTGCTTACACTGTTACGCCCGGCGTCATAAAGCCTGTCATAGCCCATTGTGGCCTCTTCAAAATAGCCTATCTGTATCTGGCTGAACACACCGTTAGTTCCGGTCATGGTAAGCTTAAACCTGTCGCGTTCCTGAGCATCTTCGGCGCTCATCCTGAAGAAATTGTCATTCCCGTTAGTAATACGCATACAGTTTGTATAGGTTACTGTGCCATTGCCCAAAGCTTTTACCCTGAATCCCTGCGCAGAGGCTATCTTTCCGGTAGGCAGCTGCGAAGATGGCGAAGTAACTACTGTACCCGCAAGGTTCCACACCGCATAATCTGCCTGTGCATAATTTGCCGAACCATTATTAGAAGAAGCAGCCGTCCAAAAATAAAGTGTACCGTCAAGCGAGGTATTTGCCCGGAGGAATTTAGCTGCATCAATGGCACTCGGATAGGGGTTGGCCAGCAATTCATAACTCGTACCACCATTTGGCGAAGCAGGATTATTCGCAACACTAACGGTTACATCTCCATTATTCGCTATGCCTGTTACAGGAAGGTCTATTACTTCCTCTGCAACAGCATCGATAAACGGCGCCTGCTGTTTTACGCGGGTAATAAATCCCTTGCCATTAGTTATGGCGGTAAGTGCCTGCCACCCTCCCCCTGCTCCGGTAACATACTTATATTTCTGGTCGAATGCGCCTGCCGTGGCCTGACCCTGTGCTATGGCATTACTAAGCTGGCCATAAAAATCTTCGGCTATCGGGGTACCCCAGTATACATAATCAAAACGGCGTTTGGGCCTTGTAGTTTTTGTCAGCGCTATTTTTGGCGCTGCAGCAGTAGTATTGCGCTGTACGACAGAGGCTTCACCTTCCATTATAACTTCCCCGCTGCCGGTACAGCCGTGTACTATTTCCAGGTATTCCCCGTCTGAAAGGGTAATATCGGCATTTAGTTGCAGCGAATTACAGCTAAGGCTTCCGTTATAAGGCCCATTGATAATTGCAGGGTCTTGTAGTGTGGGAGCCGAAGGCGACCAGGAAGAACCATCCCATGTCCTTGTAAAGCCGGAGGACGCTACAAGTGGTGCGCAGCCGTCTTTTATTGCCCCGAAAGTAACATAGCTGTACACATTTAGGTCTACATTTCCTGCCGTTGCCGAACCTGTAGAAAACGTGCTTAAATTGCCCAAAACAGACATATAATCTGCAAACGAGGATAAAACTTCCCATTTTGAAGTAGTGTTGTTAAAGCCAGCCACTACAAGATTGTTCAGTTCATTGTCCGTAAGGACACTTATGCCACTGGTTGTGCGCCATGTAAGGGATATTGAAGCAACTGACAGACCCTTTACATCCCAGAATTCGGTTGATGATATAGCCACTAACTCATCGCTTTTGGATGTACCTATAATAGCCGGATCGGCACGGTAATAGGCCGCAGCCGTAGTCCCTGCGCTTCCCGGGGTAACCTCTGTAGGCGCATATATGCCGGATGCCCCTATCGGGAAAAGAAAAGCAGTAGTGCCATCATAAGCAGCATATCCATCGGTATAATGATTATTTGACACACCGGTAACCAAAACGCCCTCGGCAAAAAAGAGTTTACCATACGAAGCGCTATTTTTAAATGTAGCCGTGGTGGCAGGATAAGCCCCGAAATTATAGGTCCCCGATTTAACATACAACGATGCATTTGCGGCAATATAAATGTTGCCGTTATTTTGAACCTGGGAATACATCAGCGTGTTGAAGAGCATTAGTGAAAATACTGATCCAAACCTGAAAATCCCTTTTTGTAAAATAAATATCTTCAAAATAAAATAGGTTAAAGGTTCACTGATTTTTTATGAAGCAGCCCATTTTTTTTTATAATAAAATAGGCAAGTAAGAATCCAAGCAGCACTAAGTATACCTGGTAACCGTCAATAGGAGCCGGCGGTTCATCTCCCGGCGGCGGAGGGTCGGGCCCATCATCAAACTGAGCATAAGTCAGCCCGGAGACAAAAAGCAATACCCGGGCAAAAAAGAATTTGGTTTTTAAATTCATATGTAAAATTATTAGGAGTTTATGGTCTGCATTTTCACGGCTATTGCTTTATCAGGAAAAGCTACTATACCACTTATGGAGCACTGCCTATATTCAATGATGCAATAAGAAAAATTGTCTCAATGCTGCAGGTGGTTTTGAGGCATGTTTAATTAAAGGAGTTATAGTAATACTCACTTGCTTCCTTTGCATCCTTGAAGTCGAGTTCGAAAAAATCGGATATCTTTTCTAAGAGCCTTCTGTTTATCTTGTAAATGGAATCTATAACAACGCCCAACTGCTCAGCAATTTCATTTGCCTGCTTGCCTTTACACAATGCTTCCAGTACAAATTGCTGCTTTTTTGTAAGATTGATATTGGGAGGATTTATATATTTCTTTAAATGGTTAGTGAGTAAAATATCTTTGACACCATCTTCAAATATGGAAAAGGTTATATTGGAATTATAGTAGTCCTTAATTGGTATGACTATTACTACAAATTCAAATATCTCTTTTAGTTTAAATACCGGTATTATAGTTACCTTACAGAGCCAAAAAATTCCCTGGGGAAATTTTAAAGGGACTACTACAGACAAATAAACGCCCTCCTTTAAAACGATACCGTTCGTGAGCATTGAATAAAAACCTTTGGCCGCATCTATAAATTGTGAGCGGAAACAGGATTTTATTTTTTTCAGGAAGGCTGATGCAGTATAACATCTTAAACTGGAAAAGCTGTGAGGATTGCCTATAAATTTCAGGCTATTGTCCAGAACATTATAACTCCAGCATAAATATTCAGGAATGTGCTTGTTTTCATATTTATGAAATGAATAATGGTCGCCGGGACTGTACCTGTTTCTTTCAGGAACTTCTGAATGCAGAAATTGAGGAAATCTTGTTGCTAACTTAGTCATAGTGTGAGGTGTGTTTCATTGGTAAATTTCGTTCAAACAGAAATGATTGAATATCCTAGGCTAGGACGATTCTTAAGATTTAATTAATAATTAAATTCCTATTAAAAAAAAATAAATCTAAACTTAAATATTTGTAGGAAATGGAAACAAAATTCTCATATTGCCGGCCTCTGTATTAATAAGGTGTATTGATTGCCGGTTCGTGTTATAGCCTGTGTGCACTTTTATACCGGGATCAGGGCGATTTTAAAAACTGTAATTTCTATAGCCTGGAGACAACTAAAATTATCATTACAACTGCGATATCTTATATTGAAGTATCGTGGGCTTTTTGATAGGTACTGTACGGTTTAAAATCGTAATTTTGTTTCACGATTACCGATTTAAATTAAACAAATATGATACAAAATCCATCTGTATATATCATTGGCGCGGGTGCAGGCGGCCTGGCTGCGGCGAGGTTTCTTGAAGCTAATGGCTATTCTGCTACGGTATTGGAAGCTGAGAAAAAAATTGGGGGACGCCTGCAGACCGACGTCATCGAAGGATATGCTCTTGACCATGGTTTTCAGGTGCTTTTGACTGCTTATCCTGCTGTTAACAAATATGTAGACCTCCCCAGCCTGAATCTTGTCTGTTTCCAGCCAGGCGCTGTAATTTTTAGCGGCGGCAGGCAATCGGTATTGGGAGATCCTTTAAGGCAGCCGTCAATGCTGCTGAAAACTTTACTGTCGCCTGCTGCTTCCGTAAAGGATAAATTTCTGGTGTACCGCCTTACACGGCAGCTTAAAGCAAAGACTCTTGATGCGATATTTGCCGCCCCCGAGATATCAACCCTGGAATACCTAAGAGCGTATGGCTTCAGCCCTGTTATAATTGAGAAATTTTTCATGCCATTCTTCACAGGCATTTATCTGGAAGACAAGCTTTCCACTTCTTCGAGGATGTTCGAATTCATATACAAAATGTTTAGCCTCGGAAAAGCAGCGCTACCGGCAAATGGCATGCACGAGGTCGCGCAGGCGCTTGCCGGACCATTGAAAAAAACGGAAATCAGGACAAACACGAGGGTGGTGAAAATAGAACGGGATAACAAGCGTATCCATCTGGAAAACGGCGAGATTATTAATGCCGATTACATTATCCTTGCTACGAATTCGGACAAATTGCTGTCCGGTTACCACAGCGAAGCAATCTCGTGGAAAAAATGCACAACATTGTACTTCAAAGCTGCGCAGCCCGTGAGCAACCGCCAGCTGATCGGGCTGATCCCGGATCCGGACGCAATCATCAATACCCTTTCCTATGCCCTAAGGGTAGATACCCGCGAGGATAACGAAGTGATGCTTTCGGTAACCGTCGTAAAAGAACATGCTTTGGCAGATGAAGAGCTGACTGAAAAAGTACGCCAGGAACTCATGGAGCACTGCGGATTTAACAATACCAGGCTTGTGAAGCTATATCATATCCCAAAGGCGCTACCCGATTTAAAAAATGTATCGTACAGGCCTAAGAATGTAACAGCATCTGACGGCATCTTTCTTGCAGGTGATACGCTGGCTAATGGTTCCCTGAATGCCGCGCTGCTATCCGGGGAGGATGCGGCTAAGGCACTGATAAAATACCATAGCTCAATCGCGGTTCAGTAGCGGTAGCAATGAAGACCTGCGTTAATTAATTCGGCAGGAAATTAGCGGAATACATAATTGTGTAGCTCGGCAATCTTATCTGCAGCCCTGAAACGCCCGCCGTAATAAACGGTAGTGGTGGACGAGGCGTCATCAGCAACACCACGCGAGCACACGCAAAGGTGCTTTGCCTCAACAATTACAGCGACATCATCGGTATCAAGCACCGCACTAAGTTCAGCGCCAATCTGGTTGGTAAGACGCTCCTGAACCTGGGGCCGCCTGCCGAAATACTGAACGATCCTGTTGAGCTTGGATAACCCTATGACTTTTCCAGAAGATATGTACGCCACATGTACCCTGCCCATAATAGGCACAAAATGGTGCTCACAGTAGGAATATAAAGTAATATTCTTCTCGATGAGCATCTGATTATAGGCATACGTATTCGAAAAAAGCGTGCTTGCTGGCTTATTGGCAGGGTCAAGCCCTGAGAATATCTCTTCAATGTACATTTTTGCAACCCTTTCCGGAGTTCCGCGAAGGGAATCATCGCTCAGGTCAAGTCCGATTACTTCCATGATTTCTTTAAAAAGCAATGCGATCCTGACCTTCTTTTCCTCATTGGAAACCGCAAAAGCATCTTCCCTCATTGAGGTAGCGTAATCAGCAACTATGCCCTCACCTGTTATCGTTGTATCATCAGAACAGCAGTCTATTGCCTGGTGTATGTCTTTCATATATTGTTTTATCACTAAGCTGCAAAGCTACATATTTGTTTAATATAAATTATAATTTAGTTAAACAAAATAACAACAACACATACACAAGTAACTTTTGCCACTGAGAGAATGCAACATTTAACATTGAGCCTCAAAATCAAAAAAAACACATCTACTTAGCAGTTAACCAGCGGTAAAAAAACATGGGGGTTCTGATCAAAAATCATGACAACCAAATAATCGTAAACAAACACCAGTAATTATTATCTAACTTATTACTCTTAAAATTGTTCAATTAATTTCTAATTTAATTAAACTAAATATTACGAAATTTTATATACGCTTTTTTGTTTGCATTATTCATGCTGCCTGTCAAACGCACAGAAAGTACGCATACAGGTACTATGCAATTTCAGTTGTCATGACAGCACAGTAAAAATCGGATTTTCACCTGATTGTTCCTGTGCGACCGGCATGAAAAGATACCATAAGAGAAAATCGTAGAGAATATCTTCACTCTGGGAACCACCGATTTTAACCCCTACCCTACCGAGACCGGAACTATTCAGCCCGTATGACAGCAATTCATGCCTATCATCTGACAAAACCAACTCTGCCAGGGGATTATTACGGATCTCGAGCTGTAGGATTACCCCATTGTGATACAGATGATATTTTGAGCTGTACCACGTTATCGGCGATAACTTAATTACTTCTTTTCCACTGCTGTCGGCTATCAGGATTTCAGATCCCCAAAACCCTTTAACCCTAATCGTATAGGTTTTCCCCTCGATGGTGGCCGTTGCCCTGCTCCCGGCAGACGAATCCATGGTGAGTACTCCGGCAAGGCGTTCTCCAAGGTACAGGCTATATCGGCCATCACCATTGTTTTTCCATATTTTTTCCATGACTGTAAATAAATTAATGGTTTAGCTGATTGGTCGTTTTGCAGCCATTGTGTTACAATTGAAGGTGTTAAGAAATCATTAATCCTTCCACGAAGTAGCTTATGAAAAGTAGCACCAGCAATTGAATTCTCTTTCAATTCTGCGTAGTTTTGTAACGCCTGTATCAGGATAACCTGAATCCAGGGTAAGGCAGAAAAAAACAGGGAGGGAAGAAAATGGAAGAGATCGGAACAAGCTGGACAATGTGCCCGGAATGCAAGGGACAAGGCAAAAAAAGCCGTGGGCTCAGCAAGAAGGCGCAAAATCAATACCGGGCAGCGCTCGGATTATTTGAAAAAGGCGAAGGGCCGGCTCCGGTTCGCCCTAAGGGGCATTTATATCCCTGCCCAAAATGTTCGGGTTCAGGGGTAGTTGCTTCTGCCAGCCCCCACACAGCAGATAAAGAAAACTATCCTAATGTGGCCATTATCGGAGGCGGTATTGGCGGGGTCGCCCTTGCTGTTGCCTGCCTGCACCGCGGGATACCATTCACTTTATATGAGCGCGACAATAATTTCGATGCGCGGTCGCAGGGCTACGGGCTTACTTTGCAGCAAGCTGGCAAAGCAATAAAGGGGCTGGGTATCCTTTCTCTTGAAGAAGGAGTAATCTCGACCAGGCATGTGGTACATACAACGGATGGAAATGTCATCGGTGAATGGGGAGGCCGGAAATGGCTGGAGTCAGACCTGCAAAAATCACCAAAGCGTTCGAACATGCATATTGCACGGCAATCTTTGCGGAAGGCACTGCTTGAACAACTTGGCGGCACTGATGCAGTACACTGGGGACATCAGTTGATTGGCCTTAACCAAAATCAAAATAAAGATATTGAACTGCTTTTTCAGGTAAACGGAAATATAAAAAGCTTCAGGGCAGATCTTGTTGTGGGAGCCGATGGCATCCGCAGTTCGGTACGGAAACTACTCGTTGGTGAAGATACCACTCCGCTACACTATCTTGACTGTATTGTAATACTGGGTATTTGCCCGTTAAATGCCCTTACAAGCCTCAACAGCCCTTTACTGGATTCAGCTACAGTATTTCAAACCGCCAATGGCAATGAGCGGATCTATATCATGCCTTATGATTCCGATTCTGTAATGTGGCAGCTAAGTTTCCCATTGCCGGAAAAAGAGGCCAAAGCATTAAGCGCCCTGGGACCTGTGGGACTAAAGGAAGAAGCCTGCCGCAGGACGCAGTGGCACGACCCTATTCCTCAAATTTTAGCAGCAACACCGGAAAACCGGATTTCGGGTTACCCGGTATATGACCGTGAATTGATAAATCCGGAACTGCTAAAAAAAATGGGGCCGGTAACCCTGATCGGGGATGCCGCCCACCCTATGAGCCCGTTTAAAGGGCAGGGCGCTAACCAGGCGTTGCTGGATGCACTGGCTTTGGCACGGGCCATTTCAAGAGGATGCAGGCCTTTATCGAACTGGCGGGAAGCCGGGATAAGGGAAAGTGTATTAGCAGGGTTCGAATTGGAAATGCTTGAACGCAGCGCTGTTAAAGTAGAAGATTCCGCCGCAGCCGCACAGTTCCTTCATTCTGAAATCGTACTTCATGAAAGTGATTCACCGAGAGGGCGCTGCCTAAAAGGAAAAAATATATAGCACCAAGCTAGTGTGATCACATCAATAATACCTTCAGAACTACAGCAAATGTGATTTATGAAGGTATCCTTTAACTAATTTTGCACTCAGATAGTAACCCAGTAATCAACAGTTTTGAAACTACCTTTTTCCTATTACTTAAACAGGGACGTGATTTTCCTGGCACAAGACCTGCTGGGTAAAGTGCTCTACACAGCGACAGATGGTGAAGTAACCGCAGGTGTTATCGTAGAAACAGAAGCCTATTTTGGTATACAGGACAAAGCCTCGCATGCCTATGGCGGCCGGCGTACAGACCGGACTGAAACTATGTACAGCCAGGGTGGTGTAGCCTATGTTTATCTTTGCTATGGAATCCATAACCTCTTCAATGTGGTTACTTCTGTTGAGGGCGAGCCCCATGCGGTATTAGTAAGGGCTGTTGAGCCATTAGCCGGTTTAGCAATTATGGAGCTCCGGCGGAACATGAGTGTTGCAAAGCCTGCAATCTCTTCCGGTCCGGGTTCTGCGGCTAAGGCCTTGGGTATCGACCGCTGTTTCAATAAAAAAGACCTGACAGGAAACGAAATATGGATTGAAGACCACGGTATCCGCTATGCCCCCAACGATATCGCTGCAACGCCGCGTGTAGGTGTGGCCTACGCGCAGGAAGACGCGCTTTTGCCATGGCGCTTTTTTGTAAAAGGTAATAAATACGTAAGTAAGCCAAATACGTATTAATCCCAATTAGCGGTTAACAAAGAAACAACCCGAAGGCTGTTTCTTTTAAAAAATTATCATCTGAAAAATTACTCTCTGTGTGAATCAGGCGCCGCGTATGTGCCATTTCCTGGTTTTAAAAATAAAGGCAGGACAGTTACTATCCTGCCTTTTATTTTCATGCTGTTACTGAATAACTAATTTTTTAGTTACTGATTTATTTCCGGCATATATTTTTACCATATATATTCCGTCTGAAAGGTTTTCAACGTTAAGCTGGGTATTTGCAGACTCCATTACTTTAGTTCCAAGTACTGAATATACTTCAACTTTAGAAATGTTTGAAAGCTGCGAATCGATAGTTACAACGTTACTGGCAGGGTTTGGATATAGTTTTACAGAAGCCTCCAGTTCCGGAGTTTCAACACCAAGTCCACATGTTTCGCCTACTGTATATGTAAAATAATTTGTAACCGACTGCCCTCCTGCATATGCAAATTTAACAGCGAAAGCAAGATCTGTTCCTGTAGTCTGGCCTGTAACTGTTCCTGTGAATGTAAGCCCCTCAGTATTTGTCATCATCGTTTCAGTAAACGGTGTTTGCTGCCACAGGTATGCTACCACACCAACTTTGTCAGTATCAAGCATCGTAAAAGTAACGTTTACGTCATTGCCAACAGTTTCGAAGCTGTAGTTATAGCCCATAGAGAAAGTCCCCTGCTGCGCTGCTGCGCTCATACCGGCACATTCTGTATTGGTATCTTCTGTAGTTGTTGCTTCCAGTACGATCCCGCTATTTGCTGCCGCGTTCCCGGTTGCATCAGCTGCTGTTACGGTAAAGCTATAAACCGCTTCCGGCGAAAGGTTATTGATAGTTACAGTAGTCTCTTCTCCTGAAACTCCTGTTACTGTAGTTGTCTGGCCATTTACGGTAATAGTGTAGATAACAGTACCTGAATTATCAGTACCGTTGAGCACTACCTGAACCGAAGTCGCCGTTACTGTTCCCACTGTAGCTGTAAAGCCTGTAGGAGCATCATTGTCAACCATAAGGGTAGTAGCATCAACTACAATTGCATTATTCGCTGCTTCATTGCCTGCTGCATCGGCTGCTTCTACGCTAAAGCTATAAGCAGTTTGTGGAGCAAGGTCAGTGATAATCACCGATGTGGTTACTCCCGAAGTTCCCGTAAATGTCATAGTTTGCCCGCCAAAGGTTACATTGTAAACTACGGTGCCGGAATTATCTGTACCATTAAGCAGCAGTTCAACTGTATTGGCAGTAATAGCTCCTACAGTAGCCGTAAAGTTTGCAGGCGCTTCGGTATCTTCCGGAAGCTCGCAATCCTGGCCTACAACATAAGGGATATAAGCTGTTGCAGACAGGCCTCCCGCAAAAGCAAACTTAACCGCAAGGCCAATTGTTGCGCCCGGTGTCTGCCCTGTAAGTGTTTTAGTAAATGTAAGCCCTGAAACATTTTGCATTTGCGCTTCAGAGAACGGCGTTTGTGTCCATAGGTACGCTACTACGCCTACTTTGTCGGTATCAAGCATTGTAACTGTAACTACAACATCAGAACCATTGATCGTTTGGAACGAATAGCTGTATCCTGTAGAGAATGTTCCCTGCTGTGCTTCGGTACCGGTTCCTGTACATGGCACACTGTTCGAGCTTCCAAGTGTTGTAGCCTGTAGCGATATTGGGTTGTTTGCAGCAGTGTTGCCCGCTAAATCAGTGGCTGTAACAGTAAAGGTATACGCAGTGTCGGCATCTAAGCCGTTTAGTACATACGCCTGTTGTGAACCTGAATTACCTGAAACTGTTACACTGGTACCATTATAAGATATCGTGTAGATAACGCTGCCCGAATCGTCGGTACCGTTAAGAAGGAATTGTACAGATGTTGGGGTAATTGTGCCTACTGTAGCCGTGAATGCCGCAGGAGCCTCAGTATCTACAGTACCAGAACAGTTGTCGCCCACAGTATAAGAATAAAATACCGTACGGGAGAGGCCTCCGGCATACGCAAATTTAACTCCATAACTCACAACGGTGCCAGGTGTAAGGTCTGTTACAGTTTTTGTAAATGTAAGTCCGGCAGATTGTGTCATTTGCATTTCAACAAATGGTGTTTGCTGCCATAAATAGGCTACTACACCGACTTTGTCAGTATCCAATAATGTAAAGGTAGCGGTAACACTGGTACCTGTAGTCTGGAAACTATAGCTGTATCCCGTAGAAAACGCTCCCTCTGCCGCAGCATTGCTGGTCCCTGCACACGCGGTATTGGCAACAGCTTCCAGTGTGGATGCCTGTAGTACAATAGGGTTATTTGCCGCAGGGTTACCTGCTGCATCTGTTGCAGTGATACTGAAAGTATAATCGGTATCGGCTGTAAGGTTGTTTATAACAAATGCCTGTTGTGTACCAGAAACACCTGTTGTCGTAGCAGTACTGCTACCATAAGCAACATTATAGATCACACTTCCTGAATCATCGGAGCCATTGAGCAATAACTGAACAGAAGATGAAGTAGTTGTCCCCACTGCAGCTGTAAAGCCTGTAGGCGCTACAGTATCGGCTGGCCCACCGCCGCCGCAGTTCTGCCCGACTACATATTCTACATATTTAGTAACTGAGAGGCCGCCGGCATAGGCAAATTTTACTCCATAATGAATCGTAGCGCCCGGCGTTTGGCCAGTAATCGTTGTAGCAAATGTTAGTCCGCTTACATTTGGCATTTGCACTTCTGTAAATGGTGTTTGCTGCCACAAATAGGCTACTACACCCACTTTATCGGTATCAAGCAGCGTGAATGTGATATTGACACTATTGCCTACTGTCTGAAACTGGTAGCTGTATCCCGTAGAGAACGCTCCCTGCGATGCTTCCGAACTTGTCCCTGAACATGCATCATCAACTGTAGCGATGGTATTATTCAGGCTTGCATTAGTGACCCTGTCACCTGCAGTTTTGCTGAAGCCTGAATACTGCGATAAAACTACGCAGATCAGGAGCGACAGCACCTTAATACATTTTTGGTAATTGTTGTTCATAAATTTTATATTTTCTGCTAATATAATTGTAATTTTTTCAAAGATGAATAATTTTGAAGTATATACAAACCATACATCAGCGGTATTTGACACTACAACATTCATAATACACCTATACATCAACACTACAACTACACCGTTTTCGTAAGCAGGTAAGGCAATTACAAATTTAAATTTACTCAAACGATACAGCATCACTCTTCAAATAAAAAAAGCAGAACTTTTACAGTCCTGCCCTTTTTCTTTAACGAATGTGAGAATATTTATTTTATAACTAATTTTTTAATAGCAAATTTATTACCTGCATGTATCCTGATAAGGTATAACCCTTCTGCCAGGCTGGCAATATTAATTGTATTTTCCCTTGTTTCCAATACTTTGCTTCCAAGTATTGAATATATCTCTACTTTAGTTATCGCAGCAGCGGGCGAGTCAATATACACTACGCTGTGTGCGGGGTTTGGATATAGTGTGAAGGCAGTTTCCATTTCATTATCATCAACACCTGCAATGCAGTTTTCCCCTACTACATAACTGATATATTTTGTAACCGAAAGCCCGCCTGCATAAGCGAATTTAACGGCATAGGTTATTGTCGTGCCTTGTGTGAGCCCGATAAGGGTTTTAGTAAATGTAAGTCCTGATACATTAGCCATATCTGCTTCTGCGAATGGCGTTTGCTGCCATAAATATGCCACTACGCCTAACTTATCAGTATCCAGCAATGTAGCAGTAACAATTACATTACCTCCGGTGGTTTCAAATGAAAGGGTATAGCCTGCTGTAAAAGTGCCCTGCTGCGCTTCACCAGATGTTTCGCTGCAAATTGCAGTAACGATAACATTTACAGTTACCACCTGCGACGTTCCCTGCGCTCCTTCATTATCAATGGCTACAGCGGTAATATTATGGCTGCCACCTGCAGGTGCAGCCCAGTCAAAACTGTAAGGGGCAGTGGTATCCTCCCCTATCTGGGTTGCGCCATCATAAAATTTCACTGTTGTTACAGTCCCGTCAAGATCGCCCGCCGTTGCATTGATCGTAATTGTTTCTCCAAGATTATAGTTTGCACCCCCCGCAGGTGATGTGACCGATACTGAAGGACTGGCATTGCCTCCGGCAGAAACAATAATGAGCACTTCGTCTGTGGATGTATAAGTACCGTCGCTAACGGTAAGCCGTACTTTATACACGCCCTGAACCAGGTTGGAAATAGCTGGCGACATGCTGGTGTTGGTATTGAAAGCAATCACAGACGGCCCATATACCTGCTCCCAGCTATAGGTTATCGTATCACCGCCAGGGTCATTACTACCAGACCCATTAAGGGATGCGGTAGTGGCCGGCAGTGTTACTGCTACATTTTCCCCGGCATTAGCAACAGGAGGCACAAAGCCAAGCGGCCCGGTATATGCAAAAGTCATGTTGCCAAGGTTAAAACCGCCATTGGTCACCGCAACGCGCAATACGTGCTGCCCTTGTGTGAGCATCACATTGTTAATGACTTTATTTGCCCAGGCACCCCAATTGCCGCTGGTTGTTACCGATGCATCAGTGCTTACCGGCGTACCATCGATCTCAAAATGGAAAGGCCCGCCGCCCCCGGTATTGCCTGAAGCATAACGTACTGTTGCCGTATACATTCCTGCTGTCTGTACATTAACGGTGTACTCCATCCATTCCCCTGCATCGATCCATCCCACAGTTGGGCCTTCGCCAGGTGTGACACCGGCATCTACATATTCGGCAGGCCTGTAAGTACCCTGATTGTTTGCAGTCACATCATAATACGAGATGTTCTGGCCTGAACCGCCTTCAAATATATCGTAGTTTCCTGCCTGTATTGTTCCGGGAATCTGGAAAGGGGTACCTGAATAAGGTACCTGTTCACCTACCATCACCTGTATAGTATTGGTAGCAACAAATGCCTCGCCAACATAAACCCTTGCCGACATACTGTGGATGCCTAAGGCAAGGTTTGCCGCAGGCATTTGGTAGGGTGCAGCGGTATCTTCGCCCATAAGCGTATTGCCATCATAAAAGCCAACCTTTGTTATTCCTGTACCTGTAACTTCAGTAGCCAGGTTTACAGTGCCATTGGCGAATGCCTGGTAAAAATCTGCCGATAGTATGCCTACCACGTTAAGGTCCATACTGGTTACCATTTCGTGGGCGGGCACATTCAGTGTAAAACCATCCGAGAATGTTACTACAATAGGCGTATCACCGTAATTGTGGGCTACGTAGATATTGTCACCATTATTATTAAACACCGCAGCAATAGGATAATTGGCGGTAACATCAGTATTCACCTGCCCAAGTACATTCATACCGTGCAGCCAGTAATAGGTCTGCGCATCGGATATACCAAATTTCAATGCCCTGTTAGGATAAGAATTATAAAGGTTTAATGCAGCCTGCGGATTAATAAAGGCGAGATACTCCCAGTAGGTATCGTGCCACAGGTTTTCGTTGGCCTGGTTGGTCAATATCCCGGTGTTTGTAGTTATTTCATTCCATAATGCCTGAACATACTCCGGATGATGCGCCATGTAAAACGAGCCGCCGTGTATAGGGTACATTTCTATACCGTACATCGCAGCAATATCGGTAGTCCAAAATGTTTGGTTATCATAGCCATTGCCCCACACCCTCGAAACCATTTTGTTGCCATATCCCGGCTTGAACACCCTGTTATGTACATCGAACCAATATTCTTCAATAGCGGTCTGCTCTGTTGTATAGATATAGATACCCAAGTCCCTTATGGAATTATTCTCTGTTATCGTTCCCCAATGGATAAGGGACGAAGCGAATTGCATACTTTCAGACGTTGATTCCTGGTTGTTGCCAAAAGGGGACGACGCAAAACCATCAGCCCAGCTATGACCTGCGTACGGACTGAAATTCCTAAGGTAAGGAAACATCGTATCGTTCCTGTCCTGGTTGGCTACATCGCGTACGAGCATGTTAATCATTGGCCCCCACTGCGCTGCCCAGCCAGGCTCGAACTGCTCCATAAAAGCAGCCGCATGGATAAAGTAACCCCAATGAAAATGGTGGTCGTTTATACTGGTGTCCTGCCCATATCCCGCCGGATACCCAAACATCGTAGACCATGTACTATTATAATAAAACATGAAAGAAACTTCGCCTGCATCGGCCTTAAGCCAGTTTTGCAGCCTTTGTTTTATAGTTGCTTTTATGGTGTTCAGGGCCTCCGTATTTCCCATTTCATTTGCTATCCGCGCCGTTTGTATCAGGCGGTTCATCAACTGGCCTTCATTATATGAATCCGTCCAGGCATCAAGCTGGTCGTTCTTTATAAGGTTAACTTTCGATGTCAGCAATGCCGGGTCGAAACCGGGGCTGTAGCTGTCGACGTAGGGCAACGTAGTAAGGATGCCATTAAAAGTATTTTCAACTGTAAATGTATTGCCTGCAAGGAGTTTCAGTTCTCCTCTTATAGTGCCATAGTTATAGCTGTTTGGCTGCGGAGATGCCGAAGCCAGGTGCGCCCATTGGTGCGGCAGCAAGCCAAGCAATACGTTTGTGCCCGAACCTTCTTTTACACTGGTAGCCACATTAAAAACTGTGGTAAGCTTTGATGTAGTCTCATTATAATTCCATGCAGTAGTAGTGTTCGTTGGGAAAACGTAGGCATATTGCTTGTACTCATTCGCTACCACAGGCAAATTCGCTGTTGGTGGCAAATAGGCCATTGACCAATAGGTTTTGTTATTTAATGTCGACGTGTAGGTAGTACCGTTTTGGATCCACGTACTGCCTACCGGGGCATAAATTGCAAAATCGGCGCCCTGATGCGAATTTGTAACAAGAAGCATTTCATTGCTGACGGTCACTGTGCCCTGCGTAACCTTTATTTCGGCTACATCGGCTGCATTTTTTGTAAAATAAAGGAATGGCATACCAATTCCCGCCGTAGCAGTAAAGGACTTTGTACCGTTCGCCCAGTTCATGCTTACAGTCCAGTCTGAATAATCAGATACGGTTGCCTGAGAAGCATTTAGCCCGGATACCCCCACTGTTATAGGGAGCGTATCATCCATGGGTTGTGTAGCGCCATTTGCTGTAGAAGCCGGCACTATATAACTCACAACGAGTCCCTGGTTAACGGTGCGTAAAGCCAATGGATAATTGAAAAGGTTATTGACGTGATTTTGCTTTATCTTGGAGGACCACCAATCGTTTGTTGGTACGGGTTTCCCTATAGCGTTACCACTTAACAGGGGCGATCCCGCAGGAAAGGCATTCCTGCCTCCGGAGTCAGTTCCCGGAAAAGTTGTCCTGTAGCTACCGCTCCCCACTGTTGTAAATTGGGCACATATATGCTGTGACAAAACGAGAGACAAAACGATCAGTACTATTTTAATGCATTGTTTGTAATTATTCATCTATGTTCTTTTTTGCTAAAGTATTATGATTGAAGTGATATCTATAAGTTGACTATTATAATTAAACCATACAGACAGGAATAACAAAAGAAAATGTTGCCATTTTGCCTATACATAAACAATACACCAACTACATTTTAGATTGGATTGTAAACAATGTTTAACTCGACTATTTCTCTTTACAAAATAGTAATTGTAATAGTATCTGATAAATGTTTAAATTTTAATATTTCGTCTATGTAACAAAAGGGGCTGTATCACCCCTGATACAGCCCCTTTACCTAAAACTACTAAAAAATGTGAAAATTAAAAAACTATTTTCCGGCTTGCTTTAGCACCCTGTACTGTCTGTACCTGTACGATAAGCATTTGTTGTTCTGACTGAAGGCCTGCGATGGCTGTTGTTACTGCATTAACATCATTGGCACGGTAAAGCAGCCTGCCCTGTACATCATACACTGCAACAGATTTTATCTCAGTGTTTCCTGTGCTGATGTTTATTACATTGCCCTGTTTGTAAACGATCATGCTGTTGGCATCAAAAGCAGGTATGTTAGTACTTAAAGCCTCTGCATACACCAAATCAAAACGGCCTGTAATTACTCCTGCCTCAGCAGTGAATTCGTAAGGGCCTTGCTTAAGGTCGTGCGTTGTGCCTCCCAAAAGGTTATCCCTAAGATAAATATCCTGATCTGCCGCAAATACGCCGTCCGTGTGGTCAAGCGAAATGCTGTAATTGCCTGCTGTAGTAATTTTGTATTCCAATGGCACAACGTCTGAACTATCAAAGGCCGGCCTTGCCTGTATGCCAAGTTTTGCATCACCTGCAAGCGAATAGATCGATATCTCGCCATCAGTAATGGCTTCACCATCCCAACCGAAATCAAGGCCAAAAGTTGTTGCCGGTGTATATGCAATTGTTGTTTGCCCAAACGCGCCTTCGCTATTTGTAAGGTTCAGCCATAGACGTGATTTAGTGAAGTCCTCTTCCATTTCTGTACGGAACATCTGACCGTTATTTGCAGCTACGCGCATTGCGTTGGTAAAGATAACCGTATTAGAAACCGCTTTCACAATAAAGCCCTGCCCCGGATTTATAACCCAGTTTGCACTGTTATTTGGATTGTTGAATACACCGTTGCTGCTGTCGCCCCAGGCATTGCCTGAGTTTTGGTTGTAGCCTGCAAGGGTCAGGGAAGCATAGCAGGAAGTTGATGCATCATTCTTTTTCCTCCAGAAATAAATGGGAGTATTATTTGCTAAGTTATTCTGGTTTGCCGCAAAAAAGGCTGCAATATTAATAGATGACGGGTAAGGATTACCTATACCATTGTAGCCGTTCACATCATTTTCTGTACCTTCCTGGTCATCCAAAGGAATTACTGTTACATTCACGTTACCATTGTTAGGAACGCCTGTAAAAGTACCTTCCCACGGCATGCCCGGTGTCTCTGCACTTACAAAAGCAGGATGGTCGTTAGCAACGCGTATAAGGTAGCCTTCGCCTTCGCCAAATACAGTGGCCACCGGATCGGCTACTGTAGCATAGGCATCACTAAGAGGGTTATAGTGGTAAAAACGGTTGTTAAGCGTTTCAGGGGAGAATCCTTTAAGGGTTTGTGCCGCTACCGGCGAAGCCCACATAGCATAATCCAGCCTGTACATTGGCGCACTTTCTTTTATTACTGATATGACACCTGTATTATCCACATCATCCGACTGTATAAGGTTAGCATTGTTCTGAACTGTAAATGTTGCTTCAGTATCTACGGTAACACCACCTTTTATCTTAAAGTTGTCGCCACTGGCAATAACCATTTCGCCACTGTTTACAGCTAATGATCCTGCAATGATCTCGCCATTGGTGTCTGAATTATAGTTTCCTTCCACAATTGCGTTGTATTGGTTCGAAACTGGTATGCCATTGCTCCACGATGTACCATTCCAGATGGTTGTAAACATGTCACCCACACCTCCGGCACAGGTATCACCTACTATATAGCTGAAGTATTTCGTACGTGAAAGGCCTCCTGCATACGCAAACTTAACTGCAAAGTTAATAGTTGTGCCTGGCGTAAGCCCAGTTATGGTTTTAGTATATGTCAGTCCAGTAGTATTTGTCATAATTGTTTCAGAGAATGGTGTCTGCCTCAAAAGGTATGCTACCACACCGGACTTGTCGGTATCAAGCAATGTAAATGTTGCTGTAACATCTGTTCCGTTGGTAACGAATTTGTACGTGTAACCAGTTGAGAACGTACCCTCTTCAGCCTGCGTGCTTATGCCCAAACATGGCGTGCTTGCATTAGGCAATGTGGTTGCTTGCAGTACGATATTGTTATTAACAGGATGGTTGCCGGATGCGTCCCTTGCTGATACAGTAAAGCTATATGAGGTTGCAGGAAGTATTCCACTGGTTATGATCACTGATTGCTGTATTCCTGACGCGCCTGAAACTGTTACCGTGTTAGCTCCATAAGTAATGTCGTACGTAACAGTGCCGGTATTATCAGAACCGTTAACCAATAGCTGGACAGAGTTTGTTGTTACAGCACCTACCGATGCAGTGAAGTTTGTAGGTATGTCGGTATCAATTACCGGGTTTCCATCACAAAGGTCTCCTGCTGTATAAGAAAAGTATACCGTACGCGAAAGGCCGCCTGCATAAGCAAATTTAACCCCTAAGCTAACCGGTGTTCCCTGAGTTATACCTGTTAGTGTTTTTGTGAAAGTAAGCCCAGAGGTGTTTGTCATTTGTGCTTCTGAGAATGGTGTTTGGCTCCACAAATAAGCTATAACACCTGTTTTGTCAGTATCGAGCAAGGTAAAGGTAGCAGTGACACTGTTAGCACTGCTTGTGAAATTATAGCTATAACCTGAGGAAAAAGAGCCTTCCGCTGCGCTTGAGCTGAATCCCAAGCATGGTGTATTAACATAGGCCAAAGTTGTAGCTGCTACTACGACAGAGTTGTTAGCTGCTGCGTTACCGGCTGTATCGGTTGCTGCGACGCTAAAGTTGTAAGTATGCTGCGGTATAAGACCGGTAATAATCTTTGATTGCTGTACACCTGTGGCGCCAGTAATTGTTAAAGTCGAACCGCCATACGTAATAGTATACGTTACAGTTCCTGAGTTGTCGGTACCGTTTAGCAATAACTCGGCCGACGTTGCTGTAACAGCACCCAATGTAGCCGTAAAATTACCCGGAATTTCAGTATCGTTTACAATGCCGTTACAATTGTCTCCAACAGTATATGAGAAGTATTTGGTACGGACAAGGCCACCAGCATAAGCAAATTTAACTGAAAAATTTATTATAGTTCCAGCAGTTTGTCCTGTTATCGTTTTTGTAAATGTTAATCCGGAAGTATTAGACATTTGTGTTTCAGAAAATGGTGTCTGTCTCCACAAATACGCAACTACACCTGATTTATCTGTATCAAGCATGGTAAATGTAACGATTACACTGCTACCGCTACTTTGGAAACTGTAATTGTATCCTGTAGTGAATGTCCCTTCTGCTGCCTGGTAACTGGTTCCTGCGCACATGGTATTGGTGTCGACAGCAGTAGTAGCATTTACCAAAACAGGTGCATTTGCCGCAGTATTACCGCTGGCATCTTTTGCAGTGACGCTAAAGTTATAGGCAGTTTCAGGTGTAAGGTTTAATATAACTTTTGACACCTGTACTCCTGAATTACCAGGAACAGTAGTTGTAGTAGCTCCGTAAGTAATAGTATATGTTACACCACCTGAGTCATCCGAAGCTTTTAGCAATAACTGTACTGTACTTGATGTTACAGTTCCAAGTGTGGCTGTAAAAGCTGTGGGTGCCTGAGTATCCGGAACTACAACGCCACAGCTGTCCCCAACTGTGTAAGTGAAGTATTTCGTGCGCACAAGGCCACCTGCATAAGCGAATTTAACAGAAAAGCTAACGCTTGTACCTACAGTAAGGCCTGTTATTGTCTTTGTAAATGTAAGGCCTGAAGTATTGGTCATTTGATTTTCTGAAAATCCAGGTGTCTGTGACCATAAGTAGGCTATTACACCTGTTTTATCAGTATCGAGCATTGTAAAAGTAGCGGTAACATTGCCCCCGGTGGTAGTAAAACTGTAATTGTATCCGGCAGAAAAAGTACCCTCTGCCGCCACCAAACTGGTTCCTGAACATGCCGTACTGGTATCCAAGGAGGTGGTAGCATTTACAACGATTGGATTGTTGGCTGCTGTATTACCGGCAGCATCTTTAGCTGTAACGCTAAAACTATAGGCTGTACTTGATGCAAGGCCACTGATAACTTTCGTTTGTTGTACCCCCGAATTACCAGTAACTGTTATTGTGTTAGATCCGTAAGTGATTGTGTATGTTAAAGACCCTGAATTATCGCTGCCATTCAGCAACAATTGTACAGAATTCATCGTAACAGTTCCCAACGTTGCAGTAAATCCTGTAGGCGCTTGTGAATCTGCCGGGACAACACCACAAGCATCCCCAACTGTATAGGCAAAATATTTTGTACGGGAAAGGCCTCCTGCAAAAGCAAATTTAACTGAAAAATTAACTGTTGCACCCACTGTTAGACCGGTTATTGTTTTGGTAAATGTAAGTCCCGACGTATTAGTCATTGAATTTTCTGTAAATCCTGGTGTCTGTGACCACAGGTAGGCTACTACACCGGTTTTGTCTGTATCTAGCAATTTAAAAGTAGCAGTAACACTGGTACCGCTGGTTGTAAAACTATAATTATAACCGGTCGAGAAGGTTCCCTCAGCCGCTACAGAACTGGTTCCGGCACATGCCGTACTGGTATCAACAAGTGTACTAGCAGCAACCGTTAAAGGACCGTTAGCCGCAAGATTATTGGATGCGTCTTTAGCCGTTATACTAAAGCTGTAAGGAGTATTTTGAGTTAGGTTGCTGATAACAAACGATTTTTGGACTCCAGATGTGCCTGTAGTTGTTACAGTGGTTGCGCCGTAAGTAACGGTATAAGTCAAAGAACCTGAATCGTCCGTCCCGTTAAACAATAACTGGACCGAGCTTGCTGTAACCGTACCTAATGTAGCAGTAAAATTTGTTGGAGCAGCAGTATCGACAGCGCAGTTGTTACCTACCACATAGCTAATATATGTGGTCACAGATAGACCGCCCGCATAGGCAAATTTACAGGCTAAATTAAGTGTTGTTCCTGCCGTTTGGTTTGTCAGGGTGATGCTGAATGTCTGTGTTTGTCCTGAAACAGCAGACATTGAAGTTTCTGTAAATGTTGGGTTCTGTTTCCACAGATAAGCTACTAACCCACTCTTAGTGTCAAGTAATGTAAAAGTAGCTTTAACACTAGTACCAATTGTTTCAAAATTATAGGTATACCCGGCAGTAAGGGCATTTCCTTGTTGTATTTGTGTGCCCGACCCTGAGCACCCAGCAAAGGCTGTGGTTACCGCGGTATCAATATCCGATGTTGTGTTTGTGCATTCAATAGAAGCGTAATCTACGCTACCGGCAGCAGCATATTGCGAAAAAATAACGCATATAAGCAGCAAGAGCACATTGAATTGTTTTTGGTAATTATAGATCATAAAATTTATATTTTGAGCTAAAGTAAATTAATTAGTTAAAATATAATTAACATTGCAGTATATACAAACCATACATTAACTAATTCCATCATTGCAGAACACTAAATTCACCTATACATAAACAATACAACTAAACCGTTTTCGTAAGCATTTAAAGGGCTTTTAAAAAATTATATTTATCAAAATAAACACCCATATATTTTTTTAAATTAACAATAAAAACCACAAAAAAAAGAGTTATAATTTTTTAATTATGATGTAAAATTAAATTTTAACATGTATTTCTTAAATCAAAATTAAATGAAGACACCCTGGTATATCCATGAAAAATCGACATACCTATAACTTAATTTATGTTTTCTACGCAAGATAATTCAAATAACGAATAACCGAAAAATAAATATTTAAAAACCTTTTTAATATAATTTTGAATACCATTTTTATTACTCAAAAACCATATATTTAAATCTTAGCCATCACATATAATGAAAGTAACTATATTTATAACGACAGAGAAAATCATAAAATTTTATTTCCTAATTTAGCATTTCGTAATTACTACTCTAAAATACGATTTCAACAATATGGATTTCGACAAAATCATCGAGCTTTTGGCTTATACCCTGCCCGCCATTGTTACAGGGGGCGTTGCCTATTACTTTTTCAGTATGCATACCAAAAATGAGGAAGGCCGCCGGCGTTACCTCATCCATAAGGAAGCACAAAAAAATGCGCTTCCGCTTCGACTCCAGGCTTTCGAAAGGCTCGTGCTTTTCCTGGAGCGCATCAACCCGGCCAAGATACTTATCCGCTTAACACCGCATTCATCAGACAAGCATGAGTATGAGGAATACCTTGTTTCGCAGATAGAGATAGAATACGAGCACAACCTTTCGCAACAGATTTACATCTCTTCCGAAAGTTGGGATATTGTGACTACCGCCAAGAATGCAACCATACAGATGATACGCAAGGCCGCATCAGATGGTGCGATAGCCTCAGCACAGGACTTACGAGAAACAATACTAAGAAACTTGTTCGATAAACAAACGCCAAGCAGCGCTGCCATTGCACAGCTTAAGAGTGAAGTATCAGATTTGTGGAATTAGTAATTTCAAATTTCCAGAAAAATATAAAGGCATCGTAACAGATGCTTTTTTTGTTTATGTTTGATATAAAAAACGATCTCATTGAAATTATATAAGCCATTCTTATTTCTTATAATTATCCTTTCAATCGCGGGGATAATTGCCGGCGCTGCAAATGGACATGATGAAAGGTTTATCAGTTATACCGCCGAACCGGAAAGCCTTTCCATGTTTCATAAAAATAAAGCCGGGAAAAATTTTGGCAGCATCGAAAACCTGAAACAATGGCTTCTCGGGAAAAACAAAAAACTGTCCTTTGCGATGAATGGCGGAATGTATAAGCCCGACCATACTCCACAGGGATTATATATAGAAAATGGGCGGCTGCTTTCGCCTTTAGATACTTTAAGCGGCAATGGCAATTTTTATCTTAAACCGAATGGAGTATTTTATATTACAACTAAAAACAGGGCAGATATTTGTAAAACACCTGATTTTAAAAATGGTAACACATTAAAATATGCCACGCAGTCAGGGCCAATGCTAATCTCCCGCGGACAGATGCATCCCGCATTTAAAAGAGGCTCTGCAAATCTTCAGATTCGAAATGGCGTTGGTATCCTGCCGGATGGAAATGTGCATTTCGCAATGTCGAAAGAACCAATTAACTTTTATGATTTTGCCGCGTATTTCAAAAACATGGGATGTAAGAACGCCTTGTATCTTGACGGATTCGTCTCCCGGACATACTTACCTGAAGAAAACTGGCTTCAGACTGATGGCAATTTTGGCGTGATCATTGCAGTTACACAATAACAGTTATCTTTCATAAGTTTTTTAACAAACGTTTTTTTATTTAAGTTTGCCTTGTAAATCCTTACTATGAAAACTATTTTACTTATCGGCCTGTCATTGTTCTTCATTTCGGCAAAAGCGCAAAAAACACGATATGAAAATACGTCTTATGGCTTTTCTATGGATGAACCCGTAGGCTGGATTTGGGCCAATAACGATGACCTTAAACAAAACCTCCACAAGCTGGACCTTGATAATTCAAAGTTATTAAAGATCATTAGCGACCATAAGGGTTCCTTGCTGCTTATGTCGTTTTACAAATATGACCCTATGACCCACGGCGGATTGATACCAGCCATACAGGTAAACGTACGGGAAAAAAAGAATAAGGATTTTGAAGTATTTAAATCGTACGTAATTAAAAGCGCTAACAGTTTTAAAGAGCTTCATCCCGACTATGAATACATAGACGAGCCGCAGGAAATAAAGATAAATAAAGTTAAAAGCATTTACTTCAGCGGGAAATTTACCATGAAAACGCAGGCAGGCCTGGAATATAGGGTACGCAGCAAAACGTATGTAATACCACACAATGATTTTTATTTCCAGCTTACTTTTACCGACGGCGTTGTTAATGAAGATAACAGCAAAGAGTTCGATGCTTTGATAAAAAGTATTAAGATTGGGAAATAGCCTTTTAGATATTAGATTGTTGGACGTTCAGACTTTCTCGGAAAAGCAAAAATCTGAAGTTTAGAAAAATCACTTTTCTGTCAACAACCCTTCAAGCCTTTTCCTGTCGCTTTCGGGCAATGACGGCAGCAGGCTTTCAAACTGTGCCCTGTAGCCTTCTTTTTTAAGCAATCCCCTGATGCTATCTTTGGCAAACTTCACAAACTGCCATTTGTGGTGGCCGGCTGCATTTACAAGGTTTTGGAGCATAACCGGGTCGGGTTTGGCAAGATAAAGCAGGTTAGCCAATGCATTTTGCCGTACAGTGCTTTCATATTTTGGAGAGGAATATTCCTGTATTTCAGCATAGAATTTTTCCTTATCGGCAACGCGATAATCCTTTGCACCATAGGCCAGTGATAGCCAAAGAATCCGCAGGTTCTTATCGTTGAAGCCTACCCATCCGTTCGATTTATCCAGGAATTCGGCCTGCCTTTCGGGAAATTTACTGCAAAGGATGTTCAGTGCAATCTCTTTAGTGATGTACGAATTGTCATTAAGCAGCGTGATATATTCTTCAACAAAATCTTTAGGGATTGTAGTTACGGTACGCGCTACTGCCTGTCGCAACCTTATATCGCCTGTTTTCATGGCATAGCGCACCAGTTCTGCTTTTTCTTCAAAAGGGACTTCAGCCGTCTGGAAAATCACTTCTTCTTTGACAGGATAAAACTGGTCGGATTGCAGTATTTGCAGGTATATGGGTTTCTTTTCAGCAAAGCGCTTATCAGACAAGTCGCCCAATTTCAGGTACAGCTGCATAAATTCATTCTTATTAAGTAACGATAACGCCTCGTTTACCTCGAAGCCACCTTTTTCAAGCCAACGCTTTCTAAAAGCATTGGTATCATAGGATGAAACTTTGTTAATCTCTGCAAGGAAATTATCGGTTGTCACATTCTTAAAACCGTACTTCTCAAGGTAATTTTTTACGGCAGTGCGAAAGGTCTCATGTCCCACTCCCTCGCGAAGCACATGCAGCGCCCATGCCCCTTTTTGGTAAAATGACAGCACGCTTGCTTTTTCATTCATCACCGGAATGGTATCGGTCTTTGCAGCCTGCTGGAGGCGTTCGGCCATTTGGTAAAGCTCATAATTGAAATGATCTTCGCCATAAAGTTCCTTCTCAGCAAGAAGCGCATAATAGGTGGCAAAGCCCTCCTGGAGCCAGTGATGCTTTCCGCTTTCGGCAGTGATAAGGTCGCCAAACCACTGGTGGGCCAGTTCGTGTGCATTGACATTAATATAAGTACGGTCATTAAACCCGGTTTCATCCACCACAAAATCCTGTGCAAAAATGGTCGATGTTGTATTCTCCATTCCTGCATACAGAAAGTCGAGCACCGGCACCTGGCGGTAAATGCCCCAGGGATATTTAACACCTATTTCTTTCTCCAAAAAATCAAATATCCGTTTGCTGTCACGGTAGGTCGGTCCGTATTTATCAAGGTCTTCATGGCGGAGGTAATATTCAAGCGGCGTACCGGATGCGGATAATTCCGATTGCTTATCAAATGTCCCGATGGCAAGCATCACGAGATAGCTGCTCATAGGCTTTTCCATTTCGTAATGCCAATTTTGCTGGATACCTTCTTTCGATCTGTCTTTTAATTGACCATTGGCCAACACAGTATAACCATCAGGATAAAGTACCGTCATATTGAAAACAACTTTCTCATTCACGTCGTCAAAGCTTGGGAGCCAGTGGCTGGTGTACTTGCCCTGCCCCTGTGTCCATATCTGGTCGCGGGTGCCATCCTTTACAAAATATAGCGTTTGCTTTGGCTGTGCTTCATAATTGAACTCCACAGTATTTTTTCCTTTCTTATAGTCTCTGTAAAGCTTTAAGGCAGTCGCCGAAGCAGCCCATCCTGTTTTTCTTTTGCCGTTCACTTTCACGTCGCTAAATTTCATATTGCGGGCATCGATGTAAATGGTATCCGTTTTTTTGTCGAATACTTCAAACGTATAGCGAACACGGCCCATTACCTTTTTTTGAGGTACGTCGAATGACAGGCTCGCATCCATGGTTTTGAAGTCGACTTTCTTCGTTTGTTGGGCAAAAGTGAAAGCAGATATAAATAGAAAAAAGAAATATCTCATATAATGAACAGGATTTCCACAAAACTAAACAATTAACGCCATTTTATTTTCAGAATATAACGTTAAATAGCATCCATTCCCCTTATGGATTTTTTAATTTTAATGCTGAAAAATCGTACATTATGGCTACCCATCGCTACAAAAATCTATACTTCATATTATTCCTGTTACTGGCAAATTTTACAGCCAGTGCACAACTTCTTAGCGGAACATCTCAAAAAGCGGCAGATGCGGTTACCGAAACACCTAATGACTCACTCGGGAGGCGCACTCCACGCGGGACTGTTGAAGGTTTTATCAGTGCCATTGGTAAAGCCGATTATGTAAAGGCCAGCCAGTATCTCGAACTCACAAAACGCACCTACCGTAAAGAGGCCGAGCGCATCCGTATTGTAAACATTTTCCAGAAGCTGCTTGACCAAAGTGGCGATATACAGCCTTATGGTTTTATCAGCAATAAAGAAACCGGGCGTACCGATGAAGAAAACATTGCCGAGGGCAGCGACCTCATCGGTACGATCACTGCTGCGGGTGAAACCATTAACCTTATGGTAAAAAACACTGCCGCACCCGACCAGCCGGCCCTGTGGCAATTTTCTGCAGAGACTGTTGACGATGTACTTAGTGTTAACGTAGACAATGACCTTATCATCGATAAAGTGTTACCCGATGTGCTGAAAGAACGACGTCTGGGAGGTGTTCCCGTTGGGCATTGGCTGGCTGTGGTGGTTCTTATTATGGTAGCCTATATGGCAGCATGGGCGATCATCGCATTTCTGAGCCTGATCATACACCTGCTTTGGAAAAAAGCAAAAGAAGAGAAAACAGCTCTTGTTATAAAAGCTTTTGAGCTGCCTTTCCGGTTGTATTTTACTATTTGGATATTTATTGTACTCTCTCAGGAGGTAGGCATTTCTATAATTGTGCGGCAGCGGTTCAGTGTAATAACCGTAACCATAGGCATTGTCTCAATACTTATGCTGTTGTGGCGCATTGCCGACCTGGTAAGCATTTACACTAAAAACAGGATGACCCTGAGCAAGCGTGTCTCTGCCATATCTGTAATAATGTTCCTGAGGCGTACATCAAAAGTTGCTATAGTGATTTTCGGTATTATAGCCGTATTGGGCGCATTAGGCGTAGACGTAACCGCCGGAATTGCCGCGCTGGGTATTGGCGGTATCGCACTGGCATTGGGTGCCCAAAAGACCATGGAAAATTTTGTGGGCAGTGTTACCCTCGTTACCGACCAGCCCATACGTGTAGGCGATTTCTGTAAGATCGGGGATATTTCGGGTACGGTAGAATCTATCGGGATGCGGAGTACACGGCTGCGCACTCCCTCACGTACTATTGTCACCATTCCAAATGGAGATTTTGCCTCCAGCAAAATAGAGAACTTTGCCCACCGCGACAGGTTCTTTTTTAATCCTTCGTTTTATTTCAGGATAGAAACAACACCCGACCAGATGCGGTTCTTATTGGTGGAACTGAGGGCAATATTGTATTCGCATCCTAAAGTACTCAACACACCTCCTATCGTGCGGTTTACAGGTATTCATTCAAGTTCACTAAAAGTAGATATCACTTCGTATGTGGAAGCGCCCAACTGGGATACCGCACAGGAAATACACGAAGACCTGTTGCTGCGCATGATGGATATTGTAATAAAAAGTGGTACGTTCTTCGCCATTCCTACGCAAATGGGCTACACCCCGAAAGATCTTTATGATTTTGATAAAGCTGCTGCTGCATCCGATACCGTGCAGGGATGGCAGGAAAATGGTGAAATGCAGCTGCCGAGGTTTGACCCTGCGCATGTCGAAAAAATAAAAGGCACTATTAAATACCCGCCGGAGGGAAGTGTGGTAAAGGAAAATCCGGACAGGTAAATTTCTAACCAAATTATTTTTATATTGGTCATACCAAAAAAACATCTGTTATGACCAATAGATTTAAACTGCTGCCATTGAGCGCAGCAATTTTCGCATTGTCGGTTTCCTGTGCTAAAAAGGAAGATCCGGTTAAGCATTCTTCCTCAAAAGAAAAAACATCGGATAAAAAAGAAAACGTCGTTTTCTTCGATGACTTTTCAGGTACCGCTATCGATACCGCCAACTGGACACCGCGCACCGATGTGTTTGTAAACAATGAGCAGCAGGCGTATGCAGATTCCTCTGCAACACTTTATCTGGACAAAAAAATTGAAGGCGCGGAGAATGGCGCACTTATGATAAAAGCGCTGTACAGCCCAGAGTATCTTGCGGAGAATGGGAAGAAGTTCGACTTTATATCGGGGCGGATGGATTCGCGCGGGAAAAAGCAATTTACTTACGGCACGATGGCCGCACGGATAAAAATGCCTCCCGGGAGCGGCTACTGGCCTGCCTTCTGGGCATTGGGCGCACAGGGTAACTGGCCCGATTGCGGCGAAATAGATATCATGGAATATGTTGGCGAGCCCGACTGGATAGGCTGCGCCATGCACGGGCCCGGTTATTTTGGTGACACCCACCTTGTGAATAAAGTTTACCTCGATGGTACTGACGTTTCCGACTGGCATATTTATTCGGTGGACTGGACAAAAGACCAGCTGCTTTTTAAAGTTGACGGCAAGCTGTTTTACCGTGTTACCAAACCGATTGTAAACAATTATGGCCCATGGGTTTTCGATAAGCCGCATTTCCTTATCCTGAATTTTGCACTTGGCGGTGCCTATCCTGCCAAGATCAACGGGGTGAAAACGCCATATAATGGTATCCCGCAGAGTACCGTGGATGATATTAAAAAGGGAAATGCAAAGGTATATGTGGATTGGGTGAAGGTGACTAAATAGACTTTAGATTTTAGATTGTTGGATTGTTAGACCGCACAAATTATTCGCAAAGAATCCTTACCGTCTCTTAATAAAAAAGCCTTCAACATTAGCTTTTAAGTCAAAAGGTACATTGACAAGCTGGCCTTTCGCATTGTGGACTGCGCCAAAAAGGTGAAACGTTTTTGAGACGAGATTATAATTTTTGGATAATGCCATTCGGTACAGGCGCATCTTAGCGGGATCACTGCTGCCAAAGAGGACATAGGACTTTGGATGGGCTTCTGTAAAGGCGTGCATTGAACGGAATACTGTAGCCAAAATCATCTGGAGGTCGGCATTGCCGTTTGTAGAAGTATCATCGATCTCAAGCTCGCCCGTTTCAGCGTTATTAGAAATGATAGTGCCAAAGCCAAGATTGTAGACATCCTTATTCAGGGTCGGCGTGTATTTGATGGCTTTAGGTATCCTGCCGTACGCACCGGTACTCACAAACCCAAAGACGGTAAAATCGGCATTGGAGGACAGTTCATATTTGGGACGCTTCATGGGCAATGATACGGCTTTATTACCAATGGGCAATGCCGTGGTGAATAGGGGGATTTTTATTACATCAGAGATACTTATCAATAATCTCAAAGTCCTCATATTTTACGGCAACCGCTTCCATCCGGATAACCTGGAAGTCGAAGCCTGCACTTTCAATAACGGGGAGGTAATTATCGGCCTGTACTTCAAAAGCAACACCCCAAGCATCGTCTTCATTGTATATCTGGTCGGTCTCTATTAATAAAACGGTTTTGTATTTTGCGATGGTATGCAGTTGTTTTTCGGGGATAAGCGGTTTATCGGCAAGCATCATGATCTTTGCAGTCCTTTCTGTGATCGACTCCACCATTGCACTCCTTAATTTTTCGGAATGCTCGGGCAATGCGAGTTCGCGTCCGCCGGGTATTAAAAAGAGTGTGGTTTTTGGGGTATTCTTTTGCATTATGCCTTTATTTAAAGCGAAATTAAGCGATGCGTGCCCAATTGCGAAGCAGATTAACATTCCGTAAGGAATGTTGGGAGTTCAGGGTTTTGAGCTCAGTGTTGCCGGTTGGCACTCACTATGGCTGTTTAGCTCTGATAGAGCCGATATCCTGCGAGGCACGAAGCAGATAAAGGCGATATCCCGCCAATACGGGACAGAACAGGAACGGCGCCTGCAAAAATGCACCTGCTCTTCCGCTCCTGCCAAAAAAATCCTTATTTTCGTGAAAACCAAACCACACTATGAAAAAAATACTCTTACTACTTATGTTGATGCCTTTTATGGCATTCGCCGAATTCTATCCCGGTACGATAACTTTCAACAACGGCGCTACTAAAACCGGCCTTATTGAAGAGCCAAGCGGGAAGCTGAGCAAATTAAAATTCAAAGCTGATGAAAAGGCGAAGGAAGAAAAATTCAAAACTGAGGAAATAAAAAGCTTTCAGATGGCCAATGCTGATGGCGTTACGGAAGACTATGTCACGATCATTCTGGGCAACAATAAGATCCTGAACCCAAAGTCGTTTAACCTTGATTCTAAAAAATCGGTGGCAAGGATCATAAAAAAAGGAAGGATCACGATTTATGGCGTGCGTTTCCTGAAAGGCTCCCTGAGCGGGAACAGCATGGCAGGGATGAACAATACACGCTATCAGTCGGAAGCTTATTATATGCAGCGCGGCGACGAGGATTTTGCCTTCGCGATAGGCATTTGGCAGTCGGACCTGAATTTTATGACCGGGTTTAACCTGTACCAGGTAGTGGATTTCAACTTTAAAGAAACCTGCCCGCAATTTGTGGAGGAGCTGAAAAAAGCCGACCTGAAAAATACGGAGTTTGCCAGGATAGTGGATATTTATGAAGCGACTTGTAAGTAGATTTTTGGATTGTTAGATTGGTAGATATTAGATTTTTAGACTGCAAGACCAAACCTTGTAACTTACAGAAGCTTTTGCTACTAATTACTAACAGACGAAAAGAATATTTTATGAAAAGCCTCTACATTATTGTAACATTATTGTTTATGACGATAACATCCGCTCAGGACACTTATACTACGATCTACCTGATTCGCCATGCGGAAAAGGCTGATACCACTGCCGATACCCACCTCTCGGAAGCCGGGAAGGAGCGCGCAACACGCTGGATTGAGTACCTTGTTGCCAACCGGATTGATGCCATATACGCAACACCCTACAACCGTACACGGGAAACGGCACAACCGCTGGCAGATGCCCTGAAGATGAAGGTTATCGAATATGGACCACGCGAAATGGACCTGGCTGCCATCATAAAAAAACATGAAAATGGCGCTGTAGTTATCGTTGGCCACAGTAACACCATTCCCGGTTACATAAACCGCCTGACAGGTAAAAACGAGTACAACGATATCCCCGAGGACGAATTTGGCCGGTTGTATATCGTGAATGTTGAGAACGGAAAGGTAGTTGATGTGAAAATTGAAGAATTGTAACTGCAAGTCCAATTATCATGTTGCGGCTTTAAACTATTATGTGTAATTTTGCACCCCTATGCAAAAAACGGTTAACATACTAAACAAAAGAGCCCGGTTCGATTATGAGATACTGGAACGCTATGACGCAGGCATTGTGCTGGCCGGCTCTGAGATAAAATCCATCCGTTTGGGCAAGGCCTCTATTGCCGAAAGCTTTTGCGAATTCCACGGCCATGAGCTGTTTGCCATCAATACCAACATCGAGGAATATGCCTTTAGCCGTAGCTTTAGCCATGCACCAAAAAGCGAGCGCAAATTGCTGCTCAACAAAAAGGAATTAAAAAGCCTTTTAAAAAGTGTGCAGAACCAGGGGCTTACTATAGTCCCACTAAGAATGTTCACCAACGAAAAAGGAATAGCCAAACTGGAGATAGGCCTTTGCCGCGGTAAGAAAAACTACGACAAGCGCGAAACAATGAAGGAGCGCGATAGTAAAAGGGATATTGACAGGATAAAAAAGATATATAAGTAATTACAACTAAAATTCTCCAAAACTCTTCAAAACGTTCCTACTCATATCCTCATTGTGCCAAAGCTCAATTTTATAATAGTCATTGTCTGTATCATTAGTAAAATCGTATTCTTCTACGCTGGAAAAATTAGAACCATACACACGCATCCTGTATTTACCTGGGGTCAACTTTATAAACAATTGCACCTGTCTATTAGGGCAATCTAAAATTTGTAATTCTCCTGATGCAATATTAATTCCTCCCTCTACGATATGATTTTAAAATATCAAAAGGGGCGTCCAAAATTTCTATTTCTCCTTTGACATTGCCATAGCAATACGTGCCAATGGCAATAATTCCATTATGCATAGCTAATCTGCTATTGAATGCTTCTCCAGACCATAAATCTTCTGAATCCAGAGACTTTATTTCTTTATCTTCAAGATAAAACTGATTATAAGAAGTGTTGAAATTAAAATAGTATTTACTCATCATATTTAATCTATATTACTCCTTATGCTCCTCCAGCCATTCCAGCCTCCTTTGATCCGGCAGGTGCTTTACAGAGAAATTCTCGAATTTTGCTTCAAAGCCATTGCCATCCGGGCATGCTGCCATCAGTCCTACCATAACCGGGGTATTATCCTGTAGCGGTGCATTGCGGGTCATGATATACGTCTTGTCGTCGTAGGAATAAAATACCTCAACCGCATCAAGCCTGCGTACTACTTTTATCCAGATGAACGGCGGGGCTTTATCAAGGGTCGTCACGCTCCAGTCGCTCTTATCGTGTGTCACCACCGTACTGATATTGAATTTGCCATCGACAAACTCAACGCCAGTTTTTATATAGTTCTTCTGGTCGATACGCAGCATCAGCCCCATTTGGTCGAAACGTGCTTTGTAGGCGCCGGTTATCTTTACTTTGGCCTCAAACTCGCCGCCGTAGGTTGTATAATAAAATGGCGCATCGTCAACGGTAAAGCCATAATGGGAGATCCTCCAGTAATCGCTCTTTGGGGTTACCTGCATGATGAGGCTTTTGTCTTTTATCTGCCATTGTGCCGGTTCATTGAACCACTGCATTTTTTCAAGGCTTTGTGCGGATGTGAATTGAGAAGCCAGCAAAATGGCAAATCCTGTAAATAGATGTTTCATTGGTAAAAGGTTGATATTTCAAAGATAGGAAGTATATGCAAATAATCTTACTAATTGGATATTTTAGATAATTATATCGTCAGACGTTGCAATGCAACGCCTCTACATCAGAAATGACAGTATTTTCAAGGAGAGAGAAATCAATAAAGATTTAAGTTACCATTTCTTTTTTAACCACATAGCCACATAGCCTTGCTAAAGTATGTAAAGTTCAATAGAGCAACTCATAGTTTGAAGCTTCGCTTCATCTATGTGCGTGTATGTTTTCTCCACTGGAATGAGGGCCTATAAAATCTATGTATCTATGTGGTAATAAATATCAATTCTTATTCTCCAACAGCGGCACAAACCGGAAGTTCCCTAACTCGTGCTTTTCAAATTGGGTTTCGGTTTTCCTCACCAGCAGCGTCATTATCTGTGCCTCATTTTCGCCTCCCACGGGTATCACAAGCCTGCCTCCAATTTTCAGCTGTGCCATAAGCGGTTTGGGGATCATTGGGGCTCCTGCTGTAACGATAATGCTGTCGAAGGGCGCGTAATTAGGCAGGCCCTTATAACCATCGCCAAAGGATAGGTGCTTAGGGCGAATGCCTAATTTCGGTAATAGCAGCGATGTGGATTTAAACAGCTCATTCTGCCTTTCGATGCTGTACACCTTCGCGCCCATGGTACACAATACGGCAGTCTGGTAACCCGACCCGGTGCCTATTTCCAATACTTTATGGTCTTTTTCCACCTCAAGTAATTGTGATTGAAAAGCCACAGTATAGGGCTGCGAAATGGTTTGCCCGGCGCCTATCGGGAAGGCCTTATCCTGATAGGCGTAATCCTCGAACGACGAATTGAGGAACAGGTGCCTCGGTATCTTGCTGATGGCAGCCAATACATTTTTATCGGTAATGCCTTTTTGTTCCAAAACGCTTACCAACTGATTGCGAAGTCCCTGATGTTTGCCTGTATCCTTCAATTCCTGCTTATATTAGTTGCCGTAAAAATAGAAAACATTTTTGGTATTTGCAGGGCAAAAAACACGATGCGGCACATTAATAATTCAATAAATTTAAAGCGGTTTTTTGGTGGCTGTTTTTGGATTATCAAACCAAATAATGCTATTTTTGTTAAAAATATATACTTATGCTTAAAGTTGGCGTATTAGGCGCGGGGCATCTCGGAAAGATCCACCTGCGTTTGCTCAACCAGTCTGAAAAATATGAGCTTGTGGGCTTTTTTGACCCTAACAGCGACAATGCCGATAAGGTTTCCAACGAATTCGGCTACAGGAAATTCGATACCATTGCCGAACTTATTGCCGCGGTAGATGTCGTAGACATTGTTACCCCCACCCTTTCGCACCACGATTGTGCTAAAGAAGCTATCATGGCGGGCAAGCACGTATTTGTTGAAAAACCCATTTCGAACACCGTTGAAGAGGCAGAAGAAATCATGCTGCTTGCCAAAACACATAACGTCAAAGGGCAGGTGGGCCATGTGGAGCGCTTCAATCCTGCTTTCATCGCGACAAAGCACATGATAGAGAACCCAATGTTCATAGAAACGCACCGCCTTGCGGAATTCAATCCAAGGGGAACTGATGTTCCTGTGGTTCTTGACCTAATGATACACGACATTGATGTGATATTGAGCGTGGTAAAATCGCCTGTGAAAAATATTAATGCCAGTGGGGTATCTGTTATCAGTGATACGCCGGATATTGCTAATGCCCGTATCGAGTTTGAGAACGGCTGTGTGGCAAACCTTACTTCTAGCCGTATTTCGATGAAGAACATGCGCAAATCGAGGTTCTTCCAGAAGGATGCGTATATCTCTGTTGACTTTCTTGATAAAATATGCGAAGTCGTGAAAATGAAAGATGCTCCTGAAGTACCCGGCGATTTCGATATGATACTACAGAATGCTGAAGGCGTTAAAAAACAAATCTATTTCGATAACCCTGATGTTCATGCCAATAACGCTATCCTCGATGAGTTGGAAACATTTGCCGATGCTATTAATAACGACACTACCCCTGTGGTAACGTTGGAAGATGGAACTGAGGCGTTACGGATTGCGTACAGAATCATTGAGGCTTCGAAGAATAATTTGAAATAAAAAACGTGCTTCAGGACAAAACCCTCATTGACGAAATAAAAAAACTAATCGCCTCAGCGAGGGAAACGACTATACGTTCTGTTGATTTCCAGCGTACTTTATTATATTGGCATATTGGTGAGCGTATGTTTAATGAGGAACAGAAAGGAAAAGAGCGCGCTGATTATGGGACATATCTTGTAAAACATCTTTCTGAAGCCTTACAGCCTGAATTTGGTAGTGGGTTTTCATATCGAAATTTAAATTGGTATCGACAGTTTTACAAAACTTTTCCAATTGTGTCTGCACTGCGGACACAATTGAGTTGGACTCATTATAAGACACTTATAGGCTTTGATGATAAAGATAAAATAGACTACTACATCGCTGAAACCGTTAAAAATAATTGGTCGGTAAGGCAGATGGAGCGCCAGGTAAACAGCCAGCTTTTTGAACGGTTGCTACTTAGTAATGATAAGGAAAGTGTTTTGGCTGTAGCCCGAAACGAGCAACTGCCCACAAGGCCTGAAGAGATTATTAAAGACCCAATGGTCTTGGAGTTTTTAGGGCTTCGCCGTGAAAGCGCCTATTATGAAAAAGACCTTGAACAGGCAATAATCACACATTTACAGGATTTTCTTTTAGAGTTGGGTAATGGATTTTCATTCGTAGCACGCCAAAAAAGGATACATCTCGAGGGCGATGATTTTTTTATAGACCTCGTCTTTTACAATAGGTTACTGCAATGCTTTGTACTTTTCGAAATCAAAACACATAAATTGACCCATGAGGACATCGGGCAGTTGCAGATGTATGTGAATTATTTTGATAGGGTTGAAAAAGTGGAACATGAAAAACCTACAATAGGCGTACTCCTCTGTGCCGATAAAAACAATGCTGTCGTGAGATTTTCATTGCCTGAAGACAATAAAACAATTTTGGCAAGCCAGTATAAGGTAATACTTCCAACAGAAGAGCAATTACTGAATGAAATAAAAAAAGAAATAGATCTTATAAACGAACAACAAACAAACTAAACTATATATCTAAAAATGAAAAACATAGCTGTAATAGGTGCGGGCACTATGGGCAACGGTATCGCCCATACTTTCGCGCAAAGCGGGTTCAACGTTAAGCTTATTGATGTATCTGAAAAATCACTGGATAAAGGGATGGCTACCATTGCGTCTAACCTTGACAGGATGGTTGCGAAAGGCTCGATTACCGAGGAAGACAAAGCGAAAACCATCGGCAATATCATTACCTATACCGACATTAAGGACGGTGTGGTAAACGTTGACCTTGTTGTCGAAGCCGCTACCGAAAACGTAGACCTTAAGCTAAAAATATTCAGGGACCTGAACGAGTTTTGCGAAGAGAAAACCATACTGGCTACAAATACCTCTTCTATCTCGATCACGCAGATCGCAGCAGTAACGACCAGGCAGGACAAGGTGATAGGGATGCACTTTATGAACCCGGTGCCTATCATGAAACTGGTAGAGATCATTCGTGGCTACAACACCTCGGACGAAGTGACCAAAACCATTATGGAGCTTTCTGAAAAATTAGGTAAAGTACCTGTGGAAGTGAATGACTACCCGGGATTTGTGGCCAACCGTATCCTGATGCCGATGATCAATGAGGCGATTGAGACATTGTATAATGGTGTTGCAGGTGTTTACGAGATCGATACGGTAATGAAGCTTGGTATGGCGCACCCTATGGGTCCGCTGCAGTTGGCCGACTTCATAGGCCTGGACGTATGCCTTTCAATCCTGAATGTAATGTACGACGGCTTTAAAAATCCGAAATATGCCCCATGCCCGTTATTGGTAAACATGGTACGCGCCGGTAAACTTGGCGTGAAGAGCGGCGAAGGGTTCTATGACTATTCGGAAAGCAAGAAGGCTGAGAAAGTAGCTTACAAGAAGTAGTTTTAAGTCACAGTTACAGTCACTATACCTATAACCTGCAAGGTTTCCAAAACCTTGTAGGTTTGATGCATTATCTCATCTCTAACTTAACAAGACCTACAAGGTTTTGGAAACCTTGCAGGTCGGCAGCATATGGCAAAAATAGTCCCTTTTAAAGCAGTACGCCCGGCACGCGATAAAGTGGGCCTGGTAACTTCGCGTTCATATGACGAATACAGCCCGGCCGAGCTCGCCTCGCAACTGGACTACAATCCGTTTTCATTCCTGCATGTGCTGAATCCGGCGTATGTAAACCAGCTGAAGATATCGAGTGCAACACGATTTAAGGCGGTGCGGACAAGGTATAAGGAATTTAAAGAAGAGCAGGTACTGCAAAAAGAAGCCCAGCCCGTTTTTTATCTTTACGAGATACATAGCAAAAACCGGGTTTACACTGGCATAATAGCGGGTACAGCCATAGATGATTATAAAAATAATGTCATCAAAAAGCACGAGGATACCCTGCCCTACCGGGTTGAATATTTTAAGGACTACCTGCACCAGACAGGATTTAATACTGAACCTGTGCTGGTTACTTATCCGGAAAATCCGGAAATTGAAACCTGGATTGCTACCAGAAAACACAAGCGCCCATTATACCTTTTCTCCTCCCTGAACCGCGATAAGCACACACTGTGGCGGATAAAGGATGAGGAAGAGATACAATGGCTTATTGAGAAATTCGGGGCGATGGAAAGCCTCTATATTGCTGACGGCCACCACCGGTCGGCTTCAGCGGAGATGCTGTATGAGGACGATAAGGCTTCAGGTAATGAGAACCTGAATTATTTTATGAGCTTCCTTATTTCGGAAACTGACCTTAAAATATACGAATACAACCGCATCATCCACGACCTGAACGGCTTATCGAAAAGCCAGTTCCTGAAAGCGCTTTCTACAGATTTTAACATTGAAAATAAAGGCCAGCAGCTGTGGAAGCCGGAATCAAAATTCCAGTTCGGAATGTATCTTGACGGGGATTTTTATGCACTTTACCTGAAAAACACTACCTTTAATTCGGTTGCCGAAGCACTGGACGCACAAATACTTTATGACAGGGTGCTACAGCCGCTTTTGGGCATCACCGATCTGCGCAACGATAGCCGCATTGAGTACATTCCCGGAAGCAAGCCCGTAACTGTAATAAAGCAAATGGTAGACGAAGGTGAATATGAGGTTGGGTTTACGCTCTTCCCCGCGAGTATTGAGGAGATTAAACACCTGGCCGACAATAACCTTATCATGCCGCCGAAGAGCACTTACATTGAACCAAAGTTCCGAAGCGGGCTAGTGGTTTATGAGATATAGAATTTTAGATTGTCAGATATTGGGTTGTTAGATTCCTAAACTTTATGAATTTCAATATGAAAACCTTATCCTTTTTAGTTATTTTATTTGCTTTAAAAAGTTTCGGTCAATCTAATCGCGACCAAACTCTTAAAGTTATTGACAGCTTATGTAATACCTATATTCCTAAAGCACCCTTATGCACTGCCTTTGCATACGGGAGATCATTAAGTGCAATAGAAACCAAATTGGCTTACATCCGAAAAGATAATACAGTAGATGTAAGTTGTACTGATGACAGAACGATTGATAGACAGGCTATTTTGAAGATCGCTTTTAATAGCGATGTTGTAGAAGGAAAGAAATTCCGGCATTCGAAATTGGAAATATATTATAATGATGGACAACCTTTTTATGTCAGAATAAAGACGAAATCGTCGAGCTGGTTCCGTAAAAACAGAGAATATGAATTTTCGTATGTGAATAATGAATTTCCTAAACATATTGATTCCTCTACAAGAAAATTACTTGCATCGCATTTTAAAGAATTACCCTAATTATGTCAGTACAAAATAATCTCAATACCATACAATCCTCCCTACCGCCCCACGTTACACTGGTAGCCGTAAGCAAAACCTGGCCAGTATCTGATCTCATGGAAGCCTACAATGCCGGGCAACGCATTTTTGGGGAGAATAAGATACAGGAAATGGCCGACAAGCATGACGAAATGCCGAAGGACATCCAGTGGCACATGATTGGCCACGTACAGACCAACAAAGTGAAGTACATGGCGCCATTCGTTTCCTTAATTCACGGGGTGGACAGCCTTAAATTACTGGTGGAAATCAACCGGCAGGCAAAACGTTACCGCAAGGTCATCGACTGCCTGCTGCAACTGCACATCGCCGAAGAAGATACTAAATTCGGGATGGATGAATCCGAACTCACAGTATTATTGGAGTCGGAAGAATTTAAGCAGATGCAGAACGTTCGTGTAAAAGGCCTTATGGGAATGGCAACATTTACGGATAATAAAGATCAGATAAGGAAGGAGTTCAATAAACTGAAAACTGTTTTTGATACCATAGCTAAAATTCCGGCAACTGACAACTATCAACCAACAACCCTTTCTATGGGCATGAGCGGCGATTACCAGATCGCTATTGAATGCGGCAGTACTATGGTACGCATAGGCAGCAGTATTTTTGGGAACAGATAATTGTTGATTTGGTTATGCGGTAATTCGTTTATTTGGATGAACGTGTGGTTTAATTCACGAACTTTGTATCTTTAAGCATTAAAATTTTATACCAGATTTTTTGTACGCAATACTTGACATAGAAACGACAGGGGGCCAGTTTAATGAAGAAGGGATTACCGAGATTGCCATTTATAAATATGACGGGCATGAGATCGTCGACCAGTTCATTAGCCTTTTAAACCCCGAAAAACCCATACAGCCCTTTGTGGTAAAGCTTACCGGCATCAACAACGCCATGCTGCGCAGCGCGCCTAAGTTTTTTGAGGTTGCCAAACGCATCATAGAAATAACGGAAGGCTGCATCCTCGTGGCGCATAACGCCCAGTTTGACTACCGCGTGCTCCAAACGGAGTTTAGGAACCTTGGCTACAACTTCGAAACGCAGACTCTTTGCACCGTTGAGCTTTCGCAGAAATTACTCCCCGAGCAGCCCTCGCACAGTCTTGGCAAACTCGTGCGCGCGCTCGGCATACCGATGACCGACAGGCACCGTGCTACCGGTGATGCTTTGGCAACCGTGCATCTCTTTAAGCTTTTACTTGAAAAAGACATAGAAAAAGAGATATTAAAAAGCCTTATAAAAACCGAAGTGAAGAAGGGTATCGCGCCAAAGTTAATGGACATGCTCGATAGTATACCCTCGGTAACAGGTGTTTATTATATCCATAAGGAAAATGGCGACATGATCTACCTTGGCAAAAGCAGGAACATCAAAAAACGTGTGAACCAGCATTTTACAGGGTCATCCTCAAAATCAAAAAAAATACAGAAGCAGGCCTTTACCGTAAACTACGAAGAGACCGGAAGCGAGCTGATAGCATTGTTAAAAGAATGCAGTGCTATAAAAATCAATAAGCCTGCCTACAACACCGCGCAGAAGAAAACCGTATTCCCGTGGGCTATTTATGCCGGGAAAGACAGCAATGGATATATGGCGCTCAAATTGCAAAAAACCGATTCCCGCAAAAAAGAGATCATTGCTTTTTCAGGGCCTGTGGAAGCAAGGAGCGCACTGTTTACCATTACCGAAAAATACAAACTGTGCCAAAAAGTGAACGGTATGGACCCGTCTGCCAAGGAACATTGCTTTCCGTATGAGCTGGGAGGCTGCAATGGTGCCTGCATGGGTGAAGAATCGCCCGAAGAGTACAACGTTCGTGTATCTGAATTCATAAGCAACAACAGTTTTAATAACCAGACGATGGCTATTATCGACAGGGGCCGTGCTTTGGATGAACGCAGCGTGGTTCTCATAGAAGACGGAACCTACAAAGGCTATGGTTTTTTTAACCTGAACTACCAGGTGCATAACCTGGATATCCTAAAGAATATCATTGTTCCCATGGAGGATAATAAGGATGTGAAAAAGATCATCCAAAATTATATCCACAAAAAGAAAGCCTTAAAAATAGTACGTTTCTAAGAGATTTATTATTTTTATATAAAACAACCTACATGGCCCTATCGGAAAATTTCAGGAAGAAGCTCCATACCATAATTTATGAGGCTGATACACCAGCAGGGAAATTTTTCGACCTGAGCCTTATCGTGATCATATTTATCAGCGTGGCAGCCGTAATGCTGGAAAGCGTGGCATCAATCAAGATAAAATATGGTTATGAACTGGGCATAGCAGAATGGATAATTACCGTATTCTTCACGCTCGAATATATTGCCCGCACTGTAGCTGTAAAACGGCCATGGCGGTATATTTTCAGCTTTTATGGCGTTGTGGACCTACTGGCCACATTGCCGAAATACATAGGGCTGCTTTTTCCGGGGACAGGCTTCTTCATTGCCATTCGCGCCATCCGACTACTGCGGATTTTCAGGATACTGAAGCCCACTCATTTCGTAGGAGCTTCTGACCAGTTGTTAGCCGCGTTGAAGAAAAGCAGGGTGAAGATAGCAGTATTCCTGTTCAGCGTTATTGTGCTTTGTGTTATACTCGGCACGCTGATGTACATGATCGAAGGGCCTGCAAGCGGTTTTACCAGCATACCTACCAGCATTTACTGGACCATTGTTACGCTTACTACCGTTGGATTTGGCGACATTACACCGGCAACGCCTTTCGGGCAGTTCGTTTCTATGCTGATAATGATACTGGGCTATGGTATCATCGCTGTACCTACAGGATTGGTTACGGCGCAATTCATCAACGAGAAAACGCCGGTCAATACACAGGTATGCCATAATTGCAACGCCCAAAACCACCGTGACGATGCGAAATTCTGTTACAATTGCGGCTACAAACTTAACTAATGGAGACCTCAAAAAAATACCTCATTACAGTTATCGGACCTACGGCTATCGGCAAAACATCTATGGCGATAAAGATCGCGCAGCATTTTAACTGTGATATCATATCGGCCGACAGCAGGCAGTTCTTTAAAGAGATGAGCATTGGCACTGCCGTACCCTCAAAAGAGGAACTGGAAGCCGCAAAGCATCATTTTATCCAAAACATAAGCATCTTTGACGATTACACTGTTGGTGACTTTGAACGACAAGCTATAGCGAAGCTCGACGAACTGTACCAAACCAATGATTTCGCCGTAATGGCAGGTGGTTCCGGACTATATATTGATGCCGTACTTAAAGGCTTTGACGACTTTCCTGATGTTGCCCCATCAGTACGTGAAGAGCTTATAAGTAATTATGAAATGCATGGCATTACGTATTTACAGCAGGAACTTGAACGGCTCGATCCTGTGCATTACGAAAATGTAGCAAAGGAAAACCCGCAACGGCTTATGAGGGCGCTCGAGGTGAGTATCGGTTCCGGAAAGCCCTACTCCTCTTTCCTGAATATAAAAAAGAATAGCCGTAACTTTATTCCGATCATCATAGGGCTTGAAGCCGACAGGGCCACGATGTATGCCCGCATTAACGAACGTGTGGACATCATGGCGGCAACAGGCCTTATTGAAGAAGCGAACGCACTCTATCCGCATAAAAGGCTAAATGCGCTGCAAACGGTAGGTTACCGTGAATTGTTTAGCTACTTTGACGGTGAGTTTACATTAGATTTTGCCCTTGAAGAAATAAAGAAAAATACGCGCCGGTTTGCCAAAAGGCAAATGACGTGGTTCAAACGCAACGAGGCCGAATGGTTTGACTTTACGACACCTCCTCCTGAAATTATTAATTACATAGAAAGCAAATTATAATGCCAATATCCCCTCAATTCACATCGGTTTACTCGCACGACTGGGAGATAAATTTCCTGCAATGCACACCTAACGGACTGCTGAAGCATACCGAACTTTGCAACCTGCTACAGTTAACCGCAGGCTACCATGCCGAAATGGGAGGCCTCAGTTTTACCGATATGCAGCTGCATGACCAGGCTTGGGTACTGAGCCGTATGCGTGTAGAGATCGATGAACTACCGAAGTGGCGCGATACCGTAACCGTGAAAACCTGGATATTCGATTTGCAGGGATCGCGGTCGGTAAGGGCGTTGGAAATGTATCTTGGTGATAAAAAGATTGCCGGGTCTGTAACCTACTGGGCGGTTTTCAATACAAAATTGCGAAAGCCCGAGGCGCTTGCCCTACCCCACGAGCATTTTGAAAAATATCCCGAAAGGCTGGCTACCGAAGAGTCTTTTAAAAAAGTAGATGTATCCCGGGATGCTACGGTACATTCTCAAAGGAAAGTAGTACTGTCCGACCTTGATATTGTTTTCCACGCCAATAATGTAAAATACCTGGAATGGTGCCTTGATGCCATCGACCACAAGCCTATCTTGAAACAACAGCTGAAAAGCTTTGATATGAATTATATGCGGGAGCTTATGCTTGGCGATGAAGTGCAGTTAGTAACCGGCACAGAAGATAAGGAGACCTATTTTACCGTTACAAAAGATGATAAGGCGTGTTTTGCGCTGGAGTTGAACTGGAAATAGTCTCTTAATATGATCATTATTTTTTTGTAACGCGGATTGTTGTGGATTATTCAATTTCATAGTACCTAATTTATTCAGATTTCTCCACTCCGCAAGCTCCGGTCGAAATGACACAACCATAAACTGAATTGAAAATAAAAAGCCCCAACGCAATGTGGGGCTTTTTAACTATTTCTCTTCAGTTACTTTGTTTTTTACAACCAGCCTGAAGCCTTCACCGTGAATGTTCAGTATCTCTACATCTTCATCCAGTTTCAGGTACTTTCTTAGTTTGGCAATGTAAACGTCCATACTTCTCGAGGTAAAGTAGTTGTCGTCCCTCCATATTTTGGTAAGGGCAAGCTCTCTCGGCATAAGGTCGTTTTCGTGCAATGCAAGCATTTTAAGCAGTTCATTCTCTTTTGGCGAAAGCTTGATAGGCTCATCGTCGTTAAAGGTAAGGAAACGCAGTTTTGAGTTCAGGTGGAACCTGCCTATCTGGAACTCAAATTTAGAGTTGTCCGTTTTTGTTTCCGACGCTTTTCTCTGGATGATAGCCTTGATCTTCATCAAAAGCACTTCAGAATCGAACGGTTTGTTCAGGTAATCGTCAGCACCCACTTTGTAACCTTTAAGCACATCCTCTTTCATGGATTTTGCTGTAAGGAAAATAATAGGCACTTCCTTATTTTTTTCCCTTATTTCGCGGGCAAGGGTATATCCGTCTTTGTAAGGCATCATCACATCAAGAATACACAAATCGAAATTGTCTTTCTTGAATTTTTCGAAACCTTCCATTCCGTTCTTAGCTAGTGTAACGTCAAAATCATTAATTAACAGATAGTCTTTCAGTACGGCTCCAAAGTTTGGATCATCTTCAACCAAAAGAATCTTTTTGTTTACTTCTTCCATTTCCATATGTTTAATTTATTAGTGGCATTTTTATTATAAAGGTGCTACCTTTTCCTTTTTCACTTTCTACGTATATGTGGCAATTATGATCCTCAATAATACGTTTTACGTAGGCAAGCCCTAGTCCGTGGCCTTTCACATTGTGAATATCGCCGGTGTGCTCCCTGTAAAATTTCTCAAAGATCCTTTTTTGCGTTACCTTGGACATACCCAGTCCATTGTCTTTAATTTTAATAAGGATAAAATCCTTTACATTCTCTGTTGATACATCTATAACGGGTTCGTCAGGAGAATATTTGATGGCATTATCCAAAATATTAACTAAAACATTGGTAAAATGCACATCATTTAATAATGTGGTAGTCCTCTGCGCCGTAAAATTGCGCGTGAGGGTTCCCTGCCTTGCTTCAATAATCAAATGAACGTGCTCTATCGCAGTTTCAATTACATCATGTATATCGGCCTGCTCTTTGGTTATCTCCAGCTCTTTTTTCTCGAGTTTCGAGATCTGGAGCACATTCTCCACCTGGGCGTGCATCCTTTTATTTTCATCCCGTATCATTTGCAGGTAGCGCTGTACCTTCTCTTTGTCATCAAATATTTTTGGGTTCTTTATAGAATCCAGTGCCAGGTTGATCGTGGCAATTGGCGTCTTGAACTCATGGGTCATATTGTTGATAAAGTCCGTCTTTATCTCCGATATCTGTTTTTGCTTGATCAGCTGGTTTATGGCGCTCAGATACGCTATTATAATGATCAGCGTAAATATCATTGATAGTGATGTAATGCCTACCAATGAAGAGAACAGGAAAGTTTTCTTTTGCGGAAAGCTTATCAGCAACATATAGCGCGACATCCCTTCGTTGTCCGGAAAAACATTATGGTACAGCGTAGTGGGATCCCATTTCAGATTATCTGATTTAATCTTGGTTGCCATCCCGTTCCTGTATATCCCGAATTCGAAAGGAGTATGCACGTCATTCTGCTCGAGTTCGGTGCGTATCGTTTTTTCGATCTTAGCCTTGGAAATCCATTTCTCCGGCGAATTAAACTCCCGGTAATCTTTAAGGAAACCTGCCAGCTGGAAATCAAGCCATCTTTCGGTATCAACATCTTTCGCAGGACTTTTCGGTGGATTGGCATTATGAACTACCGCCCCAATGTTTGACTTGCTTCGCACATAGTCATCAACTCTGTTTTTATCAAAGAACACATCGTTATAATCCTCGCGGGTAACGTTATCCGAATAAATTATCGGTTTTTTTCGGTCATCACCATTTTGTTCATAGTAAGCCAGGAGGTCGCTTCTTTTTGGGTTGCGCCCCAAACTATCTTTTACCCTAGTGTATATTTTGTAGAACTCGTCTCCCTCCTGTTCCTGTAATTTGTTGGCCACCTTATCCAAAATGCTCTGGATATGGTACCTGAACTGCTCATCGCTGTTCTTTAAAGATGAATTAACCCAATATAGCTGTACCAGTATTATCCCTATTAAGGACAGGCTCATAAAGAATACCAGTAAGCGAAATCTAGTTTTATTCATCATTACAAAATTAACATTTTAACATTTAAAGCCCGAAAATATTAACCAAACATTAACAGCCGGTTTTAATTTTCACATTTTTGTATAATTTCAAACACGTTTTGGGCATCTTTCTCAGCCTGGGCAGTATCTATATTATGAATAATATAAGTACTTAGCGGCATTTTTCGTTCATCGTCCCACTGGCTTTCCATCCGTTCAAGCACTTTTTCTTCGGTGGTATTATCACGCTGCATGACCCTTTTGAGCCTCAATTCCTTTGGAGCAGTTACTAATATCACCGCATCACAATCTTTATAACTCCCCGATTCAAACAAAATTGCGGTCTCCTTAATTACCACGGGCTCCTTTTCGCGGGCGGCTACCCAGTCTTTAAAATGCTGCCTCACTTTAGGATGAATGATCCCGTTAAGCACTTCCAGCTTTTTCGGATCATTAAATACGATACCGGCAATTTTTTGCCTGTCGGGCATGCCATCAGTAAAAGCTGACTCTCCAAATGCGTTGCCGACTTCCTTAATCGTATCCGGTGTATAAAGTATTTTTTTTGCTTCATCGTCGGCAAAGTAAACCGGTATGCCCCACGCAATAAAGTACTGCGCGATGGTAGTTTTACCACTCCCGATGCCGCCTGTTAAGCCGATGATCTTTGTTTTCATTACTTTTTAAAGAATAATCCGGGAAATGCTTCCTGCGGTCTTTGTTTGAGTATGTGGACTTTCATAAACGATTGCATGTACCCTATACCATAGCCATAAAACTGTATAAAAACCGCTATAAGCGATAAAAATCCAACCTTTACACTCCTGTTTTGCAGTGTTGCTGCGAAAAATAACATTATGAAGTACAATGTATAAAGATATAAGAAGAATTGGACATTAATTAACAGTATGATAAGAGAACCTGCGAGCCCCAGCATAAAAAGGGATGGAAACAGAAAGGTTATCTTTTTATATTGCGGGTGCCACAGGTCCAGGATAGGCCTGGCTTTGCCGAATTTATTCACCTGTTTGTAAAATTTCCCCCAGTCAATCCTTCGTTTGTGATAAACATAGCAATCGGGAAACAGGCGCGTAGTGAAACCCAGTTTCCATAGCCGTATAGAAAGATCGGGGTCTTCGCCGGGGTGTATGTCACCAAACCCTCCGGATGCCTCAAAACCTTTTTTAGAAAGTCCCATATTAAAGCTGCGGGGCTGGAATTTTTCTATCTTCTCAGATTTTCCCCTTATCCCTCCTGTCGTAAGGAAGGAGGTCATGGTAAAATTGATTGCCTTTTGCACATCGCTGAATGAATCGAGGGCTGCATCCGGCCCGCCAAAACAATCAACATATTGCTTATTAAGGCTGGCGGCAACATTCGAGAGGTAATCGGGAGGTAGTATACAATCGGAATCAAGTATGATAAAATAGTCCCCTTTTGCAATGCTCATTCCATAGTTCCTGGAATCTCCGGGGCCCGAATTTGTTTTAAAAAAGTAGGAAATGTTTAGTTTTTCGCTGTATGTAGACACTACATCATTACAAGCTATTGAGGAACCGTCTTCAATGATCACGATTTCATATTCCTGTTTGTAAGTCTGGGCAGTAAGGCTTGCCAAAAGCTCGTCTATCTCATCCGGCCTGTTGTAAACCGGTATTATCAGGGAAAAAAACATCTGTAAGAATTTTTAACAAAGTTACAGTTTTATATAAAACCCCTACTCTTTTTTTGATTGAAGTGAAGAAACGCATAAATCTAAACCCATTTAAAAACAAAAAAAAGCCGCTACACGAATGCAGCGGCTTTAAAACAAATCAGGTGCGGGAAATTATATCCCTTATTGATTATTGTTTTTTCATGACTTTGATTGTTTTTACAGCGTTTCCGGCTGTAACTTTCATGATATAAGCGCCATCGGCAAGCGAAGACATATCAACTTTGGCTTGTGCTGCGGCAGGTTTTTGGGAAATAACCTGTTGGCCAAGCATATTGAATACGCTTACAGATGTAATATCTGATGAGTATGAAATGTTCAACACATCTTTTACAGGGTTTGGATAGTACTGGAACGCTGCTGCATCAAAATGCTCACCGCCCAATAACACATCTACCGTTACAGCAAGTGCATTTTCACTTGTACAGTTACCTACAGTCTGCATAGCATAGTAAGTAGATCCGGATTCAAGTGTTGTGCCCTGCTCTATAGCATTTGTTCCTGCCAAAGCATCTTCTTCGGTTGGATACCATGTAATATTACCGTTGCCATTCACCACAATATCTTCAATCGTGGCATCGTTGGCATCGCCTACTGTTATGGTTTGCTGCGCATCACCTGTTACGTCTGCAACAGCATTTATTGAAACAGCAACAGTTGCCCTTTCAGCGCTTTCGCAGCCATTTACAGTCTGAGAAGCATAATACAGCATTCCGTCTACCAGCGCTCCCTGGGCATCCAAAGCTGTACCGCCTGTTGCAGAAGTGTACCATTGTACATCTGTTCCTTCGGCATCAAGATCAGCTACAGTAGCACTGTTACAGAATGACTGTAACGTAGCAGCAGCAACCGGCGCAGCAGTCATGTTTACTGTTGCAGTAACCATTGCCCTTGTTGCACTCTCACAACCGTCAACAGTCCTAGAAGCATAATACATAGCTCCGTTAGTAAGCGCTGTAGTACCTGCAAGAGCAGTTCCGCCAGTTTCGGCGCTATACCACTGTATACCCTCTCCTGTTGCAGTAAGGTCTGCCACAGTAGCTGAGTTACAGAAAGTCTGTGAAGCCTCTGCATCCGGAGCATCAGGTGTGCTGATCGATACAGTAACCATAGTCCTTGTTGTACTCTCACAGCCGTTTGCCGTTTGCGATGCGTAATAAACACCTCCGTCAGAAAGCGCTGTGGTTGAAGCCAGGGCAGTTCCGCCCGTAGCATCGCTGAACCATTGTACGCCCGATCCTGTCGCCATCAATCCTGCTACAGTACCTGCATTACAAAATGATTGTGTTGCGGCAGCCTGAGGAGCATCGGTAACGTTCAGTACAACTGCTACTGCAGTCCTTGCGCTACTTTCGCAGCCATCTATTGTTTGCGATGCATAATATACAGTAAGGCCTGGTGTTAATGCCATAGTACCTGCAACAGGATTTCCTCCCGAAGCTGTTGTATACCACTGAAGCCCTGTGCCTGTAGCTACTATTTGCGAAACAGTACCTGCGCCACAGAATGTCTGGGTATCATCGGCCACTGTTGGAGCCGGAGTTATAGTTAGGTCAACAGTAACTGCTGTCCTTGCCATGCTCTCGCAGTTGTTCACAGTCTGTGAAGCATAATATGTCAATCCGTCAACAAGAGTCGTATTTGCAGCAAGTGCATTTCCGCCTGTGGCAGCGGCATACCAATTAATCGTCGTTCCTGTCGCTTCAAGGCTGGCAACAGTAGCGCCGCCGCATACCGTTTGTACTGCCTCTGCTGTTGGTGCAGCTACAACATTCACCGTTACAACAACATCATCAGAAATCGAACATCCGGCTGCATTTGATGCAGTTGCAGTATAGGTAGCAGTTGCAGTTGGTTTTGCATATACAGTACCGGCAATTCCGCCTGTGTAAGGTGTTGTTGCGGCTGCATTAGTATAAAGGTTAGTAACCGGTGACCAAACAGTCTCTACAGGAGTAGCGAAGTTGAATGTTACATCGTTCCTCTGGCTGAATGTAGCGGTACCAACTCCTGTGTATGCCGACATATCAGCAGGGGCTGTAAAATCGGCCCTGTAGAATAGTGTGCTTACAAACGGCGTTGTACTGAATGTTGCCGAATTCGTTCCTGTGCTAGGAGAGTTGTTGTTACTATAGCTCATCTCTATAACAAGGTTGCTGGTGCCATCCCATACAAACGGAGCATCAAGCGCAAAGGTGTTCAGGCCTGCAACCGGTGTATAGTTAGATGACGCTTTAACAGTAACTGTACCTGTAACCCATGAAGATGTAGTAGCAAACGATGCCACTGTAGTATTCTTCATTTTAATAGTAAGGCCATTAAGTACAGGTGTACTGTTGGCAGTAGCAAGGTTCAGCGCTATCGAATTGATATTCGATCCCGAAGCAAGTCCCAAAGCGGTAAGTTCTGCAGCAGTATAGATCCATTGCTGTTTTGCTCCACCGTAGTAGTTCTGGAAAGGGTTAGGCCCAAGTGTTGTAGCTGTAGTCTGCGCTACCGATGCACCTGTTGCTGTACCTGAAGTAACGTTACCGGCGGCACCTTCATACGTAAGCATCTGGATTCCGCCTTCGCACACTGTTACATCGGTCATAGCTGCCACTACAGGCAATGGATTTACTGTAACTGTTACCGTACCCGTGGTTATACACCCTGAGCCGGTATCAGTAGCTGTAACTGTATACGTTGTAGTTTGCGCCGGAGTTACAGTCTGGGTTGCCCCGGTAAGGTTACCCGGCATCCAGCTGTAAGTATATCCTGCATTCGAACTAGTTACAGAAAGGCCTGTACTTTCGCCTGCACATAGTTCAGCATCAGTAGTTGTCGCACTGATAGCCGGAGCGGTTGTAACTGTGGCAGTTACCATTTGCCTTGGCGAGATACAGCCCTGCGTAACATTAAGGTTGTAGAAATACAGGTTATCTGTTGTAGAACCATACCAGTATCCGTTTGTGATGCTGAATGATCCGTCGGCAGTTGCAAACGGATACGTATTGCCTGAAGTATACCCAAGGTTGCCAACTGTTCCTGAAACAGCGTTCATGATCAAAAGGTAGCTGCCCGGAGTCGCTATGGTCAGGTTGACAGGTATCGTTAACGGAGTTGTTCCCAAACCGGTTAGTGTTCCTGTTACTACCGATGTTATAACTGCTGAATTTGCAGTATTTTTAAGAGCAATAGTCATTGTTCCTGTTCCGGTAAACGGAACGGCTAAAGAGTTGATGGTAACGTTAGGCACTGTTGTAGTGATCATGATACCATGAGAACCCGTATTTGCGCCATTGTTCGTTGTTCCGCTGTATGACGGTCCTACCACATAACTTGGCGATGAATTCGCCTCAACATAGTAGCTGGTCGTTTCTGTTATAACAGGTGTAGTCAGTGTTGTTCCTGTCCCTGCAATGCTGCCGCCGGTTGCAGCAGTATACCATGTTAGCAATCCGCCTGCAGATGCTGTTGCCTGAAGCTGGGCAGTACCCTGTCCGCAAATTGTTGCCGGTGTTGTACTTGTAATATCCGGAGCATCACAAAGTGTTGTAACAGCAAGAGGGCCCGTCCAGTCGCTGTATAAATTTGTGTCGCATTTGGCCCTTACCCATACATTATATGTTGTAGAAGGAGAAAGTGAAGCGATACTTGCTGTAACAACGCCTGCACCAACATTTCCTGAAGCGGTAGTAGTACCTGTAGGAGCAGTGTCTGAAGTGCTATAGTAGTACTCATAGCCCATTGCTGGCGCCACAGTAGAAGCCGTCCATGAGAAGCCTATGCTTGTCTCTGTTTTTGTACCAACAGTAAGCGCTGTAGGCGCTATACATGCAGGAGTTACGGTAACAGAAATATCGTCAAGGAACAGCTGATTCTGGTTAGCAGCAGAATAAGCGTGGAAACCTATGTAGTAAACACCAGTAGTCGAAGGTGTAAAATCAACGATATTCGTCATCGGTGTAACGTTGTTGTTGATGTTTGCATGATCTGCCAACGGGTTGGTCATCGCCGTAGCGACAGTGCCCATACCGTAAGCAACGTTCATTTTCTCTATATACGTAGTACCACCATTGTTACCATATTTATAGGTAAGCCTGTAAGATGTACCTGCTGTAAGGTTAAGCCCTTTTGTATAGAACCATACATTAGCTGCATTCGTTGAGTTGTAGCCATACTGCAATACTTTGGTAGTAAATCCATAGCCAGGATTTGCGGCAGTAACCCAGTTATTTCCTGTACCTGCATTCTGTACGATCGTACATTCCGGCAGTGCAGGCGCTGTTACCGACTCGAAATTCTGCGTATATGGAAGATCCTGCGGATCGCATAACGTAGTGAAGTTAACCACAGCACTCCAGCTGCTTGTATCGCCTGCACCACAATTACTTCTTACCCATACATAATAAGGAGTGTTCGGCGTAAGCGCACTAAGCGTTACCGAAGTTCCTGTAGCAACACTTCCCGTAGGGGTAGTCGATGCCGTAGGGGCAGTATTGGTGGTCGATTGATAATACTCATATCCTGAGGCAGGATTGCTTGAAGAAGCTGTCCAGGCCACTGTTGCACCATTGTTTGAAATGGCAGAAGATACAAGGGCCGTAGGTGCAACGCATGATGCCACTGCTCCTACAAACTGTAGCCTTGGCAGTGTAGACGTCCTGCCGGTCGCCGTTTGCGGAGCTGCAGGGTTGGGATTGGTACTATCATTATAATAATAGATCCCTGAATTGGCAGTCGAGGTATACGACCCAAAATAAGTGTCGTTAAAGCCACTGGTGTATAATGGTGCATTTTCATCTACGCCAATTACCAGGTTGCTCGTACCATTGTAGGCAAAAGGAGTTGTCAGGGTAATTTCCATCCAGCTGTTCGATACCTGCGTTACAGTACCCGAAAATACCTGCGTAAGGTTTGTCGTAGGCTCCCAATCTGTAGTGGAAGCAAAAGCCGTCTTATTGGTGTGCCCAATATAAATCGTCCAGTTATTCCAGGTGTTAAGCGGTAATTCTGCAGTAGAAATGTAATACCTTATTTTGGTTATGTTACCGGCAATACCGCCACCGCCTGCATATTCAGCGGCAGTAACAATTTGCTGGGTATACGAATAACCATAATAAGCCCTTACCGGTAGGTAAAAGGAGCTGTTCGCTGTCCCCGAACCTACGCTGATCGTTGCCTGGGCATACCCGCCCGTGACCGTTAGCAGCCCGAAAAAGAGAAGGCAAAAATGCCAAAACCTCAAATTTTTCCCATAATTTGAGGTTTTAAAGATAGTAGTGTTTTTCATTTAATAAAATTTATGATTTATTGTTAATAAAATTAAAAAATTATTACAAAAAACCCTAAAGACAAAATTTAAATATTTAATTTTTGAATAATTCGCATAGAAATAGCTTAATGATAAAAAAAATGATAATTAAACCTGATTTTAATATAACACACTAATATAATTCGCAACGAATTTGTTTTCATGCAACCTAATAAAAGCGACTATAATACTTTATTAACAAGATAAAGGCTAAAAAAATCCTGATTATTGCAATAAAAATAATTACTCTTTAAAGTGGCATCCATAAAAAAAGCCACCCTCACGGGTGGCTCAATTTTCAGGCATTAGCCTTTTTATTAATTACTGTCTTTTTACAACTTTAATTGTTTTCACAGTATTGCCAACAGTTATGTTTACAATGTAAGTAGCATCTGCAAGGCCTGACATGTCGAGTTTCACTTCGTTAGTTCCCGGCTGTTTTGCTATAACTTTTTGTCCAAGCAAATCATACACGATAACTGAGCTGATCTCTGATGAGTACGATATATTAAGTACATCTTTCACCGGGTTCGGGTGATATACCAGTGCACTCATATTAAAATCAGTTTTACCTAGCAATACATCTACAGTTACAGCGATAGGTGCGCTTTCACACTCTCCTATTGTCTGTGTTCCATAATATGTAGTCCCGTCTTCCACCTGTGTGCCTGCTGCCAAAGCATCAGTACCTGCAAGCGCATCTTCTTCGTTCGCATACCATTTAACAGTACCTGTTGCTGTAACAACGATATCTTCTATAGTTGCATCCGCAGCATTATCAACTGTAATTTCCTGTGTAGCATTTCCTGTAGGAGCGTCAGGGCCAGCCGGAGCTGCATTGATAGTTACCGAAGCCGTTGCAGTACACCCGGCTGAGTTTTTAACTGTCACGGTATAAGTACCCGGCGCAACATTTTCAAAAATTGAAGAAGGGCCAAAAGTAGTACCATCTATACTGTAGGTGTTAGCATCTGCTATAGGGGCCGTAACCTCGATAGTACCTGTAGCCACAGTACATGTAGGCTGCGTAAGCGTAACCGTTGGTGTAGCAGGCAAATCCGGGGCAGCGTTGATCGTTACCGATGATGTTGCTGTACAGTCGGCTGCATTTTTAGCAGTTACTGTATAAGTACCTGCAGCAAGGCCATTAAATGTAGCGGAAGCCTGGAAGTTTGTACCGTCTATACTATAAGTATATTCAGTGCCAACCGGTGCCGTAACCGTAACTGTACCCGTTGCTGTAGTACACGTTGGCTGTACAAGTGTAAATGTTGGTACGGCAACTACAGAAACAGTTGCAGTAACCATAGTCCTTACAGCGCTTTCGCATCCTGCAATTGTTGCTGATGCATAATATACACCACCATCGGTAAGCGCGGTAGTAAGCGGTAATGATGTTCCGCCTGTTGCATCAGCATACCATGAAATGGTTGCTCCTGCGCCACCTACAGCGTTTAAGCTTGCAAGTGTACCTGAACCACACACCGTTTGCGATGCCGCAGCTACCGGGGCAGCTACAGTATTTACAGTTGCGGTAACCATAGTCCTTGCAGTGCTTTCGCATCCTGCAATTGTTGCTGATGCATAATATACACCTCCATTGGTAAGTTCGGTTGTAAGCGGTAAAGCTGTTCCGCCGGTTGCGTTAGCGTACCATGAAATGGTTGCTCCTGCACCACCTACAGCGTTTAAGCTTGCAAGTGTACCTGAGTTACATACTGTTTGCGATGCCGCAGCTACCGGGGCAGCTACAGTATTTACAGTTGCGGTAACCATAGTCCTTGTAGTGCTTTCGCATCCTGCAATTGTTGCTGATGCATAATATACACCTCCATTGGTAAGTTCGGTTGTAAGCGGTAAAGCTGTTCCGCCGGTTGCGTTAGCATACCATGAAATGGTTGCTCCTGCACCACCTACAGCGTTAAGGCTGGCCAGTGTACCTGAGTTACATACTGTTTGCGATGCCGCAGCTACCGGGGCAGCCGGGGTATTAAGCGTAACAGTAACAAGTGTCCTTGCTGTACCTTCACATCCTCCAACAGTTTGTGAAGCATAATAAGTACCTCCGTTTGTAAGGGCTGTTGTGTTGTCCAAAGCAACGCCTCCGGTTGCAGCAGCATACCATTTAATAGTTGCTCCTGTTTCACCGGTAGCCTGCAAGTCATTAACAGTACCAGAATTACAAAGGGTAAGTGTAGCCGTTGCGGTTGGCGCAGCAACACCGTTAACAGTTAATACACCGCTAACATTGGTTGTGCCGTCCCACTGGCCTCCTGAGAATCCGCCATAATAGTTAGATCCTGTAAGGAACCTGAAGCGGCTTGCGTAGTAATATGTACCGGCAGGCAGGCCTGAAATGGTATACATATACTCGTCGTTATTACCTGACTGCAAATTGAAAGTTGCAAGATGCCAATCAGACTCAGCCCATGTTGATGGGTCGGTATTAGTAGCAGAGAAACCTATCCAGGCAGTAATGCTTGTATTTGCGCCCGGAGCTTCGGTAACACCTGCTTTATACACCTGTGCGTATGCTGTAAAATCGCCGCATGTAGTTGTCGTGCCACTGGCCGGCCACTGAAGGTTAGCCCAGTTGATACCACAATCGATAACGTCTACGTTTACCGTTGCGGTCGCCGTACAGCCTGAATTAGCTGTAGCAGTAGCAGTATAGGTTGTTGTACCAACAGCTGAAGATTTGGCATAAACTGTCCTTGCATCGCTACCTGCTACATAAGCTGTAGTAGCCGCTGCATTTGTGTACAGGTTGGTTGCCGGTGTCCATGTCATTGGGCCACCTACAAAACCTCCAAAGCCAAGGTTCAGCCTTTTAGTCGAAGTCGTACCTGTAGTTGCCGTAAGGTTGTCATAATTATACAATGTAGTATTGGCGCCAAGATCGGTATAATACGTCTGTGCGTTGTATAAACCGTCAACACCTGCCATCGAAACGCTAACTACGATATTAGAAACACCATCCCAAGGATATGGAGATGTAAAGGTAATTGCGTTCAAACCGGCTGTGTGCGTTTGCGTAACCGGGCCATATACCGTTGTAAATGATGCCTCACTGAGGTAAGTGGTATTCGGGAACGATGTAAGCGTAGTAGCTCCCATTTTCACGGTATAGTTTGTATTTGTAACAGAAGTAGCACTTACTGCAAAAACATTATATGTTACCGATAGTATATTACCGGCCTGAAGGCCTGCAGCGTGCAATTCGGCAGCTGTATAGATAGTCTGGCTTTTATAGTTTTGCCTTCTGTTATTGAAAGCTGTAAGCTCTTCAGTATTAGTTGTATTTGTAGTTGCAGTACCAATTGTTACCGATCCCGGTGTTGTACCGCCGGATGCAGTCAATGTAACCACTGAATCAGTACATACAGGACCTGCAGGAGGTGTTACCGTTACTGCGCCAGGCAGTTCGTTAACCGTTACAACAACAGTTTTAACCGCAGTACATGCCGCACCTGTAGTTTGCGAAGCTGTAAGCGTGTAGGTAGTCGTAGCTGTTGGGTTAAATGTCCATCCGCTGGTTGCGTTTCCTGAAACACCTGTTGCAGGCGACCAAACATAGCTGTCATAATCAGCTGCGCCGGTTGTTACTGTTATAGCCGATGATGTCTGGCCATTACAGATAGCAACAGCATTGCCGCTTATTACAAAATCCGGAGCTGTATTTACTGTAGCAACAACAGCCGTTTTTGGAGAGCTGCACCCTACCTGCCCACTAAAAGTGGTATTAAGCCTTTGTACCGAAGCAGTACCTGTGGTAGCAGTAAGGTCGCTGATGTTAGACAATACCATTGGGTTGGTTGTAGACGTATAATATGTTTGTGAATTATTAGACGAATCGATACCCTGGCTTGAGACCTCAACGATTATATTAGATTCACCATCCCAGCTATATGGCGTTGTAAATGTAATTGTCTGCCATCCTGATGCTGTGTGCGTGTAGGTAACAGGGCCAAAAACAGTACTGAAGCCTGTAGTAGCATATGTAGTATTAGCAAACGATGATAAAGATGTGTTGGCTATCCTAACCTTAAAGTTGGTATTGTTGGCAGAGCTTCCCAATGTAGCGATATTGAATGCCATTGAGGTTATGTTACCAGCAGTAAGGCCTGAAGCAAGCAACTCCTGTGCTGTATAAATAATCTGCTGCTTGTAACTTGCATAACGGTTGTTGAATGCCGTTGGCTGATCCCAGTCTCCTGTCAAGGTAGTAGCCGTGCCTATAACCCCGTTACCCGCAGTAGACTGTACAGCCCTTGCATAGTAAGTTGTAGTTGCGCTTATTGACGGCGTGGTAAATGGTGAACCTGTACCTAACGGCGCTCCCGCTGCGTCATACCATGTTATTACACCTCCGGTAGCAACAGCGTTTAATGCTACAGTACCTGTACCGCACCTGGCGGCAGGGGTTGTTGATGTAATTTCGTACGAATCACAAAGCGTTTTGAATGACACAGGGCCAATCCATTCGCTTTGTCCGTCGGTATTACAGTTTGCCCTTACCCATACATAATAATCTGTAGAAGGAGTAAGTGAAGGTATCGATGCATTTACAACACCCGCAGCAACACTGCCACTAGCTGTAGTAGCTCCTGTAGGTGCTGTAGCAGTTGTAGCTACATAATACTCATATCCGTTTACCGGAGCAGGCGAAGATGCTGTCCATGTAATGCCGGCAGTATTTTTAGTTATTGTAGTTGTTGCAAGGTTGGTTGGCGCAAAACACTGTGGTATTGCCCTCACCCTGAAATTATCTATGTAGAATCTTAGATCCTGAGTAGTTGTTGCACTGTTCGCGTAGAAAGCAATTTTAACAACACCTGTATAAGCCGCAAGCGAAATAACTTCATTAACTCCACCTATAGGGGCATTTGTATTATTATACGTTTTCAACGTATTGGCAGCAGCCCAGGTAAGACCTCCATCAGTAGAGATAAGAACTTTTACCGATTTTTCACCCATGTCAATCGCAGCTGATCCTGACCACTGGGTCACTGAAGCCGCATATTCTAACTGGTAATCAAGAGTAGTTCCTAAATCTATTCCAGGAGATATAAGCCATTCATTTCTCGTTCCGTAAAGTTCAACACGGGCAGCAGTTCCGTTGGCACCTGAAAAATTGTTATAATTTTCGTTTGTCCAGGCACTACCGGTAGTCAGGTTGTTTACTGCAACCGAAGTTCCTAAAACCCCTACAGCCTCTCTCCAGCATGCCGGAACTGGCGCTGCGCCGGTATAGCTTGTGAAGTCCTGTGTTATTGTAGGCGTTGTTGCCGCACAGTCGGGCATAAACGAACCACCATACACCCATCCGGATTTATCACTGTCACTACAAACACTCCTCATCCAGTAGTAGTATACGGTATCAGAGTTTAGTGTAGTAATAGTTGTAGTAGTTCCTGTAGGTACATTTACCGATGCAGCCGCTGCCGGAGCCGGAGCTGTATTGGTAGTTGCATAATAAATATCATAACCACCAGCCGGTGCTGTTGCAGGAGCTATCCATGACAAAGCCACACCCGACGGGCTTGCTGCAGCTACCAATGATGCCGGAGGCACACATGAAGGCAGCTTGAATACCACGTTATCAATAGAAGCGGCAGGCTGTGTCCTTGTTCCGCTATCATTTACCCATTCAAATATAATCCTTGCCGTTTGCCCTGCGAACGGGGTAACCGGAACATAAAATGTTTTTGATAAATAGGCACCATTGGTCAGGTTTTGATAATCTGCTATCATTACCGTTCCTGCACCACCCAAAGCAACAGTAGTCTGGGTACCTGCTACAGGGCCATAGGATGTTGGTACAACCCAAACCCTGAGATAGTCATAAGTGCTCTCGCCGCCGGATTTAATATCAAAATCCAACTGGGCTATTGTAGCGCCTGCCGGTATCGAAAAATCCCTGTACGCATGAACTACAGAGGTTGTATTGTCATAATTATTACTTGCGCCGGTAGCACTGTTCGAAACATACAATGCCTTAGTACCGCCATTATTTACAAAATTGCTAACAAACCATTTGTTAGCCTGTGTTCCGTTTGTAAGGGTCCAGTTATTTGCGTCTTCAAATCCATCTGTATACGGAAGAGGAGCCGGAATTTGCGCTGTCACGAAAGATACGGGTCCTGCCCAGCTACTTTTATCTGTACCTGAACATGCACTCCTTACCCATGCATAATAAATTGTAGAAGGATTCAGGGAACCTGCTGAAACGCTTGTTCCCGTAGCTTGTGTACCCGTTGGGGCAGTAGCTGCTACCGGAGCCGTATTCGTATCCGATATGTAGTATTCGTATCCTGAAGCAGGACTGCTTACCGATGCCGTCCAACCCAAAGTAATGCCGTTTTGCGTAGGCAAAGTAGCCGTTAATGCCGATGGGGCAGAACAAGTTGGCGCAGTAAAGTTGTAAGTAAGGCCACTAGTAAAGCCCTGCGCACCATTGAATGCAGCAATTGACGTACCTGTCATACCTGTCCTCACCTCTACCGGTGTATTCCACGACCCTGCTGTAGCAACAGTAAGTCCTAAATAATTTGTCGCAGAACTCTTAATACCTATCTGCGGCTGATAATCTGTAGTTGCAGCATATGGCGGCGTACCGTCATACACAAACTTAATAGTACCATTAACGGTATTTAAGCGAACCTGAATGTTGAATGTCTCCGCTTTATTATACCTGGCGAAGTTTTTCCATTGAATAACGATCTCGTTACCCACCTGCTCCCAGCGTATCTCACCGGGACCTGTAGGGCCAACAGACAAGTCACCCGAAAAAGGAGCCAGGAAAACATTGTTACCTGTACTGGTGCTTATAACACGGTACTCTGCAGTACTTGGTGCAGAAGCGCCACCCAATTGGATCTGGCCATTACTTGTTACATAAAAAGTGGTATAGGATATACCTGCAAAAGTAAATGGTGTTGGCATTGTCTGTACAGGGGACGAATAACTGTCCATTGCGGTACCGCCTGTTGCAGTATTAACTACAGTGCCACCTGTTATGGGCGTAAATGTTCCGCTGGTTTGTGTAAACGTGTAATCGCTTGCCTGGGCAAACGCACCTGTAACACAAAAGAGCATTAACACAGCCGCAAGCGCTGCAAAATAAGAAGGCCTCCTACGGTATACCCGTCCGGAGCTTTCTTCCCTAGTTTTCCCATTCAGAGTGAATACTCCCCATAAGGAATTGTAAAATTGATTCATAGAATTTTGATTTTTTTAACACACAAATATATTATTATTTAATAACTAATTTTATGTTATTATTACAATTATGTGTTATTTTTCAGTAAAATATCAATATTTAACTCAAATCGTCCTTATAATTAAAAATTATGTATAATTTTTTTGATAAATTATTACATATATTCAATTTTTTCACAAAAATGAGATCGCTATCGGGATAAAAGAATCGATTATTTTACTAAAATATCACAACAAGAGTCAATTTTAAAACTTTAACAAACAGATTTTTAACACCTTATGTTATAATTCGAAACATATTTAAAAACACTTGTGATATTTAACAAAAAAGCTCCCGTAAAGGGAGCTTCAAATATTCACGAACTAAATAGTTATTTTATACTATCAATGCCTACCAGCTCATTTGCCTCGGCTTTGTAATCCACATCTTTGTAATCGAAGCCAAAAAGATTATAAAAGTCTTTCCGGTATCCTTCAAGATCGCCTATTTCAGCAAGGTTTTCGGTAGTAGCTTTTTCCCAAAGGGCTGCCACTTTTTCCTGGATGTCGTCGCGCATTTCCCAGTCGTCTATACGTATCCTGCCTTTTTCATCAACTGGCACTTCGCCACCCGTGTAGAGCCTTTCGCTATACAGTCGCTGCATTTGCTCTATAGTCCCTTCGTGCACGCCTTCTTCTTTCATTATCTTATAAAGCAGCGAAATATACAATGGTATAACCGGTATTGCAGAGCTTGCCTGTGTTACCAATGCTTTGTTTACCGAAACGTAGGCTTTACCGCCTATATCCTTCAGGCTGTCGGTTATTTCAAACGCGGTCGCTTCAAGGTGGTCTTTTGCACGGCCAATAGTACCTTTCCTGTACACAGGCTCCGTCAATGATGGCCCGATGTAAGAATAAGCCACTGTAACAGCTCCCGGAGCAAGAAGGTTGGCCTCTTTTAGCGCATCCATCCACATCGCCCAGTCTTCGCCACCCATTACGGTAACTGTATTCTCTATATCATCACCTTCAGCAGGCTGTATCGTAACCTCCGATACTTTTCCGGTATGGAAATCTACCGTCTTGTTGCTGAACACATTTCCAATTGGCTTTAGCACCGAGCGGTGCAACACACCCGTTTCAGGATGCTGGCGCACGGGAGATGCAAGGCTGTATATTACCAGGTCTACCTGGCCAAGGTCGTTCTTTATAAGGTCCATCGTTTGCTGCTTCACCTCTTTCGAGAAAGCGTCACCATTGATGCTTTTGGCATACAGGCCTGCTTTGTGCGCTTCTTCTTCAAACGCAGCCGAATTGTACCAGCCCGGCGATGCGGTTTTACCTTCAACTGGAGGCTTTTCGAAAAATACGCCTATAGTGGCTGCATCGCTACCGAATGCGCTTGTAATCCTTGACGACATGCCAAAGCCTGTGGATGCCCCTATAACCAAAACCTTTTGGGCACCGTTTATCGGGCCTTTCGATTTTACATATTCTATCTGTTGTTTCACGTTTTGCGCTGCACCGCCCGGGTGGGCAGTAAGGCAAATAAATCCTCTCATTCTTGGTTCGATGATCATATCTTCAGAAATATAGTTTGTTGAATTAGTATAGCAAATATAATTTGATTTTTTAGTTCAGCAATGCCCTCGCGTGGTTTAAGGCCGAATCGGATATATCCTTACCGGAAAGCATTTCGGCAATTTCCCTTACCCGCTCTTCTTTGGTAAGCAGCTTCAGTTCCGATACCGTAGTTTCTCCCTGTGTGGTTTTAAATACTTTATAATGTTGTTCGCCTTTAGAAGCGATCTGCGGCAAATGGGTTATCGCAAATACCTGCATCCCTTTACTCATGCCCTTCATAATGTCACCCATTTTGTTGGCGATCTCTCCTGAAACACCGGTATCAATTTCGTCAAAAATAATAGTCGGCAGTTTTGAATATTCAGCTAGCACCGCTTTTACGGCAAGCATGATCCGCGACATCTCACCGCCCGACGCTACTTTTTTCAGCAACCCAAAATCAGTACCCTTATTGGCAGAGAACAGCAGGCTCATCACGTCCTTGCCATTGGTATAATAGGTATCCCCGACCTTAACCTCAAAATTGAAACGCGCATTAGGCATTCCAAGCTGGGAAAGTATTGCGGTAACTTTTTCGGTAAGCACCGGTATGGCACGCTGCCTCTGCTCGTGCAGCAATGCAGCCGTATCGTCAGCCTGCGCTTTATTCTTTTCAAGTTCAGCAGTAAGCTTCTCAATAGACGAATCGATATCACCCGCCATCAATGCTTTGCTGTCAAGGGCCTCCTGTATGGCGAGCAATTCTTCTACAGTAGCAGCACCGTGCTTTTTTTGAAGTGTATAAATAAGCTGTAATTTCTGGTTGATACGCTCCAGCTCTTCGGGATCGTCTGACAGTTTTTCAAAGTTTTGCGAAAGCTCCCCGGCAATGTCATCAAACTCGATCACAAGGCTTGAAACCCTTTCGTAAAAATCATTATATTCCGACGAGATACTGCTGATCTTTTGCAGCGATGCTTTTATTTCTTTTAAGTTCTGCACCACCCCTACCTGCTCTTCATTGGCTATAGCCAAAGCCTTTGCAAGCGACTCTTTTATGAACTCTACATTGCTGAGTTTTTCCAGCTTTTGTTCAAGCTCTTCCTGCTCGCCTGCTTTCAGGTTGGCCGAAAGCAATTCATTTAGAAGGAATAAATTATAATCCTGCTCTTTTGATAGCGTATTTTTCTGATCCTGTAACTTCTTAAGTTCTGATTGTACCGATTTATAAGCTGATAGCTGTTGCCTGTAACTTGCAAGTATGTCGCCGTTGCCTGCTATGGCATCGAGTATCTGCATCTGGTAGGCTTCATCGCTGAGCTCGCGGGTTTGCTGCTGGGAGTGGATGTCTATGAGATATTCCCCCAATTTCTGGAGTTCCTGGAGGTTTACCGGGCTGTCGTTCACAAAGGCGCGCGACTTGCCCGAAGGCAATATCTCCCGCCTGATGATGGTAACATCCTCATAGTCCATGTCGTTCTCCGAAAAGAATTCCTGCAGGTTGTAGTCGCCTATTTTGAAATAAGCTTCCACTACGCATTTCTGCTCTTTGTCTTTTAGCGAAGTCAGGTCGGCGCGGTTACCCAAAACAAGGCCCAGCGCTCCCAGGAGGATAGATTTTCCGGCACCGGTCTCCCCTGTTATGGTAGAGAGGCTGTTGGAAAAATCGATATGCAAGTGCTCTATAAGAGCAAAGTTTTTTATATGTAAAGTCTGCAGCATGTGTATAGCGATAGCAGTACAAATATAGTATTTTCGGTTGTGTATTCACAGACCTGACAGGTTTTAAATAAAGTATTCCAAAGGATAGTCAGTATCGCATTGAGGGCATCTGTGTAATTTCGATGAAGGAGAAATCTCAGATATTTACAGCTTTTTTTGAGATTTCTCACTCCACAAGCTGCGTTTGAAATGACAGAACGTGCTACTTTCGTTTGGTGGATAGTCTGCCATACACCTTCCCTTTAAACCTGTTAGGCAGAAGATAATTAAAAAACCCAAAGCTTTATACTTTGGGGTTTTATATGATATGAAAATGCGCTTATTTAATGTTACTCCATTTTGAGCCATTAAGCGGCGATATCCTGTTGAGTACATCTACCAGGCCGGTTATCGTTACCTGTGGGCCTGAAGAGAACATGCCTACCACTTCATCGGCTTTGGCATCAAAAAATACGCGCATCAGCAATGAATTTGGCCTTACGCTGTGAAGCTGGCTCAATTCTTTGAGGGCAACAACAGCTTTCTCTTTGGCTTCTTTCTGGTTGTCAGCCATTTTATCCAATGCTAAAAAGTGGTAGCTGTACAGCGCCTCCCTAAACGGGGTAAAAGTATTGGACATTAAATTATTTATAAGGAAATACCTGTTCTGGTTGCCGCTTTCCTGCTGGCTCCACCCTTTGTAATTACCACCCTGCGCAAGGCTGGCCATGTTTTGTGCAGCTTCATAATATTTTGTACCGCCGTTTTTCTGGAAAGTATCAGCATCGAGTCCTATGATCACGTTGGCATAGAATGACACCAACGCCATAAGATTGGAATCGGCGCTGTTGGGGTTATAAATAAGGTTTTCACCTTCGGTATACCTGAAGCTTATGTCTTTATCGTTGAAGTTAAATACAGGCGATGAGTAGGTCGAGTTGAAGACAGGCCTTGACGACTGTACCTGCAACGTAGCGCTGAACGCATTAGAATCATAAGCCGATATCGTAAATATCATGGTACAGTCTATACGCTCACTTCTCCCAAAATTGCGCGATGTCCAGCGGGTGTTATTCATAAGGTCATTCAGTGCATGCTCCAGCGTTTTGAATATCTGCGGGTTAGCATCAGTAATCATCTGGTAATTTACCTTAACATTGCAGTTCAGCTCCTGACCATTCACGGTAAAGGAGAAAAACATAAGCAACAGCCCTATCCATTTATACATTGTAATGCTCTTTTATTTTATTAATAATGTCTTTTGAAACTTCTTCTTTTGTTTTAAGGTCCATCGGTTCTTCATTGAAATCCTTATCAATAAAAGTCACTTTATTGGTTGGCTTTCCAAATCCCGCCCCTTCATCGTTCAGCGAGTTTAAAACAATCAAATCTAAGTTTTTTTTCTTAATCTTCGCTTTGGCATTCTCAATTTCATTTTCAGTCTCCAGGGCAAACCCTATAAGAAACTGTTTCGACTTCTTTGCACCCAGTGAAGACAGTATGTCTTTTGTCTTTTCCAATTCAAGCACCAGCGACCCCTCGTTCTTTTTTATCTTCTGCGGGGCTACGGTTTTGGGCCTGTAATCGGCTACAGCAGCAGCAGCTACAGCGGCATCCATAGTTTCAAAATACTCATGGCAGGCATGGTACATTTCTTCCGATGATGTTACATGCACCACATTTATGTTAGAATGTTCAAGCTTCAGATGTGTTGGCCCCGTAACCAAAATGACTTCCGCACCCTCGTCTGCGGCGGCTTTCGCAATATCAAACCCCATCTTGCCGGTAGAATGGTTCCCTATAAAACGCACAGGGTCTATCGGTTCGTATGTCGGGCCGGCAGTTACGAGTATTTTTTTTCCACGAAGGGGTAATTTACCTTCCAGGTCCTTCTCAATAAAGGCAATGATATTCTCAGGTTCGGCCATCCTTCCTTCACCCGAAAGGCCACTGGCCAGTTCGCCGGATTCGGCAGGGATCATGGTATTGCCAAAGCTTTTCAGGGCATCAAAACTCGAAATCGTAGAGGGGTGCTTATACATATCCAAATCCATTGCCGGGGCAAAATAGACAGGGCATTTAGCAGAAAGATAGGTTGCAAGCAGCAGATTGTCAGCATTGCCGGAAACCATTTTGGACATGGTGTTGGCCGTAGCCGGGGCAATGATAAAGAGGTCGGCCCAAAGGCCCAGGTCCACATGGTTGTTCCAAACCGCGTTCTCATCCTCTTCATTATAGAATGAGGAGTAGACAGGGTTTTTGGACAGTGTAGATAATGTGAGTGGGGTAATAAAATCTTTAGAGGCAGGTGTCATGACTACCTGTACATGCGAACCTGCCTTTATAAATAGCCTTACAAGTGAGGCTGTTTTGTATGCGGCTATCCCACCGGATATACCGAGTAGCACTTTTTTACCGCTTAAAACAGACATAACTGTTTATTATTTAGGTTCCCTGTAGGAAATTTTTTCATCAAGCCATTCCTGTACAGCCAATGCATGCGGCTTAGGAAGTTTTTCGTAAAATTTAGAAACTTCTATTTGTTCCTTGTTTTCAAAAATCTCCTCGAGGCTGTCGTTGTAAGTAGCAAATTCTTCAAGCTTCTCGATCAGTTCCTTTTTTATTTCGGTATTGATCTGGTTCGCCCTTTTTGCCATAATTGTAATTGCCTCGTAAATGTTACCTGTCGGTTCCTCAATCTTACTCTTGTTGTAGGTAATGGTGTTTACGGGAGCAGTTGTTTTCTTTAAATCCATGACTCTTTTATTTAGAAAATTTTTGTAATTCAGTATTTATCTTTGCAAGGCTTTCGTCTGCCTGCACTTTGTATTTGGTATCCGGCCTAAACTTTACAAGCGCATTATAATTGTCCCTGGCATCATTAAGGCGCTGTAGCATCTTGGAAGGTACGCTGTTTATTGCCAATAGGTACGACGCATCGAATTTATAATAAAGGGCATCTTCTTTTAAAGGTGTACCCGGAAAATCGATTATAAAATTATCAAATGCCTTGATCGCTGCATTGTAATCGCCGAAATATTCACCTGTCTGGTGGTACTGCTTCGCTATCTCATACGCTTTTTTCTCCAGCTTTTCCCTCAGTTCTTTTACCAGTAAGTTTGCTTCCGGCATAAGCTGTGAGTTCGGGAAATTGTTTATAAATGCCTGCAATTTATCAAGCGCCTTATACGTATCGGTCTGGTCCAGAGAATAACGCGGCGACAATTGGTAATAACTTTTAGCCCCTAAAAATGAAGCCTCTTCCAGCTTTTCGCTCCTTGGGTAACCGGCTGTAAAGCTCTCGAACTGGTAACCAGCAGAATAATACTGCTTTGTTTTATACAGCGATTGCGAATACATGTAAAACATCTTTTCGGCCTGCGGCTTACCCCTGTAGGATGGCGCTATCTGTTCGAAAAGGCGAATGGCTTTAGAATATTTCCCTTTATCATAAAGCTTTTCTGCCACTTCATATTTTAATTTGATATCATCTGATTTCAGCGCTTTCTGGAATTGGCTGCATGATGTAAGCACTAATGCAAAAAGGAGTATGTAAAAAAATCTTGCCATATATTTTGGTTAAGCTGCGAACAGCCGCTGTTTTAAAAGCAACTGCAAAATTAGTTAATAATTAGGGAATACAAAAATCTTTTTTCAAAGCCTCGAGATATAATTTTTTGCCACGAATTACACGAATTTTCACAAATTTTATCTTTGCATCCTTTCAAAGTGCCCGTTAATTACCCGGCCATAAAAAAAGATGCCCCGAAAGCACCTTCTTTAAACTGTATTTTTGTGGTTTTATTGCATCATGGTTTCAATTGTTGCTATAAAAAACCTCTTATTATAGCCAGTCATATCAAACCGGAGATTTTAAAAAACCCACTTCACTTATTAGACTTTTACCCAATCTTTTTTACAAAATCGCTCAGGCGCCCTGCTAAATCTTCGTTAACACTTACTAACGGAAGCCTTACCGTATCGCCACATATCCCCAATTCTTTAAACACATGCTTAATGCCTGCCGGGTTGCCCTGCTCGAATATCATATCTATAGCATCGGCCATCAGGTAATGCAGTTTGTAGGCTTCGTCAACTTTACGTTCAAGGCCAAGGCGTACCATTTGCGAAAACTCTTTAGGGAAGCCCTCCCCTATTACCGAGATCACTCCGGCACCACCGGCAAGCACCATCGGCAGCGTAATCATATCATCGCCCGAAATTACAAGGAAGCCTTCCGGCGCGCCCTGTATCAGCCTCATGGCCTGCACAATATCGCCTGCGGCTTCTTTTATGGCTACTACATTTTCAAAATCATTTGCCAGGCGTATCACGGTTGCAGGAAGCATATTGCTTGCCGTACGTCCCGGTACGTTATATAAAATTACAGGTATTGGCGATGCTTCGGCTACAGCCTTAAAGTGCTGGTAGATGCCTTCCTGTGTCGGTTTGTTATAGTATGGAGAAACCGATAGTATTGCTACGAAAGCAGAGAGATCGCGGGTTTTCAGTTCTTCTACCACTTTCGCCGTATTGTTACCGCCCACACCCAGGACAAGCGGGAGCCTGCCTGCGTTGGCTTCTATAACAGTTTTTATAACGAGTTCCTTTTCTTCCTTACTCAGGGTGGCGGCTTCGGCTGTTGTACCCAGTACCACGAGGTAGTCGATACCGCCGTCTATCTGGAAATTCACAACGCTTTTCAGCCCGTCCACATCTACCGAAAAGTCTTTTTTAAAGGGTGTTATAAGGGCAACGCCCGTGCCTGTTAACTGCTGCATGCTTATATTTTGTTTAGGATCTTTAAATATTTGAATAGTTCGGATACAAATTCGGTGTATTTCTCGGCCTGGCTGCTGATCATAAAGTGGTTCAGGCGGTTGTCGACACTCGAAAAACCAACTTTGAACTTCGCTTTTGATTTGAGAGTCGCCAATACAAGCGGCGGTTTTTCTAAATCATAATAGCTGATCAGCATATCAAAAGGCGTATCGATGAATTCGGCTACATCGGTTTTTTCAAAATTTCCGGTTACCGATATGTCTTTACGTGTGTAATGGCAACAGTCCACAATTTCCTTGGGCCTGACACGTTCCTTAAAACTTAACGTTTTGATAGCGTTGCGGGCAATACCGAAACTCACAAGCTCGCTTATAAGCAATTCTTTATCAAGAAAATAACTCTCATCAACAAGTATCCCCACTGTCATAACCCTATCCGGAGACGACACCGGTTTATAGCCGGATAACTTTTTCTTAATAATCTTTTTTAGGCCAAAATCTTTAATAAACTTTAAAAACATAGTACTTTTACTTGTCGAATACAAAAATAATTCAAATATCTGTCTCCTCAATGATAATCTTCAAAAAGTATAGCACATCCGTCAGGCGGTTTGTTTTGTTCGCCGCAATGGCCGGGATCATTGCCTGCGGGTCGACCGGCCTGCAGAATACAAAAATAGAAGGAAAAAAAATCCCTGTCACCAATGAGTATGCTGACACACAGGAAATTGATGCCTTTATAAAACCCTACCGCGAACATATTGATAAAGACCTTGACAGCGTGCTGGCCTATGCGCCGGAAACCCTTGATAAATCAAAATCGATAGACGGCTGGCAAACAGCAATCGGCAACCTCATGGCAGATGTAACGCTGGAAGCTGCCGATAAAGTATTGTTTGCCCGCCAAAAAAGGCATGCCGACATCTGCCTGCTCAACCACGGCGGAATAAGATCCATAATCCCAAAGGGAAACGTAACCACACGCACTGCCTTTAACATCATGCCTTTCGAGAACAGCCTGGTAGTTATAGCCCTGAAAGGTGAACAGGTACGGGAGATGGCCGATTACATTATAAAGGAGAAAAAGCCGCATCCTCTTGCCGGCATGGAAATACATTTAAATAAGGATGCCACGATGGTAAAAGACATTACTATACAAGGTAAGCCATTGGACATAAGTAAAATATACAATGTTGCCACATCCGATTACCTGTCGGGTGGCGGCGATAACATGGCGTTCTTCAAGAGAGGCGTTGCTACCTATGACCTTGATTACAAGCTACGCAATGTCTTTATCGATTATTTTAAGGCTACAGATACACTTTATGCATCGAAATCGCTGCGCATTATAACCGACAAGCAATGAAAAGAAGAGATTTTATACAAAAAACAGCTGCTGGAAGCGCGCTGGTATTGGGCGGATTATCGTTAAGCAGCTTTGATGAGCCTGAAGTAAAAAAGCTAACGATACTGCATACTAACGATGTGCACAGCCATATCGACCCGTTTGCTATCGATGATCCGAAATACCCAAATATGGGCGGCGCGGCGCGAAGGGCAACACTTATTGAGCAGATACGCCGCGAGAATGCCAATGTGCTACTGCTTGATGCCGGGGATATTTTCCAGGGTACGCCTTACTTTAATTATTATGGGGGCGAGCTGGAGTTCAAACTCATGAGCATGATGAAGTACGACCTTTCGACAATGGGCAACCACGATTTCGACAATGGGATCGACGGCTTTCATGCCATGCTGCCCCATGCTAAATTCGATTTTGTTTCGGCAAATTACGATTTTAAGAATACGGTGCTTAACGGTATCGTGAAGCCTTACAAGATCATTGTTAAGGACGGCATCAAAATAGGCATCTTCGGGCTTGGCGTTGAACTGAAAGGACTGGTGGACAAGAAACTATATAAGGAAACGGTGTACCTCAACCCTATTGAGATAGCGCAGGATATGACACGTATCCTTAAGCACAATGAGAAATGCGATTTGGTTATCTGCCTGTCGCATCTTGGGTTTGCATATCCTGACGAAAAAGAAAAGGCCAGCGACCTTGTACTCGCATGGAAAACAAAAGATATCGACCTTATCATCGGTGGGCACACACATACGTTCCTTACCAAACCACAGATAGAGAAAAACCTGGAAGGCAAGGAAGTTATGGTGAACCAGGTGGGCTGTTATGGCATCAACCTCGGACGCATTGATTTTACTTTCGAAAAAGGAAAAAAATCAGGTTCGGGGAGGACGATTATAGTTTAATTTTTTAGAACAAAGTCGCAAAGTGGCAAAGTGGCAAAGTTGCAGAGTTCCTATTAGGAAAGATAGTTTTTAGTGGCTCAAAAAAGTTTTGGTAGGTTTAAAATTACGGTAAAAGATGAGAAAGTTTTTTATACTATTGCTGTAATCAAAACCAACTTATGAAACCTTTCTTAAACTGCCTGCTGCTGTTCGCGGCGATGCTTTCAAACACCATTTCGTCTGCACAGGAAACCGCGTCCCTGATAACGGAAGACGACTACAACCGCATTATCCCGTTCCTGATAAAAGAGGACTGGAAAGAAACCGAAAAAATCTCCCGGGAGTTCCTGAACCGCTTTAAAGGCGCGGACGAAATGAGCGATGATGCAGGCATTATACGATACATGTACCTTACTTCCGTAAGCGGTCTTTTGGGCAATAAGGAAATCGATAAAGACCAGGCCCTTAAAAAACTGAAAGGATTTGAAGGGAAAAATATTATTACGCCATATAACCAGTTCAAAAAGGGAGGCATGTTCAATTACCTGTCCCTTGATGAAGAGGGCAAAAACTGGCTAAAATGCTCTGCCAATGACAAAGCAACGGTAATCTATGCGTTTGAGACGTTCGAGATGGCCGATCAGGATATGGTAACCAATTACCAGCAATTTGAGGGTAAGAATATCAGGGTTTCGGCTATTATAAAATCAATTGGAGCAAGCGGATACACCATGCCCAGACTGGATATCAGGTGTACAAATACTGATATATGGGATATGGAAGAGTAGGAAAGTTATTGAGAGACTGAGCGTCTTAGGAGCTGAGAATAAAAAGTTAGCACAAAAATATGAAGCATTATTTTAAATATGCTGCCGGGTATATTAACCTGGATTCCGAAAGCATTTACCTGACTAATAGTGGAAACTGGCAGGAAGCGCGAGGGCTCCAGGAAAAAGGAAAAGCGACTATAGCTGCCAACAACTATCGTATCCTCAAAATGAAGGGATTTATATTTACTTTATATATCATAATTGTTGAGACATTGTTTGACATGGTGAGCAATTTCCAGGTTTATATGGTACTGGTGATTGGATTAGGAATTTTGGCCTATTACATTTTACAATATTTCAAATCTGATTTTGGGGTATGTTATAAGATACCGCTAGCAAAGATCTCGACTATAGAAAAACATGAAAGAGGCTTGAAGATTAACTTTATGAATGCGTATGGCGAGCCGGATTTTGAAATTGTAGATAAGGTCGACGCAGCCGGGATCAAAACACTTACAAGCCTGAAAACTATTGGATGTAATTTAGAAACAGAATAACTTAAAAGTCAACTTATGAAATTCCGTTCGGCGCGCCATACCAATAACCTTGACTCTCTCATCACCTTTTACAGGAATGTATTGGGGTTTGAAGTGCTGGGCAGTTTTAAAGGGCATGACGGTTATGACGGTGTGTTCTTAGGCATACCGGGAGCCGACTGGCATCTTGAGTTTACCATTTCGGATGAAGCTGCGAAACATAAACCGGATGAAGATGACCTGCTGGTGTTTTATCCTGCTTCCATAGAAGAATATGAAAGGATCATTCAAAGATTTACAGAAAATAATAACCCTGCTTTGGAATCTAAAAATCCATATTGGAAAGCTAACGGCATTACCTATGCCGATCCGGATGGGTATCGTATTGTGATCGTGAAACCTGTCGCTCCGCAAAGTCTCTGACTTTGCGGAAGTGTTTAAAGGTCTCCCGACCTTTACAATACGTGTCAGAGACATGCCATCGCTACCACAAAGTCAGAGACTTTGCGGAGCAGTTACTCCTCTTTTATCTGAGAAAGATCCACGCCCAGCTTCTCAAATTCCTTTTCGCCTTTAGCAGTAATAAAATAGTGTTTAGCAGATTGTTCCTCTTTGGCTATCCAGCCTTTTTCGATAAACTGTTCCAAAAGCAATGCTCCAAGCTTGCCACCCAAATGGCTGTAGCAGGTTTTTGCGGGTTTGTGTTTTGAAGTTTCCATTCCGGTAGTTTTTGTATTGTAAATATACAAAGCCCCCTTTAACTATAAAAGTAACCCTAAACAAAAAGGGCATCACGAAAATCGCAATGCCCTCTTTAATATTGTACTCAACTGCTTATTGTTTCAGTTTCGACTTATAGTTCTTTTTCAGCTTATCCATTTTAGGCGTAATAACAGCCTGGCAATACGGCTGGTTGCCGTTTTGCGCGTAATAATCCTGGTGGTAATCTTCCGCAGGATAAAATGTTGGTGCGCTCGAAATTTTCGTTACGATCTTCTTGTCATAAATGTGTTGGTCGGTAAGCAGCTTTATGAAATTCTCTGCCGATGCTTTCTGTTCATCGGTAGTATAAAATATCTCGCTGCGGTATTGTGTACCCACATCGGCGCCCTGCCTGTTAAGCGTAGTTGGATCGTGCGTGGCAAAAAATATCTCCAGCAAATCTTCGTAGGCAACTTCACTTGGGTTGTAGGTTATTTTTATCGCCTCCGCATGGCCCGTCGCACCTGTGCATACTTCTTTATAGGTAGGATTTGCTGTAGTCCCGCCTATATACCCGGATACTACTTTCTCAACACCTTTCAGTTCGGTGAAAAAAGCCTCAGTACACCAAAAGCAGCCACCTGCAAATATGGCAGTCTCCGTCTTGTTATTATCCATTTTTGAATCTCCTTTTTTATCTGTTAATTGAACATCACTTCCTTCTCCTGAGCCGTTTTCTGCAACTTTCGAAGTTTTAGTACTGCCCTGGCATGACATTGAAATTGTTGCCAGCGCTATTGCTATTATTTTTTTCATTGGTATTGTTTTTCAAAATTAAATGATACAAAACAGTCCGTTGGGGCTGTTAACTAAACTTTACGATAGTATATACGAAATATTGTGCCAAAAAAGATTTCACTATGTTTTAAAATGTTTGTTTCTTTGTGAAAACTGCACAAATGATACAAGCCAGCAACATCCATAAATATTATGACCAGCTACACGTCCTTAAAGGGGTCGATCTCCACATCAAAAAAGGCGAGATCGTTTCCATCGTAGGGGCTTCGGGCGCGGGCAAAACCACGCTGCTGCAGATACTGGGAACGTTGGACCGGCCAAAGAAGGAAACGGGGGCTGCGCTTATCATTAATAACGAAGATGTACTGAAGCTTAAAGATAAGGCGCTTTCTAAATTCCGCAATATGCATTTGGGATTTATTTTCCAGTTCCACCAGCTGCTGCCGGAATTTACTGCACTTGAAAACGTATGCATACCGGGTTTTATAGCCGGAAAATCGAAAAGCGCTACCGAAGCCGAAGCCAAAAAATTACTGGACTACCTTGGCCTATCGCACAGGATAAGCCACAGGCCGGGCGAGATGTCGGGTGGGGAGCAGCAGCGCGTTGCCGTGGCACGGGCGCTGATAAATAAGCCTGCCGTGATCTTTGCCGATGAGCCATCGGGCAACCTTGATACCGCTTCTGCCGATAACCTGCACAAACTGTTCTTTAAGCTGCGCGACGAAATGGGCCAGACCTTTGTGATTGTTACCCATAACGAGGAACTTGCCAACATGGCCGACCGTAAGCTCGTGATGAGCGATGGAAGAATGATATAATTTTAGAATTGAGATTTGAGAATTGGGAATTGGGAATTGAGAATTGGGAATTGAGAATTGGGAATTGAGAATTGGGAATTGAGAATTGGGAATTGAGAATTGGGAATTGAGAATTGGGAATTGAGAATTGGGAATTGAGAATTGAGAGTTGAGAATTGAGAGTTGAGAATTGAGAGTTGAGAATTGGGAATTGGGAATTGAGGATTGAGAATTGAGATTGAGCTGCACTCCTGCCGGTTACTTTGCAACTTTGCTACGCAACTTTGAGACTTTGCTACTTTGTAACTTTGCTACTTTGCCACTTTGAGACTTTGCAACTCTCCTCCTCCTTCCGTACTTTTGCACAATGGAAAAGAAAATGGATGCAGGAGAACTGAAAGCTTTCCTGGATGAGAAAGTATTGCTCTACAACAAGCCCGACTTTATTGACAGCGACCCAATACAGATACCGCACCTCTTTACCCAAAAAGAAGATATAGAAATTGCAGGGTTCCTTGCGGCTACCATTGCCTGGGGCAACCGGACGATAATTATCAATAATGCAAAAAAGATGGTTGCGCTAATGGGAAACAGCCCTTATGATTTTGTCATGGGCCATAAAGAATACCACCTGGAAGCGTTGGAAAGTTTTGTACACCGCACTTTTAACGGAGCCGACTTTACGACTTTTATAAAAGCCCTGAAGCACATTTACCAAAACCACGGCGGACCTGAAGCCGTTTTTGCAAAGCACCAAAAAGACGAAAGCCTCCAGCATGCGATACATGAATTCAAAAAAGTGTTTTTTGAAATTGAACACCAAAACCGTACGCATAAACATGTAAGCGACCCATTGGCTGGCTCGGCGGCAAAGCGTATCAACATGTACCTGCGCTGGATGGTTCGTGACGATAATGCAGGTGTGGACCTGGGCATCTGGAAAAGTATACCACCTTCCCTCCTATCCTGCCCGCTCGATGTGCATAGCGGTAATGTAGCACGGAAGCTCGGCATTCTTTCGCGAAAGCAAAATGATGCCAAAGCATTGCTGGAACTGGACACCGCTCTACGGGAAATGGATAAAAGCGACCCTGTAAAATATGACTTTGCATTGTTTGGGTTGGGGGTGTTTGAGCGGTTTTAAAGCTATGTTCTATACATTATAAATATAGTATTGCACATTTACTGCTGAATCAGAAGCAATTACAAAATTGTAACATTTTTTTAAGTAAATGCAGAAAATTTATATATTGCGCTTCACATTAACCAACTATAACTATGCTGATAATTCTCGAAATTTTAGGTTTTTTGATCTGTATTAATAGCGGCATACGCCTGTTATTTGCAGTAAGTGTATATGCAGGGCTAAAGGGCGCCAACAAATGGACAGCGGAGGGCGACCAGGTAGCCGTAAACAATGCCAATCTTAAAAAGGCGGTAAACACGTTACGAACTAACAGTATCCTCCTTGTAGTAGGCGGTATCCTTATTTTTATCGGCGAAAATTACGCGCATTAAAATTGATGCAGCGGGCAACCCTAATGACGGCCAATACGGTTTTACTGTTTTGGCCTGAAGGTTTTTTGAGGGGTTTTAAGTATATTTGCTGAAATTAATCTACTATGAAATCTCTGAGATTCCTCTTGATTGCTTTTACAGCAATGCTATTCGCTAATACAGCATCGGCACAGCAAAAAACAGTTCAGACAGCAATTATCAAAACCGCTATTTACTGCGACCATTGCAAGCAATGTGAAAGCTGCGGTGACCGCCTGCAAACTACGCTGCTGAAAGAAAAAGGCGTTCAGATGATCGTTCTTGACGAAAAGGCAATGACCATAAAGGTAACCTACAACAGTAAAAAAACAGATCTCGGGAAAATAAAAACCGCGATAAGCAAACTGGGTTATGATGCAGATGATGTAAAAGCCGATATAGCCGCTTATGAAGGACTTGACGGATGCTGCAAAAAACAAGGTTAGCCTGAGTCCTCACTCCTATGACAAATACAGCGAATGTAGAAAAAGCAATTAAAGCAACGTATTTTAGCCTGGTGGGGAATTTCCTGCTTGCGCTTATAAAAGGGGCTGCCGGGATATTTGGCAACTCCTATGCCCTTATTGCCGATGCCATAGAATCTACTACCGACATCTTTTCGTCGTTCCTGGTGCTTATCGGGATAAAATATTCGAGCAAGCCTGCCGATGAGAACCATCCCTATGGCCATGGCCGTGCCGAAGCGCTCATTACCTTTATAGTTGTGGGTTTCCTCATCACCTCAGCTACAATCATTGCCTATGAGAGTATCGTCAACATTCAGACCCCGCACGGCCTGCCAAAAATGTGGACGTTGTTTGTATTGGGCGGTATCATTATATGGAAAGAGATCTCCTTTAGGATAGTAATTCAAAAAAGCAAGGAAACCAACAGTTCTGCCCTTAAAGCTGATGCCTGGCACCACCGCAGCGATGCTATAACATCGGTGGCGGCCTTTACGGGTATCTCTATAGCGCTGTTCTTTGGCAAGGGCTACGAGTCGGCAGACGATTGGGCAGCACTCTTTGCCTCCGGGTTTATACTCTACAACAGTTACCTCATTTTCAGGCCTGCGCTTGGCGAGATCATGGACGAGCACCTTTATGACGATATGGTAAATGATATCAGGGAAATAGCCGTTACTGTAAACGGTATATATGATACCGAAAAATGCTTCATCCGTAAGGCCGGCATGCGGTACCACCTGGAACTTCACGCCATTGTGGATGCCAACATCACCGTAAAAGAAGGCCACCGGCTAGCCCATGAACTCGAAGACACGCTTCGCCTGAAACTTCCCGAGCTCGGCCATGTACTGGTACATATAGAACCCAACGATTATTCTTAAGCGGTAACGAATATTCTATTATATTTGGGAATATTTCAATGTCTTTATTATCATTCTGCTAAAAAACCGGAAATGAAAAAAATAATCATTGCTGCAGGTGTAATCATGGTTGTAATTGCAGGAGGATGGACCTTCTGTAGTATCTCAGGCATGTACAAAATGTACAATATTCCCACTGCTGCGAACGAACCTGCTATCAAAGTAGGTTCTAAAATTTTTGCTTCAAATTTAAAGGAGGCTAAAAACGGAGACTTTATAATCTATAACTATAATGGACAATCGCGGATACACCGGCTTGTTGCTTCCGAAGGCGATGTGCTGGAGATAAAGAACGGCGCAGTATATATCAATAGTAAGGATATCGATAAAGGCCTGGTACTTCTGCATGTGTATACCGTTACACGGGCGGAAGCGGAAAAGCTTTCGGCTAAAGGAAGCATTGCCCCGGAGGACGCCCTACCAATGCCCGACGGACGGTATGGCTTATATTTAGATGATGCTGTTGCTAAAGAAAACGGGTTGGGCACAAACCGGCTCATAACCAGTGAAAAAGAACCCGACAAATATATATCTGAAACATTTATCCAACCATGGAACAAGGATAATTTTGGCCCGTATACTATTCCGGCAAATAAGGTGTTCGTAATGGGCGACAACCGCGATAATTCTGAGGATTCAAGGTATTTGGGATGTATTGATAAAAGTAATATTATCGCAACGGTTTTAAAATAGGATAAAATGAAAACGAAATTACTACTACTGTTTTTGGTTGCCACGCTAAATTCTTTTGCACAGGACAGGTATGAAACTATTAAAATCGCACTGCAATTGGTTAAGTCGAAAACTACAATTGACGGAAAGGATAAACGTGTACTTAATCTATTGGAAAACATGTATAATGAGACCCTACAGGCCAACGAGGGGCAATTGTCGGAAGCTACTATAAACATGTACAAAACGTTTGCAGAAGACCCTACCCTTCCTAACAGCCACCTGTTTTACCTTTTTAATCTTTATCAGGAGGAAATACAGAACCCGGAAGTATCAAGCGATTTCCAGATAGGCTGCATGAAATTATTGTCGGGGGAATTTGTAGAAACGTATAACACTATCCCTGCCATAGTGCTGATATACATGGGCGAAGCGCTTATGGCTGCCAACATGCAGGACAAAGCTAAAACCCATTTTGAAATGGCATCCGGATTTTACCCTGATTCTGTGCCGATAAAAGTTTATAATTATATACTGGCCGATGAAGGTTCTGCTAAGGAAAAAATGAAGAAAGGATTGCTTAAAAGATATCCCGACCACTGGATGGTAACACAAATGGTGAAATAACGCACCCCACCGAAAATACAGAAACAAAAAAAAGGCCTTCATATTTCAATGAAAGCCTTTTCTCGATTATAAATCAATAATTATTTAGCAGCTACCATTTCAGTTAAGCTTTTTGCTGCATTTGTAATATCCGACGGTATCATTACGATCGTTGTGGTATTGTTATCGATACCAATTTCAGACAGCATCTGCATACGCCTCAACTCAAGCGATATTGGGCATTTTGCCATTTCCATTGCGCCCTGTGTCAGTTTTATAGAGGCTTCCAGTTCGGCCTCAGCCTTAACCAGCCTTGCCCGTTTTTCTCTTATCGCCTCGGCTTCACGCGCCATTGCCCTCTGCATCGCTTCGGGTATTTCTACATCCTTCATTTCGACCATTTCAATTTTGATGCCCCACGACTGGGTGGCGGCATCTACGATCTTTTGCAGCGTGCCATTGATCTGTTCGCGCTCCCTCAGCACCTCATCCAGCGAATGCTGCCCTATGATGTTACGCAGTGCAGTAACAGAGAACTGGTAAACCGCCATGTTGTAATTGGCCACATTAATAATAGCATCCTGCGGCGATAGTATCTTGAACCACATTACCGCATTTACCTTGATGGTAACGCTGTCTTTGGTAATAGTTTCCTGCTGCTCAAGGTCGACTGTACGGGTACGCATATCGACTGTCTGCTGGCGCTCGATGAGCGGGATGATCCAGTACAGGCCAGGGCCTTTTACCGCCTGGAACCTCCCCAGGCGAAAAACAATTGCCCTTTGGTACTCCTGCGCGATGCGGAAACCGGATAAAAATAAAAGGATAATAATCCCGATAACTGGTAAGAATGTACTCATTTTATGAATGTTTTATTTGACATTGCAGGCATTTTTGCCTGCGTGAAAAGCAGTACTAATTTACGGCGCAACATGGCATCGTTGTCCTCCAAAATGCCTGTTTTTTAAGGACATGGCATACGATTTCCGTTTTATTTCGGGTTTTCATCCAAACACTTCAGCTTATGCAGGAAAATGAAAATAACCCCGAAAAAAATGAAGTTCCTCTGCAAAAACATTGCACTAACTGAGATGTTGCTTTTGCCGAACATTTGCAACTATTTAATAAAAAACAATTTAACCACATAGGACATAGCTTTGAGGTTAGGTTGCTAATTACAACGCAAATAATTTGAAGAAACGCTTCAACCATGCTGTATGGTATATATACCTGAATGACATGGTCAAAAGGCTATTGTCATGCGGTTAACAGTTATTGATAAATTTTCGTTATTGTTTCATAAACAATGTTGTTATAAAAAACCGTAGGCTGGATGTAAAATATCTGAATAGTACAAATTTTTGTTTCATTTTTGTTTCTGATTGACGACACATTTTGAAGGAAACAGTTACAAATTCCTAAATGTAACAATTACTATTTTTGAAATCCTTATTTTTACATTATAAACCGCCCAAATATGGCTGAAATACCACAGCTGCGCACGGTAAATGTGACGCGCTATGTAACACCGCTTCGCGAAGGAGGCTCGCTGCCTGCCATTGCCGAAGCCGATGACAATTTTAATTATGTACTCAAATTCAAGGGTGCCGGGCACGGAACCAAAGCCCTGATTGCAGAGCTTATAGGCGGCGAAGTAGCACGGGCGCTTGGGCTTCCGGTGCCGGAACTGGTGTATGCCAACCTTGATGAAGCCTTTGGCCGTACCGAAGCCGATGAGGAAATACAGGACCTCCTGCAGGCCAGCCAGGGGCTCAACCTTGCGCTGCATTATCTTTCGGGAGCTATTAATTTTGACCCGGTCGTTACAACCGTGGATGCCAAAATGGCCTCGCTGATCGTATGGCTGGATGCGTTCATTACCAATGTTGACAGGACGTTCCGTAATACCAATATGCTCATCTGGCACAAAGAACTATGGCTCATAGACCATGGGGCATGCCTCTATTTTCACCACTCGTTTGATGATCCGGAAGGCCATGCGAAAGTCCCATTTACGTTGATAAAAGACCATGTGCTGCTTCCGCAGGCTTCGATGCTCGAAGAGGTAGATGCAGAATATAAGGCACTGCTGACAGAAGCTAAAATTCGCGCTATTGTAGCACTTATCCCGGAGGCATGGCTGCATTGGGAAGGGCTCGAAAAAACGCCCGATGATATTCGCGAAGTGTATTCGCAATTTTTACTGACCCGCTTAAATCATTCAGAAATTTTTGTAAAACAGGCACAAAATGCAAGACAAGCACTTATATGAGTATGCCGTGATACGGATCGTTCCGCGTGTGGAGCGCGAGGAATTCGTTAATGTGGGCGTTATCGTGTTTTGCAAGAGGAAGCGATTTATAAAGGTTTTATATACTATAAACGAAATCAAACTTCACGCTCTTGACCCCGGCCTTGATATTGCACAGATAAGCCTCAATCTATTATCATTTGAGCGTATTGCAAGTGGTGCAAAAAATGGCGGCCCCATAGCACAGCTTGAAGTGCCCGAACGGTTCCGGTGGCTGACAGCGGTACGCAGTTCGGTCATACAAACATCACGTCCACACCCCGGGCTTTGCGACGACCCTGATTATAAAACAGTAAAGCTTTTTGAGGAAATGGTTTTATAATGTTTATTATTTAATTAAAATAATATAACATATATTAAATTTTTGTTAACTATTATATTTAATTAAATTTTGTTAAATTTACAATCAAACGAATACCTAACTAATGTTGGTCCGTTTTCCGATGCCACCCTGGAAAACGGATCTTTTTATTTAAATTGGCAGGCTAATCTGAGCCATTTTTGTTGACAAGGAAAATATATTGGAACATTGAGAATGCCGCCACAGCACCAAAGGTATGCCACAGGAAATGCGTGCCCGTTTTTATCCATCCCCAGCCATCGGACACACGAAAGGTTAGCGCAAAAACAAAAGCGATTAATGCAAAGCCCACCCACTTGCCGTGCCGGAACGACGTACTTATAAGATAAGCAAATACCGGCAGCAGCACAATGCCTGCCAAAACACCGTAATTGATATTGATAAACAGCTGCATATCGCCGGCCTGCGCCAACTGTTTCCTTGCATAAAACTGAAATGCAATATATGCCACTACCAAAGCAATGGCATAATACCACCTTGTGAGCTTACCTAAAAAGTATACACCCGCAAAGACACACAGCAGCATTATAGGAAGCCAGTCCATCATAATAAAAACACTCCATTGGCGAAACCCGTGGTAAATAGTGCCGCCTATACCTCCGATATAAAGCAACAGCAATGCAAAAGTCAAAAAAGTATGCTGTTTCCAATGAGGATATATTTTTATAGTCCAGTACACTGCTATTGCAAGGAAAAAGCACGATATTATCATGTTGAGCGGTTCCGGGAACAAATGATGCATATCGGTTTCTGTGTAACGCATCCCTCCATCAGGCGGATTTTGAAAAAAAGCCATAAGCGTAGATTATAATTATAAATTTAAAACATCGAAAGGTATCAGGATCGCTATTTAATGAATTTTTATACTTTCAACCACCCTTACACAGCCAAAAATGTTATTATATTATGTTACAAACCTTCATTTTTCCTACAATTTCATATTTTTTTCGCGTCGTACTACATGTTAAGGATATTTTTATAATTTTACTTTGAATATAAAACACCAACAATGGAGCTTTACATAAAGTATAACATTGACAAAATGTGTAAAGTACTCCTGCAGCAACAGCTTGATCAATTTAATATAGACTGCAGGGTCACGGAGCCAGGATATGTTAAATTCAAGGAAAATATTGCTATGGAAACTTATGATAAACTCATAGATTCCCTGAAAAAATTTGGTATTGAGATCGTCGATAACCAAAAAAGCATACTGGTACAAAAAATCAAAAATGCCATCATAGAAATGCTTTATGCCAATAAGGGCGTGCAATCTATGAAGATTTCATCTTACCTTTCGGAAAAGCTTGGCGAAAGCTACAGGACATTATCACAAGTATTTTCGGAAGTTACTTTCATTTCAATAGAAAATTTCATTATTTTGCACAAAATTGAGCGTGTGAAGCAACTGCTGCTAACTGAAAATTTATCGCTTACGGAGATATCTTTCATGATGAATTACAGCAGTGTCGCCTATCTTTCGCAACAATTCAAAAATATTACCGGGGTAACCCCCACCGCGTTTCAAAAAATAATAAAACAAAAACGTTACGCTGAATCAATTTAGAAGAAGGAGGAAATCAACAATGCGGCCAACATCCCTACACATTATGCTTGCTGATGACGATGAAGATGATCGATTATTTTTCAGGGAAGCTTTTGAAGAAGTCAAAATAAACTACCAGTTTTCCACCTTTAATGATGGAGAGCAACTTATGGATCATATCAATGACCCGGATAATCCGTTACCGGATATTATTTTTCTCGACCTTAACATGCCGCGGAAGTCGGGGCTTGAGTGTCTTAGGGAAATACGGGGTGACGAAAGGCTCAAAAAGATATCTGTAGCCATCTATTCTACATCGTCTTCAGAACAGGACATTGAAGACACCTTTGTATCCGGTGCCAATGTATACATCAAAAAGCCTAACGATTTCAACATGCTTAAGAAGATCCTGAGCGATGTTGTACATATCAACTGGCAATATATCACTGACGGCCTCAATAAAGACAGTTTTATCCTGAGCCTTTAACCAATGAAAAAACTATTATACATAGTAGCGGTATTGTTCCTTATCTTTTGGGTACTGGGCAAGTTTGTGTGGTATATCACAAATGCGATGATCAACCTGCTCCTTGTAGCGGCATTAGTATTTGCATTGATCACGCTGATAAAGAAGAAGCCTTCGGGTAAATAAGATAGCACAGCATTAAAAAACTCCGGAACTGCATTTGCAATTTCCGGAGTTTTCATTTGTATAAACTACTATTATTTTACAGCGTCTACCTTTTCCTTGGTCATTTTAGCATGCTCTAAATGCGTCCTTAATGTTGGCAGCATATTTGCAGCCCACATCCTTATATCCGCATCGGTTGCTTTTTCAGACGCTTTCTCCATTTTTTCAATCATTTTTTCGTGGCCTTCTACCATTTTATCGGCATAGGCTTTATCGAAATCATGTCCGGTTTTATCATTCAGGTCTTTGTAGGCATCCTGTCCTTTTTCAGTCAATGCAGCAGGAAGCGTAATATTTTTCTTAGCAGCAAGTGCTTTCGTTTCCGCTGAAGCTTTTTCATGCTGGGCTACCATCATTTTCCCTAAAGCCTGTACATCGGCGTTAGTGCTTTTCTGCTGTGCCAGTTTGCCAAGCTCTATTTCTTTCATATCCACTTCGGCAGCTGAAACAAGATATTCGGAATCATCCTCTTTATCATCGTTTACATCGTCAAATTTAGCTTCGTTGGCATCTTCTGCTACTTCTTTGGTATCTTCTTCTTTATTTTCTTTTTTACAGCTTACGGTACCAAGTGACATTGTAAGTACAGCAGCACCTAAAAGCGTTTTACTAAACATTGAGATCTTTTTCATGACAGGTTTGTTTGATTATTTGTTATCATGCTAAATTAAAGCATAATAGCCTGTCAAGTTGTTAGCGTTATCACAATAAGTGTTAGCGAAATACTAAACATGATTAAACACCCAATACAATCATAGGGTCGATATCCAACTTTTGACTTATATCCCTGGCTATTTTTAACGGTGGCTCACTCTTGCCTGTCAAATATTCACTAACCCTTGATGTACTAACCCCTAATAGTTCAGATAAGCGTTTTTGATTTAAGCCGCGCTCATACATACGCAATTTCATAGCTTCAATAAGTGTAGGGGCTTTTACAGGTTCATGCACTTCTTCATAATCAGCGACAAGGTCAGAAAGCAAATCCAATTCAATAAAATTTTTATCGGTAATTGGGGTATCGTTGTTTACGATAGCTAACAGCTCTTCTATCCGCTTGCACAAAGCCTCATATTCTTTTTTTGTTTGTATTGTTCTCATAATTTCTAAATGTTTGAGCAATCTATTTTGTCATATTCCGAATGTGTTCCGATAAATCGAATATATACCTTTTTTGATGCAAAAATAATAATGGCTACTAGCCTGTAATCATTTCCTTTTATATTAAAAACATAACGGTTATTGCCAACATAATTTACACTATTGAATGTTTGCTTTATGTCACACAGATTATCCCATTCACTTCTTTTGGTTTTAAAATACCAGTCCCTTAAGGCAATATCAGCAATAGGATGTTTTTCTGTAAAGTCTCTAATCCTTGTAAACGTTACTATTCTCATATGCTAAATAATCTATTACAAAAATAAACAACAAATTTTTATTTACAATATTAAATTACAAAAAATGGAATTTTATCATAAGCGATAAAACCGACAGTCTGCTTTTTCGAAATGTTTTCATGAATATTTAATCAACAGGAATTATTTAACTTTTATCCAATACCCGAAAAATTCCATAGATTTGCCACATGATAAACCCTTCTGCCAGCGGCTGGATTGATAAGTTTTTAGCGCAGCTTAAGAACAAGCGGCCATTAGCCCAAAATTCGCACGAATTTTACAGGGCCGTCAGGGATACGGGGTTCATTTACGGGCATGTTGTATCATTCAACGACCTGGATGAAAACGAGACAAAAGGCTGGTCTACTGAGGAGGCTACGAAGGCGGCTCTGCTAAACACGCTTTATGATGTGCATACGCTGATAACAAATGAACAGGATAGCAAGGCGTTTGTCAGCAGAGCTGTTGCGTTTTATAAGCAAATGACACCCGGCGGCTCAGGCCTGTTACAAAAAGTGCTTCCCACATCGTCCAGGAGCCACCAGCTGGAAGAAATACTTGAAGAACGCATTAAGACCAACGACAACCTGTTCAGCCGCAGCTTTTCGCATATACTCACCAATGCCCTCATCGTAATGGATGTGCTGGCATTCCGCCAATACCTGCTTAACCGGGAAATCCCTAAAGATTACCTTAAGAAACTAGAGGAAACGGTACTCAGCATTGTTTCGCTTGCGCTAAAGAGCAAAAGCAGGACATCGGAGTATGACGAGCTCCTTATCAAGCTGTTCGAATCTTCTGTACGTTATACGAAGTTCTCAAAAATAAAGGCAGATAATTTCAGCAAGCTGGAACTGGATTATTTCCAGTCGAAGTCCGAAAAGAACTACCTTCTTGATATGGCCGGAATGGCGATATGGACCGATGGCAACGCAGAGCAAAGCGAGATCGAATTCCTGTACCGCCTTGCGGGGGAGCTTGGCATTGATGATGAGATCGCCGCCGAAAGTATCGCCTCATTTGATGTCTTCATCCGAAGGAACAGAAAGAATATACCGTATTTCAACTATTCTAACCCTGTAAAGCATTTTTACGACCATGCGGCACAAAGTGTAAAGCTGCTGATCAAACGCAATAAGAACAGGCTCATAAAAGAACTTTCGAATAATGGCGAGCTGGTGCTCCTCATCACCCACTCTACCCACCGAAACCTTGACGAAAAGGAAAAGAAAAAAGTTAAGAAGCAACTGCTTGAGATATGTAAAACGGTACCATCATTAACCATATTTCTTTTGCCCGGCGGAAGCCTGCTGCTCCCATTGCTCATTAAATTCATCCCACAGCTGCTGCCTTCTGTATTTAATGAAAATCTTGAGGACAATGAGTGAAGATAAAAAAGAATACGAGACAGGAAGAAAATCCGGTTTTTTTGAAACACTGATGGAATTTCTTGCAGCGTTACTTGAGTAACATAAAAAAACCGCCCGAAGGCGGTAACTATAAACATAACTAAAATTTCAAGCGGTCTACTTTTGCAAGCTCTTCATTGTCGCAATAGTTTACTTCAAGGTCTTTTACGATACCGGTATCCAGTCCGTACACCCAGCCATGAAGGCAAAGCTGCTGCCCGTTCCTCCATGCATTCTGTACAATAGATGTCTTTGCCAGGTCGGTTACCTGTTCTTTTACATTTAGCTCCACAAAAGCATTGAACCTGTCTTGCTCATTTATAATCGAGTCGAGGTATTGCTTGTTGTGCCTGTAGACATCCTTTATATGCCTGATCCAGTTGTCAATAAGCCCGATAGAATCGTTGCCCATAGCTGCCTTAACGCCTCCGCAGCCATAATGCCCGCATACGATAACATGTTGCACCTTTAATACATTGACAGCATAATCGAGTACACTAAGCATGTTCATATCGCTATGTATAACCATATTGGCAATGTTCCTGTGGACGAATACTTCACCCGGCTGCGCCCCTATTACTTCGTTGGCAGGAACGCGGCTATCGGAGCAGCCTATCCATAATAATGGCGGCGACTGGCCCTTTGAAAGCTTTTGGAAATAATCAGGGTCGGTTGCCAGTTTGGTTTCCGACCATATTTTATTGTTATCTAATATTTTTTTATAAAAATCGTCATTCATTGTCATTGTAAACTATTTTATATTACCCCAATTGCCGGGACTTTTATGTTTAATTTTTCTTTTCTTTTTTTTCTACGTGTTCAACAAACACATTCTGCCTGCCGTGGCCGGTATTGGCAAGTTCATAAGCTTCTTTAAACCCTACCAGCTTTACCTGCACATTAATCTCTTTCGACTTTATATCCCTGAACTCTTCTATCAGGTCCAGCACATCGTGTGCAATATATACAGTATCCGAAGCATCTATAACAACATTGGAATTTTCAGGTATGTCATTTAACGTATTCTTAATAGCCGCCTTGTTAAGGAACGAAACCTCCTGTGCAAGGTCAATATGGATCACATCGCCCTCGGCATATTCTTCCTTCCTGAAGTTATAAGCTCTTTTTAGATTGCCCCTGAGTACGAATATAATGCTAATTATCATACCAAGCGCTACGCCCTTTAGTAAGTCGGTAAATACTACTGCGATCAATGTAGCAATGAAAGGCACGAACTGGTACTTGCCTTTTTCCCAAAAATGCTTCACTGTAGCCGGTTTCGCCAGCCTGTAACCTATAAGTATAAGCACGGCAGCAAGTGTTGCCAGCGGTATCCTGTTAAGTACTGCCGGTATGGCAAGTACACATATCAACAGCAGGACACCATGGATGATGGTCGACATTTTTGTCCTTGCACCAGCGTTGGCATTCGCCGACGACCGTACTACTACCGAAGTAACCGGAAGGCCACCAATAAGGCTGCTGAGCATATTGCCTATACCCTGCGCCTTAAGTTCATTATTAGTATCGGTATAACGCCGCTGTACATCCATCCTGTCCGAAGCTTCTATACAAAGCAGCGTTTCAATGGAGGCGACAATAGTTATGGTAGCGGCAGTAATCCATACCTTGGTATTGGATATTGCCGTAAAGTCGGGCAGTACGATGAAGCCTTTAATATCTTCAAAAGACTGCGGCACAGGAAGGGTTACAAGATGTGCCGGGCCGAGCGCAAGGTGGCTGCCTGTAGCTATAAAAACCTGATTGGTAATGATGCCTGCTACAACGGCTACCAAAGCACCCGGAAGCAATTTGAGGTTTTTCAATGCAGGTATTTTATCCCACATGATGAGGATGGCGATCGAAACAAGCGCAATGATAACGGCTCCTCCTTCAAAACGGCCAATGATATCCGGAATGTCCGAAAACGGATTACCGCCATCTAGCCTGAAGAGTGATTCGTCACCCTCTTCGCCCTTGTCATAGCCAACAGCATGCTCAAGCTGGTTAATGATAATGATAATACCGATACCGGCAAGCATTCCCTCGATAACATTTGAAGGAAAGTAATTGGAGATGCTTCCTGCCTTGATAAAGCCGAGGGCCAGCTGGAAGATACCCGCCAGGAAGACAGCCATCAGGAAAGCCTGAAAGGAACCTAATGTACCTATCGCCGTCAAAACTATAGCGATGAGCCCTGCCGCAGGGCCTGAGACGCTTACATGCGATTTGCTAAGAACGCCGATAACGATACCCCCAACAACACCTGCAATAATACCCGAAAGCGGCGGCGCACCGGAAGCAAGAGCAATGCCCAGGCATAAAGGCAGCGCTACTAAAAAAACCACGAGGCCCGACGGAAAATCGGCCCTGAGGCTGCCAAAAAGATTTGTCTTTTTTGTCATACCGAAAAACTATATATAATGCAATTATGCTTTCAAATACCCGTGTATTTAAATAGCCGCCTGTAGAGGCAAAACTGGATTATATAAATTCCGGTGGCGGTGAGCATATCTCCCCTGCAACATTGTTGTGTTTTTGGAGGTTTGCCGATTGTATAAGCAATGTTTCTTTCGATTCTTTAAAAAAAGAAACCTGAAATTCCGTATACGGGGCGCCCTTTACTTCTTTTATGTCCTTCTGTATCTCTTCTTCAGTAAGGCTGTAAACTACAGACATATCTGCATCATCTTCTATAAGGCTCACAATTGTAGGAGCTGCAAGAAATGAGATAAATAGGAAAAGTACTATGTTTACAAGAATTTTCATTCCTGCGAAGGTATGAAATTTTTACTTGTATCGGTTTATGGGGTATTATATTTCTTCCTCGCTCCAGGCCTTCATCATCCACATGGTCTTCTCCTGCTCTTTTATAAAGTCGCTCATCATAGAGTTAGTACCCTCATCATTTATCTTTGCCGTTTCGTCAAGTATAACCCTTTCAATTTTCAAAAGGTCGGCCAGGGAAGTCATGATCAGGTGTACAGCCTCAGTATCCCTTGATATATTTTTACCTATCTGAAGCTTGTTGTTCTTAATATAATCCTCAAAAGTATGTAATGGGTTTCCGCCAAGCGTAAGAACGCGCTCAGCAATCATATCAATCTTTAATTGTGCATCATTATACAGCTCTTCGAATTTAACATGCAGGTCAAAAAAGCGCTTGCCGCGAATGTTCCAATGGATGCCGCGCAGGTTTTGATAATACACCTGGAAATTAGAAAGAAGTATATTAAGCTCTGCAGAAATAACTTCGGTTTCTTTTACAGGCAGGCCTAAAATATTTGTTGCCTGTTGTTTTTGGTCGGTTTTCATATTAAAATAGTTGTAGGTTTTTACATCGTTAAAAGTAAGGTAAATTTAACCATAAAATGTATAGTTTATATCAATCGTTTTTATAATTTTATCATAAAAATCTATACAATGACAATAACGCAGTTATATTATGTGCTGGCTGTCGCCGAACATAAAAATTTCACCCTTGCTGCCGAAAAATGTTTCGTAACCCAGCCAACGCTGAGCATGCAGATACAAAAACTGGAAGAAGAACTTGATATCCAAATATTTGACAGGGGTAAAAAGCCGATACAGCTTACAGAAGTTGGCCAAAAAATTGTTACCCAGGCCAAGAATATTGTAAACGAATCGGGCCGTATAAAAGATATTGTAGACCAGCAAAAAGGGTATGTAGGAGGTGAATTCAGGGTGGGCATAATCCCTACAGTAATGCCGACACTCCTGCCGATGTTCATGTCGAATTTTATCAATAAGTACCCAAAGGTCAACCTCATTATTGAGGAGCATACCACCGAGGAAATTATAAAAATGCTAAAAAACGGACAGCTCGATGCGGCTATTGCTGCAACCCCGCTGGAAGAAGAAAGCATCAAGGAAATTGTGCTTTATTATGAACCCTTTGTGGCTTATGTTCCTGAAAACAGCCCCGCTTACAGCAAAAAAGAGTTTGGTGTTGAAGACCTCGAAATGAACCTCAGCAATGTATTGCTGCTCCAGGACGGCCACTGCTTTACCAATAATGTATTAAATATCTGCAAGGCATCGATACTTCCCGAAGACAACCATTTCCAGATAGCGAGCGGAAGTTTTGAGACCATGATACGGCTTGTGGATGAAGGGCTTGGAATGACATTATTACCTTATCTCAACACCCTTGATATGAATACTAAATCGGCAGCCAAGCTCCGTCATTTTAAAGAACCGAGGCCATCGCGTGAGGTAAGCCTCATCTATTCTAAAAAGGAACTGAAGCTGCACCTTATAGAGGCATTGCGCAATACTATATCCGGTGTGGTGAAAGGCGCTATAACATTCCAGAATGTAGATATTACCAGCCCGCTGCATAAAAAATAGGCAGTATCACTTGTCAGACCCCAAAGGTCTTTGAGACACAAGTGTTTCGGAAGAGCTTGAATAATTTATATGCCGCTCTTCCGGAGCTCTAAATCGGTCATATTCAAAATTGCTATAAACATATCGCCCCGCTGGGGCTGCATTGATGAGTCCCGGAGGGATGGAATATTTATAGCAAAATTGATTGAAGTTCTTTCAAGCTCCGGAGGAGCGACATGTAAGACATTGCGATCGAATTCAAACTATACCTCATAAAAAAAGGAGCAATACAGCTCCTTTTACTTTATTATTCAACATAGATAAGACAGGCTTTTAGCTCGGGCTTTTCAGTTGTGAAATTATGAAGCCAGTCTATCAGTTGTTCAATCTCGTAAGGCAACAGTACTTTAATTGCCTTTTCGACTTCTTTACAAAACAGCTTGGGGTCAAAACTCACACTCTCCAAGATTTGCTTTGTATAGGTAAACATAGGTCTGGGCATAATCCTTTTTAGTATTAAAGGTGATTAGGTGATAAGAACGAATATGTAAATGTAGCAAAAAAATCATCACTAAATCGAAATAGCAATATATTTTATTTTGTTAAATTGAAAACTTGTTAAATATTTAACAATAACTTAAGGTTTTTTCGCACGAAGTATTTCTCTCTTCCCTGGTGGCCCCGGCAGTTTTTCGGTGGTAAATCCTGCTGCCTGCATGGATCTTTTGATAACCCCGCGGCAGGCATAAGTAACTAATATTCCGTCTTTTTTAAGTGCAGAATACATCTTTTTAAAAATTGCATCGCTCCACAGTTCCGGTTGGCTTGGATAGCCAAATGCATCAAAATAAATAAGGTCGTATGCATCTTGGTCAGTAATATCCTGAAACAGCTGCCGGCGTTTAATTAACGTAAAATTATCATCGATACCTATAGCCGACTCCCATTGTGAAGTATGCATAAGGGTAAATTTCCCGCTGAAGGCATCAGCATTAAGCTCAGTTACATAGTTCAGCAAAGCAGCTTCGGCCGGTTCAACAGGATAGGCTTCCACCCCGGTGTATTCTATAACCTGGCCGCTTTTAGCAGATTCCAGAAAAGTTATAAAAGCATTCAGGCCGGTACCGAAGCCGATCTCTAAAACAGCAATGGGCCGGCCTTTGGTTAAAGCCAGCCCATTTTGTATAAATACGTGATATGCCTCCTGTATAGCACCAAATTTCGAATGGTACGTTTCCTGCATTTCCGGCAGGTATATGGTTACCGAGCCATCATCAGTGGTGATAATTTCCCTTTTCAACTATTTTATGTAAAGTTTTTTGATCCTGGGTATAGGGCCCTCGCACTTTTGCTCATGGCATTTTACGCAGGTAGAAACAGCTTCATTAAAATGCTTTTTCGCATTGAGCGAATCCTTGTATATGAGTTCCTGCGCCTTAATAAACTTTGCGGCCTGCTCTTTAAAAAAGGCATCATTGTCGCTATCGTCGGTCATTACAGAAGCATGGATCTTTAAAAAATGCTGCGGAAATACACCTATGGTATCCCCTGCAACAATGCGCTCTTTAAGGCGCATATTATCCACATACATCTGCTCCATGAGGCCTGCCATTTCTGACATCTCATACATTTTGAATTCCTTCTTAGCGCATGCCTCTTTCTTTTCAGGCTCCGCCTTAACAGCCTCTTCCGCCTTTTTTTGGCAGGCAATAAAAGCGAGGGAAATTAAAGGGAATACAAATAGCTTTTTCATTATTTGCTGATTAGCACGCCGTCTGCCATGAATTTATACTCCATTTCAGGCTGGGTTATCTTTGCTATCTCTGCTTCCGACTTTCCGCCGTCTTTGGCGTAATGCCTAAGCTGTGCCACCGATGTTTCGCTAACAAAGGCCTTTCCGCTAACGATAGCTTCCTGTGCTGTTGCATTAAGCGGCACAAAAAATGCATAATCCTTAAACTTCACAAACGATTCTTTTCCACCCGGAAGCTCCATCGCCATCCAGCAGCCTTTTTTCTGGCACACATCCTTGATCTTCGATTTGAATTTCACGGCAACAGTATCTCCTACTTTGAGGCTTTTATATTTTTGGATCATCTGCTCTTTGGTAAGCGCCTTGTCTGCTTTAATCTTGTCGCCAAAGGAAGCATACGCCACTTTTACTTCTGCTGCAGGCGTTACTGCTTCTATCTTTTTTTCTTCAACAGGGGTAGCGCCGGCAGCCATATCTGTTGTATTTCCGGTTTGAACAGCTGTAACGGTGTCGGTATCGATGTGTACGGTATCCTTACCGGTCTCAATAACCGTTTCTTCAGTCTTTACTTCTGTTTCCTTGTTTTTCTGGCAGGCCGTAAATGCGATTAAAGCCATAGTCAATACAATTGATTTTTTCATTTTGAGCTGAAATTAATTTTCATTGGCAAATATACAGAAAGTTGAAACCTGCAATAGCAATCTGCCAATTATTTTGCATATTCTTCTTTCATTCAATGTTTTAATTTTTAATTCCCTATTATTTGGCGGAAAAGCCCCTGAGAGATGTTTTTTTATTAAATTTGCTTTAACACGACTAACCCTAACAACACTTACTTATAATGGGCGATAACTCTACTTCTGATATTATTATTAACAAGTCGGCAACCAGCCATATTGGCGCTGTTGATTTTGAAAACCTCTCATTCGGGAACACCTTTACAGACCACATGCTGGTTTGCGATTTCCGTAACGGAGCATGGGAACAACCCATTATAAAACCCTACGAGCCTTTCCTTATAGACCCTTCGGCTAAAGTATTCCATTACGGGCAGGCCATTTTTGAAGGCATGAAAGCCTACAAAGACACCAACGACGACGTATGGCTTTTCCGACCGGAAGAAAATTTTGACCGCTTTAATAAATCTGCCGAAAGGCTTGCCATGCCATCAGTACCGGAAGAGGTATTTATTGGCGGCATGAAAAAGCTCATTCAGATTGAAAAAGAGTGGGTGAAAAAAGGCCCTGGCAACTCGCTTTACATCAGGCCGTTCATGATAGCGATAGGCTCTGGCGTAATAGCAGCCCCATCTACACAGTACCGTTTCATGATCATACTCTCCCCTGCCCGCTCGTATTACTCCGGCGAAGTTAAGGTGATCATTGCCGAGCACTACAGCCGTGCCGCTAATGGTGGTATAGGCGCTGCAAAGGCCGCAGGTAACTACTCGGCACAGTTTTACCCTACCAAACTGGCCAATGACATGGGCTACCAGCAAATAATATGGACTGACGATGCCACGCATACCAAACTGGAGGAAGCCGGGACCATGAATGTATTCTTCAGGATAAATGACACATTATATACAGCACCTACCAGTGAGAGAATACTCGACGGCGTTACGCGTAAAAGTATCATCGAACTTGCGGCAAGGGAAAATATTAAGGTAGAAGTACGTTCGGTACTGGTATCGGAATTGATCGAGGCTGCCGATAGCGGATCACTGAAAGAGATATTCGGGGCAGGCACCGCTGCGGTCATCAACCCGATCGTAGGCTTTTGCTACCAGGACAAATACCACGAGCTGCCAAAATTGGAAAATTCCATGGCGCTGGAACTTAAAGAAAAGCTTACCAACATACAATACAAAGTAGCCGAAGACACTTTTGGTTGGACGGTGAAGATATAAGTTGCAGTTTTCATCTATATTGGAACGCGGATGACGCGGATCGGGCGGATTTTCGCAGATTTTCATCCTGATGTAAAAAAGCCCAAAGGTTTAAGAAATCTTTGGGCTTTTTTGTGCCTATAAATTTTGCCTGAATTGAAAGATTGCTTCGTCGTTCCTCCTCGCAAAGACGTATGCAGGTAGATTTACGTTCATCCTACTGGAAACTGAGACTGCGACTGCGACTGAAAACTAACTAATATTCCAATATCTTCGTAAAATCGGGTTTAAAATAATCCGGGCCTTTCATTACTTTGCCGTCTTCGCGATAGATAGGCAATCCGTTAGCGCAAAGCTTGCTCATGTTACTGCGCTGTATTTCATCAAAAACTTCTTCTATTTTATATTGCAGGCCGTGTTCTATAATTGTACCGCACAAGATGTAGAGCATATCTCCCAGTGCATCGGCAATCTCCACAAGGTCATTATTCTGTACTGCTTCCAGATATTCTTCATTTTCTTCCTTCATAAGATTGTAGCGCAACAGGTTTACGGCTTCGCCAAGGTCGGCTTTAGGGATCTCGCTAATGCCCAGCCCGAAAGAAGAATGAAATTGTTTTACAGAGTCAAGTTGTTTTTTCATGGTAATGTTAATTTATCCCTCCAAAATAAATAGAAATACACGCGTAAAATTGTAGCTTTGCAAAAAGATTTCAACATGTTTACAACAGGCCAATGGATTTTTGCAGGCACTTTTTTAGTGGCATTTATAATAACGATGATCTATGTATACCGTAAAGACCTTGCCCTTCACAAAATATATTATAAGGGCAGCTATTGGATACTTGTGGGCTTCCTTGCTTTTATAGGGATACTGTTATTTATCAAATATTTTGTGAAAGACAATTCTTAAAATTTCCTTAAAAATAAAAATCTCCAAATCCCCATTAATGGGGATTTTTTATTTAATTTAAGTTCCTGAAATTTGTTTTATTAACCAATAAAATATCAAAACCATGCCTACCAACGATTTAACGTACACCGTAGAGGGAACATTTTCAACGACGAAAATTAAGCTAAGCGCCAAGCTTCCCAGACTAGGAGCACATGAAAGCTATGCTTTCCCGGAATTTCACAACATTTCGAAAACTACCCCTACCGGCCAGGTAAATGCTGTACTCATTTACATGACCCGCAGCAACGAGAACGGCACTGCACTGGTATGGAACAGCACCACCGACCCGCTTGTGCCGTTACCCAACATCACGCCAACTACAGCAATGGTGCGCCATGCTTCTGCCCCAACTTTTGACTGGAATGCACAAAAAACACTTATTATACTTTACCATGAGCCAATAAAACAGGCCGATATCAATGATATGCAGGATGAGGCTGATACAATATTTGAGACGGTAAAAGAAGAAGGGCCTTTTTCTACCACCTGGCTGATGAATGCCGTCCAAAAAAGCAGGGGCCTGGAAAGTGCCCGCCTGAAAAGTGCACTGCTGTTTTTCGACCCCCGCAAAGCAGGAATGACGATTGTTAGCAAACCTAATATCAAACCGTGATAAAAACAGTAAATCCACTTTTTAAAATTATTATAGTCCTGCTGGCAGCCATTGGGTTTGCCGGCAGGGTTTATTCACAACATTCCGGACTTGCATCGATAGAAAACGCCATCCACACAGGCGAACATAAAAAAGCAAAAGCAGCGCTGGAAAACATGAAAAATAAGGCTTTTACAAAACCGGATAAGGCCCTATATAATTACCTCCTTGCACAATGTTACAATAAGAACAATCAGGAAGACAAGGCATATAGCCTTTATCTTGCCGCAAAAAAACTATACCTGGCCATTGACAGCACCGATAGGGCAATGGATATAAATTTCGACCTGGCCTACATGCTCCATGCCCAGGAAAAAAACAAAAGCGACTATAACAAATACCTCGACGAGTATATTGCTTACACCAAAAAAACGAACAATCCAAAAAAGCTGTCCGAACGCTATGCGAGGCTGGCGGTTTTTAAAATAGATACTGAAGAATATAAAGAAGGGCTGGCTTATTTTAGAAAGGCCAAATACTATTTAAAATTTTCCGATAACCCTGAGGTAGCGTCGACAATCGACATTAATCTCGCTTCTTTGTATATCAACGACCTGAATAAGCCGGATTCGGCGTTATTCTATCTCAAAAAAAACTTGCGTTACCTGACTGGGAATAAAGACCGTGAAAAACAAAAGATAACCCAGATATGCCATAATTACGTTAACCAGGCCGCGGCTTACTATTATCTTAATGACCATAAAAATGCGATTTCCTGCCTGAAAAAAGCAGACAGTGTGCCCCTTAAGGATGATATCCTGAAAACAAAGATGTTCATTTATGAATTCCTGTATAAAAACTATGAAGCCGCCGGAGATTACAGTAATGCGTACAATTACCTGCTGCTCAATAAAAAGTTTTCGGACAGTATAAAGACCGAAGACCAGAACATTGCCATAAATGATATACAGACAAAATACAGGACAAAAGAAAAAGAACTGGAGAACATTAAGCTAAAGCATAAAAATAAAAACAAGACAATTTTGCTATATATTTATACAGGGCTGCTGCTTTCTGCTATCGTAATCGGATGGCTGATCCTGAAAAATGCACGGCGAAGGGAAAAAATTTCCCGCCAGGAGAAGCTCATAGAGGAGCAAAAGTTTGAAAAGGCCCTGAAAGACTATGAGCTGAACAGTATAGACATTATGCTGGAAGGGCAGGAAAAAGAAAGGCAGCGCATTGCCAACGACCTGCACGACAACCTGGGGAGTATGCTGGCAACACTGAAGATCAACTTTGAAAACCTCAAGCTGCGAAAGAACGAGTTGAGGGATGAAGAAACAAGGCTATACGAGAAAACCGATGCGCTGATAGAGGAAGCCTACCAAAAGGTACGCCGCCTGGCCCACGCCAAGAATGCCGGTGTATTTGCCAACGAAGGGTTGATACCGGCGATAACAAAGCTGGCACAAAAAATTTCGGTCCCCGGTAAGCTGGTTATCCAGGTGTCGCCTTTCGGTTTTGATGAAAGGCTTGATAATACGCTCGAGATAGCTATATTCAGGATTGTGCAGGAACTTGCAACCAACATCATAAAGCATTCGCAGGCAACTGAGGCGACCATCCACCTCACCCACCATGATGACAACATCAATATAATAATTGAAGACAACGGGACAGGCTTCGATAAGGAAGCGATTGAAGGTTCGGATGGAATGGGGCTGCAGTCCATCCAAAAGAAAGTGGGGCAGCTGGGCGGGACATTCACAATAGATTCCACCCCGGGCAACGGTACAACCATTATAATAGACTTACCACTATGATAACAATAGCAATAGCAGAAGACCACCAGTCGCTTATAGACGGTATTAAGCTCTTCCTTGAATATGAAGATGATATAAAAGTTGTAGGCGAAGCCAATGACGGCGAAAGGCTATTGGAAATCGTACGCCTGAAAAAACCGGATGTGGTGCTAACCGACATCAGGATGCCAAAAATGGATGGAATAACCGCCACACGGCACCTCAAAAAAGAATTCCCTTCGTGCAAAGTAATAGCTTTCAGCATGTTTGAGCAGGATGAAGCTATTGCACAAATGGAAGCTGCAGGGGCATCAGGATATATCCTCAAGAACTCATCGCTTAAAACCGTACTTGCTGCGATACATGCCGTCATGAAAGGCGAAACCTTTTTTGACAGTTCCATTAAAAAAACCGATTACCGGAAAAAAGATACTGACGATATCCCTTTAAGCAAGAGGGAACTCGAAATCGTAAAGCTGATTGGGGAAGGCAAAACATCGCAGGAAATTGCCGACTTACTGTTCATAGGTAAAACTACGGTAGATACCCACAGGAAAAACATCCTGAAAAAACTAAGCCTCCAGGGCAAAAGCGAATTGCTACGCTATTCGATGGAAAAAAAGTATGATTTCTAGGTAGTTCGTTAAGACAATATTTGTAGTAAAAATACCCTCTGTTGGGTATTTTTTTGCTTTAAGCAATGACCCAAATTTGTTGAAATAATTAACAACCTTAAAAATCACCACTTATGAAAAAATTTAAAAAACTTTCGTTGGCATTCGCGCTTTCGGCAATGACCATGTTTGCAGTAGCGTGCGAAGAAGAAGAGGCAGCACCGGTAAATAATGCTGATTGCTATGAAGGGCTTGTAAGCTTGTCAGACATCCTTGTTGCGAAAAGCAATACATTTTCTAACAGCCCGACTACTTCGAATTGCAGTGCACTGAGGACAGCGGCGCTAAACCTGCTGGACGCAGCACAGGATTGCGATGAATACGGTTATTTATATGAAGAGACTGCCCAATACTGGATAGACCTGGATTGCAGCGAGTTCGATTAATAACCCCTCCATTAAGTAAAAATGATTAATTAGGGTAGCAAAAAAAATTAATGAGAATTTTCTATTATTTTTAAATTTTGGTACAACCTTTGCGTTGTGGAGAAATTAACAATAAAATTATTAGTATTTTTACCCTAATTAATCAATAAAAAGACATTATGAAAACAAATCCAATTAAATTCATTGCTGCCCTTGCTTTAGGTTTTACCCTTATCAATTGCGGATCTCCAAATGTTCAGCGCGTAAGCGAAACAACTGTAACCGACCTTAGTGGAAGGTGGAACGAAACCGACTCCAGATTAACCGCAGAAGAAATCACCGCCGAGCTTATGGACCACTCATGGTACAGCACCTTTGCTTCTGAAAATGGCAGCAAAAAGCCTGTAATCATTGTAGGCATCATCACTAATAAATCGCACGAGCATATCCCTGCCGAAACTTTTTCGAAAGACATTGAAAAAGCCATCATCAATTCAGGGCGCATAAAACTGGTGCAGGGCGCTGACAAACGCGAGGAAATAAGGGCGGAAAGGGCCGACCAGCAAAACTATTCGTCACAATCGACCATGAAAAAATTCGGCCTTGAAAACGGCGCTGACTTCATGCTTCAGGGAACGATCAACTCTATCGTTGATGAAAAAGGAAAAGAGAAAACGATTTTCTACCAAATTGACCTTGAGCTTACTAACATCCAGACGAACGATAAAGTATGGATTGGCGACAAAAAAATAAAAAAATATCTTGGCAACAAGAAAATGTAATTACTGATACTTATTCATGAAAGCATCCAAAAACACTATTACTACTATTCTCAGGACAGTACCGGTACTGTTGTTGCTTGCCTTTCAATCCTGCGGAACATACAACTCCAAAACTTCAGATATTGAAAATGACCTGGTAAACGGCAACTTTGATGGTGCTCTGGCCAACATTGACAAGAATAAATTTCTGCTGAAAGACAGGAACAGGCTTTTGTACCTGATGGAAAAAGGGAAACTGGAGCATTTAAAAGGCAATTATGAGGCGAGCAACAACCTTTTGGAAGAAGCTTATATCATGATTGACGACAGGATAAAAACCAATGTAGGGCAGGCCATTGCGGGTAAATTTACAAACCCTATGGCCGAGCCTTATAAAGGTGAGGACTTTGAAAAAGTTACCATCCATTACTACAAGGCGCTGAATTATTTCCAGTTGGGAATGCCCGATGAGGCGCTTGTTGAAGCCAAGAGGATCAATATAAAGCTTCTTCAATTCAACGAAAAATACACCGAAAACAAAAACAAATATACCGAAGATGCCTTTTCGCAAATTTTGCAGGGCATACTTTATGAAAGCACCGGAGATATCAATAATGCATTTATCGCCTACCGGAATGCTGAAGAAATATACAATAAAGACGGCGGCCGCTTTTTTGGCGTACCCATGCCGGAACAGTTGAAGCAGGACCTGTTGAGGACCACAAAACAACTGGGCTTTATTGAAGAATACAACCAGTATCGCAAAAAATTCAATGTAGCGCCGGATCCTGTCCCTGCCAAAAAAGAGGCACAGAAAAAAGGAAAAGGTAAAAAAGATGTAAAAGAAACACCCGCACCCGAGCCTGTAAAAATACCTGAGCCAACCGGCGAAGCCATTGTATTCTGGGAAAACGGCCTCGGCCCTGCGAAAGACCAGATCGTGATAACGGCATCCGGCGGAAGTGGTGTATTTTTTGGCAGCTATATGGACGGCGATGTTATGGAAGAAATATTGATCCCTATACCTCCCGGCGCAGACATAGGCAACGTTAATGCGATAGCCATACCAAAATACAGGCAAAGGGAAAACTACTACAGTAAGGCGGCGATAGTTGTCAATAATAAAGAGCAGCCCTTTGAACTATCTCAGGATTTTTACCCGATAGCCAAACAGTGCCTTAAAGACAGGATGCTAAGGGAAACCATAAATCTTGTTTTACGTTTTGCAACCAAAAAAGCAGGTAGCGCTATCCTTGGCGCATTGGCAAAAGAAGCTTTTGGCAGTGACGCCGGCGACCTTACCAAGCTGGGTGCCGATGTGGCAGGTGCTGCAACCGAAAAAGCAGATACGCGCAACTGGCAGTCGCTTCCGGCAACAATAAGCTATGCCCGTGTCCCCCTGAAAGAAGGAGATAATAAATTCCTTTTGCGAAAATATGGACCTAATGGTGTTATTGATACCGATACTCTCAGTATCCCATACAGAAGGGGACTACAGATCGTGAATTACTTCGACCTTGGCCGTACGCAAATTATACCTGCGGATAACATGTATGCGCATTCGGGTATGGTAGGAAGCTCATCAGGCAATAGCCAAAATGCTGTCAATACTACAAACAACAGCACTACTGTTGGACTGGTTGCCACAAACAATGCTAAACCTGTAACTTCGTCACCTGCTGTTGCTGTAAATTATAAACCTGCTCCCGCAGGTGTGAGTGTTGCAACGGTTGTAGACAAATATGTTGCAGCTATTGGCGGTGTTGAAAAAATACAGGCTGTGAAAACACAATATATGCGCGCTACTATGAACCACACGGTCAACGGGCAGCTGTACTCCAACGAAGTAGTTGTAAAAATTAGCGGAGATAATAGCTATACAAATGTTTTGACAAATGGCAAGAGTATCATGACAACCCTTATTAATAGCGAGGGAGCGTATACCATCAATGAAAAAGGCAAACGCAAAAAAATGGATAAATCCATGGCTGAAGCAATGAGGTCAGGGACTAAAAAAATATATGATACATGTATAATGCCGCTACAGAATGGTGCGAAACTTGATGGTATTACAACTATAAACAATGAAGACGTGTATAGCGTAACCTTTACAGAACCTATCTCGGGAGGTGCAGTGACAAATTATTACAGCATTAAAACCGGACTGATAACCGCGTCATCTTCGGAAGCAAGGGCTGTCGGGATAACTATTAAATCCACAAATCATTTCTCTGAATACAAAGATGTGAATGGGGTACTTTTCCCTTTCAAAATGACAACAGTATCTGACAAGGATACGTCTTCCGAAATGATTTACAGTGAAGTGAAATTCAACGAAGGCGTTTCAGATGCCGACTTTCAATAAAAAAATATCATGAAAAAAATTCTGACTTTATTATTCATTCTCGCCACAATGACAATGTCTGCCCAAAATCAGGGCGACTGGGAACCCTGGCAAAAAACGAGCTGCTACAGCAGGATATCCTTCAGGCTGAAATATGAAGGGATGAATGGGGAGCAACACAAATGGAAAGTGCAGTTTAAAAATGATTATCCGGAACTTATCTCTTTCAATTACAACATTACCGATAAGCTGCAGGAATACACCATTACTACACACAGGAAAACTCTTGATGCAAAAAAGACAAGCCCTGAGATAGAGCTTTTTACCAAAGAGGAAGATATTTTTCTTCTTGTGGATAAAGTTAGCCTTTCGCCCTACCCCGAGGATTTTGTTGACTGCGATACAAAATAATAATAATAATTAAGGCCGCTAAGGCCTTATTTTAATTTTAATTACCCCATGAAGAAAATACTATCGGTAGCACTTTTGTTTATTGCTGTTTTCAGCGGGCATGCACAGGAAGCAAAAAATTACAAAACATTGTTGAAAGACCTGAACAAGATGCTGAAATCTGCCGAAGAATTCAGCTGGATGTATGATGCGGATTTTGAAATCATACAACCTTATCAAATAGATAACCATGGGCACCTCTCTGTCATTATAAAAGGTAAAGCGCAGGATACTGTTGTAACTCATAAGTATGAAGCCCCGCTGAATGATATTTACGACTTTGTTATGGATATTTACTACGTAGCATCTTTCAAATCGGACGTTGTAATTGTATCGGAACTTCAGGAAGGTAAATGGATTGAGATTGACAAAAGAAATATCTTCCACTTGGGGAAGCCCAAGGAGAATGATGCGCACAAGTGGTCTTCGAAATTAAGGACTGATTTTAATGATCTTTTTCCGGACTTAAAGAATGAATATGAGTGGATGGATTAGCCTCCGAAAGTAATTTAGTTTCATAAGGGAAATATTTATAATTTTACGACAAACTAAAATTTTCAATTTTATGAAAATTGTAAAATACATATTTCTCCTGCTGCTATTGTCTGCTATAGCAGTAACTGTATTTATTGCTACCCAGGAAGGAAAATATGATATTCGAAAAGAGCGGGTAATTAATGTGCCTAAAGCGTTGCTTTACAACTATATAAATGAATACCGAAATTGGGAGAGCACAGGTATAATAACTAATACCGACACTACTGCAACGTATTCCTATTCAGAAAACACGTTTGGAAAGGATGCTTCCATGACCTGGAAAAAGGACGGAACGGAAGGCAAAATCAGCACCATAAAACTTATTGAAAACGACTCCATTTTACAAAAAGCAACCATCGACGGACTTGATTCAGAACTCGCATGGGGTTTTAAGGATACAATTGGGGGAACAAAAGTGACTGTAAGGATGCAGGGGCAGCTCAGCTTTAAAGAAAAGGCCTACGCCGTACTTAATGGGAATGTAAATGAGAAAATGGAGGCAGCACTTGACAATGGCCTTAAAAATCTCAGTACGTATCTGGTTGAGGAGCTTGGCAAATATAATGTCGAAGTAAAAGGCCTGGTAACAAAGACCGGTGTATCTTATGTTGGGCAACCTGTAAAATCAAAAATATCGGAACTGCAGAAGAAATCGGGAGAAATATTCCCTAAGCTGCTATCTTTTGTAAAAACCAATAAGATTGTGACTAATGGCGCGCCGTTTATACTTTATAAGTCATTCAGCAAGCAAAAAGACAGCGCCTCCTACGTTATCTGCATACCGATAAAAGAGGAAATGTATACAATGCCGGGAAGCGAATACGAAGGCGGTAAGGTTGCCTCGTTCCAGGCACTGAAAACCACGCTTAAAGGTGATTATTCCCACTTGGCTAAAGCATGGGATGCCGCTCAGAAACACGTAGCTGAAAAAGGCCTGCAGGAAAACACGACCGGGCAATATATCGAATTGTACAGTAAAGGCATACAACAGACAAAAAGGCCATCGGAATGGGTTACGGATATTTATATCCCAATAGGAGCACCGACGATAGTTCCGCCTACAGAAACGATGACAGAAACGCTTCCCGGGGGAGTACCCGCAGCTAAACCTGGCACTACAACTCCTAAACCGGCGGTAAACAAGCCTGCTACAGATACACAAAAGCCAGCAGCGGCTACATCAACCGGAAACAGCGCTACTGCACGACCGGCTGCAAACAAGCCCGCAGGGACAAAATCTGATGCAACAACAAAACCTACGGCCAAAAAACCGGCGCAATCAACAGCTACACCTGCACAAAAGCCTGCTAATCCATAAAACAAAAAAACCAAAGGTTTTAAAAAGGCGGTTGTTCGGAAGATTATTGACGAAGTCAAAAAAAGGTTATCTATGTCATTCTGACGAAGGAAGAATCTCTTTAGTATTCGATAATTTGAGATTCTTCACTCCGCAAGCTGTATTCAGAATGACAAAATGTGCTACATTCGGTTATAAAAAGTCTTTCGAACAATTATGTTGAAAACCTTTGGGGCTTGAAAAATAATTCCCAGGAAATATCCTTATTTCTTTATCAGGTACTTTACTACAGTTTCGGCAGAATGTAATCCAAACACTGCGGGTATCCAGCTATTAGTACCAAAGAATGATTTTTTGAAATTACTGCCATCCGTCATTTTAAGGCTTGTCTGGTCAGGCGCTTCGGTAGAGTAAACCACTTTCACCCCTTTGCTCACCCCTTCTTTACGAAGGCGCTTGCGAACGGTTTTTGCTAACGGACAAACATCCGTCTTACTGATGTCGGTCACTTTAACCTTACCTGCTTCATACTTGCCTCCCGCGCCCATGTTGCTGATGATCTTTACCTTTTTCCTTCGGGCGGAAATAATAAGGTTCAGTTTTGGCGTGATACTGTCAATGCAGTCAAGCACGTAGTCATATTCTTCCGTAACAAGCTCATAAGCACGTTCGGGTGAAAGGAATTCTTTTATGCGTATAAGGTTCAGTTCCGGGTTAATATCCATTAGCCTGTCCCCTACGATATCCACTTTCGGCTGCCCGACTGTAGAATGCAGTGCCGGAAGCTGGCGGTTGATGTTGGTAATATCAACCACATCGCCGTCAACAATGGTCATCGTGCCCACTCCTGCGCGTGCAATGAATTCGGCGGCAAACGAGCCTACGCCCCCCATGCCTACCACCATTACATGTGAATTCTTTAATTTCTCAAGGCCTTCCTTCTTAAATAAGAGTTCGGCGCGCTCTGTCCATTCAGCCATTATTAAAAACGGTTTTAAAATTAGTGCTTATCGTATTTTTCAAATCTTCAATATCTATTTTCCGTGCCAAAGCTGCTTTCTTATACACTTCGGCGATACCTTCTTCAATGGTGTCGGTCTCCAGAAAGAACCTGTCCTGCGGCACTGTTGCCAAAACCTCCGACAGTTCCGGGTTACGTAGCAGGTATTTTCCAAAGGAAAGATAAAAGCCGTTATCCAGCAGCTGCTTTGCCACTTGCGCATTTTTCGAAAAGCCATGAACGACCATGGGCACATCTGGCTGTATCCTGTTCTTTATTTCGATCAGTTCCTGGAACGCGGCAACAAGATGCAAAATTACGGGTTTTTGGTGTTTTTTAGCTAATAACAATTGTTTTTCGAAAACACTTATTTGGATATCCAGTGGGATTTCAATCCTTTTATCCAGTCCGCATTCGCCAAGAGCAAGGCAATTTGGAAGTTGCAGGCGCTCTTCAATTATTGAAAGATGTTCCTCCAGCTTATCTGTATCAATATGCCAGGGATGAATGCCTGTAGAAAAATAAGGCACATCAATAACTTCGTAAGGATAGCGGTTGACGACCTCAAAGACATTACTGTTCCCTGATGATGAATGGGTATGAAGGTTGTAGAGCATGTTGCAAATTTACTGCAAGATAGCAATTACACTTTGAAAGCATCACATCACATCTTCTTCCTTAGGTATTGCAGGTGCGCTTTTGTAATTCGTAAGCAACCAGACTAAAAATATAGCACCCGTGAAACCGATATAAAAATTACGTGCAGCATGCCCCTCAACAGAATCAATATAAAATGTCAATGCACCCAATGCTATAACTACAAAAAGCTCAATCCATCCATGGATTCGGAAAGGTATGATCTTCAGGGTACCTGGCTCATAGGCTGTAAGCATAGTAAGTACCAGGTGCATAGCCGCTAATCCGTAAGTAAATACCGTAGTTTGTGGTGGAAGGTGAAATATTGAAGGTGAAGCTACGAGGAACGCTACGACCAGATAATCCAATATCCCATGCAATTTCGAGTTTATCATAGTATTGATTTTATTTACAAGGTAATCAATACATTATAGATAATGAATTGTCTTATGAAAAGTTTAAAGATCAGAATAAAAAAGTCCGGGCACCAATGGTAACCGGACTGTATACCTATTTTTTACAACTACGATATCACGCCGCTACCCACAAGCTCCTCCCCGATATACCATGCAGCGAATTGCCCCTCGGTAATGGCGGACTGGGCTTCTTCGAACGATATGTACATACCGTTATCGAATTTGTGCAATGTCGCTTTCTGCAACGGCTGGCGGTAACGGATGCGTACCATTACATCCATAGTTTCGCCATCATTTAGTTGCAGGTCTTCGCGTACCCAATGGATCTCGCTTTCCTGTATGAACAATGCCTTGCGGAAAAGCCCAGGGTGGTTGTGTCCCTGCCCGGTGTATATGGTATTGGTGACAACATCGGTAGCGATGATGAAGAGCGGTTCTTTGGTGCCGCCCACATTTAGCCCTTTGCGCTGCCCTATGGTATAATAATGCGCGCCTTGGTGCCTGCCTACCATCTTGCCCATTTCGGGACTGTAGTCGATGTTCTTTGCCTCATAAGCCAACTGCTCTTTTATCGAGGTAAATTGCGGATGAGCACCGGAATAGGTTTCCGATTCTGCGCCCACTTCATATATGATGCCTTCTTTCGGTTGGAGCTGCTGCTGTAAAAATTCTGGCAGGCGAACTTTACCAATAAAGCAAAGCCCCTGCGAGTCTTTCTTTTCGGCGGTAACGAGATCCATTTTAGCAGCTATTTCGCGAACCTGCGGTTTGGTCAGTTCGCCGATAGGGAAAAGCGCTTTGCTCAACTGATCCTGCGAAAGTTGGCATAAAAAGTAGGACTGGTCTTTATTCCCGTCAGCGCCCGCAAGCAACTGGTATATTTCTTTTCCGTCTTTTTCGATAGTCCCTTTACGGCAGTAATGGCCTGTAGCCACGTAGTCGGCGCCAAGGCTGAGGGCTATCTTCATAAAGACATCGAATTTTATCTCGCGGTTACACAGCACATCCGGGTTGGGTGTCCTGCCTTTCTCGTATTCATTGAACATATAGTCAACGATACGCTCTTTGTATTGCTCGCTAAGATCGACGGTCTGGAATGGGATTCCCAGCTTTTCGGCCACAAGCAGTGCATCATTGCTGTCTTCCAGCCACGGGCATTCATTGGATATGGTTACCGAGTCGTCATGCCAGTTCTTCATGAAAAGGCCTATCACTTCATACCCCTGCTCCTGCAACAGATATGCTGCCACACTTGAATCCACACCACCCGAAAGACCTACTACAACACGTTTCATCTTAATTCCTTTCTTCTAAATTTTGTGCAAAAATACGGAATTTTTATTGGACACGGCTGACGCGATTTCTAAATTAGAAACCCCAAAGGTTTTTGAAACATTTGGGGTTTTACATTAATGTAAATATGACTTGAAACGCGCGTGAGGGATCGCAGCGGCATCCACGAGTCCCGAAAGCTTTCGGGAGAGGGATATATCCGCCGCGGCGGACCGATGCCGCAGCCTGCGGAGGTGGCACGCCCAAAAAGCAATTAGTTTGCTCGCTTGCCCTTATTTGCAGTACGCTTAACACTCATGTTCTCTTCCTTGACCACTTTATTTTTTTCGTAAAATTTCCAGATGCCGGTCTTTTTACCATTGGTAAACTGGCCTGTCGCAACGATTTCCCCCTGCCCGTTCCTATAAGTTGCCGGGCCGTGGTACTGGTCGTTTTTATATTTTGCATCTTCAAGGAGTATGCCCGTTTCGGTATATTTTTTATAGATGCCATCCTTGATGCCGTTCACAAAAGTGGTTTCCTCATTGATGTTGCCATTCGGGAAAAATACTTTCCGTATCCCGGTCAGCTTGCCTTTTACATACCTTTCAGTTGACATTAGTGCTTTGGAAGCGGGATGGTAAAATTTCCATTCGCCTTCATTAAGCCTGTTTACTTCCCTTCCTTCGCTTACCTTATTGCCTTTCTCATCGAAAAAAGTGGTATAGCAGGAACCATCGACAGCAAATACACGTGTCGCCATTAATGTTGATGCCTCATTATCTTCAAAGAATCTAAACGTACCGGTTTCCTTACCATGATTGAAAGTACCTTCATAACGCGGCTTTTTACTCACATCATAAATGCCTTTCCAAACCCCGTGGCGCTTGCCAGCTGCATCCATCTGATTTTCCTGAGCAGATGAGCCAAACGTTATAAGGAAGAATCCGAGAAGAACAAAAAATACATTTTTCATAATAAATGATCAATTTAAAATATAACCAAAAAAGGCCTTCTTTAGTATAGCCAAAAGTACGCCAAAAACACTGTATCATAAAAACATCCGCCGGGGCGGATGCTTCATTAATTTATTTTTTGCCTTTTGCTTTCTGCTGTTCCTGCGCCTGCTCCATCATTTCCTGCATTTTTTTCTGGAAACGTCCCTGCGTTTTAGGCTTTGCTTTATTGGCCTGGATCTGGGCATGTATCTTGTCGTCTTTCACGATATAGTTTTTGATAACAAGCATGATACCTATTGTGATAAGGTTGGATACGAAGTAATACAAACTTAGTCCTGATGCGTAGTTATTGAAGAAAATAAGCATCATAACCGGCGATATGTATATCATTATCTTCATGATCTTGCTCATATCCGGCATACCTTCCTGCGGCGGCGCTGCCATACTCTGGTCGCCTGTGGTCATTTTCATGTAGAAGAATATCGCTACCGAAGCCAATATAGGGAAAAGGCTCACGTGGTTGCCATAGAACGGAATGTAGAATGGCAGGTGGATTACCGCATCATACGATGAAAGGTCGTTTGCCCAAAGGAAACTTTGCTGCCTTAAGTCAAAATACGACGGGAAGAACTGAAAGAGCGCATAAAACACCGGAAGCTGCATCAACGCCGGAAGGCATCCCGCCATTGGGTTTACCCCTGCGCTGTTGTACAGTTTCATGGTTTCCTGCTGCTTTTTCATCGGGTCTTTCTTGTACTTCTCGTTCAGCTCCTGAATTTCAGGGCGAAGCACTTTCATTTTAGCCTGCGACAGGTACGACTTATAGGTTACCGGCGACATTACCAGCCTGATCAGTATCGTAAAGATTATGATACCAATACCGTACGGCAGGAATGTGCTCAGGAATGTAAATACCGGAATGAAGATATAACGGTTGATCCAGCCGAAAATACCCCAGCCCAACGGCATCACCTCATCAAGGTTTTTGTCGTAGTCATTCAATATCTTGTAATCAGCCGGGCCGTAGTACCAGTTCATGTTATAGCTCACTTCGCCGCCTTTAAATTCCAAAGGCATTTTGGCAGTGAACCTTTTGGTAAAAATTGTATCGGTCTTATCATCATTTACAAGGTTTTCCGATGTAAGGTCGGCAGTCTTGAACGGTGTGTCCGTCAAAAGTATCGAAGTAAAAAAGTGCTGTTTGAAAGCTACATAGCTCACATCCTCCACTTTTTCAGTATCATTCTTTCCTTGCCCAAGTTTGTCATCCTTACCATCTTCATATTCATAAACAAGGTCGGTATAGCGGCTTTCGTACGAAACGCTTTTTTCATTCCTGAATGCTTTTAGTTGCCACTCCAGGTCAATTGGTTTCGAAGTATCCAATACCTGCGCCATCCCTTGTGTACGGATGGAGAAATCAAGCATAAACTCATTTGGCTTAAGCACATAGCGGTACTCCAAAAACTGATCGGCACCGGCTTTAAGCCTCATGGTAAGCACCTGGTTTTTACCTTCTTTGGTAAGTACCGGCTCAAAATACATATCCCTTGTATTCAATATGCGGTTATCCTTGGTTTTAAACTGGAGGTTTAAATGCGCATTATTTTCTTTAATAAGTTCTACCCTTTTGTTAGAGCCTTTTTCAAATTGTTCAAAATTGTTCAGGTTTGCCTCGCTGATGTAACCTCCTTTGTTGGAAATGTGCAGTGTAAGCAGCCCATTCTCTATTTTGGTGGTATTGTCTTTGGCTGATGGCAAAGTAGCGCTGTAAGCAAAAGCCCCAAGCGAACTTTTTAGGCCGGCGATCTTTAAGGAATCATTTGCTATGGAATCCTGCGGCAGGGCAGCTGTCTTTTGCTCCGGGATTTGTTTTTCCTTTGCTTTGTCTATCTGCTCTTTTTTAGCTTTTTCTTTTAGCTCCGCTTCACGGTTCGATGACTGGTTATAAATCATCCATAATAGCAGTAATGCTATTATGCCAAAACCAACGATCGTTTTTAAATCTAACTTCTTTTCTTCCATTGAGTTTAAATTAATTCACTTAAATATTCCGGGCCGCCCGAAATTATAGTGCATAGCACTTGTTTATTCACTTTTTTTAAGCACTGCCGCCTTTACAAAACTAACAAACAGCGGGTGCGGATTGGCCACCGTACTCTTATATTCGGGGTGGTATTGTACACCGATAAAGAAAGGATGGTTTTCAATCTCTATTATTTCAACAAGCCCTGTTTCAGGGTTAATACCCGATGCTTTCAGGCCTGCTTTTTCCAAATCGTTTATGTAAGTACTGTTGAATTCATAACGGTGGCGGTGGCGCTCCATTATCTCTGTTTTTCCATATATCTTATGGGCAAGCGTACCTTCTTTAATATCGCATTTCCATGCCCCGAGGCGCATTGTGCCGCCTTTATCGGTTATGGTTTTCTGCTCTTCCATAATGTTAATTACAGGGTGCGGCGTGTGCTCGTTCATTTCTGTCGAATTCGCGTCGTTCCAGCCAAGTACATTCCTGGAATATTCTATAACCGACATCTGCATCCCGAGACATATCCCGAAGAAAGGGATCTTATGTTCCCTGGCATAGCGCACGGTCTCTATCTTTCCTTCTATTCCCCTGCCTCCAAATCCCGGGGCAACAAGGATACCGTCGAGGCCCGAAAGCTTCTCATCAACATTTTCTTTATCGATATATTCAGAGTGTATGCTTATTACATTCACCTTCGTCTCATTGGTCGAGCCGGCATGTATAAAGGCTTCGAGTATCGATTTATACGAATCCTGAAGCTCTACGTATTTGCCCACAAGGCCTATGTTTACCGTATGCTTCGGGTTCTTAAGCCTGAAAAGGAACTGGTTCCATTGCTTCAGGTCCGGTGTTTTCTTTTCAGAAAGGTCCAGTTTTTTCAGCGCTACCTTATCCAATCCTTCCTCAAGCATCAGGTTCGGTACATCGTATATGGTAGATGCGTCAATCGACTGTATTACCGCTTCCCTTTTTACGTTGCAGAACAGAGCCAGTTTTTGTTTAAGGTCCGATGATAATTCGTGCTCTGTACGGCATACCAGTATATCGGCTTTGATACCGCTTTCCATCAGCGTTTTTACCGAGTGCTGCGTAGGCTTTGTCTTCAATTCTCCTGCTGCGGCAAGGTACGGTACCAACGTAAGGTGGATAACGATGGCATTGTTCTCTCCCAAGTCCCAAACCAACTGCCTAACCGACTCAATATAAGGAAGTGACTCAATATCACCCACAGTCCCGCCGATCTCGGTTATCACAATATCATATTCGCCGGTATTACCCAGCTGCTGCATGCGCTCTTTTATCTCATTGGTAATATGCGGCACCACCTGTACCGTTTTTCCAAGGAATTCGCCGCGACGCTCTTTTTCTATAACCGAAAGGTACACCCTTCCTGTAGTAACGTTATTGGCCTGGGATGTAGGAACATTAAGGAAACGCTCATAGTGGCCAAGGTCAAGGTCGGTCTCAGCGCCATCATCAGTAACATAGCATTCGCCATGCTCATACGGGTTTAGCGTTCCGGGATCGACGTTAATATACGGGTCAAATTTCTGTATTGTGGCCCTATAGCCCCTAGCCTGCAATAGTTTTGCCAGGGAAGCTGCAATTATACCCTTCCCGAGGGAAGAGCTCACGCCTCCTGTAACAAAAATATACTTTGTCTGCTTCATTATTAGTGTTGTTGTTGTGTTGTAGTTGTTGTATCGCCGACCTAAAAAACGTGGCAAAAGTACGAAATTTATTAATTGTTCAATGTACCAATTTCTTAATATACCAATTATTTGCAGAACGTTCACGCACTGCGAATTGTTACATTATATAATTGATCCATTGCTAGTTTATTTGGGCTTAGAATATTGTGCTTTAATATTGCGTACAATATTCTCCAGCCCGTTGAGCTTAAGCTCATAGACTAAATGAAGCTGCTCTCCCAACAGCCCCTTAGGAAAGCCTTTGTTGTGGTACCACACGATATAATATTCAGGAAGGTCGATAAGGTAGCGGCCTTCATATTTGCCGAAAGGCATTTTGGCATGCGCGAGCTTTATAAGGAATTGTTTCTGCTGGTCAGGGGTGTGTTCCAAAATTAAGAAGGCCAGTTAATAACTACGTCCTGTTCAATATCGGGATGAAGGCTCAAAGATACAGGGCAGGTCATGGCGACACGCTCCATAATAGTCCTCGTTTTCTCGTCGGCCTGCAGGGTCATGTTGACAACGATGCCTATTTTAGCAATTTTCCTTGGTTCGGCCTGCATTACTTTGGTTACCTCAACGGTAGAGCCTTTCATGTCAAGGCCCATATCCATGGCCTTTATACCCATAATGGAGATCATGCAGGAACCCAAAGCATTAGCTACCGTGTCTGTTGGCGAAAAGGCTTCACCTTTTCCCCTGTTGTCTTTTGGCGCGTCGGATAAGATCTCAGTCCCCGATCCGATATGTATTGAAGAAGTCCTTAACTCTCCTAAATAAGTGATCTTTGATGTCATGGTTATTCTGCCTGTTTTACTGTTAGGCCCTCATCATATTGCATGATGTAAACGCCTGTATTATAATTCCCCCCGTTTTGGGAAGTGTAACTAAATTTATTTTCAACCTGTTCGGATGCTTTGGAGGCAATTCCTTCCGCAAAATCTTCCTCCTGAAAAAGCCTCAGTATCGTATCAAAGGTAACATCAAACCCACGCGTTGCAAACTGGCTTGGCATGATGCCGTTCTTCTCCTTGAACACCTTTGCAAAAATTGCCGCTTGCGGTGTATTATTATCCCGTGTTACCGACGGGTATAGCATTTTCAGTTTAACAAGCCTGTCCATTGGCATTTCGTCATTCTCAAGGGCATCGGTCAGTTCCGGGACTACAAGCTGTATCTTATAATCAGGAAGTGCGGCTGCCAGCAATTTCGTAGCCGTAAGCACCATGCCTGTATTTTCGGTTTCAAGGAAAACATAGTTCATCCTGTCTTTAACCAGATGTGTCCGTAATATGGCATCTGTCGGCGTGCCATCGATAAACCTTGCGGAAGGATAGTTGGCCCTAATAAAATCACGTGCAGCGGACTTTTTAGGGTCAACTATAGCTATCACATTCGCATCTTTCGATTTAAGGTAGGTCATCATTGCCATCCTGATCGTTTCATTTGAAGGGATAGAATTGAAAAGGTTGCTGTACGGCTTGCTTTTATCTTTGGATAATGGTGAAATGACCGGGATATTTTTAGAAGCCAGCAGCGCCGCCGCATTTTCAACATTTCCCTGGAAAAACGGTCCTATCACTGCGTTTGCACTGCCCAGGCTCGCTGCAAGGCCATTTACATCCGAGGTGTTCTTTGTTTCTTTAGAGTCCATTATCCTTACTTTTAAAGGAAGACCGAGCGCTTTCGCAGAATCGATCGCTATAAGTGCGCCTGCGTAAAAATCAAGTGTCATGTTCAGGAACCGGTCAGAGCGGAGCATGTGTTTGCGTAGGGTATCGCTCTCCAGTCTCGCCATATTGAATGGCAACAGTATAGCAATCTCTTTTTTACCCGATTTTTTAAGCGTTTTGGTAAGGTCAGTCACGCTTCCCGGGGCGCCTTTGCCTAATGTTACAACAATGTCCCCATTTGTACTGACAGCTTTTTCCAACGGCAACTGTAATACCATACCGTCTTTAAGCCCGTTTTTTAATTCGGGATTCATGGCAATAAGCTGCTCTTCGCTGATTCCTGCCTTTTTAGAAATGCTGTAAATTGTCTCTTTGGGCTGAACCGCATATTGCGTATAACTTTTAGTTTCCGGAGTAGTGTCCGGCTTCATAACGCTGTTATCAACCAACTTCAGGTTATATCCTAATGGCAGCGTATCCTTCACTTTCGGGTTGAGGTCCTCAATTAGCTGAACCGTGATACCGTGCTTTCTCGCAATCGAATATTTGGTCTCGCCTGCTTCAACAACATGGTATATATAGGCGTTGCTGTCTTTTTTGGCATCCTCTTTCTCAGCAGCTTTTACCTGTGCTGCTACACCACTGCCTTTAATAGGTATTATGATCTGCTGGCCCACTTTCAAGCCATCCTTAATCGCATCGCCATTAGCTTTTTGTATATCGTCAACAGTTACATTATACTTTTTGGAAAGGCTGTATAGCGTTTCCTTCGCAGTAACTTCGTGAATAGTATTTGCAACTTTAGTCGGCTTTTCTTTTGGTGCGGCAGCTTCCTTACCAGGGGCAGGTATAAGCAGCGTGGCATTTTCCTTTATTCCGTTCTTAGCATCAGGATTTATCCTGTAAATATCGTAGGGGGTGACTTTATATTGCTTGGCGATGCTTGCAACAGTCTCGCCTTTTGCAACCGTATGTTTCTTATAATCCTGTGCATAAGCAGATGTTGATAATAGGGCAAGCGAAAAAAATAAAACTACGAGATACTTCATACTAACGAGCGTTTATAAAACAATTAAGTCGTTACAAAGTTAGCTTTTGTAACGACTTATCGTATAAGTAATCTCTATAATTTTCAGTTAAAATATAAACTACATTACCCCTATTTTCATACGCTTCTGCGGGGCGGCAACCTGGGGCGTGGCGCCATTTTTCTTTTCCAGTTCTTTTATAAATCCGTCAAGGTCTTTCTTTTTAGATTTATGCAACGGAATCTTTATGGTCATTCCTTTTGTAATCCCGTTCACTGCATCATTATTATAAAGGTATATATCCCCGGGTGCAACCATATATTTTCGCGATATCATCGCCATCTGCTCTCCCTGCATCACTTTGTGGTCAATAAAAAACGCTCCCGGTTCAGCCTCCTCTTCCACATATACATCTTCGCTGCTCCTGTCGTGGATATTCGCAATATTTCCTGAATCATTTTCCACATCCTGCGCCATTGCACCGTACCCTAAAAAAATCAAACACATTAAAAATATCCTCTTCATAGTATAACTTTTTTACGTTTAAACTCTCCTGCATTTCCAAATTTAATCATAAAATAAATAGTACTAATATGAATAAAAACATTTAACAGCGTGTTAAAGTGTTAAAAATTAAGCCATAAAAAAAGCCCCTGTAATCACAGAGGCTTTCCAATTATTCCCACTCAATAGTGGCAGGCGGTTTCGAGCTGATATCATAAACAACCCTGTTTACGCCTTTCACTTTATTTATAATTTCATTAGAGATCTTCATGAGGAAGTCATACGGCAGGTGAACCCAGTCGGCGGTCATACCGTCTGTTGATTCTACGGCTCGCAATGCCACTACCTTTTCGTAAGTACGCTCATCGCCCATAACGCCAACACTGTTCACCGGAAGCAGTATCGCCCCCGCCTGCCATACTTTATCGTAAAGACCGTGATCCCTGAGCCCTTGTATGAATATATAGTCCACCTCCTGCAGTATGCGTACTTTTTCCGGTGTGATGTCGCCCAAAATGCGGATAGACAGCCCCGGCCCCGGGAATGGGTGCCTGCCAAGGAGTTCCGGGTCGATGCCTAAAGTAGCGCCTACTCTTCTCACTTCGTCTTTGAAGAGCATTCGTAAAGGCTCGACAACCTGAAGTTTCATGAAATCAGGAAGCCCGCCTACGTTGTGGTGCGACTTGATCGTTGCCGATGGCCCTTTTACCGAAACCGATTCGATAACGTCGGGATATATAGTGCCCTGTGCCAGCCATTTCACGTCGGTAAGCTGGTGCGCCTCATCGTCAAAAACCTCAATGAATACGCGGCCTATGGTTTTACGCTTGGTTTCAGGATCGTCAATTCCCGCTAATTGTGAAAGGAACCTTTCGGAAGCATCAACGCCTTTTACATTAAGCCCCATATCCTTATATTGGTGGAGCACGCTTGCAAATTCATCTTTACGAAGCAGTCCGTTGTTTACAAATATACAATACAGGTTTTTACCGATAGCTTTATTCAATAGCACTGCCGCCACGGTAGAATCTACCCCGCCGGAAAGGCCCAGCACGACTTTATCGTCCTGTATTTTCGCCTTAAGCTCTGCCACGATATCCCCAACAAAGGTATCCGGCGTAAAGCTTTGCGGAACATGCGCGATCTTCACAAGAAAGTTTTCGAGCATCTGCTTACCATCGGTAGAATGGTACACTTCCGGGTGGAACTGTATCGCATAGGTGGTTTCGCCTTCGATCTTGTAAGCCGCATTTTCCACATCCTTAGTACTGGCAAGTACCACGCCGTTTGATGGCAATTTCTTGATGGTGTCACTGTGGCTCATCCAAACCTGGCTGTTTTCTGAAACGCCCTCCAGGAACGGCTCACCTTCCTTAATGTAGGACAGGTTGGCACGGCCATATTCGCGAATGTTGCTTGGCGCTACTTCTCCACCACTGAAATGCGCGAGGTACTGGGCACCATAGCAAACCGCCAGCAAAGGCAGCTTACCGCGAATTTCAGCCAAATCGGGATGCGGGGCATCGTCGGCCCTTACAGAGAATGGGCTTCCTGAGAGGATTACAGCTTTATAACCTGATAAATCTTTTGGTGGGTTGTTGAAGGGGAAAATTTCGCAGAAGATATTCAGTTCGCGAACCCTTCGCGCAATAAGTTGTGTGTATTGCGACCCGAAGTCTAAAATAAGTACGTTGTGTTGCATGGGCAAAAGTAAAACAATCTATGGAAATTTGAAAATAGATTTTTAGAAATTTGGATTATGGATGTTTTTGCTACGAATTCAATAATCATATTTACTCCTATTACTATAACTTATAGTTAACCAGTGAATTTTTTGTAATTCGTAGCAAAGAATTTTCTTTCTCATCTATAATACTAACTTTGCATTTGTAATAAAACTAATAACAACCATGGACGTAAAAGACAGCAACGGAAACCTTCTTAGCGAAGGCGACAGTGTAACGGTAATAAAAGACCTGAAAGTAAAAGGGTCGTCATCGGTAATAAAAAGAGGCACGGTAGTTAAGAATATCAGGCTAACCGATGATGCAAAAGAGATTGAAGGAAAGGTAGGAGGCAGCATAATAGTGCTGAAGACCGAATTCATGAAAAAAATGTAACAAGCACACAAAAGAATGCAACGAAACGGCGACTCGAAATGGGCTGCCGTTTCGCGTTTTTAGTACCTTTAAAACAAAAATGACAACAGTTGAAAAACAACTTTGGGACAAGCTCGGTAGGTTCGGGTTTGACAGTGAAGGAACCCAATTGACATTTGCAAAAAGACTGGCCCGCGAGAATGGCTGGAACGATTACTACACCAAACGGGTAATCGAAGAGTACAAAAAATTCATCTTCCTGTGCTGCGTGTCCCCCACCCCGGTCACGCCCTCCGACCCGGTAGACCAGGCATGGCACCTGCACCTGACGTACACCAAATCCTACTGGGACGATCTTTGCGGAAACACCCTCAGCAGGAAAATCCACCACAACCCTACCAAAGGCGGCAAAAGCGAACAGCAGAAATTCGACGGATGCTACACTACGCTTAAAGAAACTTACACAGAGAAATTCGGTACTCCTCCCCCGCCGGACATCTGGCAGGACAACGATGAGCGGTTCAGCGACATCAATTTTCAAAGGGTAAACCTGCGCAACTACTGGCTGGTGCCAAGGCCGGGAAAGGCATTTTGGGATATCGCGGTCCAGTCATTATTGATTGCTGGTGGTTTACTGTGCATACAGGCATCTCCGGGAAATGTTTTCATAATCATCTTCGTAATTGCCTTCATCGTCTCTGCCGTACGCAACCGCAATAACAAAGGTAACGGAGGAAGCGGGAGTGGTGACATCGGGGGTGGATGTGCTGCTTCGTGTGCATCAGGAGACAGCCACGGCCATAGCGGATGCTCTTCCCATGGCGACAGCGGTTGCAGTAGTGGCTGTAGCGGCTGTGGAGGAGGTTGCGGGGGAGGTGATTAAACTCCTAATTTAAAAAATGAAACAAAAATTTGTACTATTCGGACATTTTGGGCAATCGCCCAATTTTTTTTGTGTTTTTATGTAGTTCTAAAATATCAGAATTAAATATATGGAGTTTGTGATTTGTTTTTGGAATTTACTCTTTGAAATTTGGAATTTACAGCTTTGGCACTGTTATTGGGCATTACGATAAAAAAAATGTAAATTCGCAGAATGATGACACCCGAAGATATCGCATCGGTGAAGCAACTGCTGGCTTCACCCAGAAAGATTGCTATAATACCTCACAGGAACCCCGATGGCGACGCTATGGGTTCTACCCTTGGCCTTTACCATTTCCTGAAACAGAAAGGCCATGAAGCCGCTGTAATTGCACCGAATGAATTTCCCGATTTTCTTGCATGGCTTCCCGGAGCGGATACCGTTAAGGTGTTCGAACGCGAAAATGATGTTGCTGTAAAAATACTGCAGGAAGCGGATATTATATTTACGCTCGACTTCAATACGCTGGGGCGCATTGGCGACCAGATGGAAAACCTGCTTAAAAGCCTTACGGTGCCTTTCATCATGATAGACCATCACCAAAAGCCCGATGATTATGCTGCCTATATGTTTTCGGACACAAGCTATGGCTCTACCTGCGAAATGATATACCACTTTATAAGCGCGCTTGGTGAAAAAGAATACCTCAATACAGCCGTAGCTACCTGCCTTTATACCGGTATTGTTACCGATTCCGGCTCGTTCCGCTACCCTTCCACTACCGGGACAACCCACAGGGTGGTTGCCGAATTCATTGATTTAGGGATTGATAACAGCAACATACACAGCCTGCTTTTCGATAACCACTCGCATGCACGCATCCAGATCCTGGCAAAGGCTTTGCAGAATCTTAAAGTGCTCCCTCAATACAAGACATCTTATACCGCACTGAGCCAGGAAGAGCTGGCCAGCTTCGGGCATAATAAAGGAGATACCGAGGGTATTGTAAACTACGGGCTAAGCATGAAAGGCATAAAGTTCACAGCATTTTTCACCGAAAATAAAGAAGAGGGCATTGTGAAGATATCTTTCCGGTCGAAAGGCGATTTTGATGTGAACCAGTTTGCAAGGGATCATTTTAGCGGTGGCGGCCACATTAATGCAGCCGGCGGAAAAAGTACTGAGCCGCTGGAAGCTACCATACAAAAATTTATTACTATTTTAGCGCACACGAAAATTGACTGATATAATGAAGAAGACAATAATAACCGCGATCTTATTGGGAGCCATTCTGGCCGGGTGCTCGCAGCAGCAGGCAAGGCAGCCCCTGAACAGGAGTTCCGGTACATTTATGAAAGAATCTATCGAGCGCAATAAAAAGCTTGTAGCTAATGAAGAATCGCAGATAGACTCTATCATAAAAAGCAATCCGCAGATTAAATATATCGCTTCGGATAAAGGCTATTGGTACCATTATGATATAGAAAATACTACCGATACCATTACCCCGAAACGTGGTGATGTTGCCTATTTTGACTATGAGATTAAAGACATTAAGGGCAATATCATTTACAGCGAGACAGAGTTGCGCCCGCAGGTATATTATGTTGACAAGCAAAATATAATGATGGGGTTGCGCGACGGCATCAAGCTCATGAACGAGGGCGAAAAAGTAACATTCCTTTTCCCGTCACATATGGGCTTTGGCTACCACGGCGACAACAAGAAAATTGGCACTAACGAGCCGCTTATATGTACCGTGATGCTCAATGATATAAAAACAGAACAGGAAGTAAAGCAGAATTAATTAATAATGAAATCAATGACAAGTCTTTTTTTAAGCTTAGTTGCACTGTTTTTTTCGTGCAAGAACACCAACACACCGCCACCTGCAGAGCTTGGTGATGGGCTATACGCAGAAATAACAACGAATAAGGGTGTTATAGTCGTACAGCTGGAATACCAGAAAACACCGCTTACCGTGGCCAACTTCGTGAGCCTTGCCGAAGGCAAAAACGATATGGTATCGGCCGACCTTAAAGGAAAGCCTTTTTACAATGGCCTGAAATGGCACCGTGTTATCAAGAGTTTTATGATTCAGGGTGGCGACCCTAAAGGCGATGGTTCAGGCGGGCCGGGTTACAAGTTTGCCGACGAGATCACTGACCTGAAACATGACAAACCTGGAATCCTTTCTATGGCAAATGCCGGAAAAGGTACCAACGGGAGCCAGTTCTTTATAACCCACGTACCAACACCGCACCTTGACGGCATACACACCGTTTTCGGGCATGTAGTCCAGGGCATGGATGTGGTGAACAGCATTGAGCAGGGCGATTCTATGGAGGCCGTTAAAATACTCCGCATAGGAAAAGAAGCTAAAAAATTCGATGCTCCTAAGGTTTTCAAGGAATATTACTCGAAAGCAGCTGCCGAACAGAAGAAAAAAGAGGAAGCTATAGAAAAAGTGAAGGCTGAAAAAGCTGCTTATTTCGTTAAGGAAAAAGCAGGAGCAACAAAAACAGCATCCGGCCTTTCTTATAAATTCCTTAAAAAAGGCAACGGTGCAAAGGCTGCCCAAGGTACAGAGGTTTATCTTGATTATGCAGGCTACCTTGAAAACGGATTCCTTTTCGACTCCAGCATTGCACAAGTGGCAAAAGACATGAACAACTATATTCCGCAGAAGGATGCTGCCGGTGCCTACAAGCCGATGCCGTTTAAAACAGGTACTAAAACGGGCATGATTCCTGGCTTTATCGAAGGCCTTGAGCTTATGGCGCCGGGCGATAAGGTTATCCTTTTCATTCCGTCACATCTTGCATGGGGCGAAGCCGGTTCACCAAGGGGCGGCATCACACCGAATGCCAATGTGGTGTTTGAGCTTGAAATGTTCAGCACAATGCCTGTAAAAAAATAATATTTTTGATATACAAAATAGAAAAAAGGGATTCCGCGAGGAGTCCCTTTTTTATAACTAATTATTAGAGATCATTACCCTTTAAACTTCCAGTCAAACTCATCTTTAGCATTAATGGTAGCACCCATTTCTATCTTTACTACTTCGCCAAATTCAGTTTGGAATATCACCCAGTTGGCTTCATTGAAATGGTTGTCCACTGTATCAAAATTCTCCTTTTCGAACGACTTTATTCCCTTACCTTCCAGTTGCTTCTCAACTTGTTCCCACTTCTCTCCTATTACCTTACCAGAAAATAATTCAGCATTCGGGTTTGAAGTGATCAGGTAGCCCAACCGGAACTCCTCATCCTGATAAAAGGTAAGCCTCAGTTTTTTGTCATTATATACGTAAATGACATTCGCATCTTCATCTTTATACTTCCTGTCGGGTTCGCCATATAGCGCTTTTACATCCTTTTCCTTCATCCCGAACAGTAATCCGTCTATCCCGTTTTTTAAATTTATTTTCATAATTGCTTATTTCTTTATTTTAATTTTCCGACCCTGCTTTACCAGTATTTCCGATCCTTCGGCAAGATACACCGATACAGGCTTCTCATGTTGCAGGAAGGCAAAATCGCTCCCGTATACTTTTTCAAAGTCAACATTCACCTCATGGCTTTTTATAGGGTAGATTTGCCACCTTGGGTGGGCCACCTCATATTCAGATGTCACCCTGTCATTGATTTTCGTATAACCCCAAAAATGCTCGGTGATGAATTCTTCCTCGCTCTCCGGCTTTATATCAACAGGGGTTTTATCAGTTACAACCTTTATTGTGTACCACTCCCCTTTCTTCCACCCATATTCCACAGTAAGGGTATCATCCTTTTCTTCCCACGAATGGCGGGTTTTCATGGTTTCGTAGTTTTCATTATACAACATATTAGCCACAAAGGTCAGTGCAGGTTGCGGGACAATTTCCTTTATGAAAACCACTCCCCTTTTATAGCCTTCGGTATCCTTATACTTTACGTAAAAGCGCAGGTTAATCTCCTCAAAATTTATATGGAAAGGAATGCGCAGCCCCAGCATTTTGGTATCTACAAACATAAAACCGATAAGGCTGACATAGCAGGTACCGTTCCAAAGGTCGAGTTCGGTTTCAAAGGGCAGGTGCTTTTTGAGTTTTTCAGGATCTACAGCATAGTTGATCATGATAAGTTTGCGCCATTGGGCATCAAGAAAGGTACGTTTTTTAGTTTGCATAATATTGCTGCGAATTATCTTCAATTACAGACTATAAAATTAGTGCAATTGGTGCAATTCGTGGCAAAAAGAACTTTAATATTCAAAAGTACCGTACTCACTCTCAATAGTCAGTTTTTTGGAATCAGAAGGTTCTACCCTTCCCACGATCTGAGCATCAACATTAAAGGACTTGGAAATAGCAATAATATCCTGTGCAATACTGTCAGGAACATACAGCTCCATCCTGTGGCCACAGTTGAATACCTGGTACATCTCTTTCCAGTCGGTGCCTGACTGCTCCTGTATCAGCCTGAAAAGCGGCGGGACAGGGAACAGGTTGTCTTTTATAATATGGACATTATCTACAAAATGCAGCACCTTGGTCTGGGCGCCGCCGCTGCAATGCACCATACCGTGAATATCCGCAGGCGTATATTTATCTAATATCGTTTTAATGATAGGCGCATACGTCCGCGTTGGCGAAAGCACAAGCTGTCCCGCATCTATTGGGCTGCCTTCAACGGTATCGGTAAGTTTTACCTTTCCGGAATATACCAGGTCAGATGGCACTGCCGCATCAAAGCTCTCCTGATATTTTTGTGCAAGGTAATTATCGAATACATCATGTCGCGCCGAGGTAAGCCCGTTGCTGCCCATGCCGCCGTTATAGCCTTTTTCGTAAGATGCCTGCCCGAAGGAAGCAAGGCCCACAATAACATCGCCGGGCTGTATGTTGGCATTATCGATTACATCGCTGCGTTTCATGCGTGCAGTAACCGTGGAATCGACAATTATTGTACGAACAAGATCGCCTACATCCGCCGTTTCACCGCCTGTAGAATGGATAGTCACACCAAACGACTTTAGCTCTTCAATAAGCTCTTCAGTACCGTTTATAATTGCAGAGATAACTTCACCGGGAATTAAATTTTTGTTCCGGCCAATGGTCGACGACAGCATGATGTTATCTGCAGCGCCCACACAAAGGAGGTCGTCTATATTCATGATAAGGGCGTCCTGCGCAATGCCTTTCCATACCGAAATATCTCCGGTTTCCTTCCAGTACATATACGCCAATGACGATTTTGTACCTGCGCCATCGGCATGCATGATAAGGCAGTAATCATTATCGCCGGTAAGGTGGTCGGGCACTATTTTACAGAAAGCTTTAGGGAAAAGGCCTTTATCGATATTCTTTATGGCGTTGTGCACATCTTCCTTGGAAGCCGAAACACCGCGCTGGCTATAGCGTTTACTGGTATCAGAACTCATGTAGTGTAGTTTGTGTTGTTACGGCAAAGATAAGGGAATATCATTTACTATTTTTTATTGATTATTGATTATTGATTATTGTTACCTCCATTAACTCGCATTCTGAATATTAAATTCAAGTACATTTCGCGTTAAAAATAAATTGGAGAAAATTTGCTTTATAAGGATAAAAAGTATAATTTTATACTTTAGTAAATATACTTTTATACTATGGCAAAAAGTAAAGCATATAAGCTTCCCGAAGAAAAACCCAAAACTGTGAGCGAGCCAGTGGCGACAGCTATACGCGGCAGCCGTGGCATTATGTTTTTAGGTGCTTTGGAAAAACCCGAATACAACATGACAGCCCTCGAAAAAATGGAAAAGCTGCGTTTGGGCCTTAGCAAACACGATCTTGAAAAATTAAAATCCAGGACAGAGCTCGACTATGATAAGCTTTCAAACGCCCTTTCCGTTACCCGTGCAACCCTTATCAATAAGAAAGGTACCGAAAAATTCAGCGCTACCATTAGCGAAAGGATGATAGGGCTTGCCGATATTTATTCTTATGGTTATGAGGTATTCGAGGATGAAGCAAAATTCAACGATTGGATGTTCCGCCCAAACCGCGCCCTTGGCGGCAAGCTTCCCTATGATGTCATAGACAACCAGTTTGGGCGAGAAGAAGTGAAGAATATCATTGGCCGTATTGATTACGGCGTTTATTCATAATGGTCGTTTTCAGGATAGGCAGGACAAAATACAGCCACGACCTTACCGGTGAAGGCGCCAGGCTGCATGGCGGGCGGTGGAATCATGTGCTTGTACCGTGCATTTATACTTCCGAAAGCCGTGCATTAGCGCTATTGGAACTCACTGTTAATGTGAATATCGATGATATTCCAAGGGCTTTGAGCATTTCCACTATCGAGATCCCTGAGGATATTATAAAAGAGCTGAGCGTTGCTGAGCTCCCAGGAGACTGGGACTATTCGCCATCTCCAACCTCCACAAAAGATATGGGGAGCGACCTGTTAAAGACAGCAGAAGCCGCTGTGCTGAAGATCCCGTCTGCGATTTTACCACTGGAATTCAACTACATCCTTAACCCATTACATCCTGATAGCGCTAAATTCAAATTGATTTTTGTTGAGGACTTTGTATATGATGTGAGGATAAAAACGAAATAGGTATACGCATAGTTCAGGTCGTTTAATGAGTGGTCAGAGTATTCATTAAATATTATTCAAATTTTGTACATTTGGACAAAGAGATCAGATCATGGATTTAGAAGCAAGAAAAATAACATTCGTACAGGAATTTCTCAGGCTCCAAAATGAGGAAATTATAAGTGCACTTGAAAAATTCATGCACACCCGAAAGGCTGAACTGACAGAGAGAAATATGTCACCTATGTCATTGGAGCAACTGAATGCAGAAACAGACAGATCACTGGATGACGCAAAAAGTGGCAGGATCATTAAAGCATCAGACCTCAAAGATAAGATTAAAAAATGGGGCTAACTGTTTATTGGACACAATTTGCAGAAGACAAGCTTGAAGATATATTCAATTATTATGCCTTTAAGGCTAGTACAAGGATTGCCGAAAATTTAGTGAATAACATTGTTGAAATTACGTTAGATTTGGATAAAAACCCTCTATCCGGGCAAATAGAAGAAAATCTATCACATCGTATTCAGGAATTTAGTTACCTGTATACAAGAATTACAAGATTGTATATTGGATAGATACTATTAATGAAATGGTTTTAATTTCAAATGTATTTGATACCCGTCAAAATCCACAGAAATTGAACCGGACACCTTAGTATGTGAATTGTCTATAACTACTTCCCTTATTATATATCCATAGGCAAAGTTTACTACATACAATATTCCTCGTTTACTCCCCGTTATCCTTTTCATAACCAAACCAATAAACATATGAAACTACACATTACGCTGCTTTGTGCACTTCTTTCCCTATGGAGTTTTACGATGGATGCCCAGGATATCAACGCTACTGATTCTCCCAAGATACAGGTGGAAGGCGTGGGTACTGTGTCGGCATTTCCAAATGCGGCTAACATTACGCTCGCCCTGAAATTTGTTAAACCTACCCTCAAGGAAGCTATTGCTGACAACGAAAAAGCCACAAGGCAGGTGCTTGCGGTTGTGAAGAAATATGTTGTGGATACTACCGGGATCAAGGTCAGCCTTATATCGACCGACAAGCAGATGCGCTGGAACAACCAATTGAAGAAAGATGTGTTCGTGGGGTTTGAATCAGGGCAACGCATCATTTTTACGCTAAACGACCTGAACCGCCTGCAGGATTTTACTGAGGAGGTAATGAAAACCAAAATTTATGAGATCGAGCAGGTTTCTTATTTCCATACACAGGGTGCCGATTTCATTAAGCAGGCACAGGAAATAGCCGTAGCCGATGCGATGGAAACTACGAAACGTCTGGCTAAAGCAGCGGGGGTACGGCCTGGAAAAATAGTACAGATTAGCACCAATTCTTCTCCCGCCAATGCAGGCGAAACTACCGAAGATTCCTATCGCATACAATCATACAGTAAAGCCATTGAAGTACGGACGGTAAGCTCGAGCGGGCAATTGCTCAACTTTACGGTAAGGGTAGCGTTACAAACACTAATTGAGTGATGCCAGTCTCACCATTGCTACATTTCAAAATTGAAAAATTGATACATTATTAAGGATTCTCCACAATAAATATCTCTACCCTCCTGTTCTCTGCGGCCTCTTGTGCGCTTTTTTCAGGGATGGGATGGATCGGTTTTGACACGCCGAACCCTTCAAAAGCCAGGCGGTTCTTTTCTATGCCATTGGTATTGAGGAACTGCATTATGGCCTTCGCCCTCTTGGTAGAGAGGTCCTGGCGGTCCGCTTTCATGCAGCATACGTGTCCTTGCAGCTTTATTTTAAGATAAGGATTGGCGCGCATGGTCTCCAGCAGCTCGTGCATACGATTCCTGGATTCCTTTACAACGGCAAAGGTATTCTCATAAAAATTAAGGTTATTGATCACGATCACGTCGCCCTGCTTTGCGTCGCCCACTTTTTTCATGAAGGCCACGTCCAGTTTCAGGGTTTCCTCCTTGCCGTCCGGATTGTGTACCGTGATCTCCGAAGGATATTCTATTATTTCCTTTACTTTCGGCTTAGGCGTTTCTTTAGGTTTTTCAGTAATACCCAAGATTTCATTCTCTTTGGACAGATCTTTTTCCAGAAGGTAATACAACGTCACTTTACGGTTCTCCGCTTTTACACGCGACATCTTATGTAATTTACCGAAACTGCGCGTCCTGAAATCCTCACGGGTATTTACCTTCCCTTTTATTTGCGAAAATACCGTCAGCACCCTGCGCTGCGCAAGAGAGTCATTCAGGCCAATGCTTCCGTCCTCATCCGTATAACCATTGATAGCTAATATTTTTGAAGCTTTGTTCCCTGCCATCCATTCCGAAAGCCTTTCCTGCTGGACTTTGGTCAGTTCGTGTTTATTAGTTTCAAAATAGACTGAGAACTGTTCCTGTGCGGTCAGCGTTAGAGGTAAAAGGAAAAGTATGGCGAATGAAAGCAGCTTTTTCATGAATGGTTTATTTATAAAACGAAAATAGGGAATTATTTATTATGAGTGGAACACTGATAAGACGGATGAGAGGGATTTATACGGATTTCTCATCGTTATTTATTGTCATTTCGCTGTGACTGAAAACTGCGACTGAGACTGAAAACTATTTCCCCCCGATCACATCAACACACTTATAAAACCGGCGCGTGTACATTTCGGAACCCAGTTCGCTAATGGTTACCGCCATTTCCTTTCCGGATGAGGAGTGTATGAATTTGGACTTCATCCCATTGGCTTCACAAATAATGCCAACGTGCCCGATCGATTTGCTGTCCTGATAGCCGTAAAATACAAGCACATCCCCTATTTGGAATTCCTCCGGCTTCAGTTTCCTGCCGATGTTGGCAAACCCTGAAGAGCTTCGCGGCAGGTCAATTCCAAAATTATTGAATACAAAATTCACAAACCCCGAGCAGTCAAACCCCTTTTTCGGGTCGGAAGAAGCGTAGCAGTACGCCGTGCCCATATATTTTTTAGCGAAAGCAATGATCTCGGCACGTTTTATCTCTTCGGCTTGCTTTTCGGTATTCGCAACAACGGGTGCCTGCACCGCAACGGGCCTGGGTTTTTCTTTGGCGCAAGCCAAAAGTATCAGGGCTAAAAAAGGTATGGCGAGTACTTTCATATAAAAACTTTGAAAGGCAAGTTAACAATTACTTCCCGGCCTTAAATGGGTTTTAACGCTTTTAACAGGATTTAAAGCACCCTTCGCATGGTCATGCTTTTGTTTACCGTCTCTATAAATTCCTTTTCGGGGTTACTGTCTTTGGTGATGCCGCAGCCAATGAAAAGCTGCGCTGTAGTGCCGTTTACCTTCATGCAACGCAGGTTTACGAACAGGTCGGTGGCTTTATTTCCGGTAGCAACGTCAATATTCAATTCACCTAAAAAACCCGAATAGTACTCACGGTCGTAGCCCTCATTATCCAAAAGAAATCGCTTTGCGGCTTGTTTAGGAAGCCCGCAAACGGCAGGCGTTGGGTGAAGGGTATTGATGATATTTTCAAGGCTTCCCGGACCGCTCAGTTTTGCAGAAATATCCGTTTTGATATGCACGATATTCCCTGCCCTGAACGTATATGGGCCGTTTGTTATGACATCAGACACCAGGCCTTTCAGTTCATAAAGTATGTAATCGGTTACAAATTGCTGTTCCTGCTGTTCCTTGCTTTCCCAAACCGCATCTTCCCCCTCTTTATACGGCTGTGTTCCCGCGAGTGCAACGGTTTGTATCGTTTTTCCATCCGACTTCAGCAATTGCTCGGGTGTCGCGCCCATCCATAAGCCTGTTTCGGGCGAATAAAAGCAATAGCGATAAGCATTAGGATAAGCGCTAAGCAGCTTTGTGTAGATCGTTGTTACATCAGTAGTGATTGGAACAAATTCCGTTCGCGAGCACACCAGTTTTTCGAAATCTCCCGACTGAATAGCAGTAACACTTTTCGCAACAAGCGCCTCAAAAGCAGTTTGTGCATTAGCGTCAATTTCAGTATGTTTTACTTCGGGTACAGTTGCAACTCCATTAAATTCTACAGTTATTACCTCTGAAAAATTGAGAGGTATCAAAACACGTTTTTCGTCAACAAAGGGAGCAAACACAAATCCGCTGTCGTTATAATTTTCCAAATAATGCACCCCGGGTTCCTTTTGGAAAATACCGTTAACCGCGTTTTTACCCGGCTTGCAAAAAACTGCAAACGGGAGTTCTGCACTGAGGTGGGATTCTACTTTTGAAAGAAGTTCTGTCAACTTTAGATTTTTGGATTGTTAGATTTTAGACTGTCAGACAAGATACAAATGTAACTGCCTTTTGGACTGAAAACTGTGACTGCGACTGTCAACTACTCCCCTTTCGGGGCTTGGGAGGCTCTTCTGGGAAGTATCATATTCGTGATCTTACATAGCGATATCAGTTTCCCCTGCTCATCGGTCACCCTTATTTCCCAAAGGTGCAGGCTCCTCCCCTGGTGGATGATCCTTGCCGTGCCGGTAACCACACCTTCACGCTTACTGCGCAGGTGGTTTGCCGATATCTCGATGCCTCGCACCTCCTGCAATTCGGGATTGACGAACATCAGCGAGGCAGCGCTGCCAACGCTTTCTGCCAAGGCTACCGTTGCCCCGCCATGCAGCAGTCCCATCGGCTGGTGTACCCTCGAATTCACCGGCATTTTGGCTTCCAGGAAACCTTCACCGGCATCGGTATATACGATCTCAAGGGTTTCCATCAGGGTATTCTTAGCGAAGTCATTGCACATTTTCAGCGCTTTTTCTTTATCGAAGGACATAGTGTTGATTTAGATTTGTAAAGATAGTAAAGCTGTACGAAGTATGGAAGCTTAATGTCGGAGGTCCGATGTCCGATGTCGGACGCAATGGCATCGGACTTCCGACATCAGACTTCGGACCAGTATAAACTAAAATCCATATTCCTGCGTTAGTAGTACATCGTTTTTAAATATTAAACGGAATTAGCTACTTTTACCAAAAATTGTTCCCGCTATGCGCCGAATCTTACTATTGCTCTTCATAGGCTTTGCCCTCTCGCTTACTTCCTGCCGCAACGACTTCGAGTTTGAGCGCAGCACGGGAGGCCTCGAATTTTCTAAAGATACTGTTTACCTTGACACTGTTTTCACCAATATCGGGTCGAGCACCTACACCCTGAAAGTGTACAACCGCAGCGACAAGGATATAAAGATACCGAGCATACGTCTTGGGGAAGGCGAGGCATCAAAATACCGCCTGATGGTCGATGGCATACCCGGAAAAGTTTTTAACGACGTTGAGCTTTTGGCAAAAGACAGCATGTTTGTTTTCATAGAGACGACCATCAATTATCAGGACTATGCCAATAACACGACTACCTTTTTATACAACGACAAAATTTTCTTTGATACCGGCGCCAACGAGCAAAAGGTGGAACTGGTAACTCTGGTACAGGATGCTATATTCATAAAACCCGACAGGCCATTGCCAACGGATGCTAAAGAGCTGCTTACAATAAATGGCATGGCATCCGACATACTTGGCCATAAACTACAAACCCCGGATGAGTTGCACTGGACGAATGCAAAGCCCTATGTGATATACGGTTATGCGCAAGTGCCAAACGGCAGTACGCTGAATATCGATCCGGGTACCAGGGTGCATTTCCATGCCGACTCAGGAATAATTGTAGATAATAACGGTACGCTCAAAATAAACGGCCTCCCATCTGCCGATGCTGACCTGCTTGAAAATGAGGTTATCTTTGAAGGCGACAGGCTGGAACCCGGTTTTGAAAATGCACCGGGACAATGGGGTACGATCCTGGTAATGTCAGGCAATGCAAATACCATCAGGCACCTCACGCTGAAAAACGCAGCGGTTGGCATAATTGTGCAGCGTGTAGAACCCGAGGCACCTACGTTACCACGACTGGATATTAGCGATTCGCAGATATACAATTGCTCTAATGTTGGGCTGCTCGGGCGCGGGGCTGTTATTAACGGGGACAACCTTGTTATGAACAATGCGGGCGAATCGGCGCTTGCCTGTACCTTCGGTGGCCTGTACCGCTTCAGGCACTGTACTTTTGCCAATTACTCCAATAACTTTAACCAAAGGCCGGTGGTGGTGACTGATTTTTTAAGGACAGAAACTGCAACATATGTATCGGCTGTCGATGTGCGTTTCGACAACTGTATCCTATACGGTTCTTCCAACTATGGTATTTATTTCCAGAAGGAAAGCGGCGATGACGTAACCTTTAAAACAGTACTGAATCACTGCCTTATCAAATTCAGCGACTTCAGCAATCAATATGCAGGCAACGCCTTTTATAAATTTGATGCCAGTACGGAGACCGACCCTGTATTTTATAGACAATGCATAAGGGCAAACAATTCAACTGTGCATAACCCAAAATTCTTCGACCCCGGCAATAACGACCTACGCATAGCGAAAGATGATGCCGCCCCGGGTGGTGCTGAAAATGCCGCCGACAACGCCGTTGCTGCCCAAATACCTTTGGACCTCGCCAACCAGTCCAGACTGATACCTGCCGACATCGGTGCGTACGAGAGCCAGGTTGCCCCTGAAGATTAGACTGCAAATTCAAAATATTTATCCGGCCCTGTGCCGGATTTTTTATGTCTTGCTTTTCGGTATAAAATTTCATAATTTTAACGTTACAAACTTTAAAACCAAACAATTATGAAAAAAGTATTTTTATCAATGCTAGTACTTTCGCTTTGCCTTGCTTCGTGCAAAAAAGAGACAAAAACAGAAACCGAAACCGATGTTACCACTACAAAAACCGACTCTGTAGCACCTGCAGAGGAAGCTCCTGAAAAACCGATGGATTCGGTAGCAATGCAGGAAGCCTGGAAAAAATATGCCACACCGGGTGATGCCCACAAAATGATGGCAGAAGAAGTCGGCACATGGAACTGCGAAATGACCTATTGGATGGAACCGGACGGAAAGCCTGAAAAATCGACTTCGGTGGCTGAAATTAAGATGGTACTGGGTGGGCGCTACCAGGAAGCAATTTATAAGGGTACAATGATGGGGCAGCCTTTTGAAGGGAAATCCACAATGGCCTACAACAATGCCAATGGTGAGATAACTTCTACTTTCATAGATAATATGGGCACCGGGATGATGGTAGGTATGGGTACCTATGACGAGGCAACTAAAACCACCAACATGAGAGGCGAAATGGTAAGCCCTGTGACAGGCAAAAAAACACCCTACAGGGAAGCTTATACTATTGTAGATGCCAATACCCGCACAATGGAAATGTTTGACACCAAAGATGGCAAAGAGTATAAGAGCATGGAAATTACTATGAAGCGAAAGTAATTTCGATTCGGATCATACTAAGTAACTGTTTAAATTTTGCAAAGATTAATTTTTAACCACATAGACATAGCTTTTAGATGACGGATATAGTGTGGAATTGAGTGACACAGAGCCTGAAGCTACGCTTCACTATGTTAGCTATCTCCACTTAGGATTAATAAAGAATTACAAATGCTATGTTTCTATGTGGTAAAATAAATTTTTAAACAGTTACTAAATGTACCAAATTATCCGGCTTCTATGCCGGATTTTTTTATACCCAATTGAACCTTATTGCTTCCGCCCGGGGAACAAGGCAGGACAATTTTTCATCTTCCGGGGACACAAATATCTTTACGGTATCCCCTACTTTTTTCTCGCCGAGGATAGAAAAATCGTTTGTCCGCGAGTTGCCATATATACGGTTTCCGTTTTTGTCCGTATAAAAATAATCCACCATGACAGCTCTTCCGATGCCTGTAATCGGCAAGCCAGAATTGGGAACCATAGCAGTGATTTGCGCTTCATTTATATCACCATTTTTATAGAGCCTGTATATTTTTAATGCCGGGATCACACCTATTACTAAAAATACCACACCAATAATTAAAAATGTAAGTGGCAGGATGAGAAATAAGAAGTAAGGAAAACGGAAAGGCTCCAACCCTGTTACAGTCGATTCGCCATCAAGTACCTTTATGCTGATGTTGCTTTCTTCTTCTATTGCATCAAGGTTATCCAAATCCATTGTTTGGAATCTATCGATTTTCTTTTCGCCTTCATTTCCATAAGCATAAGCTATAACCTTTGGGTGCCTGCCGTTAACAGATACATTATCCATACTGGAAATACTCTTAACCTCTGCAGTTGCCGAAACGCCATTTTCCTTTATATCGTCATGGTCGTACCTTTCATAGGATTCTCCCATAAAAGATAAAGATATAGTTATTGGAAATATTACAAGAACAGATATTGCAGTAAATAATATACCTATAAGACCTATTGGCCCCCTGCTCCTGATCAATTTAAATAGCGTCAATTTATTAACCTGTCTTTTATCCATCTTCGTGCAATTTAGTCTTCCAAATATAGAATATTTGTTCTTCCTGACACCTTGTTTTATTACTGATTCACATGTTCGTATTCCAAACATTCCTGACAATGACCTATGTCTCTTTTTTAATTTTAAAAACCTACCGGCCTATGACCACGATCATGTTTTATACAAATGCCCGCCTCTACTTTTGAGGTGTTAATTAAAACAAATACACCATGAAAAAAGTAGCTTTTATCGCACTGTCCCTGTCTTTGCTATGCACAGGATTTGCGAATGCCCAGGAAGAAAACAGTAATAGTTTTAAAAAATGGATGGTACGGGTACGCGGCGTAGCAGTAATTCCGTCAGAGTGTGCAGATATCGGAATTATCGGTGGAGATGCCAGCATTTCGAATACCGTTATCCCCGAACTTGACTTTACCTATTTTTTTACCAAAAATATTGCGGCTGAGCTTATCCTGGGTACCAGCAAGCATGATGTGCATACAACCGCATCAGACATTTCTGCTATAGGGGGACCTTCTAAAACCGATGTTAACCTGGGTAGCGTGTACCTGCTGCCTCCTACGCTGACACTGCAATACCATTTTATGCCTGAGAAGTGCTTTAAACCTTATGTGGGCGCAGGTATCAACTATACGATCTTCTATAATGTAGATGGAGGAAATACCGTAAAAGACGTAAAATACGACAATGCTTTCGGTTTTGCACTACAGGCAGGCCTTGACTACAAGATCAACGACAAATTTTTCATTAACATCGACGCAAAAAAAATATTTCTGAAAACCGATGTCACTGTTGATGCTTCAAATCTGTCACCGGGCCTTAGCATACCGGCGAGCGTGAATATCGATCCATGGCTGCTTGGGGTTGGCGTAGGGATGAAGTTTTAAACTAGATTTGTAATAGTTTTTATAAGGGCTGTCCAGTGGGGCAGCCCTTTTTTTTATATTTGTCTATGCTAATAAAATTTGAAGAACAGATAATCGATAACTATTTAATTCCGGAATTTACATTATCGGCCGGTGAAATTGTGGTAATTAACCTTCATGGCCATTTTTACGATCTTATCAAGAAACTAAATGATTTACTGGCTAGTAAAGTAACAAGTAATAAGGTCCAAATTACCGTTCCCCTCACTTATGCCCCGCACATAAAGTTTAACCGCTTTTGGCATTTCCTGTTTCCCATGACGGTAGGAAAATGGATAAATAGACATGCGGATAAATCAAATCCCATTTATAAAAAAATATATGAAAATGATGATTGGTTAACTTCAAAAACGAATATTGATAACCTTGCCGGAAGCCCGAGAAGATTTTTGTCTGTTTGTTGTACGCTATCCAAAACCAATACCATTATTTTCGATTTGGCCGGCGTAGATCCCGTCGGGGGAAAGCAGATCTATGAACTTGTTAAGGCTGAAGTAGAAAAAGGCGGTGCAGCAATCCTTTACGACATTTGCAATGAATTCAGGAATGACTGTACAACTTATTTGGAAGCGAAACCTACGATGATAAGGGCAATATAATTCCATTTAAACCTCACAAACCAACGATAAATTTTAAATTATAAGCTATAAATTCAACGCTGCAATCTCGCGCCCGATTAAGAGTTAGGTACAGTGAGAGATGATCTTATTGATATCAATTAGCCTTTGCGCCTGATTTTTTGGTACTATTGCAATATAAAGCAAAAAGAAAATGGGACGTGAAACGATCCTTCATGGCAGGATAGCCTTAACCTATGATAAAGCGGAACAAAACGCATCAAGGAGTTTTATCAGCACATTAAAGAATGATGATAGCTATCCATGGATACGAAAAGGGATGTTCGGTTTCGGCCCCAAAGAACGCCCTTATTATTACGAAAGGCCGATCATTGGCTTTGCAGCTAATTATAAAGCGTTGGAGCCACATTTTACAGCATTCATTATTAAGTTTGAGCATGTGTTGCGGAATATTCATTTTCTGGATGTAAAACTCCAAATGGAAACTGAATATTTTGGTACTTATAATTTCTATTGGAGGTCGAAAACGCACTATGCAGATGCTAAAGTTGAAGACAAGCTTGTCGAAACCGATGAGTGGTTTTTTGGCCAGGGCTATAGAAGTATGCATGGTACTTTAGGTGATGATGCAAATGAATACTTTGGTGCCGATCTTGGTTTTATTTACCCTGTAATTTTCGAGAAGGAAGTCCTTGACCATTTTGATAAAGCTTTTGAGGATTCGGAAAATCTAACCGTTGGGGAAAAAATTTATATTCCGCGCCTATTTGAATATAAACCAGACACTGAAAAGTCAAAAGATGATAAATTGTATGATGTCATTGTAAATTACGCTGTAAGCACAGGGACAGAATATGGGTGGGAGCCGGGAAAAGGGTATTGGGTAAAAAAGACCTGACGGAGATAAATAAGCCTATGGGGGAAACTGGCTCTTATCCATCCCGAGTGAAGCTCCGCGTGAGGGACAGCAGCGGCATCCCCGGTGCGCAGCGGAGGAATATATTCGCCGCGGCGAACCGACGGCGTAGTTTACGGAGCCGGCACGCCCAAAAAAGTTTTCAGTCGCAGTTTTCAGTGGCAGTCTTTATTTGTAGAGTTGGTCTAAGTTTTCAGTTTGCCAGGAAAGATCGCTTCATCATTCCTCCTCGATGACGGTGCGGAGAGAATTTGTGGAAATTAGTGTAATTCGTGGCAAAATAATATCTTGTCACTTTGGTAACAATTGCCTAATTTTGCACCTCACAACTACAACACAACAACACAATGATCCATTTCTTCGGAAACCAGACCAAGACGGTTTTTGCGGTACAGGCGCAAGGCGAACTTTCGGCAGAAGACACATCAAAATTAAACTGGCTTTTTGGCAACGCACATAAAATAGAAAAATCCGCACTGACGGATTTTTTTGTTGGCCCCCGTGCCACCATGATCACCCCGTGGAGCACCAATGCCGTGGAGATCACACAAAATATGGGCATTGCCAGCATTATCCGTATAGAGGAATTTGAGCAGGTGCAGGAAGCCGATGCAAAGTTCGACCCGATGCTTTCGCAGAAATACAACGGGCTTACACAGGATATATTTACCATCAACATAAAGCCGGAAACGATCCTTGAAGTCACCGATATCGAGGCCTATAATAACAGCGAAGGCCTGGCCCTGAACGCTGAAGAGGTGGATTACCTGCGTAAACTTGCCCTTAAATTGGGCCGCCATCTGACGGATTCGGAAGTATTCGGGTTCTCACAAGTGAACAGTGAGCACTGCCGCCACAAGATATTCAACGGCACGTTTGTGATAGACGGTGAGGAAAAACCTTCGTCGCTGTTTAAAATGATCAAGAAGACGTCGCAGGAAAATCCGAACGACATCGTTTCGGCCTATAAAGACAACGTAGCATTTGTAAAAGGGCCACGCGTGGAGCAGTTCGCCCCGAAAAGCGCCGACAAGCCTGATTTTTACGAAATAAAAGAATTTGATTCGGTGATTTCCATTAAAGCCGAGACGCATAACTTCCCGACCACAGTAGAGCCTTTCAACGGCGCAGCGACGGGTTCGGGTGGTGAGATACGCGACAGGCTTGCAGGTGGGCAGGGGTCGCTGCCATTGGCCGGAACAGCGGTCTATATGACTGCCTATTCCCGCCTTGAGGAGAACCGTCCGTGGGAAAACGGTATGGACGAGCGCAAGTGGCTCTACCAAACCCCAATGGATATCCTGATAAAAGCATCTAACGGTGCGTCTGACTTTGGGAACAAATTCGGACAGCCGCTGATCACGGGGTCGGTGCTAACCTTTGAGCATGAGGCCCCCTCCGTCTCCCCCGAAGGGGGAGAGAAGCTGCACAGGCTGGGATATGACAAAGTTATCATGCTTGCCGGTGGTATAGGCTATGGCAAACAGGAACAGGCAGTTAAGAAAAAGCCGCAAGCCGGCGACAAGATCGTAATACTGGGCGGTGAGAACTACCGTATCGGGATGGGCGGAGCAGCGGTATCGTCGGCTGATACAGGCGCTTTCAACAGCGGTATCGAGCTGAATGCCATACAACGATCCAATCCCGAGATGCAAAAACGGGCTGCCAATGCCATCCGTGGCATGGTGGAAAGTGAGAATAACCCTATAGTTTCGATACACGATCATGGTGCGGGTGGACACCTCAACTGCCTCTCCGAACTGGTAGAAGAAACAGGGGGTAAAATAGACCTTGACAGGCTGCCGGTGGGTGACCCTACCCTCTCTGCTAAGGAGATAATAGGTAACGAGTCACAGGAACGAATGGGACTTGTAATAGGACAAAAAGGACTTGACACCCTGAAACGCATTGCCGACCGGGAGCGTTCGCCAATGTATGAAGTCGGAGACGTGACCGGCGACCACAGATTTACTTTTCAGTCGGCGACCACGGGTGCGAAACCTATGGACTTCGCCCTCGAGGATATGTTCGGCAGTTCGCCAAAAACGATCATGACCGATAAAACGGTTGCCGTCAACTACAGCGCGCCGGAGTATTCGCAGGACAGGATACACGAGTACCTCGACCAGGTACTGCAACTGGAAGCCGTAGCCTGCAAAGACTGGCTGACTAACAAAGTGGACCGCTGCGTGGGCGGGAAAGTCGCCAAACAGCAATGTGCCGGGCCACTGCAGCTTCCCCTGAACAACGTGGGCGTTATGGCGCTGGATTATGCCGGGAAAGAAGGCGTTGCCACCACCATAGGCCACTCCCCTATTGCCGCACTGGTTGATCCCGTTGCGGGTAGCCGCACTGCCATTGGCGAGGCGCTGAGCAACATTATCTGGGCACCGATGAAGGACGGCCTGAAAGGCGTGTCGCTATCAGCCAACTGGATGTGGGCGTGCAAGAACGAGGGCGAAGATGCAAGGCTGTACGAGGCCGTGCAGGGCTGTTCGGAGTTTGCGATTGAGCTGGGTATCAATATCCCGACGGGTAAGGACTCCCTTTCTATGAAACAGAAATACCCTGATGGCGATGTGATCGCGCCGGGAACGGTGATCATATCGGCGGCAGGCAACTGCAACGATATTACCAAAGTAGTCGAGCCGGTACTGAAAAGAAATGGTGAGAATATTTACCACATCAACCTTTCGGGGGATGCGTATAAACTGGGAGGTTCATCGTTCAACCAGGTGTTGAACAAAGTGGGTAATGAAGTGCCTACGATTACCGATGCGGCTTCATTCAAGAATACATTCAACGTAATACAGGACCTCATTAAAGCAGGCAAGATAGCAGCGGGTCACGACATCGGCAGCGGCGGATTGATAACTACCCTGCTGGAAATGAGCTTTGCCGAAGTGAACCTTGGCGCGGAATATGACCTTACCGGATTGGGTGAGGCTGATACCGTAAAAGCGTTGTTTGCCGAGAACATTGCCATCGTGATACAGGCAGATGCTTCGGTTGAAGTGGAACTAACTGCAAAAGGCGTGGCATTCACCAAAATAGGCCAGCCGAAAGAAGGCAACACCATTACCGTGAAAAATGGTGATGCCAGCCTTGAATTTGACATCATAAAAACACGCGATACCTGGTTTAAAACTTCCTACCTGCTTGACCAGAAGCAAAGTGGTAAAGAGAAAGCGACCGAGCGTTACAACAATTATAAGAGCCAGCCTTTACGATATACATTCCCTGCACATTTTCGTGGGAAGAAAGTCGCAATTGATGCATCGAAGCCAAGGCCAAAGGCAGCCATCATACGTGAGAAGGGTTCGAACTCGGAGCGGGAGATGGCCAACGCCATGTACCTTGCCGGTTTTGATGTGAAGGACGTCCACATGACCGACCTCATATCGGGCCGTGAGACACTGGAGGACATCCAGTTCATCGGCGCGGTGGGCGGCTTCTCCAACTCGGATGTACTGGGTTCGGCGAAAGGATGGGCGGGCGCGTTCCTTTACAATGAAAAAGCGAAGACCGCGCTGGAGAATTTCTTTAAGCGTGAGGATACGTTGTCTGTAGGTATCTGCAACGGGTGCCAGCTGTTTATTGAGCTTGGGCTCATCAACCCTGACCACGAGCAGAAACCGCGCATGCTGCACAACGACAGCCGTAAGCACGAGAGCGGTTTCACCTCGGTAAAAGTGCAGGAGAACAGCTCCGTGATGCTGTCGACCCTTGCGGGAAGTACGCTGGGTGTTTGGATTTCGCATGGTGAAGGTAAGTTCGACCTCCCTTACGAAGAAAGCCGCTATGACGTGGTTGCCAAGTACGCCTACAACGGCTACCCGGCCAACCCGAATGGCTCGCACTTCGACATCGCCATGATGGCCAGCAATGATGGCCGCCACCTGGTAATGATGCCGCACATAGAGCGCTCGATGTTCCAATGGAACTGGGCCTACTACCCGGAAGGCAGGAACGATGAAGTGAGCCCGTGGCATGAGGCGTTTGTGAATGCGAGGTTGTGGATTGAAAAACGTTGATTTGTTGATAGGTTGATTTGGTTATTTGACGGATAGATATATGAACGCTCTCAGGAATGGGGGCGTTTTTTTTGTAAATTTGAATTTCTAAATGTTAATTTATATGGCAATATTCAATATTTTTTCAAAACGTCAAAAATCTTTAAGGGGGGAAATCCCTGAAGTTTATCAACATAATAATATTCCTCAAAAATTGCGCATACAAATTGGGCATATATTTAACGAACTAATCACTGACAAACATTATATATATGATGACGCACATAATATTTTATGCAGAGAATATGGTAAATACACTTTAGATTCTAATGCAAATAGTGGATTTGAAGCTGTTTTGAATTATTTGGTAATCACTAAAAGTACTGAAGAGGTAATAGATATTGTTGAAGTTGTATTAAAATCTATTGAGATTTTTAATTATTCATGCAATATTTGGGATAGGATTAACCCACAAGATGCTATTGAAGAATTAAATATAAGATTCAAAGAAAGTGGCGTTGGATATTCTTATGAAAATGGTGAAGTAATCCGAGTTGATTCAACATACACACATATTGAAATTACAAAACCGACAATAGCTTTATTGTGGAATAATAAATTTTTGGGAGCAAATGAAGAATATATGAAAGCTCACCAACATTATAAAGACGGACGAAATAAAGAGTGCTTAGCAGACTGTCTTAAAGCATTCGAAAGTACACTTAAAATTATTTGTGATGAAAAAGGTTGGATATTCGGTGCAACTGATACTTCCAAAAAACTTATTCAAATATGTTTTCAAAACGGCTTAGTTCCAACTTTTACACAAAATCAATTTACATCCCTCCAAAATTTGTTAGAAAGTGGAATTCCTACCATTAGAAATAAACTAGGTGGTCATGGACAAGGTAATATACCACAAAAAGTCGATGATGAAATGACTAGATATGCTATGAATTTAACGGGTAGTAATATTATATTTTTAATAGAACAAAGTAAAATAATATAGCCGTTTCTCGCGTTGTGGTTACATTTTTGCAACAAAATCAGTGTCAACACATGAATGTCAAAAGCCTTAAAATCGCTTTGTTCCAACACTGCCTGCAGCTCACTCAACTCACCAAACACACTCCCACCTCTCCTCTTTAGCCCTGATTGCAGCGGCATCCCGCGCCTTTTTCGGCGCGGATAGAGCGGAAAGCAGGAATGACTACTGCCGGTAAAGCCCAAGCCATTCGCTCCTTATAAAGAAAGATTGCTTCGTGCCTCGCAATGACCGCACGAGAGCGTGTAGATTTACCTCAACCCCTTCTTACACTCATCCGTCCAAAAGACAATAAGGAATAGGATTGCCGGTACTACAAACACGGCTGCAATGGTAAGCAAAAGCCCCGTTGCATCTCCGGCTTCTTCCATATATACTGATGTCGCCCAAAAGCAAGTGAGCAGGTAAATTATCTGTCCTACGGTATAAAGGTACAGTCCGTTAAGCTGTTTTTGGAGCATCATTACGGCCCCGGCAAGTGTCATTACACCGGTTATGCCGTATATCCAGCCGCGGATGTATTCGTTGTTGTTACTGTCGTTGGCTACCATTTCATAGATCAGCCCCCGGAACAGCTGGAATACGGAACCAACGATAGTCAGGATACAGAGCACTTTAAGCGTTATAGTGGTCGCTTCGGGTCTGTAAACAAAGCGTTGGTCGGTGCCGCAAACCGGACAGAAATTTGTTCCGGGTTCAAGGGCGGCATCGCATCGTATACATTTTTCCATAATTAATTTAAGACAGTACTTTCCTGTTTACAGGCAGCCAGTACATTACTAAGAATCCGATAGGGAAAATAAGGGAGAATATAGTCAGTGCAAGTCCAAAGTCACTACCCATACCTACACCGCCTGCTAAATTAATAGCCGACCACAGGCCGACACCGATTGTCGCAACGCCTGCCATGGTATAAATATAAAGGCCTATCACCTTTTTCTGGAGCATGAATATGGCCCCGACCAATTTACCCAAAACGGTAAGAAGGCTGATTCCCTGAACGAGATATAAAGAATTGTCATATAATTGCAATCCTTTTAACATACCGATAGGTATGGAGATAAGGCTAAAGCAGGCGCCCACAATGGTAAGTACATAGAGTACCCTCAGGAACGTATCGTCCTGGCGTGGCTGCGGGAATTGCATTTTAAAGTCGGTTGGCTGGCTTGTTCCGCAATAAGAGCAAACGGCAGCGGTATCGGCAATGGTGTTTCCGCAATTGGTACAAAATTTCATAGGCTTGGTTTATGGTTACGGTAAATATAAGCATTATGCCTACAGGGCGAACGCAGCAAGTGCGTTTTAGGAAAGTTTAGCCACGAATTACACTAATTTCAACTGATTATATTTCTTTCCGATAATTTCATGAGGCAAGTAAAAGGAAATATTGCCTTATTTTTGCCGTGCCATGGTTTACAAATATCTTCTTGTCATCATTATTATCTTTCTCCTTACGCTGCTGCTATCGGTTGTGCAAAGCAGGAAGCGGCTGTGGCGTGCCAATGCTTCGCGCAACGCCAGGATATTTACGCTTCGTGCCATCTTTGTGTTAGTGATACTGGTAATCTTCCTGTTTTTTTCGCTTGCACGTTAAGCATCTGCTAAAGCATGTGGCTCCGGACGTCAGGGAAATGTATGGGTATTGCATCAAAAAATACTACTTTTACAAAAATACAGTTCTATGCGCATTCAAAAATTAATGCTATTATTAGTAAGCGTTCTCCCTGTCCTTTGCCATGCTCAAAAATTTGAGCTGAAACAACCGGATATCAAAAAGATAGTGGCTGCGGTTAAAGCATCTGAATATACCAACGATGAAATGCTCATTTACCTTAAGCAGAATTACAAAACAGCAGAAAAGCCCACCGGCGTTAAAAAGGATGTGGAATTTGAGAACCAGCCAATATGCTCGTTTAAGCAAAAATTTGAAGGAGGCATCGAATATTTTATAGATAGCTGTGGCGAAAGTAAAGGAACTAATGTATTATTGACACTGCCTAAAACCGATACCGCCACTCTTAAGAAATGGATTGAAAAAATGTATAAAGTAAATGGTACTGAAATAAAAAATGTGTGGGACGGGCTAATTTACCGGCCGGAAGATGAAGGGGCGGGGTGCTATTATGAGATAAAACAATCGAAGAATAAAACCGTTGTGGAAATGTACTGCGGCTGCTAAGCTGCTTTTAGTTACCTTGAAAAATATTAAATGAAATAAACGAAAAACGCCCCATTCCCGGGGCGTTCATTATTTTTTAGCTTCTTCCTCTTGCTGCTTCCGTGTCTTATAATTCAGCAGGTACTCGCCTTTCTCTTTGCCTTTCGCAAAAGGGCTCAGGTCAACAAACCAGCGCGATTCCTTTCGCGCCTCGTCATTGGGCACCCCTTCGTATTCTATTTTATATATCGCGCTGAACAAAGGCGCCCTGCCCTCTCCGTGGTAACAATGGATAAGTACCGGGTAATTGTCCGGGTTGTCCATTACTGCATAAAATTTATCCAGTGTCACCTGGTTGGGTATCTGCTCAGAGCCAACGTCAAAATATTTTGCACCGGCAACACTTTCTACCGCCTTTTTTTCGGCAACAAGCTCCGGGCTTACTTCAGGGTTGTTTATAAGGTCGTTAGTGCCCGGCTTGCGAAGGTCGACAACGCTTTTGATATTGTATTTTTTAATATAATCAGTCAACTCATCCGGTGGAATGGTAGCTGACCGATACACCTTACCTTCAACTACAGGCTCAAAGTTATGGTCGATATTCACATCATACACATATTTCCCCACAGCGGCGAGGATAATTATGCCAAGTACGATTAAAATCTTTTTTTTCATCTTTTATAGTATAATTTTTTATCAATAATCCGCTCAAAATAATCCTGCAGGAATGCTTTACAGGCTATCTCAGTTTCCTCCATTTCCTTATTTTTTTTATCAATAAGGTTATGTTCCAAGCCTTTGTCGTTAATGTCGTAAAAGCCAACCACGTTCTTCCCGTCAAAGGTACAAATGTATTTGCCGCGCTGCAGCATAAAAAGGTTCCCGTTATAGCTAATCGCAAAAGGCTCCACCTGCTTATCGCCCACCAGGCTCCTTCCCCAGCTCATAAAAGGCTTGTCATACCCTATAAGATCGAGTATTGTAGGATAAATATCAATCTGCTGGCATATCTGGCTGTCGACACCCTTCAGGCTGCCATCAGGCCTAAATATCAATATTGGCGTTGCAGAGCGGTTCAGTACCTTGCGGTATTCGTCATACGCTATCTGGTTCCCATGGTCGGCCGTAATAACAAAGATCGTATTCTTATACCACGGTGATTTTTTGGCCGCTTCAAAGAATTTTTTAAACGCATAATCGGTGTATCCTACAACCTGGTGCATCGGCACAGTGCCTTTCGGGAATTTCCCGGCATATTTTTCCGGCACTATATAAGGCTCGTGCGAGGATACTGTAAAAATCGTGCCAAAGAAAGGCTGCTTCTTCTGGTCGAGCGTATTCTTCATGAACTGCATGAAAGGCTCATCCCAGATACCCCACGACCCATCAAAATCAGCATCATTGTTATACTCTGTTTTTCCGTAATAATGGTCAAAGCCAAGGATGTTGCCAAACCCAAGGAAACCCATAGAGCCGTTTGGCGCCCCATGGAAAAACGAGGTGTCATACCCCATACTTTCAAGTGTAGATACCAGCGATTCTATCCTTTGCTTAGGGTATGGCGATGAGGTAAACGCATCTTTAAACGAAGGGATCCCCGCTAAAATAGACGACATCCCGTGTATCGACTTACTGCCGTTTGCATAGCTGTTATCAAAAATAAGGCTGTGCTGCGAGAGCGAGTCCAGGAATGGTGTATAGCTCACAAATCCCGGGATGTTACGGCTTCGGTTCATGCAGCCCCAGTATTCGCGGCCCATACTTTCGGTAATGATAAGCACCACATTAGGCGTTGTCTTCGGGTTGTTATTGTAAAATTTTATCGGGTGGAAATCGTCCATTATTACCTTCTCATCCACAAAACTGACTTTCTTAAAGCTTGTAACATTGAATGTCCTGATTATGGAAAAGGGCGTATTCAGCACAATGTCGGCATGCTCAGGCTGGGTCACATGGCGGTTGGCATCGATTATATTGATGGGCCTGGTGCTCTTTTTGAAATCACCCCGTATGCCCCCGATTATCATGGTTCCGATGAATATAAAGGCAACGGCAGAAAAGGCGAAGTACTTCACTTTGCTGTCAGGCCTGAGCCCCGGCTGCACTTTAACCTTCTTATAGAGCCATATCCAAAGGAAGGCCATAATGAAAAACAAAAGGAAAACATGCCAGTAGCTTATCATGAACCGGAAAAGCATACTGCCTTTGTTCTCTTCATTTTTAAGTACGTCGATAACCGCGACGGTAGTACGGGCATAAATATATTTATAGTAAATAAAGTCGCCAAAATTAGTCGCGTACGAAATCAGGTTCGTTATAAAATACAGCCACATCAGGAATTTCTGATAGCCTTTCCTGGTGTTTACCGTAAGTGGCAGTATCGAAAAAAGTATAAAAAGGAGGTTGGTATACAGGATGGCTGTTGTATCAAAAGCCAGCCCGTGGTAAGCGAGCCTGAGGTATTCGGAAACCGAGTCCACCTTCAGCAGCTTATAATTATAGATAAAAAAAAGCAGCCTTACGATAAAATAGAAAAAGTATGCTAAAAAAAGCCTGTATAACAGCGCTTTATACTCCCCCATACGGTATGTACTATTCATTGAAGATGTATTGTTTAACAGCAATTTAACAAAACCGCTAAATTAGTGAATTTCGGTTTTAAATTTCAATTATTATTTTAAATGAAGTGAGCACATTTTTTATTCAGTACCAAAACCGCTATCAGGCGACCTGTTGTGCATTCCAGACATTTCTGGCGGAAAAACTCATTTTGATAATGCCTGTAGCAAAAAACAAAAAAAGGGAACCGAACCCGGCTCCCTTCTTCACTAATAAACAATATTTTATCGTAATGTAAATGTCGTGTTGGCAACAAGCGTGCCTTTATCGAAAATATTTACAGTGTAAAGCCCTTTGGCAAAATCTTTACCTGCAACAAGTTCATTAACCGTAATTGTTTTATTTTGGAAAATAGCATTGGTTATGAAGCTGTAGGTAAGCGTTTGGTCGCCAAATACTTCTGTAGCTTTATCACCTATCACATTATTTTTGCTGTCGATGATCTGCACATAATACGTCCTGTTACCGGCTGGCGCAACTTCGTTTGCAGCGATAGTAAAGGAAATCTGTATCTTGTCTACTCTCCTAGCCTTATCGGTCTGTATAAGCTTACCTGAACTTCTTTCTTTAAACGGTTGGGTATGCAGGTTAAGTATCTGTAATTTCTGCGCCTTCTCAACTGTTTTGGAAAGGTTTTCGTTTTGGTTAACCAACGTGTCGTTGTACCTTTTAGACTCACCCAAAGCAGTCCTTGTACTATCGCGCTGTGTAGTCAGTGTCGCGTTCTCGCCTTTCAGCTTGTCATTTTCAGCCAGCAATGCATCATGCTCACGTTTTAGCCTCCTGTAGTCATCTTTAAACTGCTTGATAGCTACTTTATTATCGTCCTTGGTTTTCTGAACCTGCGTCAAAAGGTCAACAACTTTTGCCCTTTCGGCTTCAAGTTCTCCTTTTATGCTTGTGTTATCAGCAATAGCCGCATCATAACTGGCTATCTTCTCTTTTAAGTCAATTTCAAGTTTTTGCTTTTCAGAAAGCGTAGTTTCCAGCTTTTTCTCAACATCCTTATTATCGGTACTCATTTTGTACATAAAGATGAGGCTGCCAACCAACAAGATAGACAATACTATTATTATAGCTTTTAAACTAGAATTATTTTTTTGATTCTCCATGTTAAAATATTTTTTCCAAATTTATATATATTTTAATTTACCATCATCTTTTTAACGCAAAATTAAGTGAAAATAGTACTTTTGAAGTAAGAAAATATAAATGGAAAATATCATCCTGTTTACGGTCAGCGACCTGGCAAAATTCACTTCATACAGAAGCGGCGAGATAAAATTTGGTGAGAGAATTCACACGCTCCCCAAAGATACGGCTACATGGGACCATGTAAGGGCAGACGAGGCAGAATTTGTTTTGTTCGGAATACCCGAGGATATAGGCGTAAGGGCAAACCACGGCCGGCCGGGGACAGCGTCGGCATGGGAATCGGCTATTAAAAGCATCATAAACCTGCAGCATAACAAATTTTTTAAGGGTGGCAGGCTGCTGATATTGGGCAGTATAGATGTAACCGTGGCAATGCAGGAAGCAGCGAGCCTGGATGCAACATCAATAGAAGGCCGCAAAAAGCTCTCAGCGCTCATCGAAAAGATCGACAAAGACGTTTCGCATGTGGTGCGCCAAATACTCCTTGCAGGCAAAACCCCCATAATCATTGGCGGAGGCCACAATAACGCATACGGAAACATTAAAGGGACGGCACTGGCAAAAGGAAAACCGGTAAACGCGATAAATTTTGATGCACATACCGACTTCAGGATGCTCGAAGGCCGCCATAGTGGCAATGGCTTTTCGTATGCCTTTGAAGAAGGCTTCCTTAAAAACTACTATATTTTCGGGCTGCATGAGAATTATGTCTCAAAGGGCGTTATGGAGACCATCAAAAAAAACCATGACCGTATAAAATACAATACCTACGAGCAGATAGCCATACGGGAGGAAAAGGTTTTTACTGCCGAAATGCACCATGCGATAGATTTTATTAATAATGAGCCATTCGGGGTAGAGCTGGATCTCGACTCGTTGCCTGATGTAGCCAGCAGCGCCATGACGCCAAGCGGGTTCAGTATCGAAAAGGCAAGGAAATTCATCCATTATATGGGGCGGCATGAAAACGCGGCCTACCTGCACATTTGCGAAGGCGCACCGGAACTGGGCAGCGAAAGAAACCCACACCTGGCAGGCAAGCTGATAGCCTACCTGGTAACCGATTTTATGAAGGCAAAGTCACATATCTAATTTTGATACCCGGCATCGCACCGCAACATCATTGTAATGCCGCTGTTTCACCTTAATTTTAAAAGCGTATCTTTGCAGCTTCTTAGCGCACTAACTATAAGCGCTTAATACATTTAAAATGACATTTGAAGATCTTAATTTAATTAAAAATATCCATCAGGCCCTGATCGAAGAAGGGTATGAATCACCAACCCCGATACAGGAACAGGCAATACCGATTATCCTTGAAGGGACAGATTTAGTAGGCTGCGCACAAACCGGTACCGGTAAAACGGCCGCTTTTGCAATCCCTATACTGAACTCGCTGCACCGCATTGTGGGCTCTATAAAAAAGGTAAAACATATCCGTGCCCTGGTAGTAACGCCAACACGTGAGCTTGCCCTGCAGATAGGCGCCAGCTTTGACACGTACGGAAAATATACCAACATCCGCCAGCTGACCATTTTTGGCGGCGTAAACCAGGTTTCGCAAACCGACCAGCTGCGCAAAGGCGTTGATATCCTTATCGCTACGCCCGGAAGGCTGCTGGACCTGCACAAGCAGGGATTCATCAACCTTGACCACCTGCATACATTGGTACTTGATGAAGCCGACCAGATGCTGGACATGGGCTTTATCAACGATGTGAAGAAGATTATCAAGCTTACGCCAACCAACAGGCAGACATTGCTGTTCTCGGCTACCATGCCGATAGCGATACGCGAACTTGCCGATACGTTCCTTACCACTCCGAAATACGTTTCGGTAACGCCTGTATCATCTACGGCTGAAAAAGTAAAGCAGCAGGTGTATTTTGTAGATAAAGGCGACAAGCGCAAACTGCTGTACCACCTAATACGCAATGAGAACCTTTCGAACGTACTTGTTTTTACCCGTACCAAGCACGGTGCCGATAATGTGGTAAAAGCCCTTAAAAAGAACGGCGTGAACGCTGAAGCCATACACGGTGACAAATCGCAGAATGCAAGGGTACGTGTACTGGAAGGCTTTAAGAACAAAGAAGTATCTGCACTGGTAGCCACCGATATTGCCGCACGTGGTATCGATATCGAAAGCCTGCCGTATGTAATCAATTTCGACCTCCCGAATATCCCTGAAACGTATGTACACCGCATTGGCCGTACAGGCCGTGCCGGGAACGAAGGCCTTGCAATATCATTCTGTGCGAAAGATGAGCAGCCTTACCTGAAAGATATCGAGAAGCTTATCCGTATGAAGATCAAGGTGATCGAAGGCCACCCCTATCCTTACGGAATGGGAGAAGATGCAGAAAAGCCGGATGCCGAGAAGAAGCCCGACCTTCGCAACAAGAAAAAGACGGGCCAGGGCAATTCCAGAAAATCGGAAGCCTCAAAACAAAATAAAAAACGCTGGTATTAACCGGCGTTTTTTGCTTTATGTATTTAAGCATTATGGATCAATGGCACAAAGTTTGAGTGTTGCTTAGTCTATGTGGGCCTATGCAGGTTGAATATCATTAAATTATTTTGTTAATCGCTTATTACATGAAAAACATTCTGCTCGTCCTGCTGTCGATCCCCTTATTCTGCGCCGGGCAGGACGGTTTTCCTTTTTCTGTCGGAAAAGAAATAAAGCCTACAATAATTTATTACAACTTCTACAACGGTACGCAGATCATAAAGGTCGATATGCTCAACTATTCGCGTATGCAGGTTGCGCAAATGCCACCACGCGCCCTTCCGCCCGAAATGATATTGCGAAGTATGCCGACTTTAAATATTTATTTTATCCGCGACACGTCAGGAAAAATACTTCAACGTTATGTCCCTTATCCCTTTGATGAGGCGCAGCTGCTTGCGACCGGAAAGGTAAAAACGGTGGCGCATTCGCAGAATCTGCTGCCTGGCATGAGGGGCTCCGAGGAAGAATTGGGCAGCTCCATTTACTATATACACGATGGCGCAAAAACAGGCGTGATGGACACACTGGGAAGGGTATTATTAGAACCAAAATTTGACAGGCTTGTCCGGACAGACTCGATGTATATCGTAACAATTGCCGGCAAACATGGTGTATACAGCAATGAATACAAGGTAGTACTACCGCTGGAATATGACATTTTGGAATACAAAGGCCACGGCATGTTCCTTACTTATAAAGACGGACTTTATACTTTCATTGACCGAAACGGCACGGTTCACCGCAAAATGGAATATGACGACATTGATATAGTCAATTATCCTATAGGAGATAACAACCACTACATTTACAGGAAGGGCGACAAGTTAGGGCTGCTCGATTCGCTTTATAACGAAGTGACACCCTTACGGTATGATGCCATAGAACATTATGAAAATGGGTTCGGTGTAAGGAATGAGGACAGGTTGTGGGCGCTGATGGACAATGAAGGGAATCAGCTCACCGATTTTAAATACTACGAGGTTTACAATTCCATTAACGGTGATGCACACCTTGCAGCAAAAGAATATCAGGGAAAACGGTTTTTTGGCCTTGTGGGTAACGACGGGAAAGAAATATCCGAATTCATTTATGACAGGATCGAAGCTTTCAGCAGCACGCATTTCTTAGTGGCAGTTGATAACAAATATGGATTGATGGACCGGAATGGCAAGGTTACAGTAGCGATGATGTATGACAAGATTGACAAGCTGGACGATTATATCGTTGCAGAGTTGCCCGAAGGTATGTATGGCATTATTGACGGAAACGGGAAGGAACTGCTTCCGTTTAAAAACCAAAGAATTAAAAGAGTGTATAACGGCTTTGCGCACGTGTCTGTTGATGACAAACAATTCCTCGTGAACCTGCAGACCAAAAAAGAATACCCGTTTCCTTATGAGGACATAAGGTGGTTTGAAGGCGGCCTGGTGGGGGTCTATCATGATGGGAAACTTGGGGTTGTAACGCTCGACGGCAAGTTTATAGTCCCGATACAATACCAGGGAGCGTACGCTCCACAAAACGGCCTGCTGCGGCTGGTACTCAATAATAAGTTTGGCTATGCGGATATTTCGGGAAGGATCGTTATACCTGTTAAATATGATGAGGTATACGAGCGCGTGCAGGAGGGAACGATAATTGCACGGCTTAACGGCGATTGGGGCTGCCTGGATTACAAAGGCAGGATACTGATCCCATTTAATTATGAAAGCTTTATCTACACCGAAAAACGCAATATGCTGTTCCGAAAAGGAAGTGAAACATTCCTGTTCAATTCAAAAGGAAAACTTATCACCAAAGAATAGGAACATTCCTTACGCATTTTTTCATATCAAAATAAATCCTACTTTTGACGTTATATAGTAAATGCCAAAAAAAGCAATGAATAAGATCATAGTACTGTTTTGCCTACTGATATCCGGTTTTGCCCATGCGCAAAATCCTGCCCCGACAAAAGTCACTACCCAAAAGGAATGGGACGAACTTGATAAAAATTTCATAGCCCTTGTAGATGCTCTTGTAAAAGGCAATAAAACAGCATTCCTTGCCCTGAGCTGCAAAGAAGTCGACTGCGTAGATTGCGTTGGCGCTGTCGAAGCTGCAAAAGGAGCGGTATTTGTTCCCGCTGAATTTTTCTTTACCGTAATCTCCCAAAAATTCACTGAGTCACCTGTGTATCTGGCAATGGCTAAGAAAGGCTATTCTTTCAGCTCCGTAATTGTAGAGAATTTTAAGCCGAAAGTCGTGCCGAAAGATTACCCAAAGGACCTTAAAATATATGAGGTATGGGTCGAGACGTATAAGAAAGATGAGTTTGCCAAAGGCCATACCGGCACCAGCCACAGTTTCCGCTTCATAAAGATAAACGGGAAGTTCCGGTTTTACGGGATGACATCGATACCATAGATATAAGTTAAATGCCGCTTCAGAGCGGCATTTTTTATTCAGCTAAATCCGGTACTTTTTATAAAGACAATGTATTTTAGCTATATTTGTTTTGATGCTAAAAATCAACCGCAAACAATACATACGCTATGACAATTGACACAAAAGACAGCTACGAACAAAGGCAGCTACAGGAAATACAGAACTGGAAAGATGAAAAGCCCGGTGTGGTAAGCGAATTCATGGGTTCGCTCTTCAAGCCACTATCAAGGCTGTTCGATAATGCATTGCCCACAAACACAATACAAAACGCGATCGAGAGTTGTAATGGCGCTTCGAAATCGCTCATTGATATGGAAGCCTTCAAAAGGGAAGCAAATGTGACTGAAGCTGCCGAGTTACGTTCGCGGTCACTTCCCGAAGTTGATATGCTGGCCAACGAGGCGCACAACTGGGCAATCGGTATTGCTACTACCGAAGGTGCGGCTACAGGAATGGCCGGACTGGCGGGTATGGCGATTGATATCCCTGCGATTATAACCCTTTCGTTCCGTACCATCAACAAAATAGCAATGTGCTATGGGTTTGAGAACAATTCTGACGAAGAAAACCAGATAGTGCTTTCGATATTAGCTGTAGCGGGTGCGAATTCGACCGAAGAAAAAGAATTGGCGCTTACCTCACTTCAAAATATGGTTTCTAAAAATCCGCATAAGCAAGTAGCCGGAAAAACCCTTGAAAATGAAGTGACCAAGGAAGCAGCCAAGATTCTTATTAAAGCCCTGACCAAACAACTGGGCGTCAACCTGACCAAACGCAAGGCATTACAGGCAGTTCCTGTCATCGGGGCAGCTGTAGGCGCTTCAGTAAACGGTTATTTCATTAAAGACACAGGCTGGGCTGCCCGTCGTATTTACCAGGAACGATGGCTGAAAGAAAAATATAACAGCGGACAGGCCTTATAAATGAAGGCTTTCTGGAACTATTATATAACTGTAAATGTCTTCAATTGCTGTTTTAGTTTTATTGCAGCATTCTTTTCGGCGAAAGCGGTATGGTTTCCAATACTTTTTTGTTCGATGGGTATTGCAGTGGGTATACTGGCGTTCAATACGTTTTACAAAGCCCAATATTACTTTTACCATAATTTAGGCTATACAAGGCAACGGATGGCTTTTATGACCTTTGCCGTTAATCTTGTTCCGGGGCTTTTGATACTGCTTTTAATCCTGCAGTTCTCTTAATATGCATACGCTCAGCGCAACTAATATTGTAAAGGCATTTGGCACTAAAAAAGTGCTTGACAATGCAGTTCTGGAATGCAGCACCGGTGAGGTAGTGGGTATTTTCGGTCGAAACGGTTGCGGCAAGTCCACAATGCTGAAAATTCTTTTCGGTACTGTAAAAGCTGATTCTATTGACCTGGCTATAAATGGGCAACCTCTCCCGGTAAATGAAGTAATACCACAGGGTAAAATCGGGTACCTTCCACAAGATCCTTTCCTTCCTAAGAACCTTAAAATACGGGATATAATTCCACTTTATTACAGCGGAAATGAGCAGGACAAGCTCTTCTATGCCCCCGGAATGGATAAAATAGCCAATACCCGTGCCGGCAACCTGTCGATAGGTGAGCTGCGGTATTTCGAATTGCTGCTGGTAGGCAACCTCTCCCATCCGTTCCTGATGCTGGATGAGCCATTCTCTATGATCGAGCCTTTATATAAAGAACTCATCAAAAGTTTTTTGACCGGGCTTAAAGCAAAAAAAGGCATAATCATTACCGACCATTATTATAATGATGTATTTTCGGTAACGGATAGGAACCTCCTGCTTAAAGACGGCAAACTTATCAATGTTAAAAATGAACAGGAACTGGCAGCCTACGGTTACCTGCCATCTGAAAAACCATAGATTATGAAACGATTTTTAATTATTCTCTCAATGATTGCAGCATTTACTGCCACCGCGCAGACGTACAAGGTTATGACCTACAACATCCGACTGGACATAGCCAGCGATGGCGAGAACCGCTGGGACAATCGCAAGGAAATGCTGGCAAAGCAGGTGCAGTTTTATGAGCCTGATTTCCTCGGGGTACAGGAAGCGTTGCCGCAGCAGATGCAGTACCTTGACAGTACGATGACGGACTATAATTTTATAGGCGTAGGCCGGGATGACGGGAAAAGCAAAGGCGAGCACTCAGCAATTTTTTATAAAAGTAAAAAGTTCAAAGTGCTGCAGCAGTCAACGTTTTGGCTGTCCGAAACGCCTGCTGTGCCTTCTAAAGGCTGGGATGCCGCGTATAACAGGGTTTGTAGTTATGGGCTTTTCGAAAACAGGGACACCAAACAGAAGATATGGGTCTTCAATACGCATTTCGATCACATAGGCGATGTGGCAAGGGTGGAAAGCGCAAAGCTTATCCTCAAAAAGATAAAAGAACTCAATAAGGAAAACCTGCCATTCATCGTGATGGGCGACTTCAATCTGGAACCGGATGCCGTCCCTATTACGGTAATTAAAAAAGAACTGCTGGATACCCGGGACGTATCCGAATTTGTATTTGGTCCAACAGGCACGTTCAATGCATTCGAATTCAATAAGCCGGTTACAAAACGTATCGACTATATTTTTATCCCAAAGACTGGTCTTGAAGCTAAAAAATATGCGATCCTGAGCGATTCTAAAGATTGCCGCTATCCGAGTGACCATTTACCTGTTTATGTTGAATTGATCGTAAAAAAATAAAACCCCTGACGAATTAGGGGTTTAAATATTTATTCAGACTGTCCAACAATCCAATATCTAATAATCTATTCCACTATCACCTTTTCCGTTTTCGGGATGAGCGCAATGCAGTAAGGGTTGGTGATCGCCATGGTCGCCATTCCGCTTGGTACGGTTTCCAGTACCTTGATGGTAGCAGTGTCATCATTGATATTAATGCTTTTCACGCTAATGCTATAACCTCCTGTACTCTTCTGGCCCATAAATAGCGCTACAACATTCTGCTTTTCAAAATCTACGGGAGGTACATCGCTCCATCCAAGCTCATTATATAAAGCAATGAACTGGCTTTGCGAAGTGATGACCGCAGCCGATTCTTTGTCACGGCCGCCATAGGCTTCCTGTTTCAGTATCTCAAAAGTAATCGGGGCAGCAACTGCAATGTGGTTCACAACGTTGATCTTGCAGCTTGCAAATGCCAGTGCCAGTAAAGCGAGAGTAAGTAATTTTTTCATAAGTGTCGTTTATTTAATGATTGTTGTAAGGAACAATACAAATACAATACCAAAAATTTTCTGACTAAATATACATCTCCCCAAATCACAGCAGGCACAATCAAACAACGTTAATTCCACTTGCGTGAGCGATCGCAGCGGCATCCCCCGCTTTTTCTGCGGGGATACAGCGGAGAGCGCGACGGCTTGTCCCGATAGCGATCGGGAGAGCCGACACGCCCGAAAATATAGCTGGCAAGTATTACAAATTCATCTTCAATGCCTTCCTGTACAGGTTCTCATACATCGGAAGGATATTCTGTATATCAAACTCCTGTGCCACTTTCAGTGCATTCTCCTTGAATTCCAACAGCTTTTCATCGTCCGATAGTATTGATATCGCTTTTTCGGCCATATCCTGTATATCGCCCACATCGCTAAGGTAACCGGAGTAGCCTTCGCGGTTCACTTCCGGAAGCCCGCCTGTATTGGTCGATATTACCGGCACACCGCTCGCCATGGCCTCAAGTGCTGCAAGCCCAAAGCTCTCCGTTTCCGAAGGCAGCAGGAACAGGTCGCTAAAGCAAAGTATCTTATCGATTTCGTTGCTGTTGCCAAAGAAAATTACCTTGTCGCTGATACCCAGCTCTTCACATAGCTCTTCGGCTCCAGCCCTTTCGGGGCCATCGCCCACCATCATTAGTTTGGCAGGAAGTTTTTTCTGTATTTCAAAGAATATCTTAACGATATCCGGGATACGTTTCACCTTGCGGAAGTTGCTTATGTGGGTAACTATCTTTTGCGTTTCGGTCGCCATCATCGATCGGTGGCAATCCGATTTTGCATCCAGCTTATTCTTATCGATCTCAATAAAATTCGGGATCACATAGATCTCGCGTTTAATATCAAAAAGCCTGTAAGTGGCATCCTTCAGGTCCTGCGATACTGAGGTCACAATATCCGAATGGTTGATACTGAAGCTCACCGCAGGCTTGTAAAACGGGTGGTTACCCACCAGCGTAATATCGGTTCCGTGCAGCGTGGTCACCATCGGTATCCTGATGCCCTGCTCTTTCAGCATTTTTTTAGCCATGTATCCGGCATAGGCGTGCGGAATGGCATAATGTACATGCAGCAATTCTATCTTATGCAGTTTTACCATATCCACCAGCTTGCTCGACAGCGCCAGTTCATATGGCTGGTAATGGAACAGTGGGTATTCCGGCACGTGTACTTCGTGGTAATGGATATTGGGGTTCAGCAAGGCCAGGCGTACCGGCTGGCTGTAGGTGATAAAGTGTATCTCATGGCCTTTTCGTGCCAGTTCCAATCCAAGTTCGGTAGCAACAACGCCGCTTCCGCCAAAGGTTGGGTAACATACTATTGCGATTTTCATATAATTTCAAAATAAAGCAACGAAATTAAATAAAAAAAGCAGGCGAAAATTCGCATTAACACGAATTAACGTAATAATTATTGTGACAATTTAATGCGTTGGAAACAGCCGGCTTAGGGCATTTTTACTATCATCGTCCCGCCATTCGCTTTATCAGCTCCGTGCCTCCGCAGGATATCGCTGCTGTCGGGGTTAAAGGGAAAGGCTTGTTTTGTATTTGGTATCTTTGTCATTCTGAACGCAGCCTGCGGAGTGAAGAATCTCAATTTATAAATTTTAGAGATTCGTTGTTCGTTAGAATGACACAGCGGAACTGAAAAATGTGATTGAGACTGAAAACTAAATTACCCTTTCAGGTTTTTCTCATACAGATCGATCCACTCCTGCATTGTGATTTTGGAAACCAGTTCGCCGATAAGTTCAAAAGGAATTATCTCCGGCTTTTTAAAACGGATACAGCTTTTACCCATATCCAGCTTTGTATTCACGTGGTTCGGATATTCTGCCACAAACCAGTCGTGGAGCTTCTTGTTGGCGTAAACACCCATGTGGTAAACCGCAATAAAATTCTTTTGTGAAGCGATGCTTAAAAAAGGCAACGGCAATTTAGGGTCGCAATGATACCCTGCCGGATACGCCGAATGCGGCACTACCCAGCCCAACATACCATAACCCATGCCCTCCTTAAATCCTTTTGGAAGGTTTTTATTTATGGTATCCCTGAGCTTTTCCATAGCTGCTCTCCTGTCTTCAGGAAGTGAAGCAATATATTCGTCCGGTGTTGCTGCTGGTGACTGCATTTTTTGGTTTATTTGTTGGTATTCTGATTTGGTTGATTGGGTATCGCATAAACAAATAACCCATCAACAAATCAACTACTCTATAATAGCCTCTTCTATCACCTTCTGTATATCTTCCCTTATATTCTCTTTCGAAAGGCGGTTCTCCCCTGCTTCGGGATAGGTCCTGTTCGATAAGAATACATAAACGATCCCTGTTTCGGGGTCGGCCCAGGTCATTGTACCCGTAAAGCCGGTATGCCCAAAGCTCGATTTAGATACGCACCCGCAGGTCGGGCCGGGGTTATTGCCTATCTGCGGCTTGTCGAAGCCCAGTCCTCTCCTGTTGCCTTCCTTGCAGGCATAGCAGGTATTAAAGGTATCAAACGTTTTAGCAGAAAAATATTGCTTGCCGCCATAATTGCCTTGCTGCAGGTACATCTGCATGATCTTGGCTACGTCCATTGCGTTAGAGAAAAGCCCTGCATGTCCTGCAACACCGTCTTCCATCGCGGCAGCCATATCGTGCACATACCCCTGTATCACCTGGTAGCGGAAATATTTATCGATCTCCGTAGGCGGAATAACAGCCATATCGAATTTGCGCAACGGGTTGTAAGTGGTATGGGCCGCACCCAAAGGCTTGTAGAATTGCTGGTCGCTCAGCACATCGATCTTCTTACCGGTATGCCTTTCTATATATTCCTTAAGCAGTATGAACGAGAAATCACTGTACTTGTATTCTTTCTTTTTCAAAAGCTTGCTATCTGCAATGCGGGCTATTATGGTATCCGGATAGTCTTTCCTGAGATAAAGATTCTCTGCCACCTGGTGGGGGAATTCGTCACTATAGCTCCTGCGGTAGTACAGCGAGTCAGGATGCTTTTCACTATCCAGTGTTTCCTGGTAAAAAGGTATCCACGCCTGGAACCTTGCCTGGTGCAGCAGCATGTCTTTTAATAATATCTTCCTCTTGTCGGTTTTGGCAAATACAGGGAGTAGGTCGCCAAGCCTGTCGTCCAGCTTCAGCTCTCCCTTATCAAACAATTGCATGATGTTCGGCAGTGTCGATAATACTTTCGTCAGCGAAGCCACATCATAAATATCCGTGTCTTTCACCTTCATATCGTTCTCGTAGGTATGATATCCAAATGACTTCTGGTAGATCACCTTGCCCTTTCTCGCAACGATCACCTGCAATCCCGGGGTCATTTTCTCGTCTATCGCTTTTTTTGCCAAAAGGTCGATCTTTTGAAGCACGACCGAGTTCATGCCTGCGTTTTCAGGCGTAGTAAAGCCCAGTCGGTTCGTTGTCTTCGTAAAGATTCCGTGATTCACTTTATACGCCGTCCCGATAGATACCGGCAGTTTACCTTTTGAGCCCAAAGCACCGAATACGATCTCAGCCGCTACGGTTTGCGAAATGGCATTGTTCTGGTAGGCCAGCACTACGCTCTCGATATTGGCAAAATTCTTTACGGCATTCAGCGTGTAAGGCTTTGCAAAAACCGTGAATATCACCCTTTTATTTTTGGCAATGGTATCCAGCCAAACCAGTTCTTTGGCAGAAAGATCATGCTTTTTCCAGGCGCCATCGGCTTTATGGTAGCCCACGATAACCGTGCTGTAGTCCTTAAGCCTTGTAGTAAGCAATTGGAGGCTGTCTTCCTTCACTTCGGTTACATCCGCATATTTCTGCAGGGTGCTCAGGTAAACAGAACCATCGTCGTCACCTAGTTTTACATAGGCGATCTTCTCGTTCTCGAGTTCCATGACCGGTACTATTTCCTGGTCGTTCTTCAGTACAGTTACTGCATTTTCATACAGCTGGTAGTTCAGGTCGTCATACTCATGCCCGTTCAGGTCACTGTAAAGGTTATTTATGTCGATAGGTGTGTACTTATTAAGCCCAACCCTGTATTTGTAAGCCAATATCTTTTTTACCGAATGCTGCAATCTTTCTTCCGACAATACACTATCGGTATACGCCTGACGGAATTTCTCTATCGCTACCGGAACATTTTCGGCGAACAGGAGCACATCATTACCGGCAAGGAATGCCTCAAGGTCAATATCGCCCGGCGCCATAAAGTTACTGGCACCTTTCATGTTGAGCGCATCCGTAAATATAAGGCCTTTAAAGCCCATTTCTTTTTGCACAATATTGGTTATCACATTGTACGAAAGTGATGTGGGATAGTTGGGCGTAGGCTCTATGCTGGGCACATTAAGGTGCGCCACCATAATGCTCGACAGCCCTTCTTTAAACAGTTTTTTATAAGGATAAAACTCTACATCTTCCAGCCTTTCTTTAGAAAAAGGAAGGTATGGCAATGTGGTATGTGAGTCGGTACCGGTATCGCCATGGCCCGGAAAGTGTTTGCCGGTAGCAAAAACGCCTTCACTCTGGATGCCTTTCATAAGTGCCAGAGCCCTGTCGGTTACGTTAATTTTATCTTCTCCAAACGAGCGGTTACCAATAATCGGGTTGGACGGATTCGTATTTATGTCGAGCACCGGGCCAAAGTTGAAATGGATGCCCATGCGCTTCGCCTGGATCGCCATTTGCTTACCCTGCTTTTCGATGAGCTTCATATCCTGTACTGCCCCCAGTGTCATATTCCACGGATAGCGATACGTAGAGTCAAGCCTCATGCTAAGGCCCCATTCGGCATCAATACCAATAAACATCGGCACTTTCGATTCTGCCTGGTAGCGGTTAGTAAGCCTTGCCTGCCGCGTTGGGCCGCCCTGAAAAAAAATTAGCCCGCCTACTTTGTAATCCCTTACCAGCTTATCAATGCCTTTTATGTGCGTGGAATCTTTATTAGAATAGGCCGCAACCATAAACAGCTGCCCTACCCGTTCGTCAAATGAAAGGCTGTTGTAGATGCTGTCTACCCATTTCCTTTCCCCTGGCGACGCGTAATCGTCAAACCCTGCCGCCTTCTGCGCCGATGCTGCCCCAATGACAAACAGGAATAGTATAACCAATAATCTCTTCAAAACTGTTGTATTTTTTTAAATGATAAAATCACCATTACCTTTTACATAATGATGATTCCTTACTTGTCCCGACTATGCAAAGCCTGTTAAAAAAAACGGCTGTGCCAGCTCTCGCCTGCGGGTACTTCCCAGTATTCTTCCCACTCGCCTACGGTGTTTACCAGGTTGTTAAAAACTATAGTATTGGCCGAAACTGATTTCTCTTTGGCCATTTTCTTAAAATCAATAAGCGGTTTATAAGCAATATGCTCGCCATTCTTAAAGGTGACGTTCATCTTGTCAAGCAGGTCAACGCCGTATTTCTGTTCGATAGACTGAATGAACTGTACCGATGCATCAATAGAGCAACCGGTGGCAGCCTGAGTATCCTGGTTAACAGCAATAATAATGAATCTGTTGTATTTTATCTGGTACGAAGCTTCAAGCCCGGCGCCATGTGCCTCCCAGTTTTCAAGGAAGTGCTTAAGCGCCGACTCTATTTCGGCAATTTCCTCATCGGAAAATTTTCTGTTCGACTGGTAAATCCATATCCTGGATTCTTCAGGCAGTGTATCAAAAGGAACGTACATAATTGTTTTTCTTATAAATCCTTAGCATTAGCGATCAATTCCGCCACATCCATTACTTTAATATCGTGTTCCCTGTTCTTTGCCTTAACGCCATCTGTGAGCATGGTATTGCAGAAAGGGCATCCGGCCGCGATTATCTCAGGCTGCGTTTCCAGGGCATCTTCTGTCCTTTCCACATTCACATCCTTATTACCCGGTTCCGGTTCCTTGAACATCTGCGCACCGCCTGCACCACAGCAAAGGCCGTTGGCACGGGAACGTTTCATCTCAACCAACTCAGCATCCAGCTTCTCAATGAGGTCGCGTGGCGCTTCGTAGATATTGTTTGCCCTTCCCAAATAACATGGGTCGTGGAAGGTTATTCTCTTGCCTTTAAACTGGCCTCCTTCTATGGTAAGCCTGCCGTCATCCAGCAGTGACTTCAGGAACTGCGTGTGGTGAACCACCTCATACTTTCCGCCCAGTTCCGGATATTCATTCTTTATAGTATTAAAACAGTGCGGGCATGCCGTCACTATTTTCTTTACATCATAGGCATTCAGCACTTCAATGTTGGTCATTGCCTGCATCTGGAACAGGAACTCATTGCCTGCCCTTTTTGCCGGATCGCCTGTACAGCTTTCCTCGGTCCCTAATACAGCGAACGGCACATTGGCACGGTTTAGTATCCGCACAAATGCCTTGGTTATCTTTTTGGCCCTGTCGTCAAAACTACCCGAACAGCCCACCCAGAATAATACTTCCGGCTGCTGCCCTGTAGCCATCATTTCGGCCATAGTAGGAACTATAATGTTTTCCTGTGTCATAACTTAATCTTCATCGTGTTTGCCATCATCAAAAACCTGAATGGTAACCTCTTTCTCAATCAGGTCGGTAAATTTTCCCCTGTAACGTGTTGCCTTTACAAGGTGGTTGTCTATCCAGTGGTAATTTCCACCGCGGGGTTTGCCCATAAGCATCCCATGGTATTTAAATCCGAATTTATTCAGCCATGCCTCTGTTATTTCCCTGTGTGCTTCGGTACGGGAAGTAAAGAAATAGATTACATGCCCCTCGTCATACCACCTGTTCAGGGTTTCAAGGGCATCGGGATAAACCGCAGCGGTTACCATCCTTTCCGGCTCCTCATTTGGTATGTCGTCACAAATAGTCCCGTCTATATCGATCAGGTAATTCTTTATACCCGGCGGAAGTATCGGGCTCAGGTGTTCGCCGTTCTCTGTTATCGGCTGTAAATTTTTGTCTATATCTTCCGTATTCATTATGCTTCGTCTTTCCAGTTTAACCTGTCCATCTGGCTATACTGCCATGGCGCACCATTGTTCTCTATATTGGTCATCATACCATTCAACTCTTTAGGCGCAGCGCTCTGCTCCATAACAAGGTATCTCCTCATATCCATAATAATGGAAAGCGGGTCTATGTTTACCGGGCAGGCTTCCACACAACCATTACAGGTGGTGCAGGCCCATAGCTCTTCGGGAGTGATATAATCATTGAGGAGCATTTTGCCGTCGTCTACAAATGTCCCTTTGTTTTTATCGATGTTGCGGCCTACTTCTTCAAGCCTGTCACGGGTATCCATCATTATCTTCCTTGGCGAAAGTTTTTTGCCGGTCTGGTTCGCCGGGCATACCGATGTACACCTGCCACATTCCGTGCATGTATAGGCATTCAGCAATTGCACCCAGTTCAGGTCCTGTACATCGCTTGCGCCAAATTTTGCAGGCGCTTCGCCTTCTGCCATAGGAGGCGCTGCCGCAAACGGGTCGGCATTCGGGTCCATCATGAGCTTTACCTCATTAGTAACCGATTCCAGGTTTTCAAGCTGCCCTTTAGGTTTAAGGTTGGCAAAATAGGTATTAGGAAACGCAAGTAATATGTGCAGGTGTTTAGAGAAATAGAGGTAATTCATAAAAATTAGAATACCTATAATATGCATCCACCATGCAGTTCTTTCAATGATCATTACCGTACCGGCATCCATCCCTTCAAAAAGCTGTGCTATAAATCCTGAAACAGGAAAAGCCCCTGCATGCGTGTAATGTTCTGCATTAATGGATTGAAGATAGCCGTCGGCGCCGTTCATTGTTAAGAACAGCAGCATCAATACGGTTTCAAAATAAAGGATGATATTCGCATCGCTTTTCGGCCAGCCTTTAAGGTCGCCGTGAACAAAGCGTTTAAGTTTTACCACGTTCCTGCGCAGCCAGAAAATGACAACCGCAACGATTACGCCAAACGCAAGCACTTCAAAAAAGCCGATAAGAAAGCTGTAAAAGCCGCCCATAAAAGAAAAGAGGCGGTGTGTACCGAATATACCGTCAATAATTATCTCAAGCAATTCGATATTAATGATCACGAAGCCGACATATACTATAATATGCAAGATGCCCACAACAGGCCGCTTCATCATTTTTGACTGGCCAAGGGCAATCATAGCCATGTTGGCCCAGCGTTCACCGGGGTTGTCGCGCCTGTCGGTATCACGCCCAAGCCTGATGTTGCGTACCAATTTTTTTACATTGAGGGCAAAGTACCCAAATCCTAATGCAAGGACTATAACAAAAATAATATTGTCTATATAAGCCATAATAACAAGGTGATCGGTCGGTCTTTATCCCTCAAGCTATTTCTTCGGGGCCTCCTCATAAGGCGTACCTTTCTTCCCGAATACAGAAAAATGAACGTAGCGTTTAGGGTTATTCTTCAAATCTGCAAGCAACAATTTCAACTCATTCGACGCATCGGCGAGGTTATTATACATAGCCTCATCCTTCAGCAGCTTACCCAGTGAGCCTTTGCCTGACTGTACATCAGCCACCATCTTGTCTACTTCTGCCATAGAATGCTCCAGGCTGTTTATTGCCGATGCCAGCTGCTCAGGGTTAACAGAGTCTGATATTTCAGCAAAGTTAGCAGAAGTCTTATTAAGATTTGCCATAGTGGCATCAATATTTGATTTATTTCCTGAAATTACACCATTCAGTGATTTGGCTGCCTTATTAAATTCCTGCATGGTAGCGCTCATTGCGGCAATACTGCGGCGCAGGTTTTCCTGAGTCTGCTTGTCCACAACATTATTAAGGTTGTGCAAAAGGCTGTCTGCTGTAACTACGGTTGCCTCTACTTTTGTTTGTAACGGCGAAAGTTTTTCCCCTACTACAGAGAGCATGCCCGGCTTAAGCCCTGCTTTCAGCTGGTCGCCATCTTCTGCAGGCGTCTGGTTTTTAAGATCGGGAATAATCGCGATCTGCTTGCCGCCTATAAAGCCCGGCTCATACAACGTTGCATAGCTGGATTTAGATATCGGGAAATCTGTCTTCACCTGCATCTCTACTTTCAGCAGGCCCGTTTCATGGTCCGTAAAAGTTATACCGGTTACTTTTCCAACTACCAACCCGTTAAGCGTAATTGGTGCAGATGGCGAAAGCCCTTCCACATCCTTATATATAACATAATAGGTCTTGTAAGAATTAAAGAGGTCCCTTCCTTTCAGGAAGCTGTATCCCCAAATAAATAATAGTATAGCGCCTATAACTAATATTGCCGTTTTTGCTTCTCTTGTTACTTTCAAAATAGATTATTTTTTAACAAATGTAGGGCAAATATAAATATTACAATGTGAATATTATGGTAAAAGCCTTATAAAAGAAATTACAAAAATTTAACGGTATTGTTTTTAAGGATTTGAGATTTAAACCCAAAATAGCTAAGGCAATCTGTAAATAGTAGCCTATTGAATAATACATGCAACGACTTTCAGATGCATCTATTCAACTGCCGTTTATTCACGTTGCATTTTATGTTTTTGACGCTAAAAAACATAGACAAAGCATAGATACGATGCGATAATGCATAAAACGAATATTTATAAAACACTGATTACCAATAACTTTGAACCTGTTATCAGGATGCAGATGATCAGGCACTAAAATGCATCGACGTAGCTCCAGAGTATCATGGGTTACCCCAAAAATCTCAAGTATTTTCTTTTTTTAAAGATTCTATAGTCAAAAAAAGTGAAGTTCCTGAACACTATAAAAACGGGGGCGGAATCCGAAAAGCCTTATGAGTAGGAAAAATTAAATCATAGTAACCATGAAAAATTTACAACAAAAACTAGGAATCAACCTAAGCCACAAAAGCTTTAAAGCGCAGCTGGGAGAAGCTGAAGATTTTTTCAATGTTCCTGAATTTGCCGGCAAAGAACTTGCCTTTGGAGGAGACGATCCGTACGCGGATAAAGACGGACTGATCCAGTTTATTTGCGGTGTCGAACTGCTGCAAGACCCTATTGTAACGGCAAAGCTGGCCGAATTGAAATCACTGCTGATTTCACTGACATCGGTGGTAACTTCTTACATAAACCGGTATGCTGCGGCAAAAGGGCCTCAGTATAAAACCGATGCCGATCTTTGGGAACTGGCCCTCTCAAAGCTTCCGCTGATGGGGCCATCCAAAATAGATATGCAAACTTACACCAGAAGGACGAGAGGTGTAGAGATAGCGGGGGATTTCATCAACCTTGTACTGGACATAGCTACAGGCGAAGGCCAGGCGCTGCAATCCTTTAAATCGTTCCTTGAAAAACAGGGTGGAGCCCTGAGAGCCGGAATCGAAGCCAACAAGGATAGTTATAAAACCATCACCGTTGGCGTTTGCGTGGAAGTACTAAAGATCGGCAGCCAAATAATGTACATTCCAAAAATAAAACAGTACAAAGTACTATTTACACGTGAAAACACTAAGTGGAGCTCCTCCTGCGCCAGCTATGAGGAAGTCGACATGCATTTCGAATACCTGTATGCCAGCAATGTTTTTGACTATGAAGCATTGAACAACCCGGATATAAAACGTGACTTCGAAAAATTTGTCACCGGGGCCCAAAAGGCACAGATAGAAGATGCCTCAACCTTCTTTAACGATGATTTTGAAGATGTGAAAAGCAAAACGGCGAATGCGATGCAGGCTTCGGAATAAAAACAATACATAATAATAAAAGGCTGCAAGATAGATTCCTGCAGCCCTTTATCAATTTCAGATCATATCTAATTGACCTTTTTACCGTCCTTAAATGTAGCTATGAAAGCAGAAGTATATCCTTTTGCTTTTGCTTCCGCCAAAAGTGTTTTAGCTTCTTCACGGTTGTCCGTCTCCCCATAAAAATATTTTATAACAGATGCGCCCTTTTCTTTGGTAATATTGCCAAGCCCGTTGAAATTAGAAGGCACGGTTTCGAGGTCTTTCCCACTGGCAGCGATCTGTACCCTGTAGCTTTGGCCTTTAGACGATGCAGGAGTATTGTCAGTTGCAGGTTTCGTTACAGGTTTATCGGCCTTTGGTGTCGCTTTTGGCTCATTAACAACAGCCGGCTCTGAGTAATCAGAAGTTCCCGGGATGAAATATTCTTTTTTATAGGCAAGGATCGCTTTTGCTATCGATTCGGCAAGCTCGTCCTGCCCCGCGTCGGAATTGAGGTACTCCCCTTCCGGCTGGTAAGAAAGGAATCCAAGCTCTATCAGTATGCTGGGCATCGCTGTTTTATGCAGTACTAAAAACGGAGCCTGCTTTACGCCGCGTTTCTTTCTTTTAAGGTTGTCTGTAAAGTTCTCCTCTACTTTGCTGGCAAGGTCGATGCTTTGGTTGATGTATTCTTCCTGCTGGAGCATGAGTCCTATCATGCTTTCGGGCCTGTTGGGATCATAACCTGCATATTTCACCTTATAATCCTGCTCGAGGCTGATAACAGCATTCTCCTTTTTAGCCACCTCAAGGTTGGAAGCATTTTTGGTCGTACCAATAACAAATGTCTCGGTGCCATAAGCCGTCTTCTTGCTTTCGCCATTACAGTGTATTGAAACAAAAACGTTGGCATCGGCCCTGTTGGCAATATTGCAGCGCTCACCAAGTTCAATAAAAACATCGGTCTTTCGGGTGTATATAACCTGGACACCCGGGTCTTTTTCCAATATCTTTCCTACTTTAAGCACTACATTAAGCGCTATGTTCTTTTCGATGAAACCATGGTAAACGGCACCGTAATCCTTGGCGCCATGCCCCGGATCCAAAACAACCCGGAATTTCGAATTACCCTGCGCAAAAGCAGCGCTGCAGCATAAAATAAATGTAAAGAAAGCCAGTTTTAGCTTCATGTTCCCTGTCATTGCAATATCCATTTTCCTGATCGTGTTATGCATTTTATAGCTGATTTCGATTAAAATTGATCAACTTCCTCCTTAAAAATAAGCTATTTTTTACAAAAATAGTATTAATCATATTGGCTGCAAACAAATTTAAGACCCTTTTATAAGTAAATTTCCTATAAATTGCAGTCGGCACTGCCACACTTTACAGGTATCTTCTGAATAACAACGCACTAGGATTATCTTTATTATTTGATAAGTGCCATACTTCACGCTACATTAAAAAGCCACTATAAATGCGTCGCGATATCCCTTTGCCTTTGCCTCCGCCAAAAGTTTATCGGCTTGTTCCCGGTCTGTGGTTTCTCCGTAAAAATATCTTATGGTTGACGAACTCTTATCCTTAGTGACATTCTTAAGACCCTTAAAATTGGATGGCTTCAGTGCCAAGTCCTTGCCTCCTGTGGCAATCTGTATCCTGAAGCTCTCCCCTTTTTTTGGGGCAGCGGCCACTTTGGGAGCCGCCGCTGCTTTGGGAGTCGAAATTTTCGGTGCAGGCTTTAAATCCTCATCATCGCGCGTGTCTGTATAACTAACATCCCCGGCAATAAAATATTCTTTTTTATAGTCCATTATTGATTTTGCTATCGCTTCGGCAATTTCGTCCTGGCCCGCATCAGAGCTCAGGTATTGCCCTTCCTGCTGGTAAGAAATAAAACCAAGCTCAATCAGTACGCTTGGCATGGCCGTTCTGTGCAATACCCAAAATGGCGCCTGCTTCACTCCCCTGTCCTTCCTTTTAAGGCTCCTGTTGAAACCATCTTGTATCTTTATGGCGAGATCAATACTTTGGAACGCCGACTGTTCATTTAACAGTGTAAGGCCGATGATCGTTTCGGGCTTAGCCGGATCAAAACCTTCATATCGCGTTTTATCTGCCTCGAAACTAATAACCGAGTTTTCCTTTTTTGCCACTTCAAGGTGCGACGCATTTTTCGCAGTACCCATTACATACGTCTCGGCACCATACGCTGTTTTTTTAGTTTCGCCATTACAGTGGATGGAAACAAACAGGTCAGCCTCTGCTTTGTTGGCAATATTGCAGCGCTCGTCTAACTCAATAAACACATCGGTTTTACGGGTATATATCACCTGCACGCCTTCCTTTTCAAGTAGCTTGCCCACCTTCAGCGCTACACTCAGCACGATATCTTTTTCTTTAAAGCCATGGTATGATGCGCCGGTATCCTGGGAACCATGCCCCGGATCCAGCACCACCCTGAATTTAGAATTTCCCTGCCCAAAAACTGTACCCATGCATGCAATAAAAGCAAGGAAAGCCAGTTTTAATCTGTTATTTGTTATTATTGCAATATCCATAATACCTTGCTTGCGTTATAATTACATTTAATGGTTAATTGACAAAATTATTGTAAGTTTGACACTTCAAAAAACAGGCCGCATTTTTACAAAAATAGCATTAACACCGTTGCGTACGAACTTATTCCATATCGTTTTATCAGCAATTTTCCTAACAATCGGAATTTTCGGGGCTTCGGCTCAGGAAGTCCCGGTAAAGCCGGCAACCACGACCGCTACAGAAAAACCGGTTGACAGCCTGGTAATTAACCCTGTAGCCTTCGCTGAAGGGGATTCTGTTAAGAAAAAGAAAAAGGGCCTTGATGCAATTGTAAAGCGTACAGCCAAGGGTTACGAAAAGCTTGACCAGAAAAATAAAATGCTTATCCTTCATGATGAAGCCGAGTTGAACTATACAGATATACAACTCAAATCGGGGCAGATTATTATGAAATATGATAAAGATGAAGTCTTTGCCGGAAGGCTTAAAGATTCATTGGGCAACTATACACAATACCCCTATTTTAAGCAGGGCAACAACGTAGTTGAAGCCGATTCGATACACTTTAATACCGTGAGCAAAAAGGCCCGGGTATGGAACTCCCGTTCCGACCAGGGGGAATTCAGGGTACGTGGCGAACTGACAAAAAAAGAAAACGATTCGGTTTACTTTATAAAGGGTGCACGCTTTACTACTGCCAAAGACATCAACAATCCGGAATATTATTTTTATTCGCCCAAGATCAAATTCGTTCCCGGCAAAAAAGTAGTCGTAGGGCCTACCAACCTTGTTATTGCCGATGTTCCTACGCCATTAATGCTCCCTTTTGCCTTTTTCCCAATGACCACCAAGGCAGAATCGGGCTTTATTGTACCAACATTCGGAGATAACAACCGGCAGGGCTACTTCCTTCAAAATGGCGGGTATTATCTTGCACTCAGCGAATATTATGATCTTGCCATTCTCGGAGATTATTATACCAACGGAAGCTACGGCCTCCGGTTCCAGTCCAGCTATGCCCAACGCTACAAGTTTAACGGTAACGTAAACCTGCGTTTTGAAAATAACCTTCAAAGTGAAAGGGGTTTCCCTGATTATGCCAAGTCAAAGCAATACAACATCCAGTGGTCCCACAGCCAGGATGGAAAGGCCAACCCAAATTCCCGCTTCTCGGCCAGTGTGAACCTCGGTTCCAGCCAATATTACAGGCAGTCGCTTAACCTTAATAATATAGGTGCAAGCCTTAATAATACAATGCAGTCTTCGGTTTCGTATTCGAAGACCTTCCAGACCGTTCCACAGGTAAACTTTTCCCTTAGCGCCACACACAACCAGAATACCAATACCAAAGCCATCAACATGACCCTGCCTACCCTGCAGGCCAGCGTTGACAGGATTTTCCCTTTCGCACCGGGCGATGCTCCCAAGAAAGGCCTTATAAAAAATATCAACCTACAGTACAACCTTCGCGGCGAGAACAGGATAGCCACTTACGATTCGCTTTTCTTCAAGCCGGAAATGTTCCGCGACGCAAAATCAGGGCTGCAGCATACCATACCGCTGAGCACGAACTTTAAAATATTCAAATATTTCAGTGTTACGGCAAGCACCAACTACCAGGAAACATGGGTAATGAATACTGTAAAAAGGGAGTTTAATGCCGATAGTGCAAAGGCGCTTACAAGGGATATTAAGGGGTTTGACTCCTTCCGTACCTATAACTTTTCATCAAGCATCGGTACAACGATATACGGTACGTTCCCTTTTGGAGAAAAAAGCAAGATACAGGCCATACGCCACGTAATGCGCCCGTCGGTATCATATAGCTACTCCCCGAGTTTTGACCAGTATTATGATTACTACCAGTATGATGCATCAGGGGCATTAAAACAGTACAGCCGTTTTGACGGAGGCCTTTTTGGGGCGCCCGGCCAAAGGTATGCCAGCAATGTAGGTATAGCGGTAAACAATACATTTGAGGCAAAGGTGCGCAACGACGACGAAAAAGACAACAAGGGCGAACCAAAAAAAGTAATGCTGCTTAACAACCTAAACTTCACTACCAGCTATGATATGGCTGCCGATTCACTGGCATGGCAGCCGTTAAGGGTTTCCGCGGGTACCAACCTTTTTAAGGAAAAAATGAATATCAACTTTGGTACTACACTCGACCCTTATGCCATAAACAATGCCGGAAATCGAATCAATACCTATAATATTGATAATGGCGGAAGCCTCTTCAGGATGACCAGTGCCAATGTAACGCTTAACTACTCGATCACGAGCGAAGACGGCAAATCGGGCGATGGCGAGGATGAAGACAGCCAGACGGCGCGCAACGGTGGACGCGAAGATGACCTGTTTGGACGGGCAACCGACCTTAGCGATAGCCGTAAGAGCATGTTTAACGAAGAAGACGACACGAAGGAAGGCAAAACCGAAGGAGGCTTTTTTAATGCGAAACTCCCATGGGACCTTAAGTTCGCCTATTCCCTTACCTATTCTAATAATGCCAGGGAACGAAAGATAATAGGCAACTCGATCATGCTTTCGGGCAACCTTGACATTACGCCAAGGTGGAAAATGGGCTTTTCTTCGGGATATGACTTTGTACAGAAAGGCGTTACCTATACCCAGCTCCGCTTTGAGCGCGACCTCCTTAGCTGGAGGATGGATTTCAACTGGATCCCTATTGGACAGAATACTTCCTGGGGGTTCTTTATTGGAATAAAATCGTCGGTACTTAGCGATATCAAGTGGGATAAGCGCCAGGTGCCTGACAGGGTAATCAGGTAGTATGAGGACTTTTTACAGAGGGAATCCATATGTAAATGGTAACACGATTATAGTGGCTTGTCTTTCTTCAATGCATATATATATTATTTTTTCCGTTTCAATTAAATCTCTGCTAACCAGCATTTTTGTTTTATCATTACCATGCATCGCAATGTTTTTTATCTTCAGTTTTGAAATGTATTATTTTATAATTGAAGATAATTCCTTAATAATAAGAAACCATTATCTTTCCTGGATAGATGTGACCATCCCTTTTCAGGACATACAGAGAGTAAGTTTTGAAAAACGCTACAAAAGGGCATATTCACTCAAATTGACCGCAGAGTCCGAATCAACTCATTATTGTGGCAGTACACTTACGACTAAAACGTGGCTAATGCTAAAAAGAGATTTAGAAGAGAAAGGTATAATGGTCAGCAACGAATGTATATCTGAATAAACTTAAATAATATGAAAAAAATAATATTTACAGAAAAGGCAACGGCTCCAATAGGGCCTTACAGCCAGGCAGTATTGGCAGGCAACACACTTTATACCTCAGGCCAGATAGCGCTGCACCCCGAGACAGGTGACCTTATTACAGGCGATATCGAAACCGAGACTAAACAAGTTATGGAAAACATGAAAGCAGTACTTGAAGCTGCGGGCATGGGTTTTGGCAATGTAGTTAAGGCGACCATATTCATTATGGATATGGATGACTTTGCGAAGATAAACGGCGTTTACGGAAGTTATTTCGATGAAAGCAACGCACCCGCTCGCGAAACGGTACAAGTGGCAAGGCTGCCTAAGAACGTGAACGTAGAGATTTCGATGATAGCAATACTTTAAAAAACATTGAATGTTTCATATCAAAAGGCCCCGCTAATGCAGGGCCTTTGTCATTTGTTATATTGGTATACCGTATCAGTTAACCTCGTGATATTCAATAAGTCCATCGATAGGCCTCCTGAGCACATTGCCCAATTTCAGGTTATTTTTGCTTAATACCTCGGCCAGTTCGGCTTTCAGGTAAAAAGCTATCGAGCCTACAAAGTGAACAGGCACCTCATGGGCGTTCTCATATTGTGTAATGTAGTTGTCTACAAATGTCTGCATGGCATCAACGATAAGCGATTTAAAAAACGGCTCTTCGCGGTGCTGTATAAGGAACTTTGCAAAGGTAGCCAGATACGCATTCGGGTTAGGTTCTTTGTAAAGATTGTGTTTTATAGTATCCGGGTCAAGTTCATATTCCGCTTCGAATTTTTTAGCCAGGTGGGCAGGCATTTTATTGAAGTAGTAGGCACGTAATAAGTCCCTGCCAAAACGGTTACCGCTGCAATCGTCCATCGCTATGTAGCCCAGCGATTGTACCTTCTGGTGTAGTTTCTCGCCGTCAAAATAACTGCAGTTAGAGCCTGTACCAAGGATACAGATGATGGCCTTATCGTTGGTGGGATTGGTAGCATAGGCGGCAGCGTAGGTGTCTTCTTTAACGCTTATCACTTCAGCATTCGGGAAAAACTCCTCGAAAATATCCGTCATAAAGTCCTTCATCCTGTCGGTACCACATCCGGCACCGTAAAAATAAAGGCTGCTTACCTCCATACGGTTGTTATAAATATCAAAACGGGCTTCAAGCCTTTCTATGGCCTCTTCCCTATTGATGACTTCAGGGCTCAGGCCCAGCGTTTGTGTGTTAAAAAGCCTGTTGCCATCATCATCCAAGGCAATCCAGTCAGCTTTTGTGGCACCACTGTCAACTAGTAATTTCATAAATATATTGGGTTTGTTTTGGGTTAGTCGCTTTTGTGTTTGCTATGAAAATTACCTTATAGTTATGTTTCCGCCATCATAAGGTTAACTCCCTTTATAAAAAACAATAAGTCCCGGCCTTCGAAAAGAAAACCGGGACAAATATAAAAATATTACAAAGATGCAATATGCACCGAAAGGTCGATAAGTTTGCTGGAATAGCCGTACTCGTTGTCATACCATGAAACAATCTTGAAGAACGTTGAGTTAAGCCCGATACCTGCTTTGGCATCAACAATGCTAGTCCTTGAATCGGATATGAAATCCTGCGATACCACATCGTCTTCTGTATAGCCAAGGATCCCTTTCAGGTTGGTTTCAGAAGCATTTTTAAGCACTGCCATGATCTCCTCATAGGTAGTTTCTTTAGCAAGCTTCACGGTAAGGTCTACTACCGATACGTCTGCTGTAGGAACGCGCATCGACATACCTGTAAGTTTGCCGTTAAGTTCCGGGATTACTTTCCCTACTGCTTTTGCAGCGCCTGTACTTGCAGGGATGATGTTAAGCAATGCCGCCCTTCCGCCACGGAAATCTTTTCTTGACGGTCCGTCAACGGTAAGCTGTGTTGCTGTAGTAGCGTGTATTGTCGTCATAAGGCCTTCCACAATACCGAAGTTGTCATTGATCACTTTTGCAAGCGGTGCAAGGCAGTTGGTAGTACATGAAGCATTCGACACGATAGTATCAGCAGCAGTAGCTTTGTCATGGTTTACACCCATAACGAACATTGGCGCATCTGCAGACGGAGCCGAAATGATCACTTTTTTAGCGCCACCTGTAATGTGGGCCTGTGCTGTTTCAAGTGTTGTAAAGATACCGGTACACTCTGCAACCACATCAACACCAACCTCATCCCATTTAAGGGTCGAAGGGTCTTTGGCAGCAGTTACCCTGATATGTTTTCCGTTTACATAAAGCTGGTTGTCTTTTACTTCAACTGTGCCTGCAAAACGGCCGTGTACTGAATCATATTTTAAAAGGTAGGCCAGGTGATCTACATCAAGCAGGTCGTTTATGGCTACCACTTCTACATTATCCCTATTAAAGGTTTCGCGGAAAACGATACGGCCAATACGGCCAAAACCGTTTATTCCTAATTTAACTTTTGTCATTTTAAATAGATGTTTTTTGGATTTTTTTATTTGAATTTAGATAGAAACAATGTCAGAAACGCGAATGAGTTCCTTGTCCACCTGAGTTTTGCCTTTCACAGCCTGCTCAAGTGGTGTAAGCGTAATCTCGTCTTTTATAAGCCCTACCATGTAGTTGGATTTTCCTTCAAGAAGGGTTTCCACAGCTTTAACGCCAAGCCTGCTGGCCAGAACCCTGTCAAAACACGATGGCGACCCGCCGCGCTGCATGTGTCCTAATATGGATACACGAACGTCATACTCCGGCATATTCTCCTCTACATAGTCTTTGAGTTCAAAGGCGCTTTTGCCTATTTTATCACCTTCGGCAATCACCACAATACTTGATGATTTGCCCGAAGCCTTACTTTTCCGTAACGAATCCAGGAGCCTGTCAAGCCCCATGTCTTCCTCTGGGATCAATATCTCTTCTGCACCTGCTCCAATACCGGCATTAAGCGCAATATGGCCTGCATCGCGCCCCATAACCTCTATAAAGAAAAGCCTGTTGTGCGAGCTTGCCGTGTCCCGTATCTTGTCGATAACTTCTACTACAGTATTAAGTGCAGTATCGTAGCCAAGCGTAAAGCTGGTACCGAAAATATCATTGTCAATAGTGCCGGGTATTCCGATCACGGGGAAGTTAAACTCTTTGTTGAACAGCAATGCCCCAGTAAAGCTGCCGTTCCCTCCTATTACTACAAGCGCATCTATATTGTTCTTTACCAGATTGGCATGGGCTTTCTTACGGCCTTCTTCAGTCATGAATTCTTTAGACCTTGCCGATTTTAATACAGTACCTCCTTTATTAATGATGTTATTTACGCTGCGGGGGCCCATTTCCTTAAAATCCCCCTCAATCATTCCCTGGTAACCCCTGTAAACACCTGCGCATTCTATGTTATGAAAGGCACACGTACGAACAACGGCCCTGATGGCGGCATTCATTCCCGGGGAGTCACCACCGGATGTCAGCACACCTATTTTTTTTACGTTAAGTGACATTTTTTAGTATTTGATTGTAAAATTAATAATTTAATATCAATTATTTATTTGATTTTGCATTCCATTATTAAATCTGCAACATTTCAAACGTTTTCGTTAATAAGTTTTTCTTTATGATATGTTAAAAAACATAAAAAGCAGCTGCATCACTAAAATACAGCTGCTTTTTTTCCACATTACAAAATTTTAAACTGTTATAATTATGGATTAATCAGTCTCAGGTACCCTGGCAGGTTCGCTATTATCTCCCGAAGGCTTCTTTTTACGCCTGTTACTGTCATCAAATTTTATGTAATCCGGAGCAAGGTCAGAGTCAGGCATGTCATTTTCATTATTAGTGGTTGCTTCAACCTTTTCTTTTTTACTGAATATCTTACGCATCAGCTCGTTAAAGGTATCAAAATCCACATCATAAGTAAGGCCGATACCCTGCGTATAGTTGATGCCCTCACCCAGGAAGTTAATATCATTCTCGCGGTTAAACGCCCGTCCTTTCAAGGTTCCGTCTTCATTAATACGGTATTGCACCTCAAAATTCCCAACAATGCCTGCATCGTTTACACCGTTTACCGGCACCCCAAGCTGCCCATTAACAGTAATGCGGTCGTTTATCTGCGACTGGAGCGTAAGCCCTATCTGCGAATTTGTTTCTACATAAGGGTTTTTATCTGCCTGTACATAGTTTACACCTACCTTAACTTTGCTGTCACCATCGGAGAACAGGTCATTGAACAGGCTGCTCGCCCTTTCGAAAAGGCTGCCATATACCGCTGTATTGGCATTCGTAGGGCTAAGGAAACTACCTGTCGAAAGCAATGCAAGCGCCTGTGTCTGCCGCGTATCCATGTCGCTAAGCCTGTATTCAAGGTCGGCTTTAAGCACAGAGCTCACTCCCGGGAAGTTAATTACAAAGTCGGGCTCTGGCGCCGTGATGTTACCGTTCAGGAGGATAACCACCTCTACCGGTATATTCCTGCTAAAAGTAGGCGCTTCCAGCAGTACCGATGGGTTTGCCTGGGTTTTATAAACCGCTTCAAGATTTAGCCTTGCGCGTGTAGGGTCGCCTTCCCAGTTTATAGATCCGCCGGGCTTCACGATAAATTTCTTGTCAAGCAAACCTGCATACTTAAAGTTATATAGTCCCTGTACCACACTAAAATCCCCATACATATTGAATTTTCCCAGTGTGTTGATATCAAGAAGCAATAAGCCGTTTCCTGTTGCCGTAAGGCTGTGGCCGGTATTCTTATCAATGATAACCTCCAGTTTTGCATCCGGGGTTACATCAAGGTCGAATTTCATCTCAAGGCCTTTTATCGTCTTCGTTTCCTTAACAATCCCATTTAGATTATTTTCCTTTTCCTTAGGACTCAAAAAGTGGATAAAGGCAGCGGTATTTCCCGAAGCGCCGGCATTGTTTATCGGTATTTTTATATCCGTTCCTTTTTCCGATTTCGCCTGTACTTCTATAAACAATCCGGTAGCAGGCCCATTAATGGTTGCCGTACCTTTTATAAAGGCAGTTCCATAATACATGGCATCATCAGAATCCTCGGTGTCCAGCACCAGCATCCTGTCCGATTCTATTTTCAGGTCCAGCGCCCAGTCTTTAAACACCTTGTGCTGAACGCTTCCGTTAAGCCTGCCTTTTGTTTTGTATTTTGTATCTGTAAGCTCCACATTCCTGAAAAAGATTGTCTCTTCGGTAATATCTACTACAGCATTCTGCTCAAAGTTATAGTCTGTATTCAGGTAGCCGACTTTCAGCCCCGCGTCTTTCAGGTAAAGCCGCCCATCTATCTCCGGCTCCTTCACATTGCCCACAATGGCCGCACGCCCGGAAGCCTTGCCCCTTATCTCGGGGAAAATGGATTTGAGGAAAACCCCAAGAGGGGAAATATCGAAGTTAGTGAACCCGGCATCTATAGATAACAGGGTCTGCTTGTCGACTATTTCTATATTTCCGTTAGCAAAAAAGGTTTCTTCCTCATTCCTGATCAGCGAGGTATTAACATTAAATTTCCGGAATGCCCTGTCGCCGGTAACCTGCAGGCTCATATCGCCAAGGTCGAACTTATTAATGCGCAGGCTGTCGATAGTGAGCGATGAGGCCGGCTGGAATTCCTGGTCTTCCTGCTTAAGGCTTACCTCGCCGTTTAACCTGCCTCCAAAGCTGAGGCTATCCAGGTTAGGGGTAATCTTGTGCAGGTCTACATCATCAAACGTGAGCTTGAGGTCTTTATAATCCTTACCTTTTATCACGCCCATAAGCTCCACCATCTGGTCGTTGTGAGACATAGTAAGCTTATCGACAGAGAAATCGGTTAGTTTTTTATTGAAAACAATTTTATTATCATCTGTGTCATGCTCATTGATAAACCATTGATAATTCTTGAAATTGATCTCTGATTTCTTAAACCCTACAACCGAATTATTATTTTTATCAATCGTGTGGTACAGGTTCAGGTTAAAGGCATCTTTAGCCTGGTTGCCCCCTTTAAACTCGGAGCGCAGGAAGAGGGTATCATTTTGTGTTACATTAATCAGGCTAAAATCGGATATCTTATAATTTTTCATCCGTATGCTGTCCATACTCACGTAGGCATTGTACAGCGGATTCTTATTATTGATGTCGATCGCAATATTGCTGAACTGGTTATTGTAGGCGGTTATATTTGGCGAATCGAATGCCAGTACAAACTCACCCTTATCGGCATTTATCCGCCCCCGCAGCTTGGTGTTTGGCCCGACAATAACGTCCGGAAGCACAATCTCGATTATCTTATTATAAATGGTAAGGTCAAAGTCAATAAACTGCCCTTTCTTAAGCCTGTGCGGCGAGTAGTTCGTATAAAGGCTGCCCAGCGCATTCTCAATTAGCTTGGGAAGTTCCTTTGTATCATATTTACCCGTAAACCTGCCCTCAACAATATCGGTAGAGTTAAATGTTATTGTCCGCACATTATCAGCATCAAAGGCCGATTCTATAAAAAAGTCCTCAAAATAATAGCTGTCCCTGTTGTTTTGGTAGGACAGCCGTGATATCTGGAGTTTACCCGCCATATCATTAAGGTTGTTTCCGTTAGCATCAAAAAGCAGGTCACCCTTAAATATAGAAATAGAGTCATTTTTCATGAAGTTAAGCACCTTCAGGTCGGCATAATCAATCTGAGCATGAAAGTCGTAACTGTTCCTCTTCCTGCTCATATCCACAAGCCCGTCAAAGCTCATAAGCAGGTTAGTATCATTGCTGTTAACTGTCCCCTGGAAAAACGGCCATTTCAGCCTTCCGTCAATCGTTATGTTTTTGTAGTTATACCTGTTCAGGGCCAGGCGGGAAATATCGCCTCTCAATGTGGTATTAAGCGATTCCTTATTAAATCCTTTCCCGTCGATATCCAGGTGCAGCGTGGTAGTGCCCACTATCTTTTGGCCGGTAAGGCTGCCTACATTAAAATTATCAAGGTCTATAATACCTTTATAGGTGGCGATATCTTTTTGGTTATAATTTTTCACGGCAAGGTCGGCCTGTGCCTCCCCAAGTTCTGACATTATATAGAGATTAGTCGTGAGGTCTTTTTTGGTCAGCATCACATCACCCACAAGGTCTATGCGGCCAAATTTCTCAAGCATTTCAGGAAGGCTCTTGCCAAGTATCCGTGGCATTATGCCTTTAAGGTTGGTGTAATTCGAGGTTACCCTGTCGAAATTACCATTCATATAAAAGCCGGGCCCTGCCTTATCGAACAGGTGCCGGAAATTGATGGTGCCTATGATTTCAGATTGTCGCGAATCCAATAATTTCAGATCATGAAGCACAAAGTTATTCATAGGCCCGGTAAGCCGGGTAGAAAGATAAAATTTCTGGTTTTTGCCGAATTCGTTATAAAACATATTCAGCTCGTTAGACGATATTGTAGCCCTGTTCACATTAAAATCGAATTTAACGCGGTTCACAAAATCCTTCATATCGTCCTTACCATAGGTAAGTGTCACCTTGCCTTTGAGCGCCGACTGACTCGTGGCCAGCTCAAGGTTTTCCAGCTTCATGTTGGTTTTGGTATAGGTAAACGCTGCCTTCAGGTTTTCGACAAATAAACCCCTGTGATCCAGCAAAGAGAGCTTTTGGATATTTGCGGTAATGTCGCTGCCTTTTATATAGAAATCTTCAAGCTCTCCATTAAGTTTTTTAAAATCAAGTATACGTGGAGTAACCGCATTTTCATTCGTCAGCCGGAAACGCCCATTGGTTACGGCAAGGTCGCCTGCCCTTAAGCGAAATTTACCCTTACCAGGCTTTCCGTCATCAAATATTTTTACAAAATGATCCAGGTTGGATGTCTTTTCGCCCTTATAGGTCTTCATGTGGAAATTCAGCCTTTCCGCTTTCAGTGTACCAAAACGCAGGTCGCTGTTGGCAACAGCCTTGAAATTGAGTATATTGGTTTGCAGCCTGTCGGCAGAAATGAGGGTATCTTTATGATGGTCGAGTATGAGTACGCCCTTCAGCTTCACGCTCCCGAATATTGAGATGGCTATCTTATCGATCTTTATATTGGTTCCAAACTCCTTATTGACCTCACCGGCAGCATAATGCGCTATTTCTGTCTGGACAAACGGAAGGGATAAAGCGATGCCCAGCAGTAACAAAAACAGGACGATCCCTATCAATGTCCGAACAAGTATTTTTTTAAGTTTTTTGATACTGCTAATTGTTTTAAATTTGTCGGCTGGCGCTTAACGGCAATTTTGAACAAAAGTAGGAATTTTTACTAATGTTAAATTTGCTTTAACCCTTTTTTATAACTCAAAATCCGTGCCTTAATTATGACCGAGCAGCCTGTTTACATTTTAGCCATTGAAAGTTCGTGCGACGATACCGCTGCAGCCGTGCTCCAAAACGGCAAAATGCTGTCGAATATCGTGGCCAGGCAGGATGTACACGAGCAATACGGCGGTGTAGTTCCCGAGCTTGCCTCACGTGCCCACCAGCAAAATATCGTACCCGTTATTGATGTTGCGCTGAAAAAAGCAGGTGTAGAAAAATCACAGCTTTCCGCAATTGCCTTCACACAGGGGCCAGGGCTTATGGGATCGCTTTTAGTAGGAAGTTCGTTTGCCAAATCGCTTGCCATAGCGCTTAACATTCCCCTGATAGCCGTAAACCACATGCAGGCGCACATCCTTGCCCATTTTATAGATGAGGAAGGATTCGACAAGCCGGAGTTCCCGTTCCTTGCAATGACCATTAGCGGCGGGCATACGCAGATCGTGAAGGTGAACGACTTCTTCGATATGGAAGTCATAGGCGAAACCACCGATGATGCCGTGGGTGAAGCCTTCGATAAAAGCGCCAAGATACTCGGGCTGCCTTATCCCGGCGGACCATTGGTAGACAAATATGCCAAAGAGGGCAATCCGAAAGCGTATGCTTTTACCAAACCAAAAATGCCCGGGCTTGATTTCAGCTTTAGCGGACTGAAGACACAGATACTTTATTTTGTACAGAAAAATGTTGCGGAAAATCCCAATTTTATTGAGGAGAACAGAAACGACATCTGTGCCTCGATACAATATACGATCATCAATATCCTGATGGACAAGCTGAAACTGGCCGTAAAAGAGACAGGCATTACACAGGTGGCTATAGGCGGAGGTGTGTCGGCCAACAGCGGCATCCGCAATACGCTTAAAGAAGCCGAAAAGAAATATGGGTGGAAAACCTTCATCCCAAAATTTGAATACACGACCGATAACGCTGCCATGATAGGCATAGTAGGCTACCATAAATACCTGCAGCACATGTTCAACGATGCGGCTGTGGCATCAAAAGCAAGAATAGAATTATAATGCAGTTATTTTACAACCCCGACATACAGCCCAAGGCAAGCACTTTTGTTTTTGATAAGGAAGAAAGCCGTCACATAGTGAAGGTACTCCGCAAAAAAGAAGGCGATAAGATCCAGATAACTAATGGTGCAGGCCATGTGTTCACATCTGAGATCGTGTTTGCTAATGAGAAAAAATGCGAAGTAAAGATCACCGCCGAGCAAGCGTTTGATCCTACTCCGTATTCACTTCACCTGGCTGTAGCCCCTACAAAGCTTAATGAACGCTACGAATGGTTTTTGGAAAAAGCGACAGAGATAGGCATCCACGAGATAACACCCATCATCTGTGAGCACAGTGAGCGCGTTAACTTTAAAGCCGAAAGGTTTGAGAAGATCGTGCAAAGCGCCATGAAGCAGTCGGTGCAGTTTTATTTGCCAAAGCTAAATGAACCTATAGCCTATAATACTTTTGTAAGTGAGCAGCGTGAAGGCCAGCTTTTCGTAGCCCATTGCGAGGAAACAGAAAAGCAATTGCTTAAGAATGCTTTACAGCCAAAGCAAAAGGTTACCATCCTCATCGGTCCGGAAGGTGATTTCTCTTCAAAAGAAATAAAGCTGGCACTGGAGAAGGATTATGTTCCGGTATCTTTAGGCAACACACGGCTGCGTACGGAGACGGCAGCTGTAGTTGCGGCGCATAGTGTGGCGTTTGTGAATGAGTGAGTAATTCCCCGTTACAATAGCACTGCCTCATTACCTATCATTGCGGCAATTTCTGCGGCTGTAGCCCCGGCAGGAATTTTAGCCTTGGCGTAAGTCCTTTTTTTCTTTGCCTGTATCGTTTCATCAATGCCTTTATCCCTCAATAGCTTAACGAGGTCCCTGTTTTTATGGAAAGCGGCATAGTGTAAAGGCGTCCACCCAAATTCGTCGGTAAGGTTGATGTTACCTGTTTTTTCAAGGCATTTGGCCAGCATGGCGGTAGTGTTCATTTTAGCGGCAAGGTGCAATAGTGAAAAGCCTTTTTCCTCTGTTTCATAAGGATCAAGCCCGTACTCCAGCATTTTAAATATGGCATTCGTTTCAAAAGGCTTCAATTTTGCAGGTTTTTTCAGGCTTTTGAGGAATTCCGGGGCTATAGGTTCAGGGTTTCCTTCGGGATAAAGCGTGTAGCCTTTGTTCATTAGGAATTTTATTTTTTCCAATGCAAGGGCTGTAGCCTCTTCGGAGAAATTAAGGACAATGTCGGTAACTACCTGCATGGTGCTCCGTCCACGATAATCAGGCCTGTTGATGTCGGCGCCAAGCCTTATCATTGTTTCAAGGCTTTCTATCGAACCACTACGCAACGAGTAATGCACCGGGATAAAGCCGTCTTTTTCCTGCGCATTGATGTCTAATCCAAGCCGGAACAAATATTCGATGGTTTCGGGTGTACCTTTCCAGGCCGCCATAGACATTGGTGTGCGCCTGCTTTTATCAAAATCCAGTGTTGCGCCTGCTTCTAAAAGCAGGTCTATGATCTCTATCGCATTTTTCTCTGCAGATGCCGCATCGTGCATGGGTGTATGGCCATTTTTTGATACGGCGTTTACATCCATGCCTTTTGCAATGCATTCCTTTACCAGCCACGTAAGACCGCTCGTGCATGCCGATTGCAGTACCGTATGGCCATCCGTATCCCGGGACAGGGTTATATCTACGCCAAACTCCATGAAAAGGTGTATCATTTCCTCCCTTTGGGGCATGTAGCAAATGCTCAGGAACATTGGCCCATACTGTCCTGTGTTGGGATTGGCGCCATGCTCAAGCAACAATCGCGAAATGGCAATGTCCTTGTCGGTTACATCCCTCCAGTTCTTGGATGCTTTTTCGAGTACGGCTGTTTTATATTTATCGAGACAGGTATTGGGGTCAACGCCTTTCTCCAAAAGCTGCCTTACTGTTTCTACATCTTTATCTCCTACAGCTTTGAACATAGCGTCTATATCCGCCTGGCCCGACTTTTCCCTTCTTGCCTGCCGCATGGGTGCCAGCACTTTGTCCTCAAAACTATAATCGGTTTCAAAATTCTTATAAACTAATGTATATCCTTTGGCCAGCTTTTCATTCACCTTTTTCAGGGCGGATTCCGCATTTATCCTTTGTACATTCTCAGTGCCTTCAGAGCCGATCCTGCCGTAGGTAAACCTCCAAACATCTACCGCCCTCCGGGTCGCACGGTAAAATTTACGGCTCGTGTCATCCTTCAACTCCAGGTAATAGGTAAGACCGTCAATATTATAGGATTTGGTCTCCCACACATCTCCCGGCTGAAGGTGCTCTATCCAGCGGGCATCCTTTACTTCTAAAGTATAAACTGCGCCCGGCAAATATTCTTCTGCATGGAACTTGCCGCTATCCTTATTAAACCCATGCCAGTCCTTATTCAAAAACTTATCGCTAAGCGGGAAATTTTCAAAATTATCCACTTCCAGGCTTTTAATGTAATGTTGTGCGACTTTAAAGCTGTTATTAATATGGTTTTCTTCCTCCTCATAATCCTTTTCTTCGATATCCTGCTTCAGGGGAAAGCTACCCGGCCTGTCCATAAGGAGCTGAAGGGCAAAGCCATGAGTGCGGGGAAGTTCTTCTGCGCCGTAATAAATAAGATAGGTTTTGAAAGTAAGTATTGTTCCCTGCTTTGAAAGCACCCGGATACCGTGAGGCATAAATGACATAATAGTTGTTTTTTCTGTTGGAAAAATAGGAAATATATCACAACTATCGCTTTATTACACATCAAATTTTTAGTAAATTTTCTTTGAAAGATCAAAAGCTGCTCTTTTACGAGCAACTAAAAACACGACACTGCAAATACTTTTGTTTTCCTATATTTACATTCGAATTTCCACGTTATACCAAACATGAAAAAACTTCTCTATATACTACTGCTTTCCCCTGCGCTGCTGATGGCGCAGGAAATCGCTGTTTTAAAATACTCCGGCGGGGGCGACTGGTACGGCAACCCGACCTCCCTGCCCAACCTCGCTAAGTTCTGCAACCAGAATATTCATACAAAAATAAACGCCAAAACCGGTGTTGTAGAAGCCGGGAGTTCCGACCTGTTCTCCTACCCTTTCGTACACATGACAGGGCACGGCAATGTGGTATTCAGCGATAATGATGTCATCAACCTGCGCAGCTATCTTACTTCAGGTGGTTTCCTGCATATCGATGACAACTACGGTATGGACCAATACATCCGCAAAGAGATCAAAAAGATATTCCCCGATAAGGAACTGGTACAGGTGCCTGTAAGCCACGAGATATACAAAGGCCCTTACGCCTTTCCGCAAGGGATGCCGAAAATACACGAACACGACAACAAGCCGCCGCAGGCATGGGGCATTTTTGTAGAAGGCCGGCTGGTACTGCTCTACACGTATGAAACCGACCTTGGCGATGGCTGGGAAGACCCCGAAGTGCACAACGACCCGCGCGAAGCAAGGGAAAAAGCGTTGAAAATGGGAGCGAATATATTGAACTACGCTTTTAATAATTAGGCCATTGGTTATTCCGCAAAGTCGCACAAAGAAGACACAAAGATTCGCAAAGGAGTATTGAGTTCTTAATTTCTATAAGTTGCATTTTTCTTTGCTCTCTTCGTGCATCTTTGCGAAACAGCAATCATTAAAAATGACAATCGAAAGAGCCATCCCATCCGACCATACCACCCTGACAGTAATCACGAAGCAGTCGAAAGCCTATTGGGGTTACAGTACCGAACAGATGGAAGACTGGAACGCGCTTCTTACTATTACTCCTGATTATCTTGCCAATAACGAAGCCTGGAAACTGGTTTCAGGCGGGGAAATTATCGGCTATTATTCTATTTTTGAAATTGACCCGCAAAGCCTCAAGCTTGACAACCTTTTCATTTTACCTGAATTTATTGGCAAAGGCCTTGGCAAAAAACTGATGGACAATGTTTTTGAAAAGGCTGCCTTAAACAACTACTCCTCGATTACTCTCGATGCCGACCCCAATGCAGAAAGCTTTTACCACCATTTTGGTTTTGTTACTATTGGGCAGATTGAGACTTCTGTACCCAACAGGTTTTTACCGGTGATGAGAAAGTTGCTTTAGCTATTTTCACAATACCGCCCGGCATCGGACTCCGGACATCCGACCTGCAACTACCGAATCTCCTTTCTTAATCTTGTATTAAAGCAAAAGGCATTCGTGAAATTTTTCATACATTCGGTGTAACAAACACCGACACTATATGATTACCTCTAAGATTATTGCCAACGGCATACTTCGCGCCCTCGGTATTATTGCCGCTGTATTTTTGCTTTTGCTGTTCCTTTATAAGGTACAGTCGGTGATCATTTACCTGTTTGTGGCGCTTATAGTGAGTATGATCGCAAGCCCGATAGTCTATTTCCTGAAGAGGAAACTTAAGTTTCCCCATATATTGGCGGTCATCACTACATTGCTATTGTTCCTAGGGATGCTTGCCGGGTTCGTGATGTTGTTTGTCCCGCTTATCGTTTCGCAGAGTGAGAATTTATCGCTGCTTGATACTGCCAAACTGGAGCAGGATTTCAACAGCCTGCTGCTGGAAGTCAATAATTATTTCGGCATCGATACGAAAAAAATGATGCAGGAAGCGGACTTTACCAAAAAACTCAATTTTACGTTCATACCAAATTTTATCAATTCCCTGCTGGGCATTCTTAGCGGCTTCGGGATGGGGTTAGCCTCTGTATTATTTATCACCTTCTTTTTCCTTAAAGACAGGAAACTGTTTACCGTCAGTGCAAAAAAGATCCTGCCTGATGCCCATGAAGACAAGATACTCAATTCGTTCCGCAAGATCAATTACCTGCTGAGCCGTTATTTCATTGGCCTTATAGTTCAGATGGCCATACTTTTCACGATGTACCTTACGGTGCTGCTTATCTTTGGCGTGGAGAATGCATTTATCATTGCGTTTACAACGGCATTGCTTAACATAATCCCTTATATCGGCCCGATCATCGCAACTGCATTGGTTATAATCCTTACCCTGCTGGGTCACCTCGGCCCCGACATGCAGGCCGATATGTTCTCCACCACACTGTATGTGGTTATAGGCTACTGTGCGGCGCAATTTGTAGATAACAACATAAGTTCACCGCTCATATTTTCTAACAGCGTTAACTCCCACCCGTTGGAGATTTTTATTGTAATTTTGGCAAGTGGTTTTGTTTTCGGGATACTCGGCATGATCATCGCCGTTCCGGTTTATACTATTATTAAAGTGGTAGCAAAAGAATTTTTCCCTAAAAACCCGATAGTCAAGATACTTACAAAAGACATATAGCTTTGTTTCCACAGCTTTTAGACCCAAAGGTCCAGCAATTTATAAAGGATAACACAGGCAGCCCGCTGGATAAGCTGGCGCTGCAAAAGAACCCGTTTCCCGATATCCCCTGGCCGGAAACCCTGAACCAGATCGCTGCCCGCAAAAGGGCAAAGGACAAGCTGCCTACCTGGTTTGCAACCGAAAATATCATTTACCCGGCTACGATTTCTATTGAGCAAACCTCATCAGAGGCTGCCGCACAGTATAAAAGTGAAGTCGTTAGCGGCAATAGCCTTATCGACCTGACTGGCGGCTTTGGTATTGACGATTATTACTTTTCAAAAAAAGTGAATCATGTAACCCACTGTGAGCTCGACCTGGAACTATCGGCTATAGCTAAACACAACTTTCAGATACTGGGCGCAGGCAATATCGAATGCCTGCCCGGTGACAGCCTTGATGTGTTAGAATTGCTCGAAAGGCAATGGGCCTGGATGTACGTAGACCCGTCGCGTCGAAGTGATGCCAAAGGCAAGGTATTCCTGCTGAAAGACTGCCTCCCGAATGTACCTGAATTACTGAAGACTTACTTTAAATACACCAATAATATCCTGATAAAAACCGCACCCCTGCTCGATATAACCGCCGGGCTGGGCGAGCTGCACTCTGTTAAAGCGATACATATTGTAGCCGTTAATAACGAAGTTAAGGAACTGCTCTGGATATTGGAAAAAGGCTTTACAGGCCCACCAATGCTGTATGCCATCGCCTTAGGTAAAGACAGCCGCGAAGTATTTGAAACGCATTATGACACCGAAGAAGAAGCTTTCTACGAACTTCCCCGCAACTACCTGTACGAACCCAACAGTGCCATTATGAAGTCGGGCGCATTTGATGCAGTCAGCCGCCATTACAATGTTGCAAAGCTTCACAAGCATTCACAGTTATATACGTCTGATGTACTTATCGATTTCCCCGGAAGGAGGTTTGTTATTAATGAAATTATCCCTTTCCAAAAAGCAGGCATGAAGCAAATGGAAGGCAAAAAGATGAACATCACAGTACGTAACTTTCCTGTCTCTGTAGAAGAGCTCCGCAAAAAATGGAAGATAAAAGATGGCGGGGATGTTTATGCCTTTTTTACTACCAATAAAAAGGATGAAAAATTGGTACTTGTTTGCTCAAAAGCCTGATTTTTTTGGGCGTGCCGCTTCCGCAAGCTCCAGCGTCGGGCCATCGCTGTATCTGCTCCGTTCCTCCGCAGGATGCCGCTCCTGTCCCTCACGCGGGCTACACTCTTGCCGGATTGTTACGCCCTTTCAGGGCTAACGTAAGCTCGCTATAAATGTCCACGGGCGATGCCCATGGCTAATTTGTTTAACCCCGTTGGGGTTGTGGAATCGAAAACCTGAAATTATTGAAAATTTGATGAATGTCCGTCCTGGCTCCCCTCTCCTTTGGAGAGGGGTTGGGGGTGAGGCCCGCGTGAGGGACAGTAGCGGCATCCCCGACGCAGGAGGGATACAGCGGATGACCCGACGGCGGAGGCACGGAGCCGGCACGCCCAAAAAATTATCGTATTATTCTACCGGAATTAATTTATAAATTGCTGCTGCCGGAGCCTCTACAGCAACATAGATATAACCGTCGGGTCCCATTCTTACATCGCGTACACGCCCGATATTTTTGAGGAGCTTTTCTTCTTTTACAATTTTAGTGCCGTCCAGCCAGGACAGGTTAAGGTACTGGAAACGAAGCGAGCCTGAAAGCACCGCGCCCTTCCACGGCTTATATTTATCTCCTGTTACAAACGCCATCCCCGATGGGCCAATAGACGGAATCCAGTAATGCTGCGGGTCGGTTATACCAGGTGCGGTGGTTTTATCGGTAATAGTCGTACCGTTATAATTAATGCCATAACTCGTAACGGGCCAGCCATAGTTTTTACCGGCCTGCATTATATTGATCTCGTCACCACCGCGGGGACCATGTTCATTCTCCCATAATTCTCCCGTAAAGGGGTTAAGCGCTAATCCCTGAGGGTTACGGTTGCCATAGGTGTAAAGCGATGTTACTTTCCCAGATTTGTCCTTTATAGGATTATCAGCGGGAATGCTGCCATCATCATTGATACGGTGTGTCTTGCCCAACTGGTTATTATCGGTAGTCTGCGGATTTTCTTTTTCATTGCCCCGCTCCCCTACCGAAATAAACAAATGCCCCTTGCCGTCAAATACCAGGCGGCTGCCATAATGGTGACGCGTTGGCGCATAAGGAAGCGCTTCGAAGATTATTTTTTGTTCTGACAGTCCGCCCCTGCCCAGTTTGGCACGCATTACAGCAGTTGTGGCGAGGCGTTTGTTATCGGGATGGGGTTTTGAGTAGGAGAAATAGATCAGCTGGTTTTTTCCGAAATCGGGGTGCAGGGCAATATCCAGCAGCCCGCCCTGCCCTTCGGCAACTACATCCGGCACTCCTTTAATTTCCTGTTTCTGCTTATTAAAGACTTTGTAAAGCTTACCGCCCCTTTCGGTAACGAGCATGCCGCCATCAGGGAGGAAGGCCATACCCCACGGCACATCGATGCCCGTAGCAACCGCTTCGAGCTTTACCGTCATGCTTTCGCTTTTAAAAATATCGGATGTGGGCCTGTCGTTGAAATCGTATTCTTTACGGTTTTTAATTCCCGTAAGGATATATTCCGCAAGTTCCTGTACCTCAGCATCATTAAAAGTTTCTGCAAACGCAGGCATTCCCTCATCGGGCCATCCGGCCTTTATGCTTTTCATTAAATCTTTCAGACCATTGCCGTGCTTCCAGTCGCGATCCACGAAGGCATTCATTTTTTCGCCATGGCATCCGGCGCAATAGGTGGCATAATTTTCTGCCGGGTTGGCAATAGAAACCATCGTTTCGTTACTATTAGCAACGGTATAGCCCTCATTCCTCCTGATATAGAAAATTGACGTAACCGCTATGAATAATGTGGCAGATATAAAATAATGACTTCGCATAGAATAAGTTTAATGAATTGGAACCTTTGATAAAACTACCACATTCTGCGGTAATTGCCAACCCGGCAAAATTAAATTAACATTGGCATTACATTTGCCATTTGCAATACGCGCTAAATAACTATATTTGGCACCTATACATAGCACATTAATGAAAAAAATCTTACTATTTACCCTTCTTTTCCTATCATCATTTGCCGTAACCGCACAGGAAGAATGCAAAACCAATGAAGTGACCAATGAAGATGGTACCATCGTAAAATCGACAACTGATTACATGATGTACGAAAAAGTGTTTGCAGGCACTTCGCAATTCATATTCTTCTCGCTCTCTAATAGTGACGGCGTACCGATGCTTAACTTCCAGATGCTCTTTAAAAGCAAGGAATTCCCAAAGGCCTATTGCCTTGACAAAGCCTCCAGGATATATATACAGTTGAATAATGGCAAGATCGTGACCCTCATTAGCGCGCTAGACGAGCAATGCGCCGGACTGGTTTATGATGCAGCCGAAAAGAATAATATCAGGGTGCTTACAGGAGTTTTCCTGTTTACTATGGGATCGCTTGAGGACCTTGAGAAATTCCCAATATCATTCATAAGGATCAAGTATTCTAATGAAACTGTAGATTATCCCGTGAAGAAAGAGCTGAATAGCGAAACGATGTCAAAAAAGTACTATCCGGAGAGTTATTTCATCAATTCGCTGAAATGCATAAAATAAGCGGGCGTCAATTACAGATGTATAGCATTGACTGTTAAATACTTTAAAATAGTATTTCAAAAAAATCAAAAAAACCTTAAAAAATAGTTGCAGATAATAATATCAACTGTTACATTTGCAACCGCAAAAAGGCTAAAGCTTTTGAGCGAGCAGGAGAGGTGCCGGAGTGGTAACGGAGCAGATTGCTAATCTGTCGACGTGCAAACGTCGCCAGGGTTCGAGTCCCTGTCTCTCCGCTTTTTTCTTTCGGGGTGTAGCGTAGCCCGGTCATCGCGCCTGGTTTGGGACCAGGAGGTCGCAGGTTCGAATCCTGCCACCCCGACAAAATAGAGGTCAAAATACCTCAAAACCCGTAAATTGTAAGTATTTACGGGTTTTTTTGTGCCTTTTTGGTATCAAAATACCCCATAATAATCAAAGTAAATGTGAGTTATTCGGTGAGTCTTTTTCAAGTTTAAAAAAAGACTCACAAAAATGCGTTTAAAATACTGCTGTACAAATTGTTACATCCGTTTCTTTAACACTTTTTAACGCCGTATAATGCCTATCAAAGCCACCTGATGTGAGCAATTAAATTGAATCGGTACTTAATGTAAGTTTAATTTAATAGTACATTGGTATGAAAAGCACAAACACCTTCGGTATTCAATTTATCATAAGATTACCGAGAAATGAAAACAACTTGCAGGCTCTCGTATACGCCCGCATTACAGTAAATGGCCGCAGGGCCGAAATTTCCTTAAAACAAAAAGTCGATCCAAAAGCCTGGGATGAGGCTAAGGGCCGCGCTAAAGGAAAGAGCGAAGAAATTATAAAGCTAAACAACCATCTTGAACGTATACGTACGCTTATTGCCGATGGCTACAACGACCTGGTGCAGCAGCGAAAGCCTGTAACGGTTGATACTGTTAAGGCTCTATTCCTTGGTTGTGACGAGGAAATAATGACTCTAGTGAAACTTATGGACTACCATAGTGAGCAGTCAGTACATAGGCTCGCTCCCGGTACCATGAAGAATTATACAACAACACAGAAGTATCTAATTAAATTCATCCGTGAGAAATACTACAGGAACGATATCGTGCTCTCAGAACTTAATTATAAATTCTTACTGGACTTCGAGACCTACCTGAATAATTATACTCCCAAAGACCATCAAAAGCCACTTAATAATAATGGTATTATGAAGCATATTGAAAGGCTTCGTAAAATGATAAATATGGCTGTATTATTAGATTGGCTGCCCAAAGATCCTTTTGCCAACTTTAAAAAACATTATGAAAAGGTAGAACGCCACTGCTTAAATACAGCTGAGATAAACACATTAGCACAAAAGGAATTTAAAATAGACCGTTTAAAAAACGTCCGTGATATGTTCCTTTTTAGCTGCTATACCGGGCTTGCCTATATTGACCTTGCGAAGCTGAGAACTGAAAATATCGTAACCGGCGTTGATGGTGAGCTTTGGATATACACCAACCGGGCAAAGACCGATACGAACGTACGCGTACCGATACTGCCACAGGCAAGGGAATTGATGGAAATGTACTTTGATGACCCTCGGGCACAAAGCAACGGTACAGTCTTCCCTGTGATCTCTAACCAGCGTATGAACGGCTACCTTAAAGAGATTGCTGACCTAGGCGGCATAACTAAGACTTTGACCTTTCATATCGCGCGGCATACCTTTGCCACTACTGTTACCCTTAGTAATGGGGTGCCAATTGAAAGCGTATCGAAAATGCTGGGCCACACTAGTATCCGCACAACGCAGATCTATGCAAAGGTTGTAGAAGCTAAGCTTAGTGAAGATATGGGAAAGCTAAAAGATCGTTTGTCACAGAACATGGCTTATAATGTTAACCTTAAAAATTAGCCATGGAAAATATAGCTTCAAATGAATTGGCGCAAAGAATATCAGGTTTACTAATGATGCTAGGCACAGAATTGTCCAATCGGTCAATCACACAATGGTGCTGACGTACTTTGAAATTGGGCGCATGATTGTCGAAGAAGAGCAGAACGGAAATGTTCGGGCGGATTATGGAGCCCAACTATTAAAAAACACTGTCAATAAAGTTGACGGTAGATTTTGGAAAAGGTTTTTCACAGCGAAATCTTGAGCAGATGAGGGCAGTTCTACCTTGTATACTCAAAAGCGCAGACACTGTCTGCGGAATTTGAGTACGATAACGAAACTGTCAAAAAAATTCCAATTAAGCTGGTCCCACCATCTCAAACTGATGCGTATCGAGGATGTAAACGAAAGAAATTTTTATGAAATTGAATCCTATAAGAATAACTGGAGCCTCAGGGAACTGGAAAGACAATATAATTCGGCACTTTATACACGTCTGTCACTAAGCAGAGATGGACCGCAGGTTCGAAGGCTAGCCAAAGAGAGCCAATTCTTGAAAAAACCTCAGGATGCAATTAAGGATCCCTACATCTTAGAATTTATAGGCCCGCCGGAACAATTTATTTAAATTACTTATATCAGGTGAGCATGTAATTTTTTTTGGAAAATGAAAAAACCGCCTCAATTGAATATTGGGACGGCTTCACAGGTATTGAATCGGTTTGCTAAGAACTATTTCTTCACGATAATGAACTCTGAGCGGCGGTTTTGTGCGTGCTGCTCTTCGGTACACTCGGTGCAGGCAACCTTAGGCTGGCTCTCACCATAGCCTTCGCCGGAGATGCGCTCCTTAGCAATGCCTTTGGAGATCACATACTGCACGGTTGATTTCGCCCTGCGGTTAGACAGCGCCATGTTGTATTTGTCGCTGCCACGGCTATCCGTGTGCGATTTAGCCATGATAACCATTTCAGGATTAGCTTTCATTGCTTCCACTAGCTTGTCAAGTTCGAAAGCAGCTTCTTTAGTGATGTTGCTTTTGTTGAATTCGAAATAGATTTCATTAAGCACCACTGCTACCGGGGTCACGATATCCTGTATCGGCTCAAGGTCAAGGTTTATGTTAGCCTGTGGCCCTTTGCCCGCAGGTATCTTCGCTGTGCCGTTGCTGTATTTCTCCATGCTGCCCTGAAGGCCATAGCCCCTGTTGCAGTCTACATTGTAGGTCACCATACCTTTAGCATCGGCTGTCCTGGTTTCAATAACATTGTTCTTTTCGTCAAGTATCGCTACCCTTGCACCCGCAATTGGCTGCATGGTCTTTTTGTCTCTTACCTGTACGATCGCTTCTACTGCACACAATGGTGTTGCGCTGTAGATCTTGTCGAAGCCGTCACGGTTTGAGGAGAAGAAACCCATGTTGTTCTTGGTATTGAAGGTAAAGGCGAAGTCGTCTTTAGGGCCGTTTACAGGAGCCCCTACGTTGATGGCATCAGTGCCTTTATTCAGGTCGATCATAAATACATCCAGTGAGCCAAAGCCTTTGTGGCCGTCCGAAGAGAAGAACAGTTTGTTGTCATCGGTGATGAACGGGAAGCTCTCGCGTCCTGTGGTGTTTACTTTAGGGCCAAGGTTTACCGGCTCGCCAAAAGTGTTCTTGCCCGTCACTTCTACTTTCCAGATATCGTTGCCCCCCATGGTGCCTTCCCTGTCTGATGAGAAGTATAATGTCTTGCCGTCTTTACTGATGGCAGGGTTGCCTGTTGACCATTTCTGATTATTGAACGGTACGGGTTCTATATTCCCCCATTTGCCGTTTTCTTTGGTGGCTACATACAAATAGACCTGCCCCAGCTTAAGGTTGTTTTCCTTATCCCTTTCGTATTGCTTGCGCTCCTTGAAGCTCTCGCTCGAGAAGTACATGGTGTTGCCATCGGCGGTTACCGATGCCGGGCCGTCATGGTAGCGGCTGTTCACCTCCGGCAATAGTGCCGGCTCGCTGTAGGTACCGTTAGCATTGTAGGTTGCGGTATACAAGTCAAGGAAGGGCTCTTCGCTCCATCCGTAGTTCCTTCTTGCGGTATTCCTCGCGCTGGTAAAGTACAGGGTGTTGTCATCGGCAAGCACTGCCCCGAAGGAACCGTATTTCTTGTCGTTGATGTCCAGGGCTTTCTCATCATAAAGCTTCGCCTGGTTCCTTAACTTTGGAAGGTAGTTCGGGTCTTTTTTGAACTCCACCGCCCTTGTATCACCAGGGGCCATTGATGCAAATTTCTGCATTTGTGCATTGGCTTCCTCATACTTGCCTTCGGCTTTCAGCATCTGGGCATAGCGCCAGTACACTTCGGCGTCCGTGCTGCCTTCAATGGCTTTTGGGTACCATTTTACGGCTTCCTTGCTGTTGAATACATTGTAGTAGCTGTCGGCTATCTGACCGTAAACATAAGTATCTTTCTGGTCCAGCTTTTCGTAGGCCTTGGCTGCATCCACGTATTCATAACGGGCATACAGCTTGTCGGCTGCTTCCAGGTCTTTGTTATCCTGTGCCGTTACTGCCATAGTGGCGAGCATAAAACTAAGGGTAATATATAATTTCTTCATTGTCTTATCTTATTATGTCGCTTTTAGGTTAGAAATAACGTGGGGAACGGGATACTTTTTTCGGGAAGTTCACATCAAACAAAAGCATGATCTCGTGCGAGGCAGGGGTCGTTACTTTCAGGTCTGATACGATGTGGTCGTACGCATAGCCGATCCTCAGGTTAGGGGTGATCGCATAGTTCACCATCCCACCGTAAGAATCGTCAAGGCGGTAGGTCGCGCCTATCTCAAATTTGTTGAAGAACAAGAAGTTCAGCGAGCCGTCGATCGATGGATCTACCCCAAAGGCCGACTTGATCATGAACGTGGGCTTCATCTTAAGGTTGTCGGTCAGGTCGAATACATAACCTCCCGTAAGGAAGTAATGCGATACTTCTGACCCGAACTGGTAAGCTGTGCCGTTGTTGGTCACATCAAGGTGCTTGCTCTTTAGCATGTTCGGTACCGAGAAGGCCAGATAGTATTTGTTGGTATAGTAAAACACACCGGTTCCTATGTTCAGGTAGGTATTATTAACGTTTTCCTGGAAGGCAGGGTCACCCGGATCCGGCACATAGCCGTTACCGATGTCGTCATACAGGCCTACATTGTGCATCGTGGCGCCTGCTTTTAATCCAAGGGCCAGCTTGTGCTCGCCGCCTAATTTAAGGGTGTAGGAGAAGTCGGCATAAACGTTGGTTTCCTGTACCGGCCCGATCTGGTCGACAATCGCCGATAGGCCCAATCCTACGTTCTTCCCTACAGGGCTGTGCCCTGAAAAGGTACCCGTGCTCGGGGAATCCTGGATGTCTACCCATTGTTTGCGGTACAACAGTCCAAAGGCAAGGTTTTCCTTTGAGCCTACATACGCCGGGTTGATCACGTTCATGTTGTACATGTACTGCGTGTAGTGCGGGTCCTGCTGGGCGCTCGCGTCCAACAGCCCTCCTAGAGCTAATAATGCTGCAAGGTAAAATTTCTTCATGTGGTTAATTTTGTTATTTTACTATAAGCAATACCGGCCGCAAAGATCTTGTTATTACAAAAACTACTACATAAATATAAAACTGATCTTTCCTTGCGGCCTGGGTATTACAATTCTTTTTTTATAATTTAACGCAACAGCGAGAAATGAGCCCTGAATTCCCTGTTGTTGCCATCAACCATAAATGTTACCGTGAACCAGTAATCAGTTGCAGGAAGCGTGTTGCCGTTATAGGTACCGTCCCACCCTTCTCTCAAAGGGTCGAATTGTTTTATCAGTTTTCCATAGCGGTCGAAAATATTGATCTGGGCTTTGTATTCCCGTGTGAAGCCCCAGATATTCCACAGATCATGGAGCCCGTCTCCATTCGGGCTAAAATAGCGCGGATAATCGATCACTCTTATTTCTGTCGTAAATATCTTGGCGCACTGATCTGGATCCGGTATAAAAGTATAGCTCCTTTTTCCCGAAACGGCCATGTCAATATAGGGGTCGTACCAGGTACCCGATACCCCATTGTTGGAAACGGTGGGCAATTCCTGCGATGCTCCTTTAAAAAAATACACGGCCTCCAAATTAAATTCCGGTGTTATATTCTCTGTTACCTCAACCTGCAATACTACCTGTTCGACCGTACATTGACCAATATCGGGGGTAAATATATATGTTAGTATACCTGCATTCGAAGTGTTGATTACAGCGGGGCTCCAGGTCCCATGGATTCCGTTGTCGGATATAGCTGGCAATCGTATTGGCTGAGAGCCTAAACAATATACCTGCTGCAGATCAAAAAGCGAAGCCGCTCCCTGTATCACGATAACTTCTATTTCAAGTAGTCCTGAAATACATCCCTGCGGGCTTACAGCCTCTACCCAATAGCTTGTAGTTGCTGAAAGTGCAGGTGTGGTAAATACTATCCCTGTCGCTACCGGCAGCGCAGCGGTTGCATCGCTGTACCAATTTATAGTATTTCCAGGTGATGATGCAGTAAGCACTGTTGTTTCGCCTGTACAGATGGTAATATTGGTGTCTTCCACCGTTACATCAGGAGTGGGTTCGACGATAACAGAAACTTCTGCCCTGCCCGAAAAGCAGCCCTGGGGAGATCTTGCTTCTACCCACCAGGATGCGGACTGTATTAGCTGTGGGGTCGTGAAAGCCGTTCCCGTCGCTACAGGCTGGGCTGCTGTTTCGCTGCTGTACCAGTTTATGATATTTCCCGTAGAGGATGCACTAAACATTACTACCGAACCTTCACATGCTGTAACATTGACATCCGCTACCGTCACAATAGGCAATGCATTGACAGTAACAGAGACCTGTGTCCTGGCTGAGAGACATCCTGAGGGAGCTACCGCTTCTACCCAGTAGCTAGTATTTGATGTGAGTATAGGCGTAGTAAATTGCGTTCCTGTTGCAACAGGCAGGACTGCTGCTGCACTGTTGTACCAGTTTATAGTATTTCCTGGTGACGATGCTATTAATATAGCTGTAGTACCGGAACAGGTCACTGCATTTTGCGTGGAGACTGACAGGGAATTGACCGTAACAGTAACCTTTGTCCTTCCGGAAAGGCATCCTGCCGGGGATACGGCTTCTACCCAATAGCTCGCGTTTGCGGTAAGCACAGGGGTTTCATAATTATTCCCTGTAAAAATGGGCGTTGTCCCGTTTTGTGTAGCATACCAGTTTATGGTGTCAGATGGCTGTGCAGTTACCTGCAATACCACTGTGTTCCCGCTACATAAAGTGACAACGGCCTGTGTGTTTAACACCGGGGTTTCGTTCACTACCAATTGCATCTGCCTGATCGTATAACATCCATGTTCATTTTCTATTCGTATCCATAAGCTTTTAGATACTGGTGTCGTATAGCCCGAAGGCAATGCATCTTCTTTATCTTTTGCTTTTTGTTCTGTAGCATGAAAAGTGATCGTTACATCTTCATTGTTCGGGTTTATCTGCGAATAACTCTCTGTAAGGTTAAAAGTATGTGTTGCCCCCTGCGGGACACATATATCCTGCTCAGCATTTTCAGCTTCAGGAGCAGCAATAATAGTAATTTCCGTAGCGGAAATATAGGCTTTTCCGCCAATGGTCACGCTTAAGGTAACAGTATATGTCCCTGCTGCTGCATAGGTATGTTCCGGCGCTTCATCTGTTGAAGTATTGCCGTCGCCAAAGTCCCAAAGCACGGTCGAAGTGGTCGTGGCCCGGTTCACGTGGCAGTAACTAAAAGCCAAAGATGAACCTTCACAAGCTTCGGTAATAGTATCAATATCATTTATAAAAAGCTTTACATGGTACATGTAAGGAATAAAATTCGGCAACCCGAAACCCCGCCTCCGCCCCAGCGATACAGCATCGTGCACATAGCCCGGGCTGCCAAAATTATCGGGGTCATTGATCACAGAAAGATATTCATCAATAGCATATTGCTTTTTATCAGCATAATATATTTTATTATCCGGCCCTAATTGTAAAGCCCCCTGCATATTACCATTGTTGGTAGCTAAAGTAACTTCAGAATTTACAGGCATCGAAGTAAGGTCATACTGGAGCAGATTATTAGCGGTAGAAGCATATAACACCGTATTATCGGGGGAGAATTCCACACCATAGTATTGCCTTGGAAGCGCATACAATATGTTTTCATTACTCACGGTGCCATCGTTATTATTAAAATCATACACCCTTAGCCCACCGTTTTCTGTAAAGGAAGTATAGGCAATTTTTTTACCATCGTGTGAAGCCCGAAGGTATCCGGCACCGGGAAGTATTGAATTTGGTCCTCCTGCAGACACCACAGGATTTGCATCAACCCCTCCTGAAGTTACAGAAAATGAGTAGAATTTCCCAAAATAACTGGTAATTACCCAGTAGCCGGAACAGTCTGCCCTGGCAACGGCAGTAAGCTGTTCATTACATCTTTGCAAACCGCTAAGCGGTAAAGGGATATTTTTTACAGTTACTTCCCCATCGACCCCAAGAGACATATCTACAATACTATAGTTCAATCCTTTCGATTGCGATCCCAGGGGCAATTCCAAAAAACGCTCAATCGCATCGGTTGTAAAAATATAATACAAACCGGCAGTATTGGGGGCCGGTACGATAATGGATGACTGTGTACTCGACCTATGCCCGTGCAACCCTGTCCCGTTTGGCATGATGGCATGGTTACGGGTATATACAGTACTGCCATCCGTATAAAAAAGTAAGTTCCCAAATTCATCTGAAAAACTTGCTGTACCTTCATTGGCATCCATCTGGCTGCTGTTATCTATAACTAGTACGCCCGATGTAAAGTCCAGGCCTGCATTTTTGCCAAAATACCAATGTGACGTTTCTAACTGCCCATATACAGCACTATGAGCGCATAGCAGCAACACAATTGCAATACGGTATTTATGTATCATTTTCATTAGGTTACTATTAAAACCTTTACTTTTTTATAAGCGGGGTATTTGGGAGCTTTTGTGCTCCCATTCCCGCTAACAACTACAACGTAATTAAAAAAACTGCTGTCTTTATTTTTCCCTGTTGATGTAAATCCAGCCCGTAAGCTGTCGCCCATCATTTTTGCTGATGCAATAAAAATAAGTGCCAGAGGGCAATTCGTTACCGCTCTTATCCTGGCCTTCCCACTCTTTAACATAGTTCGACGCGCCGTACACTTCCTGGCCGTAACGGTTAAAGATGGCAAGCTGCCTTACTCCGATGCCTGTCAGGTCTAAGGCCTGGTTGTAGTCATCTCCATTAGGGGAAATACCCCTCTGAATACCGTCGCAGGCTTCAATAATTACCTGTGTTTCAAACCTTCCGTATAAGATGCACGATTCCTCATCACTAACTTCATAGGCAATAACATAATTACCGGGCTGGCTGTTGCGCAGGTCAATCTCTCCCGTAACTGTATCCAGCGACAAGCCTGATACAGAACTGAAGGTACCTCCTTCGGTAAAACCTGCTGCGAGTGCAGGCAAGGGGTTATCGGCACTGAAACAATAAGTGCTTTCAGGATAGTGGAACTCTGCCACGGGTACCGTATTGTTTGTAATTGTTATAACAAATCCTGTTTTAGCCGATATACAATTCGTTTGCGGATTATAAGCCGCGGCCCAATATGTTGTTGTTTCCGTAAGCACAACTGTAGTATAGTCTCCCCCGGTTGCAATAGGTTGCGTATCATCTTCATTGGCGAACCAAAGTATTGTGTTTCCTGCTGAAGTTGTTGCCGAAAGCACTGCACCCGAACCCGAACATACGCTTACATTGAGTGCGCCTGCACTCAATATTGGCAGCGGGTTGACTGTAACAGTAACCTCTGATCTGGCCGAAGTACATCCTTCAGCGGATACTGCTTCGACCCAATAGCTGGTAGATGCCGACAGCGCGGGGGTAGTATACGCTGTGCCCGTAAAAAACAGTGTAGTGTCCGTTTGAGACGTATACCAGTTAATCGTATTTCCTGCAGAAACTGCTGTAACAGTTGCTGAAGATCCTTCGCAAACCGACGTGCTTTGTACCGTGAGCACCGGCTGGGCATTTACAGTCACAGTAACCTCGGCCCTGGCAGATGTACACCCTTCCGGAGATACCGCCTCTGCCCAATAGCTTGTATTTGCTGATAACTGTGGTGTGGCAAAATTAGTGCCTGTAAATAAAACTGTTGTATCTGTCGCGCTGCTGTACCAGTTGATGGTATTGCCTGCCGATGACGCAGTAATTGCCGTTGCATTGCCTGCGCAAATGGCTGGTGGATTGCTTACTGTTAGTACCGGAATACCATTTACAGTCACAGCAACCTCAGCCCTGGCAGATGTACACCCTTCCGGAGATACCGCTGCTGCCCAATAGCTTATGTTTGCTGATAATTGCGGTGTGGTAAAGTAAGTGCCTGTAAATATTATAGTTGCATCTGTCGCGCTGCTGTACCAGTTGATGGTATTACCTGCCGATGACACTGTTATTACCGCCGAACCACCGGTACATACGGCTGTACTGGCAGGTACTGCAACAACAGGCAGGGCATTTACGGTTACAGCTACCTCCACCCTTTCTGAAACGCACCCCTGAGGGGATACCGCTTCAACCCAATAGCTTGTAGCGGAAGAAAGTGATGGCGTGGTGTATGCAGACCCGGTAAACAGGATGGCAGTGTCGGTTTGATCCGTGTACCAGTTAATTGTATTGCCTTCCGATACAGCCGTTAGCGTTGCCGGCGTACCTGCGCACACTGAAAAAGCCTGGGCAGTTACCATCGGGACCGGATTTATTGTTACAGTAACCTGTATCCTTGCCGAAACGCAACGGCAGTTAGTTACCTCTACCCAATAGCTGGCGTTAGCGGTAATATTGGCCAATGTCCATGAGGCTCCGGTATGTACGGGCACAGTAGCATCTGCACTGTCATACCAGCTTACCTTTTGGCCGGTAGTTGCTACAGAAAGCGTTATATCGCCGCCGTTGCATACATCCACCGAAGTATCTGTGGTAAATTGGGGCACCTCACAATCAGGGCCCAATTTTATGATCCAGTTGTCATACGTACCAAACCATTCCGAATATCCCGGCCATAACTCATAGTAACCGTACACCGAATTGTTCCCTGTTGCCTCTCCGTCGGCAGAATTGGTATTCCCAACCGTAACAAAGCCACCGTCGGGCGTTAGGGCGAAATTCCATATTTTATCATTTTGGTAGCCTCCCATAGTTTTGACCCAGCCCAACGTGCCATCTTGCCCTATCTTCATTAAAAAGCCGTCGCTTGGTATTAAGGTAGGAGCTAAAGGGTCGGTCCTGTTGGGTTCGCCTTCAAAAGCATTGTAAAGGTAAAAACCTCCCACGGCATACCCGCAGTCCGCTGTAAGGTGTATTTGGTAAGCCGCTTCGTTGCCGGTACCTCCGTAAGTTTGTTCCCAAACTATATTTCCTGTAGTGTCCAGTTCTGCAACCCATACGTCCCGTAGTGACCAGTTGCCCGGTGCGGTATGGTTAAAACTTATATCCCCGTCATTGGAATCGGTTAATCCTGCAGTGATATAATTTCCGTTTTCCGTTATCTTTATGGATGTAAAGCTGTCTATACCGCTTCCCCCATAAAGCTTAGACCACTGAATGGTACCCGTATTATCTGTTTTTATCACCCAGGAGTCGAGCAGCCCATGCGGCGTTGGAGGTACATCGCCTCCCAAGGCCTCGGTTTCTCCTACAAATACATAGCCTCCATCGGGAGTAGGTTGTATCGCTGTTAAGGTCGTAACTCCCAGCCCTCCATAGCATCTTTGCCATTCTATATTGCCTGCACCGTCCAGTTTTACCACCCATCCATCTGTTGCAAAACCTGAAAAATTGTGGTTCCCCACTACATCACCATTATTGGAGGCTGCTGAACCTGCCAGAATGTAGCCGCCATCTTGGGTAGCTATCGCGTCAAACAGATATTCATTGGATGTGCCTCCCAAATTTTTATCCCAAATGAGTACCCCGTTTTCATCGATTTTTACAATCCACCAGTCGGAAAAGATGTCATCTCCGTAATGCCCTGCCACATCACCGTCACTGGATTGTGAAGTCCCGGCCAGAAGATATCCCCCATCAGGCAATTTTACTATTCTTTTTACCTGGTCAGATCCGCTTCCCCCATACGTTTTCTGCCAAATGATAGCGCCTCCTGCATCTAACCTGGCCACCCAATAATCCACCTGGCCAACTTCGGTATTTATATCTCCCTCCCACTGCTGGCCCGAAACCATATACCCACCATCCTCCAAAGGCAGGATATCCCAACTCCCATCACCGTCATCCAGTCCCGATCCAAGGGTCTTTGCCCATTCAATAGTTGGAACAGTATTTTGTGCATTTGCAAATACACAAGCAAGCATGATCAATAGCGTAATTATTTTTTTCATAAGTAAGTAATGTTGCAATGATTGGTTATATAATAGTCCAGCAAAAATAACCACTACGCCGAAAGTCCATAAAAAAGGAATACCTCACTTACACCTCATTATATCTTTTTTTAAATTAATGTTCATCAACAGCATTATTTAAGTAATATTTATATATTGAATATGTAAAAAACAAAAAAATATCACACAGGTATCAGGAAATTAATATAAATAACAACAAACCCACATAACACACAGAAGTGGATCGCAGGAAGCGTGCATTGCCGAAAAGTGTTTTTTAGCAATGGGAATATGGTGATGAGGTGCAAAAGCAGTCCCGTGATGAGAAGGTTCCGGGTTAAAATTTATTGAACCAAAAATAAATATCCACGTCATCCGGGATATTTAGTTTTTTCCGGATGCGGTATTTTTTATTCTGGACCGACTTTGGTTCTATATTCTTATAGCGTGCGATATCCTTTGTCGATAGGTTAAGTTTCAGCAACGCACAGAACTCTATTTCAGACGGCACGATCGCAGGGTGTATCGCCCTCAGTTTTTCCAAAAAAGTTGGAAAATGAGTATGGAAAGCCGTCATAAACACCGCGTCATTATTTTTAACCATTTCCATTAGCCTTGACAGGGTGGTCTCATCAACGGTCTTAACTTCCGGGTGTTCTTTGAGGTACTGCTCACTGGCCTTTTCCTGTAGCCTCAAAAGCCTGTTCTTCCTTTGCAAATGGACTAAAAAAACAAGCATAAGGATAATTATCACCACTGACCCGATAACAATATACAGCGAGTAATTCTTTTCTTTCAGTAATTCGTCATCTATTATTTTGTGCAGCGACTTATTTTTATTCTGCTCCTGCTGTAGCAGGCTGTGCTGTAATTTTTGAAGGTATTGATTAGCCTGTTCCAGGCTATCCATGCTTTTATAAATTTCAGCCAGGTCGCCATAGATAAGATTAATATTCTCCAGGGTAGAATTTATGTAAGGCAGCTGGCTTTCTGCTTTCTTATAATTCATTATCGCCTGCCCATAGTCCTTTCTCTTCTTATATATATAGCCTAAATGAAGATGATTGTTGAACTGGATAATATCCGATCTTCCATCTCCATTTCCCAATAACACAGATCTGTTCACATAATATTCTGCCGAATCAATATCAAATCCTATATACCCACCTGCAATATTTGTGTAATTAGCCTTTAAAATGAATTGTTTCCTTTCCGAATCCTCAAGACTTTCGATCTCTTTATTCGCTTTCAGCAATACCTGTACGGCCTCACGGTATTTTTTCTTCGCGGTATAGGCTTCGTTAGCTATTGTATAAACATTTACCTTATGCATGACAACATCGTGCCTTTTAGACTTGTCACTTACCTGGTCCAGCAATTTTATAGCAGCTTCAGATTCTTCCAAAGCTTTATCCGGCAACTCGCTCCTTGCATATATCACCGAAAAATATTCATGCACTATACCCCTATAATAAGTGCTTTCATACTCTTCAGCTTTTACCTGCAGCTCTTGGGTGGCGGTGATCGCTTTTTTTAAGTCCTTATTGGTAAAATACCAGCATTTGATCACTAATAGGGTAAGTTCCCCTTCCCTGTATCCCTCTTTTTTAACTTCCTGCATCAAGCCATCGATCTGAGAAAAAGCTTTGTCAGGATTTTTTGTACTTAATTTTTGGATCTCGGTAATTTTATCCTGCAATATTTTGATCTTTGCAGCGTTGCCTTCCTGGGCAAAAGCAAAGATCGTACTGAAAAATATAAAAATAAATATTGCCAGTGTCCTGTTCATTCTTTCGATATAATATAAGGTAATTTACTTGATCTTTTTTGTTAAAAGCAAATATCATTATATATATTGGAAGAGTAAAATTTATTTAGTAGTTATGACGGGCTTATTTTGTCTGTTTGTGCCTGTTTTATCTCATCAATGCAGCTTCTTACTGCAAATCTTAATACACAAGTAAGCTGGGTTTGGAATGATTCTTAAATATCCCTGGCGGCAAACAGATACCACCTCTTAGGAAGAGTAGTGCGCAGCAAGGAAGTTGCCTGCTATTAGCTATCTCTTTCATTATTTCAGATAGTAGTTGCACGGACCTTACACAATGATCGGTTGCTTACGGCCATCAATTCATCGATAAATGTAGCGATAACAAATTTATTAAGTTGTAGCGACTGATCCCTTCCTGCCCCACAAATGACTATCTGAGCATCTCGTATACCGGAGGGTTTGTGCCGTACCATCATCAGTCCATCGGTCATTACCATTGGTAGCTGCAACCACGTTTAAGGGTAAGTCCCGCCAGGAACAAGCTTCTAAAGTTGGTGTTTTGATTTGAAATTGAAATGCCAATTGCAATACATACGAATATTCATACAATTACTCTGTATATCGCTCTGTCAAAACAGCGATCGTCGTTTCCGGCAAACAGATACTATGTAAAATCACGCTTAATACCCAGCTTTTTTATTTTGGAATTTAGCGTGGACGGCGGAAGATTTAACAGTTCGGCGGCGCCTCCCGCTCCCCATACCTTTCCTTTACATTTTTTAAGCGCGTTTAAAATATGATCGCGCTCATTCTGTACTATGGATTTGAATACGTCAGCACTGGATTCATCCACAGCCGCTTCAGTGTTAGCTGACACGGGAATGGCCAGTCTTTTTATATTATTTGCCTGTGAAACAAGTACAGCTCTTTCTACCAGGTTTTCAAGTTCCCGTATATTCCCGGGCCAATCGTACTCCATGGCATCCTGTAACCCACGAGCGGAAATGCCGTTAATATTTTTTCCAAACCTGAAATTAAAACCACATATAAAATGGTCTATCAATAACGGGATGTCGTCTTTTCTTTCTCTTAGAGACGGGAGTGTAATAGGAAAAACATTTAGCCTGTAATATAAATCGAGTCTGAAGCGACCGGCGGCAACCTCCTTCTCGAGATTACGGTTAGTTGCTGCAATTACCCTGACATCTATCTTAATTGGTGCGTTACCTGCTATCCGTTCAATTTCCTTTTCCTGTAAAACCCGTAGTAATTTGGCCTGGAGATCATAAGACATATCACCAATCTCATCCAAAAAGATGGTTCCTTTGTGTGCGCGCTCAAATTTTCCGATATGCTTGTTTACCGCTCCGGTAAACGCTCCTTTTTCGTGTCCGAAAAGTTCTGATTCTATAAGGCTTGAGGGCAGGGCTGCACAGTTAACTTTTACAAAGGGGCCTTCCTTACGTCCCGAAGATGCATGTATACTATGGGCGATTCTCTCCTTTCCCGTGCCGCTTTCGCCTAAAATTAGCACCGCTGTATCTGCGGGAGCCACCTGTGTAATATTGTCAAATACATTTAGCAGTAAATGGCTTTTACCTACTATGCCCTCAAAAACCGGTGCTGTATTCGCGTTCCTGCCAGTAAGCTTTTTTTTATGTGCAATGGTATCGGGGGGGCGCTGGGCATCAAGTGCCAAAACTTCGCAAATAGCAAAAGATATACTTGCATTTAGCCTGTCCAGTAATGCAACATGGCCGGAATTATAGGCATCTGCCCGACGGCTGTAGAAATATAAATGAATATTTGAATACCCGCGGCAATCCAAAGGATATGCTACCAGCGAATTGACAAGAAAGGTATTGGCAATCTGGTTTCGGAGTTTAAATTTACCCAGCATCTTTTTAAAATCATCGCAGATGAAAAAAGATGGCTCTTTACCTTCTCCGGCGTCCTGCACTACATATAATTCAACAAAACTGGTTTTTGTAATAACATGAAATTCCTCAAGCCCAATAAATTGATATTCTTCAAATCCGCTGCGTAAATAACTCATCAGGTTGACAGCCACCCTACCGTTATCTATGCAAATGGCTAAATAGTCATAAGGAAGTACTGCCTGCATGGCTTTGGAAATTTGGTACATTTTATCTGTAACAGATCCCTCCGTCTTAACAATATCCTGTAGCGATTTCCGAAATTTATCTTCTTTTCCCAGGGCAGCTTCGAGGCTGTTCTCATGTCTGTATTGTGCTATTTCAAGCGTTACTATCAAATCACGCTCCCTGAATGGTTTCACTATAAATCCGTAAGGATGTGTAGCCTTGGCCTTTATAAGGGTATCGTGATCTGAATTGGCTGAGACATAGATGAAAGGTATATTCCTCTGCTGTAAAGTTGCTGCTAAATCTATACCGGACACGCCTCCTTTAAGTTGAATGTCTACCAGTGCCAGATCAGGAACCGTCTTGTCGATCATCTTTATCGCTTCCGGAACAGACTTTGCCATGCCACATACTAAATAGCCAGCCTCTTCAAGCATAATTTCCAGATTATTGGCCTCAATAAACTGGTCTTCAACTATTAGAATTTTTAATGCCATAAGTTCATCAAAGAGGTTAAATACTGAACAGGTTACCTGAAGTTTGATTTTGCTGTCACAAATATAAATTCAATATCGCGATTTACCACGCTCCACTATATATTAATCAACGCCGAACTATAGTTACTATTATATGAGCATAGTTGACGCAAAGAATGTTTAGTAGGTGTCTATATTTTTTTGTTCCTTTCTCACACTGGCGGTGCTAAATCTTTATGAAATTTCGCTGTTTTATTAGCGATATATAACAAAAATAAAAAAGTCAAAAATCTAAATTACTGAATTTTAATATTTTAAGAAATGGGTTTAATTATTGCCTATCCGTGGTTGTATAGATAACCTGAAAATATTAAAAGAAAAAAGCAGCTAAGGAAAAATGTGCAATTCAAAGAGAAAAGCATCCATTGTTGCCAAATCAGTATATCCGCAACTTTGCAATAAATAAACAACATTAAATATAAGATCATGAACAAATTTACATTAAAAGACGGGACGGAAATTTATTTTAAAGACTTTGGAGAAGGGCAGCCAATTTTCTTCCATCACGGGTGGCCATTGTCATCAGATGATTGGGATGCACAGATGATGTTTTTCTTAAACCAGGGATACCGGGTAATAGCCCACGACAGACGCGGCCATGGCAGATCTACCCAAACATACAAAGGGAATGCCATGGACACTTACGCATCAGATGTGGCCGAATTAACTGAATTCCTGGACTTAAAAGATGCCATCCATGTTGGCCATTCTACAGGAGGAGGCGAAGCAATCCGCTATGCCGCCCAATATGGCAAGGACAGGGTAGCAAAAGTGGTGCTTATCAGTGCCATTACACCTTACATGATTGCAGATGACAGAAATCCAGACGGAGTGCCATTGTCAGTATTTGATGATATCCGGTTCAATACGCTAAACAACAGGCAGCAATTTTACCACGATCTCACTGTTCCATTTTATGGCTACAACAGAGAAGGAGCCAATGTAAAAAAAGGGATTCAGGACAACTGGTGGCGACAGGGAATGATGGGCGGTATAAAAGCGCATTATGATTGTATCAAAGTGTTCTCTGAAACAGACTTTACAGAAGATCTTAAAAGCGTGGAAATACCTGTATTGGTCCTTCATGGAGATGACGATCAAATTGTGCCCTACGCCACAACTGCGGTGAAAGCGGCAGAACTTTTAAAAAATGGTAAACTCATTATTTATCCGGGGCTGTCTCACGGGATGCCGACAACTGACGCCGACACTATTAATACCGACATTTTAGAATTCATTAGATCATAATATAACTAATGGAAAAAGTGCAGTGCAAAGCCTCCATTGTCAGCCCGCACAAATACGAAAAACATACAATATCAAATTAGTAACATAATTATAACCAATAAATAACATCTTAAAATTCACAAAATGAAAAATCTAATTTTATCAGTAGCGCTGTTTACTACGCTATTATTCAGCATCCAATCCATTGCCCAAACAAAAAGAACTCCAGCTTCTTACGGAAGGGAAGAGTACATAGAGGTTGAAAAAAATGTAAAACTTCACGTAACCGACCTTGGAGAAGGGCAACCGATAGTTTTAATTCACGGATGGCCGTTAAGCGATGCCATGTATGAATACCAGTATGCCTACTTTGTTGAAAAAGGATATCGCGTAATCGGTATCAGTTTAAGGGGGTTTGGACTATCTGACAAACCGGGCGGCAAGTATGACTATGATGTTTTTGCCGACGATATCAAAGTAGTACTGGACAAGCTTAAAATTGAAAAGGCAACGCTGGGTGGTTTCTCAATGGGAGGCGCAACAGTAATTCACTATGCCGCAAAATACAATGCAGCCCACATTTCTAAATTAGCCTTATTTGGGGCAGCAGCACCAATCTGGAGTAAAAGGCCTGATTTTAATTATGGCTACTGGAGCAAAGCTGATGTTGACGGATTGATTAAATTAAACAATACGAACAGGCCACAACTTTTGGAGAATTTCGGGCAAATATTCCCGGCAAATGCAACCAGCGTATCTCCCGGATATGGCGCATGGTTAGGAACAATTCAGGCACAGGCATCTCCTTACGCAATGGCTGAATGTTTAAAAACTCTTCGAGACACTGATTTGCGTGATGATTTGAAAAAAATTAAAATCCCAACCCTAATACTGCACGGTAAACTGGACAAAATTTGTTCTTATGAATTGGCGGAGCAAATGCACAAACTGCTGCCAAACGCTACATTGGTTCCGTTGGAAAAAAGCGGCCATGCTTTATTCATTGAAGAGTTAGAAAAATTTAACTCAGAGTTACTGAATTTTATCAAAAAATAAAAATCTTTAAAAGGGGGTACTTTAAAATGGTTACCCCCTTTTTTAACTACCTAATAGTTATATTAACATGAATAAAATCGCATCGCTTTTTCTCCTGATCGTTTTTTCATCTTGTGGCAATACTAAAGATATAGTAAGTGTTAATCATTCCAATTTACCAACGGCCATCGGTCCGTACAGCCATTCTGTAAGTTATGAAGATTTACTATTTATTTCAGGCCAAATTGGAATTGACCCCCAATCAAACATCTTAAGAGAAGGGATTCAGGAGCAGACCCTCCAGATTTTTGAGAATTTAAAGACTATCCTTAAAGACAACAACTCCGACCTGGATCACATTGTCAAAACAACTATTTTCATTAGGGACATGAAACAGTTCGAGGCTGTCAATAAAATATATGGCAGCTACTTTGACAAACGCTTTCCAGCCCGGAGTACGATTGAAGTTGTGTCATTGCCACGGAATGCAGCGATTGAAATAGAATGTATTGCTATTAAAAAGTAGTTGTAGCTTACTGTTTTAAAGGATAAATTCGGCTATCTCAAATTGCAATAATAATCGTAGATTTTTGGAAAATCAGCTACAATAAAATGTAAAATTCCAGTTACTGATGGTATGGGAATTCAATGTCGATGAGCAGTCCATTTTCACTATTTATCAATAGTTTAGCGTCCAAATCTGTACTGAAACCCTGAATCAGCTTCATCCCTAATGATGTAAAATCTAAATTCTTAAGATCTGCTGAAATTCCGACTCCATTATCCATGATGGACATTCTTATGTGATCCGGACCGGAACGTTTAAAAAATAAAGTGATCAAACCGCTTTCCTTATCTACAAACGCATGTTTTATAGAATTAGTAATGGCCTCATTAAGTATCAGCCCTAAAGGAACCGCCTGGGAAGTATCCAGGTCGATCGCTTCCAGATCCAAACTGAATTGGATTCGTCGGTCCATATCAAAGGTACTTTGAAAATACGCTACCAGTTCCTGTATATAAACAGCCATGTTTACTGACATTACATTCTCAGACTGATAGAGCTTTTTGTGGATTAGCGACATAGAATGTATCCTGTTCTGGCTCTCTTTAATGGCATGTATCACGGCAGGATCTTTGAGATGGTGAGATTGTACTTTTAGCAGGCTCATTACCATTTGAAGGTTATTCTTTACGCGGTGGTGTATTTCTTTAAGCAACCATTCTTTTTCAGACACTAATTTTTGGAGCGCCATGTTTTTCTGATTGATCTCTCCTTTTTGCGATTCCAGGATCCTATTGGTTTTATGCTTAATTCTGTAACCTGCAAACAATAAAACAACTATAATCAGTAGCAACATCATGCTTCCAAAACCAATATTCTTTAAAAGGTTTGCCTTGGAGAGTTTGGTTTTTTGGAGTTCACCCTGTTTTCTCAGCAGCTTGTTTTGCTGATCTTTGAGCACTAGGTCTTTGTCTTTTTTTTCTGTTTCATATTTAATTTGCAATTCAGCGATTTGCCTGTTTTTTTCCTGGCTGAATAGCGAATCTTTATAGGCTTCCTGTAATTTATATTCGCGGATAGCCGAAACAAATTTAGATTCAATTGAATCAAGCTGGAATAATATTAGGTGTATTTCCTGAAGTCTTTTCCTGTCTTTGTTTTTTTCGCTTATCTTTTTATAGTTTGCCACATAATTACGTGCTTTGTCATATTGTGCAGATTTGATGAAATACCTGATAATTGAAGGATATAATATTAGTTTGATGTTATTGCCTGATCCCTGTTCTCTTGCCTTCTTTATTGCTTCATCGTTATATTTTTTGGCAGATGTAAAGTCAGATACCTCCGTATAAACCCTGAGTGCCCTGGCAATTAGCATCGTACGCGATGATTCGTCCATTTTGTCGATATCCTTTTCTAATTTTTTAAGGTAGTGAATTGCTTCTTTGTCCTTGTTTAAGTTGATGAACGTTTGAATAATATTGGTAAGGATCATCGTGTTTAGTTCCCTCTCATTAAACCTGCCTGATATGCGGTACGCTTTTTGAAAATATTCGTTCGATATTTTAATTTCCTTTAACTGGTTGTAGGTAATTGCAACATAATTATAGATTTCTGCAGCTAAAACAGAAGTGTCATTGTTGTCCTCTAAGATTTTAACTGCCTTAAGGCTATTCTCTAACGACTCTTTGTACGCGCCCATTTGTGAGTAGGTCACGCCTAAAAGCGAATATGCACGCTGGGTTTTCTTGTAATTGCATTCATGGTAAAGCGTCAGGCTGGACTCTAAATCTTTTTTTGCGGCTTCCATATTTCCAAGCCCCATTTTTAAATAGGCAATTTCAACTAGTGCGTGCGCCTGTTCTAGTTTTTTCCCCGATTGTTTATATAATGTATATGCTTTTTTCGCAAGCGAGATACTTGCACCCATATCCTCCTGAGTACCTCTTGCTTTTACAAGCGCCATATAAGATCGTGCTATGTTGCTTTTGTCTTTCAGCTTAGAAAATAGGTCTACAGCTTGCTGTGCGCATTGTATCGCCTTATTTGCCTCGCCGGTGTTAATGTAAATTTTACTGCTAAGAAGATATGATTCTCCAATCCCAATCTTGTAATTTATAGCTTCGCTAAGATCTGCCAGTCTTTTTGCGTAATAGAAGGCACTATCAATGGACCTGGCATAAATATGTTGATTGGATATTGAATAATGATATTCTCCCAATTCTAATAACGCTTTTATTTTTTGCCTGGAATCTTTTGCTTTTAATACTTCGTAGTGGCTTTTAACAGGGGTTGCCTGTTTGTCATTTTGACCCCGTACCGGGGAAATGACAAAAAAAAGGAATGTAAAAATCAGGATAATTTTACCCATTGATAATTATATTAAGCAACCATGGTTAAGCGTACATTAAAGGCATATAATAAGAATAAAATTACAAATAAAACGAGTTGAATTAATATAATAGGGTATCTAAATTTAATAAGTAGTATTGTTTAACAAACAATGTTAGATATTATGACGCTCGACACTGATTAATATATTTTTCCCGGTACAGAAAACTTACAACTTGTGTTATGCATAAAATATCGCCAGATTAGCTTGCCTTTCTACAACCTGTTTATTGGAAAAGGGCTCATAAGTAAATATGCTAAGTCCATTTTTTTTAACTGTTATTTTATAGGGCTGGTTCATCTTCTGGGTTAAATGGTAAATAGTAAGTATTTCTGCAAGGTCCTCATGCCATGAGGCCATACTGTACAATGACGCAAATGGTGTTTTATTAAGTGATTCGTAAACAGAAGCGGCAGATGAAATTGGTAACGGCTTACCGCTCCTGAACCGTGTTGTTTCTAAAAGTGGACTTGTGGCATTTTGCTTTGGCTCGTTTATCGTATCCCAAACATCTGCGGTAAATACTGTAGGTGCCAAATTTGTTTCTCCAGCATCGGAATGTGGCGTAATATTTAAAACGCCATCTACAACATGGGTAGCCTCATGAAGTAAAACGTACACAATGGCATCCAGATTACCGGCATCAATAATTACCTCATAGGCGTTATTTTCAGACGAAACATAACAGGTATTTTCTTTCCATGTTGCCCACTCAGAAATGGTTTCGTTTAAGATCTCAGCCCTAAAAGTTATATTAAACATTTTTTCAGGGCCGGAAGTTTCTACCGGCGATGTAAGTGCGGTGTTGGGCATATTATCCATAAAACTAATACTATGCAAATGACCCTTTAAAATTTTTTGATGTAAGGGAGGCAAATAAGATAACGCTTTGCTTAGCTTTTCTTTTTCGGTAGCTGTTAGTGTATGGTTAACGGGCTTCATACCGGCCTCACGAAATTTTTTAAAAACGCTTTCCGGAGCAGGTTGGGTACGTTCTGCTAATGCTTCGTTTAGCGAACTGTCAACCTGCTGTGCGTAAACATTAGTTGCCGCTAAATACAAGTACAGAAATATGCGTAAAATTTGTTTTCCTGCCATCATTATAATTCTTTTTTAATTGCACTGCCAATTTACATACATTCTATGCAAATAAAGATCAGATCATTATACTATTTTTATCAGCTAATTTCTAACGACTTAATTTTCTCCCCATCAAATTCAAAATTGTAAGTAAAGATAAACGGACTTCCGGGAAATGTTCCGGATACTTCTGTCTTTAAAACACCTTTTTCGTTATCGCCTTCAAAGGCTAGAGGTTTCATCACCGTTTTATATTCCGCTGTGGTTTTTTCTACCCAGTCTTTTATTGCTGCTTTACCTGTGTGGGTTCTGGCTTCATCAAACACCTTGGCGTTTTCTGTAAATAAATTGGCGTAAGCTGCGCTATCAGTGTTGTTTTGAGCGTTCACTAATTCCTGGATCAATTGTGGTAAGTTCATAATTTATATTTTTTTAGTTACTATTTTTTATACGGTTGGTATGGTGCCGCCATCTATTACAAATTCGGTTCCTGTTAGATAACCAGCCCGCGGTGAAACAAGAAAACCCACCAGCTCGGCTACTTCTTCCGGCATTGCAGGCCTGCCGTAGGGTATCCCTCCTAAGGCATCCATTACACTCTTCTCTGCTTCTTTAACAGATGTTTGGTTACCTTCAGCAATACGCTCCATCATTCTTTTGGAGGCTTCGGTCATAATCCAGCCCGGAGAAACAGTTAACACACGCACACCATTAGGCGCTACTTCTTTAGACAGGCCCTTGCTGTAATTAATTAGTCCGGCTTTTGCAGCGGCATACGGCAGTGTAGATTCATGAAGGGGCAATTTTCCCTGAATTGACGCTATATGAATAATTACGCCGCTTTTACGCTCAAGCATGTGTGGTAAAAAAGCCCTGTCTAACCTTACCGGAGCCAGTAAATTGGTTTGCAATGTATCTTCCCAGTCCTTATTAGTTAGGGCAGCGAAACCTCCTGCGGGCGTTTCCGATCCCCCAAGGCTGTTAACAAGAATATCAAGGCTGCCGAATTTTTCAATTATCTGGTTAGCAACGCTGTCGGCACTTTCCGGATTGCTTAGATCTGACGAAATAAAGTGTAAATTATCATCAGCTCTTTCCGGTTGCGTTCTTGCAGTAATAATTACAGTGGCGCCTGCTTGTTGTAAGCGCTGCGCAATGGCCCTGCCAGCACCCTTTGTGCCTCCGGTTACCAAGGCAATTTTACCGGATAACTCATTGTTATAATCCATGTTATTGTGCATATCGATTTCTTTTGTACAAATTTCGGAAGTATGTTACTTCCTCACAAGTACGGAGTTACGATTCGTATACGGATAAATTTTTCCCCTATTGTACATATAGGAACATAGGTTTACTTTTGTAATATGTATGAGAGAAAAACAATACCCAATTTAAACTGCGGGCTTGACCTGATTGGTGAAGTACTGTATGGCAAGTGGAAAATTCGCCTGCTCTGGTTTATTAACGAAGGACATAAAAGACCGAGCGAACTGCAACGTAAAATACCCGATGCCACGCGCAGGGTACTAAACATCCAATTAAAAGAATTAGAGGAGCATGAACTTGTTATTAGGAAAATATATCCGGTTGTGCCACCAAAGGTAGAATACACCCTTACTGATTTTGGAGAGAGCCTTATTCCTATTATAAGCAGCTTAGGGAATTGGGGGGATACGCACCAGGAACGCCTGAAGACCTTAATTAGTAAAAAATTTCCCCAGGCAGGCAACGGCATAATTGATTGATGCAATCAGCAACTAAGATATACAGCAAAGGCTTTCAAACCAATGGGATATACGTATACAACATTCATTCAAAGAACCTAACTAAAGGGTATCCCCCCATAACTTAATAGCCCTCCGCCAAAAGATGTTTTAGTTCGGGATGCCGGGCAAATGTTTTGGCTACGAATGGGCATTGCGGCTGGATCCTGACGTTCTTTTCTTGCGCAAAATCCACCAATCTACTGAAAAGCGGCATACCCAATTTTTGGTCCCTGAACTCTTCGTAAACCCGTGTACCACTTGCAAGCAGGTTGCCGTCCTCCAACCATTGATATTGGATCCATCCGGCTTCCATTCCATTGTCTAATAAGATAAAAAACCTTCCTTCTTTACCATCGTCATACTGTTTGAAATTCATTGTATTTTTCTTTATAATTGATAATATATTTCTTATTCCCCTTTTATCCCAAAAGTGATCTTTTGTTCGGGAGAAAGATCGTTCAAATGTGGGAATCCGCCATTGCGAAAATCCCTGTAGAGTTGTGTGATATCTTCCATTGAATCCGCTACAAAAGGTCCGTGATGCACAACAGGAACATTATGGGGCTGCCCTGCATACAGCACAAAATGAGTATCGTTATCTAATGCCTCAAACGTAATTTGTCCGTTGCCTGTTTCTGATGTTGTCTCTAGCCAACCGGCCTGTTCGGCTCTGATCGATTTGTCGCCGACTTTTACGGTGCCTTTCAAAACATAAATAAGGCCGTTGTAGTGCAATGGAATTTCCTGTGTTACAATTGCACTTTTAGCAAGCCTAAAATCAACGAGGGTAAAAGGAGTGAGATTTTTTAGTGGTGACGTTAGCCCGTTACTGCTTCCACTGTAGATGCGAATTTCGTAGGCATCGGCTATAACTTTAGGCACGTCTTCCAACAGTATTTTTTGCAGGAACGGCTGTGCATATCGTCTGTCGGGTGGCAAAACCAGCCAAACTTGCAGGATACGCAGTTTCTGCTTTGATGTGATCTCTTCGGTGTGGATAATACCTTTTCCAGCAGTCATCAGTTCAAAACTTCCCGTTTTCCAATCTTTCTCATTGCCTTCCAAAACCAGGGTTAAAGTTTCAAATCCTGCATGTGGATGTGCACCGCCTACAGGCTCTCCGCCCGGTAGGTTTAAACTATCATCCATAAACAAAATGAAAGGGTCGCTGTATTTATAACGTACACCCTCCAAAACAGCAAGTGCTCTGTGCCCTGCACCCAAAAATCCTTCATGCCAATGATTTTCGGTAATCGTAGAAACGTTTCTTACTTTCATAATTATTATATGCTTTTACTTAAAAAAAGCCTTTGCTTCAATTCCGGGAAACGGACAAATGCAGTTATCCAAAGTAGAATTTGAATAGTTATAGCCATTGCTACCGGTTGTTGGTGCTGCAGGTGGGTTACGATAGCACCACCCAAATAAGCCACTAACAGCATAGTTCCCAATACTCCTGTTCTGGGTATAATGAAAAGTAGGAGCGAGATGATCTCCAAAACCCCGATGAACCGGTACGTTGTGGCATTTATCCCGAAGGAAGAAGCTTGTTCTAAAGCTGTTTCGTTTAGCGAAATTTTCATAAAAGCGCTCATTGCAAATAGAAGTCCTAAAATGGCAGTAAGTGACCATCCTGTAATTTTGATTGTTCTTTGTGACATATTTTTAAATTTGATTAGCAACAAAGTTCTAAATAAACACTATACCTTTGTTATCTGTTACAAAAAGGATAGTACTTACAAAAAGAATAGCACATGGAAAAACACACTGCTGAAAGCTGCTCAAAAGCGAGGATGGCTATACGGGATACATTGGATGTAGTAGGTGGAAAATGGAAATTGGTATTGATTGCGGTATTACAAAGTGGCAAGAAAGGGTTTAATCAACTGTCAAGAGAAGCTGAAATTTCTCCACGCATATTGTCTAAAGAATTGCAGGAAATGGAAATGAATGGATTGGTTAGCAGAAAAGTTTGTGATACTAAACCCGTAACGGTACAATATGAACTTACACCCTATAGTGAAACGCTAACGGATGTATTACTTTCTCTGGAAAAGTGGGGCTATCAGCACAGGAACAAAATTATTCAGGGAATTGAATTAACTTCAAAGTGATTTACCAATTTAAATCGTTATAATTTATGCCAATTGCCTCATTGTAAATTATATATGGATAAAAATTCCGAATTCTTTACTGAAGGGAAAGTCACTTTACATTTTATTTAGCATCTAAAAATGCTGATTCTGCAACAGGCAAAACTAATAATCTCCCTGTAAGGATACCCAGTCATAAAATGAAAAAACATAAAAAATAATCATGGGAATTTAACTTATTAAGAACCAATCATGGGAATATACGCACATAGTTTTTACTACAAAGAGCGGCTGCCTAAAGTCAAAGAAATAAAAAAGAAATTTCTTGAGATTACGGGCTTGCAGCTAGACTACCATTCAATTGTCGAGGTAAACGATCTGGCAACCGAGCATGATGATATTTTATATGCCATCATGAAAGTAACTGAAGAATTAAAAAACCCATTTCCTCTGGGCCGCCCCCGCTTTACCTGCCAGGAGTTCGAAACGGTCTACCTGGATGAATATATGCAACCTGAATCAAGGTCATTTTCTATTATATGCGGGATACGGACTGAAAATATGTATTTTTTTAACGCCCTGATCAAAACCTTTCTGGAATTGGGTGGATTCACCTACACTTATTACTGCCACCCACCGCCTGAAAACCTTGATATTGACAAGCATTTAGAGCCTTATAATCCACATGAAAGAGAATGGAAAAGGATTAAAAAATGGAAGGAGATGTGTGATGTTGAAAAGGCAGCTTTTAAAGGAAAACACAGTTAGTTATGAAAAGTATTATTAACGATAGATTGAAAAGTTTCTTATTAGGGCTTCTTGTAAGAGAAAAAGAAACACAGGCAGAAACATGGAAACATCTGAAAATGCTGGATCTGGATTGTGACGATCTGTATATTGTCATTACCGAAACTGCATTTGCCGATGAGGCCTGGGAATTGTACCAAACAAAAAATCCCACCAAAGATGATTTATTGTATTTAATGGAAGGGACATCGAAAAGTCAGGAAGCCGAAGCCTGTCTGATGGAACGTTTTGAATTGAAAAATGAAGACTTAGACTGGCTTGTTGAGAAAACCGGCCAGGATAAATTTGCCCAACTATTGCTTCGGCAAAACCCAAATAATGAGCAACTTGTAACTATTATTAAGCATAGCAGCCTTAAAGAGGAAGCTGCAATAGAATTATTGAAGGGACCTTTGGACAATTATGATCTGCGGGATATAATTTATAATTCCAATTTAAAAAAAAGAGAAGCCCTGGAACGGCTGTTTCAACAAAACCCAACGAATGAAGATCTGAGCGAGATGATATGCTATACAGACCTTGGAGATTTGGAAGAACTGGTATGGAATCAGTTTTTATCACAAAACCCTAATAATGAGGAACTATTATACTTTGTGAAAGATTATTCAGAAAGAGGCAGGAAGAAAGAAGAGGCTGCGGCATTGCTGATAGAACGGAATCCTGACGCAGATGCATTAGCTGAACTTATCGTTGCGGATCAATTTGCTGATATAGCATTAGAAAAATTGAAAGAAATAAAGCCTGATCCCGAAGAACTGGAATTTGTAATCCGTCTAAGAAAAAGAGGGATGAATGAAGTGGCAGAACTGTGTTTGTCGTTGAACCCCAACAAAGAACAATTATTTGATATCCTGGAAAACAGCGATAAAAAAGCAGAAGCCGCCTTACAACTCATTCAGTTGCCATTGGAGTTGCATGAATTAGCAGACCTGATTGTAAACACTAGTATAGAACCTGTTCTTGAATTGATAAGCGAGCGCGTACAGTTTGACCGAAGCCAGGTAAATGAAGATGACTTACTACGGGAGATCTCTCAAAAAATCGTTAAAAACCCTGAATTATTAGATGTCAATCATTGGCACAACGAGGAAAGACATTGCCTGGGAGGTTGGGCAATCACTTTAAATGAAGCGTCACAAAAAATAGAACAACAATTTGGTTCCGAAATTGCTGCCGGTCTTTTGCTGCCTAATTACACTCACCTGTTTTTTGCAGATAAAGAAACTGTTATGGAGGTGCTGAAAAAAAATGCATAGCATAGTTTAACGTGTACAGGATCTTTAGTATTTTGTTCTGCATAGCAAAAATCGAATTCTGCCTGTCAAAACCTAAGGTCCGCGATTTATGAAATCTTATTATCCGTTAGCTTATATCAAATCTTTTACTATCTTTGCACCCGCAAACAGGGTCGCGTAGCTCAGCTGGATAGAGCACCTGCCTTCTAAGCAGGCGGTCTCAGGTTCGAATCCTGACGCGATCACTTTGTAAACCCACTCCAATCAGAGTGGGTTTTTTATTGGATATTATTTATTCATAGCTCAACCGGATAGAGTATCCCGCTCCGGGCGGGACGGTCTCTGGTCTGAATTAATTATCAGTAAATTAACATCTGTCCAGCATAGTAACAATACGTTTTTCTTTCTTTTCTCACTACCTTTATTTTTCCAAAATTTCTGCCTTTAACGGAAATAAATTCTAATACATCATTACACATTATGAACACAACACAAGTAAAAGCCTTTGGTACAGAAAATACCACAGCGCCTTTAGAACAAATGAACATTGAAAGAAGGCAGGCTACTGCAAAAGATGTTGAAATCGACATCTTGTACTGCGGCGTATGCCACTCCGACCTGCACACGGCACGCAACGACTGGGGCGGATCGGTCTACCCTGTTGTTCCCGGCCACGAGATTGTAGGTAAAGTGACCTCCGTTGGCAGCGATGTCAGCAAGTTTAAAGTGGGCGAAATGGTAGCAGTAGGCTGCATGGTAGACTCCTGCAAGCATTGCTCCAGCTGCGATCAGGGACTGGAACAGTATTGCCTTAACGGATTTACAGGGACGTATAACGGCAATGACAAACACCTGGGTATCCAGACCTTTGGAGGCTATTCTGAAAAAGTGGTAGTTGATGAAAGTTTCGTACTTAGCGTACCCGCAAATCTTGACCCTGCTGCTACCGCTCCCCTCTTATGTGCCGGCATTACTACATGGTCGCCGCTACGCCACTGGAACGTGGGCGAAGGCAGTAAAGTTGCTGTTGTAGGACTTGGCGGACTTGGCCACATGGCGATTAAGCTGGCAAAAGCCCTCGGCGCACACGTTACCCTGTTTTCAAGGACACCGGGAAAAACGCAGGATGCACTGGATCTTGGTGCCCACGAGGTAGTTATCTCTACCGACAAGGATGATATGGCAAAGGTTACAGGCAAATTCGATGTCATCATCGATACCGTACCTTATGTGCACGACCTAAACCCTTATGTTTCGACACTTGCTGTCAACGGAACACTTGTGGTAGTGGGTTACCTTGGGCCGTTGGACCCTATGCTCAATACTGTACCGATGATACTTGGGCGCAAGACAGTAGCGGGATCTGTAATTGGCGGTATCGCTGAGACACAGGAAATGCTCGACTTCTGTGGTAAGCATAATATCGTATCTGAAATAGAAGTGATAAAAATGCAGGACATCAACGAAGCCTATGAGCGTATGCTGAAAAGCGACGTTCGGTACCGTTTTGTGATCGATATGGCTTCGCTGAAAGGATAAAATTACATTGCTATAATAACCAAAAAACCCACTCTGTTACGAGTGGGTTTTTATGTATAAACGAATAGTATATTATTTCCTTACCAGTTTGTGTTTTACTATTTCGGCATCGGTCTTTATCACCAGGATATAAACGCCGGAACTTAAATTTTCAACGTTAATGCCTTCTGTACTATTGGTGAAAGACATTAGCTCACGTCCCTGCAGGTTGATAACTTCCACCTCTTCAATAGTAATCCCGTTTGACGCGTGGAGGTAAAGCACATCGCTAACAGGATTAGGGTATATTGTAACACGGTTTGCAATGTTGTCATTTATCCCTGCGGCATCCATCACTTCAGTTGTTGCGAAGTTAGTTACGATAGGCAGGTTATAATCAAAATAGATTTCGGCATTGCCTGTAATGATATCGCCAAAAGCTATGGTCTCCAGAGGTTTAATTTTATAAGCAATAAACCCATGGCTTCCCGGCTCGTCAGCTGCCTCATGAGGAAGGTTGATGTTGTCAAAGATAAACTCAACAGTATTGTCATCCTTTAGCTTTAACGTGTAAGGATGGCTTGAGCTTACCGGCCTTAGCGTAGTCCAGTCTACATTTTCAGGAAGATTATCCTCTATACGTACTGTAATGGCACTGGCGCTACCTGTATTCTGGAACCTGATAAGGTAATCCAGATAACCCTCGGCCTGCTCAAGGGATATCTCATCGCCCTGCAGCACCTGCTTATCATTCGGGTCGAATGAATTCACTACGGTTTGTGCAAGTGCAAAGGTATTATCGGCAGCAGTGAAATCTCCGGTATTAGGGGTGACAGATGCCGTAAAGTTTATCACTTCTCCCCCATTTACAGTAGGTGGTGCAAGAGTTTGCATAGTGATGGCTATAACCCTGCTTTCAAAAGGCTGCAGGTTGGTTAGATCAAATGTCAATTGCCCTGCTGTTGCAGATGTAGCAGCCGGAATAGCACTTGCAAATGATTGTATAGCATTATCATAAGCAAGGCTTACCGATGCATTAGCAACGGTTTGTGTACCAATGTTCTGTGCTATCAATTGGTAATGGGATGTAAAGCCGGGACGTGGCGTGCCGGTTATAGGCAAGAGGGTAATATTCAAGTCCTGTACGGATTGGTTAGCGGTTAAACAGAAATTCACTTCTTGCTCGCCTCCAAAACCTGTAAAAGCTACAGTTTGTTGTTGCGGGGTTACTGTGTAATAATTGGGTACATTGATAAGTGTTGTGGTGTAAGTGTTTTCCATTACCCTCACATTGTAGGCTCCGGTAGCATTTGTTGAAGATGCATAATCGAAGGTACCATCATTGGCTTTTATCAGAAAATTTCGCACGGGTATATCAGTTGCTTCACAGCCATTATTATTCTGATCAAAATGCACGGTACCGGAAATAGTATTACCCTGGCATTCTGCTCCCAAACTGTCTCCGACAATGTTCCAGTTCAATGTATTAATTAAGTAATCCCGGACACCAACATTGCAATAATGTAGTCCAGTTGCATCAAAGAAAGTATCATTTTCAATCTCTAACTGTGCGAATTTCAACAATACTGCGTCATAATTATTAATATCTATTCCACTTTGTGCCAGAAAGCCAGGGAGATACACATCGCTATTAAAACTCCAATCTGAAATATTTTGATTAAAAATTAACGCGTAAAAAAACATAGAATTCATATATATTACATTCGAAACGTCCCAATTGTTTAATGGCTGATTGAACGCGGTTGCTGATCCAAACATACTTTCCATGTCCGTAACATTAGAAACATCCCAATTATTCAAAGGCTGATTAAACGAATCCGCACCATAAAACATTGAATACATGCTAGTTACATTTGAAACGTCCCAGTTATTTAACGGTTGATTAAATTCTCCATTTGCAAACATATGAGACATGGTGGTTACATTAGAAACATCCCAACCATTTAACGGCTGATTAAACGGTGAACCACCAAGCATGCCACTCATATCGTTTACATTAGAAACATCCCAATTATCCAGCGGTTGATTAAACGATGTACCTCCCAACACAGATCTCATATTGGTTACATTAGAAACATCCCAATTATTTAATGGTTGATTAAAATCATGTGCTTCACCAAACATATTGCTCATATTTGTAATATTGGAAACATCCCAATTATCTAAAGGCTGATTAAAATCATATGCATAATTGAACATACCACTCGTATTTGTAACATTAGACACATTCCAAGTATTTAGAGGCTGATTAAATCTGTATGCATGACTGAACATACCGCTCATATTTGTGACATTGGACACATCCCAATTATCCAAAGGCTGATTAAAGTTAAATGCGTTACTGAACATATCACGCATATCTGTAACATTAGAGACATCCCAATTATTTATGGACTGATTGAAGTTAGTGAAACTAAACATTTCTTTCATACTGGTAACATGGCTTAAATCAGGACTATCGGCGGCATTGATAACCATATTGGCACAATTTTTAAATGCCTGCTCCATGGATGTCCACTGTGCATCCCCCCATTGTTCTATTGTTTTTAATCTGAACGAATAAGAATCACTTTCAGATTTAAATTGATAATAATTTCCGGATATAGTTACAGTGTAAGTTCCCGAAATAGTATAAGTATGGTATATTGGCCCGGTTATATTATGAAGTATAGTTCCATCGCCAAAATTAACTGTATAGTTTACGCCTGTACCCGCTTGTATTGGAACTGATATCCCCGAATTATTATCTGGTACCTCCCACGTAGTAATAAAAGGCTCCTGCCCATAAGCAGCACTAAAAAACACAAAAGCAAAAAGCAAGTATAATTTTCTCATAATAAGGTTGGGTTTGACGGCGCAAGATACTATTTATCCAATAGTTAATTATGAGAAATATTCTTACGGTAAAAAATAATTTATACTGCCGCCTCCCTGTTGTATTTATTTCGGTATTCCAACGGCGATATTCCCGTGATCTTTCGGAATACCTCACGGAATGCCTTCATATCCGAATAGCCAACATCATACATCACCTCATTGATGGTTTTGCGCGTGGTCTCAAAGGCGCGCTTTGCAGACTCCATTTTTAGCCGTTGCAAATATTCGAGGGGTGTGTTGCCGGTCGCTTTTATAAAACGCCTGTCGAAGTGCCGCCTTACCACTGAGAAACGTGATGAAAGTTGCTCTACCGATATTTTTTCCCTGAAATTCTCTTCCATATAGGTTTGCGCCTCGGCCACTATCGTGTCGCCGTGCTCCTTCTGCCCTTTGAAGATAATGAATTCCGACTGGCTGTTCCTGTCCATCCCGATTTGGAAAACTTTCGAGCAAAAAATCGCTGTCTGCCTGTCGAAATATTTTTCGACGAGATAAACCATAAGGTTCAGGAAGGAATAAGCGCCGCCATTGGTATAGATACCGTTCTCATCGGTAATGAGCTTGTCGGCCTGTAGCTTTACTTTCGGGAAACGGCTCCGGAAATTATCGGTAGCCAGCCAGTGCGTAGAGCAGTTTTTCCCATCAAGGATTCCTGCCGATGCCAGCAGGTAAGCCCCGGTACAAACACTTGCTATCTCGGCGCCGTCTCTATATTGTTTAGCTATCCAGTTGATAATTTCGGAGTTATCTTTTACAGCCTGGTCATAGTTATGGTTCAGCGACGGGATAATCACAAGGTCGGTTTTACTTACGGTATTTATATGCACATGCGGCTTTACGCTGAACAGGCCACCGTAAAAATCTACTTCCGTAGAAATTCCCGCCAATTGTATTTTAAACTGTCCCTTGCCTCCATTGGCGGCCCAGTATTCATAAGCCCTTGTAAGTATTTTATACGAACCCACTATACTGCTCAGGTTGTTCGGGCCGTCCGGTACGAGTATGGTAATATGTTTCATAGTGCAACTGGTTTACGGCAAAGATAAAATTTTACTTTGTCCAAATCAACCCGTCACAAAGTCTATTTTACACCCTCATCAGGCTATTCAAAGACAATACCTTTGCTTTAAACAAATTACTTATGAAAGCAAAACTGCATCCCTTATTAATTTTTGTAATGCTGCCGTCTCTGAACAGCATTGCTGCTAACGATATGAACAATAAAGACATACTAAAAACTACGACCATGGAAAAACAGAATTTCACAAAAACATTTTTATTTGAAAAGACACCGCAACAGGTATTTGATGCCATAAACAACGTATCGGCGTGGTGGGCTGAAGATCTTCGCGGAAACTCTACAAAACTGAACGATGTATTCGAAGTGCGCTTTTTTACCGATGTACATATATCAACCCAAAAGCTTACAGAAGTTATCCCTAATAAAAGGGTGGTCTGGCTTGTTACGGACAGTAAGCTGAATTTTCTGAAAGATAAAAGCGAATGGACCCGCACACGCATTATTTTTGACATTAGTGAAAAGAATGGCAAAACTGAACTCCGCTTTACGCACGAAGGCCTCCAGCCACAAATTGAGTGCTATAAGGATTGTACCAATGGCTGGACACAATTCCTGGAGCACAGCCTGGTCCCATTGATCAATACAGGAAAAGGCAACCCCAAAGTCCTGGAAAAAGAAGTTGCTGAAAAAGCCGTACAGGGTTATACTACATCCTTTGCTGTGACGCAAAGCCCTGAGAAAGTTTTTGATGCCGTCACCAATGTTCGCGGCTGGTGGTCAGAACAGGTAGAAGGCGGCACAGCAAAGCAGGGCGACGAATTCACCTACCAATACAAGGATGTCCATATCGCCAAGATGAAGTTGGAAGAAGTGATCCCGAATAAAAAAGTAGTTTGGCATGTGCTGAATAATTATTTTGATTTTACAAAGGACAAAAGTGAATGGACAGACACCAGGATCATTTTCGAAATAACGGAAAAGAATGGAATGACCGAACTTCGCTTTACCCACGAAGGGCTTGTACCGGATTACGAATGCTACCAGGTTTGCAATGATGCATGGACAAGCTATATTCAGGGCAGCTTGAAGAACCTCATCACTACAGGCAAAGGCCAGCCTAATACCCGTGAGGAAGGCCTCAGCAACGAACTGGTAGAAAAGTGGGGACTGCCTAAAAAATAGACCCTACACACTTACTCCAGATCAACCCGCCACGAGCGGGTTTTTTATTGGTGGTCTAATGTGTAAGTTGCCATAAAAACGTACTAAATTGCTTACTCACATAAATATTCATGAAGGCATAATTTTAATTGCAATTATAAGGCTGATTGTAGTAAATTGCTTTAATTATAAAAACAACTGTAACCCATGAATATCCCTATCGAAAAGCATTTTATCACTCGGAGCGGCTGGTTACGGGCGGCCGTTTTAGGCGCTAATGACGGTATACTGTCCACTACCAGCCTTGCTATAGGTATCGCAGCTGCCAGCCAGACAAGGGATCCTATTGTACTTGCTGCCGTTGCAGGTGTGGTTGCCGGCGCTTTGTCTATGGCGGCGGGTGAGTATGTTTCGGTAAGCTCCCAGTCAGACATCGAAACATCGGATCTGGAAAGGGAAAAGAATGAACTTGCCACTATGCCAGAGTCGGAGTTGCTGGAGCTCACGGAGATTTATATTAATAGGGGGCTTGACAAGGAACTTGCAAAAGAGGTCGCTATACAGCTCACAGCACACAACGCTTTGGAGGCGCACGCAAGGGACGAACTCGGCATCAATGAGATCACCCAGGCAAGGCCACTCACAGCTGCTTTCGCTTCCGCCGTAGCATTTACAGTGGGCGGCGCGCTTCCCCTATTGGTTGCCTTCTTCGCACCGGTACGCGATATGATATTTTACCAGTATGGGTTCTCTATCATCTTTTTGGCCTTTTCAGGTGCGGTTGCCGCAAAGGCAGGTGGGTCCAATCTCCTAAAATCGATTTTACGCATTTGTATATGGGGAACTTTTGCGATGGGTATGTCAGCGTTGGTCGGCCATCTTTTTGGCGTGCAGACGGCATAGCCAAAATCCGTTGAGATTATAGGACAGTCCGACACCTCTTTAGCATATCATGTGTATGATTCCTATATTGTTTTCCGTTAAAAATCTCCAACCCAAACATTTTCTCATTTTTTGTACTAAAACATTATATTTTATATATTTTAGCCATCACATAAAACATACAATAAACAATTATTCTAAAAATCCCCCTCATGAGATCGTATTCGTTAAAGGAAATTAGTGAGCTGCTGGAAGGAGAAGTCGTAGGTACGACAAATGATGCTATCACTGCGCCGGAGCAGGTAGAGCTGGCGAAAAACGGCCAGATAACATTCATAGGCAACAAAAAATACGAGAAGTTTTGGGAAGGATCCAAAGCTTCTGTCGCCGTTGTCAATGAAGATATAAGCATTGCACCAGGCGATGGTCGGGCTTTTATAAAAGTTAAGAATGCAGATCTCGCTATGTCGAAGGTGCTGGAGCTTTTCAACCCTCCCCCACCGCGATTTGACGAAACCATCCACCCTACCGCTGTAATACATCCTACAGCTACAATCGGAGAAGGCACAAAGATCGGCGCGGGCTGCTATATAGGCCCCAATGTAAAGATCGCAGAAAATGTGACTATATATCCCAATGCCACGATACTTGACGATTGCACGATCGGCAAAAACACGATTATATGGTCGGGCGTTGTGGTGCGCGAAAGGTGCCACGTAGGCGCTTACTGTACGCTTCATCCAAATGCTTCTATAGGAGCCGATGGTTTCGGCTTTACGCCATGTGCCCAGCGCGGATTGGTAAAAATACCGCAAATAGGTAACGTGATCCTTGGCAATGGCGTTGAAATAGGCGCTAACTCATGTGTGGACCGCGGTAAGTTCAGTTCTACGATCTTAGGCGATGGCTGTAAGATCGACAACCTGGTACAGATAGGCCACAACAGCATTTTAGGCAAATTCTGCATCATGGCGGGCAACAGCGGGCTTGCGGGCTCGGTAACGCTTGGCGATGGTGTGATTATTGGCGGAAGCGCTTCGATAAAAGACCATAGCACATTGGGTGACGGCGTAATTATAGGCGCCGGTTCCGGAGTGACCGGTGATGTGCCTGCCGGGAAGACAATGCTGGGCTATCCTGCCGTAGAAGCGCGTACTGCCTTAAAACAATGGGCTGTACTGAAAAGACTGGCAGAGAATAGATAATTTTATAAAACTTTGTTGAAATTTCTCCTTCGTCGAAATGGAAATACGTTGTTCCATTCAACGAAGGAGAAATGTTTTTTAAGATACTAAGTAACTGTCTGAATATAAAAGAATAAGATTAACCACATAGGCACATAGCCTTAGAAAATCATTTAAGGCTCTCTAAAGCAACACAGAGCATGAAGCTTCGCTTCACTATGTGCGAATATGCCTCCTTCTGTAGTAATGAATCGCTATAAATCCTATGTATCTATGTGGTTAATTAAAAATTTAATCAGTTACTAATTATTTCAAACCACTCACCGCATTGATAAAATGAGGCGAATCGTTCCACTGTATCCTTCGGTATTTCTTCCCTTCTTTTAAGGAATCAGGCAACGAATCCCAAATCGCTTCCTTCATTTTTTCGAGCAACAGCTTGCGGATAAAATTATCAGAAACTACAAGACTTATCTCCCGTGATGGCACAGGTTCCTTAAAGCGTTTGTACTGCAGGGCGGTATCATTGGCTAATGAAAGTTCGGGTACGATGGCAAAGCCTAAACCCGCACGCACCATATTCTTAAGCGTCTCCACCGAACTTATATCATAATTGAACTGCTCGCCCATAATATTGTTCCCTGCATTGATACCGCAGATGTCGAGTAGCTGCGCGTTAAAGCAGTATTCCTCCCTTAAAAGCAACAGGTTTTTCGTGTCACCCGGTTTTATTTCGTAAAATGCATTATCCCGATTGGGATGGCCTTCATTAAGGAATGCTACGAATGGCTCGTTGAAAACCACATGCTCCCTAAGCAGCGGATACCCTGTAGGCGTGGCCATCAGCGCGACATCAATAGCCCCTGTCAATACGCTTTCAATAAGCTGTCCTGTGTTCATTTCTTTTATTACGAATTGCATTTTCGGCGCTTTGGCACGCACAGCCTTCATGAATTGCGGAATAAGATAGGGCGACAGCGTACTAATGACACCAAGCGTTACCGTACCTTCAAGGTTGTCCTTCTGCCCTATCACAAAATCACGGATACCATCGACCTCATGCAAAGTCTTTTTCGCCCGGACTATAATCTCTTTGCCTGCTTCTGTGGGTTTTAGGGGCACTTTATCCCTATCGAATATTTTGATACCCAGCTCCTCTTCAAGGTTCTTCAGTTGTATGGTTAGGCCCGGCTGTGTAACCAGGCATACCTCGGCAGCCTTGGCAAAATGCCTGTGTTCATCTAAGGCTACTATATATTTTAATTGCTGAAGTGTCATGATTATAAAATTTATTAATAAAGATATAAAATTATTAATTTGATTACATAACATAACTGCCGTAAATTTGTCTTGTTAATAGCAAGTAATTAATCAATAATTATAAAAACTGATATCATGAAATTTACAAGAAGAGCAAACGCAAACTGGAAAGGAACAGGAATGGAAGGCGCAGGGACTATCAGCACCCAAAGCACAACATTAGACAAAGCACAATTATCGTTTAAAACACGCTTTGCAGATGGCGTAGGCACCAACCCCGAAGAGCTTATCGCTGCGGCACATTCAGGATGTTACACAATGCAGTTGAGCTTTTTGCTTAGCGAGCTTGGCTTTACACCTGAAAACCTTGACACCGAAGCACAGCTTACATTTGAGGACGGAACGATCACAACAATCCACCTGAAACTGGAAGCTACTGTTCCCGGAATCACCGAGCAGGATTTCCAAACCGCAGCACAAAAAGCAAAAGAGATATGCCCGGTATCGAAACTGCTGAAAGCAGAGATTACACTATCTGCTACACTGGTATAACCGTTGTCATTTATAACGTAGTGGAGAAATCTCAGGAGCCACGAATTACAAATTTCACAGATGTGACATTGCGTAATTCGTGGCTATTTTAATAGTCGCTAAATGTATTTGAACTCAAGTGTAACCACATCGCCATTGATGGCATATATCTTAGCTTTGGCCCTGTTGGTGCTAACTTTGCTGTAAAGTTCGTAGTCGATAATATTGCCGAGGTGCACCGGGGTCCATGAGGTACCGCTGGCATGCACACTTACAGTTTGTATTTCCCCTGTCAGCTGAAGGGTGACCGGATCATCTGCCTCGATACCCGACGCTTTTACGGTTTCTACAGGCACTTTGAGATTGGCGGTTACAAAGTATTCTTTCGGCTTAGCTTCGTGTTTATCCCCGCCGCTTACCAGTTTTGCGATCCCAATACCAAGGGATATGACTGTAAGTATGATCGAAATAGCTTCCATAATAGTCGATTAGTCTGCAAGTATAAGAAGAAAAATTTTAAATATTATCTGAAATTAAAATTGCATCCATTCAATTGTTCATTCGTAAAGGTTTTTCTTTAATTCGCCCAAAACCCTGACATATTCGCTTTGCATATCTTACACTACCTTATTTCTCTACCCTGATCGTACAGATCAAAATGAAATCAGCATACATAATTAGTACTTGGGTTTTTACCCAATATGCAACAAACCAACGTTTTCACACAATATTTTTACACACTTTATTTTTATCTGTACCAAAATTCATTAATTTCGCAACTTAAACAACAAATAGATACGTAATATTATGAATAAGAAAGTAGTTATCGTTTCGGCGGTGCGTACACCAATAGGAAGCTTTATGGGCGCTTTATCAACCGTTACGGCTTCACACCTTGGAGCGGCTGCCATAAAAGGAGCGCTTGAAAAAATAAGCCTTGACCCTAAGCATGTTGACGAAGTATATATGGGCAACGTGGTTCAGGCTGGTGTAGGCCAGGCTCCTGCACGCCAGGCTTCACGCCACGCAGGCCTTCCGGACAGCGTTATTGCCACTACAGTAAATAAAGTTTGCGCATCGGGTATGAAAGCCGTAATGCAGGCTGCACAGGCCATTCAGCTTGGCGATGCTGATGTGGTTGTTGCCGGCGGTATGGAGAACATGAGCCTTATACCACACTATGTTCAGATGAGGACAGGCGCTAAATTTGGCCCTGCCACAATGATCGACGGTATGCAGAAAGATGGCCTTAGTGATGCGTATGACAACAACGCCATGGGTGTTTCAGCTGACCTTTGCGCTACAGAATACAAGATTTCCCGCGAAGACCAGGATGCTTTTGCTATCGAGTCATACAAGCGTTCTGCTAATGCATGGGATGCCGGAAAATTTGATAACGAAGTAGTCCCTGTAGCGGTTCCGCAGCGTAAAGGCGACCCGATAATGGTTACCAAAGATGAGGAATATACTGCTGTTAAGCTTGACAAGATACCTGCACTAAATGCTGCTTTCACTAAAGAAGGTACCGTTACGGCTGCCAATGCTTCTACCATCAACGATGGCGCTGCGGCATTGGTACTGATGAGCGAGGAAAAAGCAAACGAGCTTGGTCTTAAGCCACTGGCTTACATTAAAGGCTATGCCGATGCTGAGCAGGAGCCAAAATGGTTTACCACATCACCGGCGAAAGCATTGCCTAAAGCGCTTGACAAAGCAGGCATCTCTAAAGAAGATGTTGATTTCTTCGAATTTAATGAGGCATTCTCTGTAGTGGGCCTTGCCAACATGCAGATATTAGGCCTTGATGCCAGCAAAGTGAACGTGAACGGCGGTGCTGTTTCCCTTGGTCACCCACTGGGATGCTCTGGCGCGAGGATCATCGTAACGCTTATCAATGTACTTGAGCAAAACAACGCGAAAATCGGCGCAGCAGCTATCTGTAATGGCGGCGGTGGTGCATCTGCAATAGTGATCGAAAGAGCATAATAATTGATTATTTTTTATTTTCTATTTTTTATTGGCCGGTCGTTGTCTATAAATTTTTAATTTATTAATTTGTACCTACAACTACTGGCCAATGAAAAAAATACTTTCGCTAAGGACAAAAACATTTGCACACGAATGTGTCAAGTTTTCCCTTCAGCTTCCAAATACTTATCTTGGCAATCATATAAAAGGGCAGCTGATACGCTGCGGCACTTCTGTTGGCGCAAACTATCGGGCCAGTTGCATTGCCCAAACAAAAAAAAGTTTTATTTCCAAGTTAAGCATTGTCATTGAAGAAGTTGATGAAGCCGCTTTTTGGCTTGAATTCATTGTTGATGAAAATCTTCTTCCCAAAGAATTTTGCGCCACTCTCCATAAGGAAGCTTCAGAATTAACCGCTATATTTGTTGCCTCGAGAAAGACAGCATCATTAAGCATTCCACCGCCAATAGAAAATAAAAATTAAATAATAATAAATTAAATGTTTGGTATTTGCAATCTTGCCATTGTCCCATTAAGGTTAGAGCCTAACGACAGGAGCGAAATGACCTCTCAGGTTTTATTCGGGGAGCATTTTAATATCCTGGAGCAAACCCATAAATGGTCACGCATCGAAATGGGTTTCGACGGCTACAACGGATGGATTGACAACAAGCAGTTCAGGATCATCTCTGAATCCGATTACAATACCCTAAACAACACCCCGGCTGTACTCAATGCCGACCTGATAGAATACATTACCGGGCCGGACAACGGGCTTATGCCTATACCACTTGGAAGCGCAATCACCTTTTTGGACATTCCTTCGTTAAATACTGAAAAATTCACTTTTGAAGGCCTCAAAGCCTCAGGCGTTACCAACAAGGAAAGCCTTATCCAGACGGCCTATATGTACCTCAACACGCCTTACCTGTGGGGTGGCAAGACACCTTTCGGCATCGACTGCTCCGGCATGGTGCAGATGGTGTACAAACTCAATGGCTACAACCTGCTCAGGGATGCCTCGCAGCAGGCCACACAAGGCGAAGCGCTCAGTTTTATTGAAGAGAGCGAACCCGGTGACCTTGCGTTTTTCGATAACGAGGAAGGCCGCATAATCCACGTAGGCATCATTATGGAGGACAACCACATCATCCACGGGCATGGCAAAGTGCGTATCGACCGCCTCGACCACCTTGGCATTTATAATGTGGATACCAAACGCCACACGCACAAGCTTCGGGTGATAAAGAAAATTATATGATTTTGTTTCATAGTTAATTTCGGACCCGAAAAACACCTCTTTAATCCCAATTCGGGCAAATCATTTTTGAAACAAAAATTTGTACTATTCGGACATTTGCTTTCCGAAATTTGAAACTGCATGTAAACATTTTTTTTCAAAACCCCGAATGCGACACTATCCGGACCTGGATTTACCCTAACCGCCTCAAAACAAATTTTTGGTTTGTGTCCATTGCGAAAAACTTTGTGCAACGTGGTAAAATTTAATCAGCAGCTATTATAAAACAAAAAGGCACGGAGTTTGTTATGGTTACGTTGCTATGAAAATTCAAACAACTATGAAAAAATACCTTCATTTTATACCGGCGCTGCTATTATTCCTGATAACGGGATGCAGCTCTGACGACATGACAACCGCTGCACCGCTTACCGCAAGAAACATTACAAATGTTGCCTATGGCACCGATAGCGAACAGACCATGGACGTTTACCTTCCTGCCGGGAGGAACAATGCAACAAAAGTTGTCGTGCTGGTACACGGTGGCGCATGGGCATCGGGAAGCAAAGATGATGTAACGTCCTTAGTCCCGATTTTGCAGCAGCGCTTTCCCGACCATGCCATCGTGAATATCAACTACAGGCTGGCAACGGACACGAGCCCTGCCATGCCTAAACAGATCGATGACATACAAAATGTGCTGGACTACATTGCCGGCAGCGATTACCATGTCTCTGATGATTACGCCTTTATAGGCTTTAGCGCCGGGGCGCACCTTGCCATGCTGTACAGCTATGGATATGATAATGAGCATCACGTAAAAGCAGTTTGCAACGTGGTAGGCCCTGCCGATTTTACCGACCCCTCCTACCTGTCCCACCAGCTGTATCCCATTGCCTCACAGTTCCTTTTAGGAACCACTACCCCTACTCCTGCGCAGATTGCGTCGATCAGCCCAACAAACTATATTACACCACAGTCACCGCCAACCATAACCTTCTATGGCGGGCAGGACCCATTGGTACCCGCAAGCCAGGGCCCTAGGCTCAGGGCAAAGCTGGATCAGGAAAGCGTGTATAACGAATTCAACTTTTATCCCAATGGCGGCCATGGTGATTGGGATGCTGCGACTTTTCAGGAAGTATACGCCAGGATAGATACCTTTTTGAGACAAAGGCTGTAATAACCTGACGCTGATATTGTAGAAAGATCAGTAGAAAGAAAACGCTATTTACAACTATTTTACACATACCTATCTGGAAAATATACAAACACAAACACTGTCGGATATCCATTACGGGAATGACCCCCAACAGCGAATGGATATTTACCTGCCCGCCAACAAGAATGAGGGCACCAAAGTAATTATCCTGCTGCATGGCGGGGGATGGAGCGGCGGTTCGAAAGTGCAGCTGAATTATCTAATACCAATAGTACAGGAGGAATTTCCGCAGCATGCCATAGTAAATATGGATTACAGGCTCGCATCCTTTGACAGCCCCGCCTTTCCGAAACAGCTGGAGGACATCGAAAAAGCCATCGCTTTTATACAGGACAGTGATTATAACATCGGGACGAAATATGCTTTCATAGGACTGAGCGCAGGAGCCCATCTTGCCATGCTGCACAGCTATAAGAATAATAGTAACCATACCATTAACGCCGTATGCAGTATTGTTGGCCCCGCCGATTTTACCGACCCGTTTTATGCAAGGCACCCATATTACAACTATGCGGCCATGTATCTGTTAGGCAATTCGAAAAACGATAATGAAGCCATTTTAGGTATAAGCCCAACGAACTATATCAACCCGAAATCGCCTGCCACGCTACTGTTCTATGGTGGCAAAGACCCTGTAGTACCGCAATCGCAAGCCACAAGATTAAAAGCAAAACTGGATGAGAACGGTGTTTATAATGAATACTACCTCTATAAAGAAGGCGGCCACAGCAACTGGAATGCAAAAGCGATGGATACCTTCAGGCAGAAGCTGGTAACGTTTTTGAAAAACAGGTTTTAAATCTTTTAATGATCCTGATTCTTTCGCGTCTTTATTTTTGCCAAAATCTTTCGGTTAAATAAAACACCGTATCAATAAAGTACAGTATATCATTCCGGGTTAGCACATTTTCGTCGTGTAAGTCTTCCAGTATGATTTGTAGTTGTGGATTGAAGTAGTCATTGTTTCGTGTATTTTCAAATCCATTTTCCTCAAGGAAAGTTTTAACACGTGACAGATCCGTTTTATCGGTGATTGACACATACGCTTGTTTAACAATAGCATATAAAACATTTTTATCTTTGGTGAATCCAAGTAAATTGTAGGCTGTGTCCGGGAAGAAGTAATTGTGTAGCAACAAATTATAAAAATAATCCTCCCACGATTCATAGTAAATTGCATCATTTAATTTTAGCACATGCTCTGCATCTTTGAGATACACTTTTTGTTCCGCACCTTCACTAACATACTGGGAAAAATCCATGTCCTCAATCCAAAGATTTGCCTGAAAAATGTAATCCTCTAATCGCGCTGTTTCCTATTTTTTGTAGTGCTCATCGCTTTTAATTTCTTCACTTGCCGGAGCGCCATTTTTAAGGTTATGGGTGATTGACTGGATAATTGTTCCATACCTAACCTCGCTCTTTCCTGAAAGGACATCCTGTAGTTCATTTTTCAGGGGTTACTTTACATCTGCAAATATAAGAATTGTATTTGAGATCGGACTAATTGATGTCCCGGCATGATACACATAATCTGTTTGAGAAAAGCTTTGTTAGCTCAGGCTCAAACCTGAAAAATTGGGAGGGATGAAAATATATTTTTCATCCCTCCCAACCTTTTTACACATAATAGTATCTGTATATATATGAAGAAGCCGATACAGATATCCATCCCCACCCCGTGCCACGAAAACTGGGCAACAATGACACCCGCCGAAAAAGGCCGCTTTTGTGGCATGTGCCAAAAGAACGTACATGACTTTACTAAATCGTCCGATAGGGAAATAGCTTCGGCATTCGCCAAAGAGGCCGATCTCTGCGGGCGTTTCCTGCCATCGCAGCTTGAAAGGGATTTGTTTATTCCGAAAGAAAAAAGTGCGGGTTGGGGCATTGCTGCTGCCGTAAGCCTCCTGACATTAGGAGCGACAGAAACTACTGCCCAGACACCGGTGCAAACAGAGCAGTCGACACAAGTTAATGAAGCCATGGTAGGCAAAGTGGCCATGCCCGCTACAGTGGTAACCGGTACCATAAGAGATGCTGCCGGACTGATGCCCGGAGTTGTAGTAGCGATCGAAGGCAGCACCGTAACCACACAGACTGATTTTGATGGCAGGTATTCCATTGAGGCTAGGCCGGGGTTTACGCTGGTATATTCCTTTCCGGGTTATGTATCGCAAAAACAAATTGTCGATTCTAAAACAAGTGTTATTGATATTATCCTAAAAGAAGAAAATATGCTGGACGAAGTAGTGGTTACCGGCTACACGACTTCTACACGTCCCATTTCCGGAAAACCGGTATGCGTCCTCCAAAGCGTAGAAGAAAAAAAACGCACCTTCTTCGGGCGCATCTTTCATTCTATAGGCAATTTATTCCGTTAAAACATATACTATGAAAAAACCAATCCAAATATCCATCCCCACCCCCTGCCACGAAAACTGGGCAAACATGTCCCCTACAGATAAAGGCCGTTTCTGCGCTTCCTGCCAAAAGACCGTTCGCGACTTTACACAGGCATCCGACAGGGAGATTGTCGAAGCCCTTAAGACTGGTATACATGCCTGCGGGCGCTTTCGGGCTTCCCAACTGGGAAGAGACCTGGTTATCCCAAAAGAAAAAAGCAAATTTTGGGCGGCAGCAAGCGCGGCGGCTATAAGCCTGCTGGTATTAGGAACCAATGAAGTTTCGGCGCAAACTCCTGTAAATACAGAACAGCATGAAACTAAAACCGGAAATACAGATACAAACATTCTGCCGGAGGGCATAAAAATAATTACAGGCACTGTACTTGATGAACAGCATATGCCTATCCCGGGTGCCAATGTGAAAGTAAAAGGAAATTTGGCACCGGGAGTCCAAACCGATTTTGACGGCCTGTTTTCAATCAAAGCAAAAGATGGCGATGTCCTGGTGATTGAATTTATTGGAATGAAAACCCTGACAATAAAGGTGTCTGAAAACGGAAAATATTCTGTGGTAATGAAAGATGACACATACCTTGGAGATGTTTTTGTTGGAGGTATATCTTCAGGATATGACAGCTCCAAAATTTCCGTAGCATCCCAATATATGTTTGACTATTAATATTTCTAAATCATGAAACACCCGATCCAAATATCCATCCCCACTCCATGCCATGAAAACCGGGGCAAAATTAACCCTGCTGATAAAGGCCGCTTTTGTGTTTCCTGCCAAAAGACCGTTCGCGACTTTACACAGGCATCCGACAGGGAGATTGTCGAAGCCCTTAAGACTGGTGTACATGCCTGCGGGCGCTTTCGGGCTTCTCAACTGGGAAGAGACCTGATTGTCCCAAAAGAAAAAAGCCAATTATGGATTGCGGCAAGTACAACGGCTATAAGCCTGTTGGCATTAGGAACCAATGAAGTTTCGGCGCAAACTCCTGTAATCACATACCTGCAGGAACCTGGTCCAATAGACATAAACACAAATAACTTACCCGACGGGTTTAAAATAATAGCCGGCATTGTAGAAGATGAAATGGGCATGCCTATACCAGGAACTGATGTCACAGTGAAAGGAAGCGATGCGCCAGCAGTCCAAACTGATTTTGATGGAAGGTTTTTTATAGAAGCAAAAGAGGGTGATGTTATAGAATTCAAATATATTGGAATGAAAATGGAAACGATAAAAGTGTCCGAGCATGCAAAATTTTCTATAGTAATGGAGGAAGCCCAGCCAAATCTTGAAAATGTAATTGTAGAAGGCTATATGCATTATAATTTTCACATTTCAGTCGCTTCAGAATTTTTATTTAATCGTTAATCTGTTGCCATGAAAAAACCAATCCAAATATCCATCCCCACCCCCTGCCACGAAAACTGGGGCAAAATGACCCCAGCCGATAAAGGCCGCTTTTGTGCTTCCTGCCAAAAGAACGTACGGGACTTTACACGGTCATCCGACAGGGAAATTGCAGAAGTGCTTAAGACCGGCGGGCATGCCTGCGGGCGCTTCCGGGATTCGCAACTGGGAAGGGAGCTATATGTCCCTAAAGAAAAAAATAAATTTTGGGCAGCGGCAAGCGCGGCGGCAATAACTTTACTGACTGTTGGCGTTACCGAAGTTTCAGCACAAACTCCTGTGCAGACAGAACAGCATGGAAGCAAGACTGATGATACTGGCAAAAGTGTTCCGTCAGGTGAGCTTAAAATGATAACAGGTACTGTATTGGATGAACATGGATTCGTCATACCTGATGCGAAAGTGAAAATAAAAGGGCATAATGGGCAGGGAGTGCAAACGGATCTTGACGGCAGATATTCTATCAATGCAAAAGATGGCGATGTCCTGGTGTTTGAATATATTGGTATGAAAACCCAAACAATGACAGTGATTAAAACGCCTGCATCTAATGTGATATTGGAAGATGAGCTTATATATTTGGGCGATGTTTCATTTGAAACCGTGCCTGAAGTTTCCCCTGAAGTTGAAGACAAAAGACTCCGTATTTCTGTAGCATCTCAATATATGTTTGATCGTTAATACTCCCAACCATGAAAAAACCAATCCAAATATCCATCCCCACCCCATGCCACGAAAACTGGGCAAACATGTCCCCTGCAGATAAAGGCCGTTTCTGCGCTTCCTGCCAAAAGAACGTGCGGGATTTTACAAGGTCATCGGACAGGGAAATAGCAGACGTGCTTAAAAAAGAAGGAAAGCTTTGCGGGCGTTTCCGGGCTTCGCAATTGGAAAGAGAATTATATGTTCCGCAAGAAAAAAGCAAATTTTGGGCAGTAACAAGTGCGGCAGCAATAACGTTATTGACCGTCGGCGTTACCGAAGTTTCAGCACAAACTCCTGTACAGACAGAGCAGCATGAATCTAAAATTGATGATCTAAGCAAGAAACCCAATGGTCTTAAAACAATAACCGGAACCGTTACAGATGAACAGGGTTTTACCCTGCCTGGTGTTAACGTGACGGTAAGAGGTACAAACAGAGTGGTTCAAACAGATTTCGACGGGGTATATTCAGTTGAGGCAGAGAATGGGCAAATTCTGGAATTTGCTTACATAGGAATGAAAACCCAGACTATTACAGTTTCAGAAAAGGCGAATTATAAATTTGTTATGAGAGAAGAATATGGTGAACTAATAGGCGAAATAATTATCAAAAACTCTGGTGATACAAGGCCTCATATTTCAGTAGCATCCCAATTTATGTTTGGCTATTAATGTGTCAGCTATGAAAAAGCCTATTCAACTATCCATCCCCACCCCCTGCTACGAAAACTGGGCAAACATGGCTCCGGCAGATAAAGGCCGTTTCTGTGCTTCCTGCCAAAAGACTGTTCGCGACTTTACACGGTCATCGGACAGGGAGATTGCATCGGCATTCGCTAAAGGAACAGACCTTTGCGGGCGCTTCCTGCCATCACAGCTTGACCGAAGCATCTCTGTTCCCGAAGACAAAAGCCCTTTATTGGCGGCAGCTGCTGCTGTTGTGGCAATGATGTCGCTTGGCACTTCGGGGGTATCGGCACAAACTCCTGTAGTTACTGAGCAGCAGATTTCCTGCGATGAGTCATCATTGGAAACAACTGCATCATCGACACTGCTTGTAAGTGGCACGATAACTGATTTTTCAGGGCCATTGCCAAATGTAGCTGTAATTGTCAAAGAAACACAGGCATGCGAAATGACGGATAGTAACGGCAGGTATTCGATTGCAGCCTGTTCGGGGCAAACACTTATATTTTCCCGCCAAAGCTTTGTCCTGCAGGAAAGCAAGATTGCAGATTCTGAGACTGGGGATTTAGACATTTCTTTTGAAGCAGGACAAATATTACAAGAAATAGTTGTAAACGGCTATGGGAATTCAAGGCGACAACTATCAATCGTAGGTGTTGTTTCACTTACCAGCACAAAAAGGCGCACTTTCTTCGGGCGTATCTTTCATGCTATAGGAAACGTCTTCCGGTAATCATATCACTACATTTTATATCTTTAAGGCAAATTTTCCAACTATTCTATTCACAAATTTGCTTTACAATGACAAACAAAACCAAACTGATCCTTTTATTATTAACCTTCGCAGGATTTCTTACATCCTGCAAGACCTACTCGACCTATGGCGATAACGGCAAAGTGTACAAAGGCGCTATTTCAAAAACAAAGGGTACAGATATCCTGGATTCTGAAGGGAAACCCATTACCCTGAAAGGTACCAACCTTGGCAATTGGCTGGTTCCGGAAGGCTATATGTTCAAGATGGGAAAGGTGAGCTCCCCAACTAAAATAGACGAATTGCTACACGAAATGATTGGTCCCGACAGCCTTAAAGTGTTTTGGGATAAATACCTTGACAATTACATTACCCTTGAGGACATCAAATACCTGAAACGAACCGGATCCAACCACATACGCCTCCCCTTCCATTACAAGCTGTTTACAAAACAAACCTACATGGGTGGGCGCAATGACGGTTTTGAATACATGGACCGCGTGATCGAATGGTGCCGTCAGGAAAACCTCTATGTACTCCTAGACATGCATTGCGCACCGGGCGGTCAGACGGGCGATAATATCGACGACAGTGCAGGCTATCCCTGGCTGTATTTCAGCAAATCGGCTCAGGACGAAATGAGCAATATCTGGAAAAATATCGCAAGCCATTATAAGGACGACCCTGTAGTATTGGGCTATGACGTTATTAATGAGCCGTTTGCGCATTATTTTGCCAAAGACATTCCCGACTACAACCACAGGCTTTTCGTGTTGTATGAGCGCATGGTGAAAGACATCCGCTCGGTAGACACAAAGCACACCATATACCTCAACGGCTCCATGTGGGCAGGCGATTTTGGCGTCTTTGAGCGCGTGCTGGATGACAATGTAGTATATGAGTTCCACAAATACTGGTTCGACGTAAACCAGGAAGCGATACAGAAATACATCGACTTCCGTGATAAATACAACGTGCCCATATATATTGGCGAGACCGGCGAAAATACCGACGAGTGGGTAATGCAGTTCCGTAAACTTCTTGACGACAACAAAGTGAACTGGGCATTCTGGCCCTACAAGAAAATGGACAACCTGCGCGGCATCATGAACTTTAAGCAGCCGGAGGATTACCCGCTTATAACAAAATACGCCGATAGCGACCGCAGCTCCTACGAAAAAGTACGCGAAAACATGCCCGACAGGATTAAAGTACAAAAAGCCCTGAATGAGTTTTTAGAGAACTGCAAGTACAAGAACAACTTCCAGAATAAAGGGTATATCGAAGGATTAGGGTTTACGGTGGAGTAGTTTTTTGTTTATTTGTTTATTTGTTGATGAGTTGATGCGTTGATGCGTTGATGTGTTGATTTGGCCTCACCCCCGTCGCTTCTCCGAAGGAGAGGGGAGCAAAGCTACACCCATATTTATGCCAGGGTGGATATTAGATTATTTCGTTACGTGTGTCATTCTGACGAAGGAAGAATCTATACCATCATGGTCTTTTTTGAGATTTCTCTCTCTGCAAACTCCGTTCGAAATGGAAGAACGTTTCATTATCAGATGCGTGTGTCATTCTGACGAAGGAAGAATCTCAATACCCATCCCTGCGCTCGATGTGACAACTGTACATTGTATGAAAATGTAAACAAGAAAAACCGTTGTCAGTTCGAGCGCAGTCGAGAACAGTAAAAAGCAAAACGCTCCACAATTGCGGGGCGTTCTCTATTTTGGCGGACATCTTAAATCCTTATTTTTTATTTCCAGTATTTTCCCATACTTCTTTGCGAAATCCTGCTTTAGATTATTAACGTCAGTGCCACCCGGTACTTTAGAACTTACTATTATACCTATCCGTTTGTTTTTTGGTATATTGACGAGGTGCTGTTGGAAATAATTAATTGTAGTTACCAACTGGTCATACCCTTTTTGAATTCCTTTCCCTTTCAATTCAATGAAGTAAAAATCGTCATTGGATATTCTGTGTATCCCATAATCGCATTTTTCGGTCTCATGAGAAACTATTACACAGTTATCTATCTTGATCTTTGTAAAAGATTCGGATGATTCAATTTCAAATCGCTTTCCATTTTCTTTAACCACCCTGTTACTTTCACAGCAATTTGGATATGTACCAATAAATTCTTCAATACTACTGTGCATACCTCAACTCGGTTAGTTTATCAAACTCCTCAGAAATAATATCCGAAACCCCATCAATAGCATTAGTATCAATACTCCTGAACTCCTCATTTTTAATCGACTTTATCGTACCATCATTCTTAACTTCATAAACCGAAATATCGTTGTAGTCAATCCATTTATCTTCAGAAATAATGGCGCTTATTTCTTCTTTCAATTCCGGATGCTCGTTATAAGTATTTTTTGCAAGTATTAAAGTATCGAGAACAGAAAGGATGTAAGGGCTGTGTGTGGTGATTATTAATCTATAATCAGTTGAAGACATTTTATTAATAACATGTTCAATTAATAGCTTTTGCTTTATTGGGAACAAATTAAGCTCTGGTTCTTCTATCAAAACATTATTACGAAAATTTTTAAATTCCTTAGATTGTAAAAAATTGTCAAATACTAAAAGTAATGGAGTTAATGACTGAATACCTGTCGAAGAATAATTCATTTTGACCTCAACATCATTATATCTAATATAATCAGTCCCACTATCAAATCTATAATTCAAACCAAAGTCCTCATAATGTATATTTTTTATTTCTTTTCTGGCTACTTCATATTTAGCTGCAAAATCTTTAAAACATTCTGGCAAGGCTATATTATTAGCCCAAAGCCCTGATAAAGAAGTAGAAATAAAAGAGTTTAAAATTCTTTCAGCGGGTATATAAGTGGTTATGTTAGTTTGTTCTAACTTATATAATGATTGTTTTATTAAAGATTCTATATCAATATTAAATTTATCATGTTGAGCTAAAAACTCTTTAATATCTTTCTGCAATTTAGCAACAAAATTATCTTCAACCAATTGTTTATCAGAGGTTATTACCCCATTTACAAGACTGGAATTATATTCGCCAAATGAATAATATATTTCAGACTTTTGAAACTCAAAATCTATATTATAAAATTTAAGTTCTTTCTCAATATCTATTTTGCTAGTATCCCTGGAAAAACGATATAATGTATCCCTAAATATCGCTATCAACTTCGCCAATACACTTTTCCCCGTAGAGGTATCCCCAATAAACACAACATACTTTGTCAGGTCAATCTCTGCTTCTTTAATTGGGCCAAAGTTTTTGACAATCAATTTTTCCATTGTAAGTATTTTATAATGTAAATATAACAAAAACGCCCCACAATTGCGGGGCGTTCTCTATTATCTAAAAGTCTATTATCTAATAGTCTTATTTCACTTCTTCAAAGTCAACATCCTGAACATTGTCGCCTTCCGATTGCTGCGCTTCAGGTTGTCCCTGTTGTGCACCGCCCTGGTCGCCGCCTTGCTTGTACATTTCCTCTGAAGCATTTTTCCATGCTTCGTTGATTTTGTCAAGCGCCGGCTGGATAGTTGCAACATCTTTGCTTTCGTAAGCCATTTTCAGCTCGGTAAGCGCCATGCCGATAGTATCTTTGTTTGTTTGTGACAATTTATCACCAAACTCTGTCAGCTGCTTTTCCGTTTGGAAGATCATGGCATCAGCCTCATTCAGTTTTTCAACTCTTTCGCGTGTCACTTTGTCCGCATCGGCATTTGCCTCTGCTTCCTTACGCATCCTGTCGATCTCTTCCTGTGTTAATCCGGAAGAAGCCTCGATACGGATATCGTGCGATTTGCCCGAACCTTTATCGGTAGCCGATACTTTGATGATACCATTGGCATCGATATCGAATGTCACCTCAATTTGCGGGATTCCCCTTTGTGCCGGTGGTATACCGTCTAAGTGGAAACGGCCTATAGTCTTGTTATCTGTAGCCATTGGCCTCTCACCCTGCAGTACGTGGATCTCAACAGACGGCTGGTTGTCAGCAGCAGTAGAGAATACCTGCGATTTTTTGGTAGGGATCGTAGTGTTCGACTCAATAAGTTTGGTCAATACACCGCCCATTGTTTCGATACCAAGGGAAAGCGGGGTAACGTCAAGAAGCAATACATCTTTAACATCGCCCGAAAGTACACCACCCTGAATCGCTGCGCCAATGGCAACAACCTCATCCGGGTTAACGCCTTTCGATGGTTTTTTACCAAAGAATTTCTCTACTTCTTCCTGGATCCTTGGGATACGTGTTGAGCCACCTACAAGGATAACTTCATCGATATCTGATTTCGAAAGGCCTGCATCTTTCAGCGCTTTTGCTACAGGCTCCATAGAGCGCTTAACAAGGCTGTCGGCAAGCTGCTCAAATTTAGCCCTGGTCAACGACTTTACTAAGTGTTTTGGTCCTGAAGCGGTAGCCGTAACATACGGCAGGTTTATTTCGGTCTGTGTAGATGACGAAAGCTCGATCTTAGCTTTTTCAGCAGCTTCTTTCAAACGCTGAAGCGCCATAGGGTCTTTACGAAGGTCTACACCTTCTTCACTGTTGAACTCATTAGCAAGCCAGTCGATGATCACCTGGTCAAAGTCATCACCACCAAGGTGCGTGTCACCGTTTGTAGAAAGCACTTCAAATACACCGTCACCCAATTCAAGGATCGAGATATCGAAAGTACCGCCTCCAAGGTCATATACAGCGATCTTTTGGTCTACGCCTTTTTTGTCAAGCCCGTAAGCAAGCGCTGCAGCAGTAGGCTCGTTGATGATCCTCCTTACTTTAAGGCCTGCAATTTCACCGGCTTCTTTGGTAGCCTGGCGCTGTGCATCGTTAAAATAGGCCGGAACGGTAATAACCGCCTCGGTAACTGTTGTGCCAAGGTAATCCTCAGCTGTTTTTTTCATTTTCTGAAGTGTCATAGCTGACAATTCCTGTGGCGTATATAGGCGGCCATCGATATCAACACGCGGGGTGTCGTTGTCGCCTTTTACAACACTATAAGGTACATTGCTTGCTTCTTTAGCGCTTTCGGTAAATTTATTACCCATAAAACGTTTGATAGAAGCGATGGTTTTTGTGGGATTGGTCACTGCCTGTCTCTTAGCAGGGTCGCCAACTTTGATCTCTCCGCCTTCAACAAATGCAATTACTGACGGGGTTGTTCTTTTTCCTTCAGCATTAGGAATAACCACCGGCTCGTTACCTTCCATTACGGCAACACACGAGTTGGTTGTTCCTAAGTCAATTCCGATTATTTTACTCATCTTGTCTGGTTTTTATTTTTGTTTCTGATTCCTTGTTTGTTAAACCTGTCGTACAAAGACAATCATTGTGCCAATACTTGCATGGCATTAAAAATATGACAAGATGGCATTTGTTGCACATTTCGCAATACTGTTCAATAAGCGTTTTTAAATGTTAAAATCAATACAAAATAAGAGGCTTTTAGATGAGGATACACTATTTTTCAAAAAAGGGGGAATATCATGATAGTCCGCCACTTTACTGTTACTTAATGGAACGCACTTACCCAAACTTGCAAGAGTATAAAAGTTTTATAACGCTGGTCACCCTATCAGTCATTCTGTTATGTTTCTATACTTTTTTTTATGACTACCTGCTACAAATAACACTGCTTGGTAATTTTTATAGTGTACCAATAGGTATCGATTTGGCTGTTTGCTTTATTTTTATCATTGTGGCCCTCCTGTTCCATGCCCTGAATACTAAACGCAAATGGGTCTTTATCCCAAAAGGCTTTGCAGCAGGCTGTTTGATATGTGCCATTATACCTTTTGAATATGAACATCCTATTTTTAGCCACAATGTATTTACATATATGGACTCCCGTATGTCGCCGCAAACAGCGCTATGTTTTATATTGCTGGGAATAGCTGTTTTTTTCCTGAAAACACAAAAAATAAAATTGCTGATACAAATTCTGCTTCATTTTGTAACATTGATCGCAATTGTAGTCATCATCGGTTACACCATAGGCATACCGCAATTTTATACCTTTTCTTCCATACCAATGGCGCTGCCGTCTGCCCTGGCCTTTTTATTTCTTTCCGGTGCAGCCTCTCTTGCAAATCCATCGATTGGGATCACCGGCATTTTTACAGGTAAAATGATAGGCAACATCATGGCGAGGAGGGTTGCAGTAAAAATGATCGTTGCCACACTGATATTAGGCCCGTTATGGGTTTTTGTCCACAGGAATAACTGGATGAGTACCGAATTTTCTATGGGGCTGGTTGTAATTTGCATAATGCTGATAAACATATCGATTGTATGGACTACTTCACATACGCTCAATAAGATCGACCTGAAACGGAAAATTGCTATGGAGAATTTCAGTACAGCATTTGAAACGGCTCCCTATTCTTTAATGGTTTCTGACAATAATGGAATCATAGTGAACGTAAACAGTCAGACTGAAAAAATATTCGGCTACCGGCGTGACGAACTTATAGGGCAAAACCTTGAAACCATAATCCCGGCAAAACTACACAAACAATATTTTGAGAGAAGGGAATCTTTTTCCGCATCGCCGGAAGTAAAGAATTTCGGGATTGATGGCGAACTCTTCGCCATGAGGAAAGACGGTCGCGAATTCCCCATCGAATTAGTGATGGCCCCTGTAAAAACGAGCGCAACTACTTTCTTAATGTCTACAATTACTGATATTACCCAAAGGAAAGAGCAGGAAAATATTATTAAGAAGCAAATGGAAGAGTTAAGGTCAAAAAATGAAGAGATGGAGCAGTTTAATTATATCTCCTCGCATGACCTCCAGGAACCACTGCGTACCGTTTTAAGCTATATCGAATTGCTTGAAGAAGACTATCCCGAGCAAGTAAAAGGGGGCATAAAAACACACCTCGACGCAATGCACGCGTCTATCACACGAATGGCCAGGATCGTTGGTGCTTTACTGGATTTTGGTAAGTTGGGCCGTACGAGAAAACTCGTAATTACCGATTGCAAAATAATGGTTGACTATGTAATTGCCGACCTGCAAAGTCTTATTACTAAAAGTGGCGCGATAATATCCGTAAAAAATGACCTACCTGTTATTTTTGCCTATGATACAGAAATGAGGCAATTATTCCAAAACCTGATTAATAATGCTATTAAGTTCCAGCCAAAGGGTGCTGGTGCTATAATTGAAATAGGTGTAAAAGAAATGGGAGAATTCTGTGAGTTTTATGTTGCTGACAATGGCATTGGCATAGAGTCCCGGCACCTGAAAAAGGTATTTAATATTTTTGAAAGGCTTAACAAGGCCGAAGATTATGCGGGCTATGGTATAGGCCTTGCCAATTGCAGGAAGATAGCCGAAATGCATGGAGGTAAAATATGGGTCGAATCAGAACCCGGTAAAGGCAGTACTTTCCGGTTTACCATTTTAAATTTAAAAAAGATATAGGCATACAAAACGTACAGAATCCCTGATCGCCTGAAGGCGAAATTAATACCGACAACATTTGTTTAAATGATAAATTAATAATGGACGTAGTATCAATATATTCACTAAGACCGGTGCACTAAATACCATTACATAAGGCCTGTATAAACCCCGAAAAACACAATAGCTTGTTTTTAAATAATTATCTATCAAATAGATAAAGGGGAAATGATGTAATAATTCAGGGAGATTATACTACAAAATTACAAATAGTTGATTTATTTTCGTAGGCCGAAAATTGTCAAACTATACATAATACCGCGCTTAAAACGCATGTACAAAAATCTCATCCTGTTTTCATCAATAACTGTTGTTTTCTATAGTATATATGTATTATGCTACGCGTGGGGAATCTCGAACGACATTTTTGCCCCGCCGGCATCAGGGAGGCTCCCTATGGCTACTGACTCCGCTGCTTGCTTCATACTCGCAGGAATGTCATTACTATGCCGTACATCCAGAAGGCCGAATGTTGCTTTTACAGTCCCTCGAATTTTAGCAATGGCAATATTTTTTTGGAGCGCTATGCATCTTGTACGCGATTTTACTACGATAAATGTGCCTTTTATTTTCGGCATGTCCCCGCAAACAGCGTTTTGCTTTTTATGCCTTTCATGCAGTTTTCTCTTTATGGAAATTACAAAACGAAAGTACATCATCCAGGGAGTACTGCACCTTGTAACCCTTATCGCCGCTGTAGCTATTATAGGCCACTTCCTGAATATCCCGTTATTTTATAAAATGACGTTTATACCCATGCCTATTTATTCTGCCATAGGGTTCGTACTGCTGTCGGTCGCAGCATCGCTCATCAATCACAATGTAGGTATAACAGGCTTGTTTACGGGAACGCATATAGGCAACATCATGGCACGCCGCCTGTTCTCAAAAATGTTTATAGCGATATTGGTAACAGGCTTCTTTCATATCCTGGCCCAAAGGCGGGAATGGATAAGCCCGGAACTGGGAAGTGCATTAATCATCGTTGTATTTATCGTTATAACACTAACGCTTATCTGGAAAACATCAACCAGGCTTAACGCAATTGACGATAAAAAGAGGATGGCCAGGGATAACTTCAGCATTGCTTTTGAAGCTGCTCCCAATGCCTTAATACTTTCCGACAGGCACGGAACCATAACACTGCTGAACACTGAAACGGCGAAGCTATATAAGTACAGCAGGGAAGAACTGACAGGAAGCAACATCAGAGGACTGATTCCGGAACGGCTGCAAAGAGATTATAATACAAAAAAGGAAGCGTTTTTTGATTTCCCCAATGTGCGGAAATTCTATAGTGAAGACAATCTGTATGCTGTGAAAAAAAATGGCGAAGAATTCCCGATCGAACTTATTCTGACACCTGTTAAAACCAGCGAAGAAACGCTACTGCTGGCCACCATAATTGATATAACCCAAAGAAAGAAACAGGAAGAGACCATAAAAAAACAACTGATTGAGCTACAGGTCAAAAACAAGGAGCTGGAACAGTTCAATTATATCTCGTCGCACGACCTCCAGGAGCCGCTGCGCACTTTATCCAATTATATAATGCTGCTCAAAGAAGATTATGCGGACCAGCTTAATGAGGAAATGAGAATGCACCTGGAAACAATGGGGGCATCAGTCAGCAGGATGAGCCGCGTAGTGCTTTCGCTGCTTGAGTTCGGTAAGCTGGGAAGAAAGAAAAAACTGGCGCAGGTAGATTGCAGCATATTGATAGGCAATGTGCTTACCGATCTTGGCGGAAGTATAAAAGAAAGCAGTGCAACTATTACAGTACATTGCGACATCCCTGACTTTTATGCCTATGAAACCGAGTTGCAGCAGCTTTTCCAGAATCTTATTAACAATGCCATCAAGTTTAGGAAACAGGGCGTTACGCCACAAATAACTGTTACCGCCAGTCGGCTACCGGGATACTATGAATTTGCTGTTACAGATAACGGCATAGGCATACCCCGGCAGCATTTCGATACGATTTTCCATATCTTTCAGCGGCTGAATAGCTCTGAAGATTTCGAAGGCCATGGTATAGGACTGGCTAATTGCAAGAAAATAGCCGAAATGCACGGTGGAAGCATTTGGGTGGAATCAGAGCCGGGCACAGGCAGTACATTTAAGTTCACTATTTTGAATTTGAAAAATTAATGCTTAATTTTTTTCGATAAAAATAATTTTTAAACTTATTTACATCGATATATTCAAAAATTAACTAATTTCGTGTCTTAAATTTTTGTTAAAAAATGTCAAGAATTGCCCCCGTTGCCATTAAACGCAGATATTACAACATAGGAGTTTTCACATCATCATTAATTATTACATATTCTGTTTACGTACTTTTATTCGGTTGGGGGCTCAAAAACGGCCTTTTCGACGCCCGGATATCAGGGAACCTGCCTATTGCAATCGACAGCGCGTATTGCTTCATATTTGCCAGTTTATCGTTATTTCTTTCGCTACAAAACAAAAGTCGTTTTAAATCTTTACTGTCCCGCTTGTTGGCAGTCTCTGTATTTACCTGGACTATCCTCGTTATGATAGACAATTTTACAAGTATAAGGATACCCTTTACCATTGGCATGTCACCCCAAACTTCATTTTGTTTCCTGTTACTTTCCCTTTCATTATACCATCTAAATAAGGCAAACCGAAAATTTATTATCCAGGGAATGCTGCATGTCGTCTCGTTAATTTCATCAATTGTGATAATAGGCCACCTGCTGGAAATTCCTGAGTTTTACAGGATGAGTTTTGTACCAATGGCTATATACTCTGCAATTGGCCTTTTTCTGCTTTCCGTCTCATCTTCTTTAGTCAATCGCAATATCGGCCTTACGGGACTTTTTACAGGGAAGCTGATCGGAAATATAATGGCGAGGAGGCTTTTTATCCAAATGGCACTAGTAATAATAGCACTGGGTTATTTGAGGCTGCTCTCGCACCGCAGGGCATGGATGAGCCCAGAGCTCGGTATTGCATCCATTACCGTCGCATTTTTGGTAGTGTCGCTGTTATTAGTATGGAGCACATCAAAAAAGCTTAATGCCATACACCAGAAAAGCAAGTTGGCCGAACAAAATTTCCGGACTGCAGTAGCTGCCGCTCCTTATGCCCTGCTAATTGCAGACAGGGACGATAAAATACTCATGGCAAATAACGAAACACGAAAACTTTATGGTTATAAAAAATGGGAATTATTAGGCCAAAATATAAAAATGCTCATCCCTGAAAAATTACATGAAGATTATAGTGTAAAAAAAGCAAATTTCTTTGCCTCCCCGTCAGCAACAAAATTTGACTTTGACGATGAACTGTTTTCTAAAAAGAAAGACAACTCGGAATTTCCGGTCGAAATCATCCTGACACCAGTAAGGGTAAACGCAGATACTTTTATGCTTCTTACTATAATCGACATTACTTCTAGAAAACACCATGAAGAAATAATTAAGCGGCAGGTAATACAATTGCAGCAAAAGAATGAAGAACTCGAACAGTTCAATTATATTTCTTCGCACGACCTGCAGGAACCATTACGCACAGTTTCCAATTATATCAGCCTGCTTCAGGAAGATTATCCTGAAAACCTCAATGAGGAGATGAAACTGCATTTGAGCACAATGAGTTCCTCAATAGAAAGGATGAGCCGTGTAATACGGTCGCTGCTCGATTTTGGAAAACTGGGCAGAAATAAAAAGCTCGTGCTAACCAATTGCAGCTCTTTGTTAGAAAGTGTTATAACCGACCTGGGAAGCCTTATAAAAAACAAACATGCGCTTATCTCCATAGAGCCTAACTTTCCTGAATTTTATGCCTATGAAACAGAACTGCGCCAATTATTCCAGAATCTTATAAATAATGCCATCAAATTCAGCAGAGATGACACTCCGCCCCATATTAAAATTTCCTGCAAAAGGAAAAAAGGCTTTTACAAATTTGAAGTTGCCGATAACGGCATTGGCATAAATCCTGCAAATAGTGAAAAAATTTTTCATATCTTTCACCGCCTGAATAGTGACGAAAAATATGAAGGTCATGGCATAGGCCTTGCCAATTGCAAAAAGATCGTTGAGATGCACGGCGGCCAGATATGGGTAGAATCAGAACCCGGCAAAGGCAGTACATTTAAATTCACAATATTAAAATTCAAAACATGACCAATCAGGTAAAATCTGTTATGATTGTTGACGACAACAAGATCGATAATTTTTTCAATGAACGTGTCATAAAAAAAAATGATGCATCATGGATCGTGATCGCAAAAGAATCGCCATATGATGCCCTCGATTATTTGAAAGCGGGAGAGCAAATTCCCGATGTCATTTTTTTGGATGTCAACATGCCCGGAATGAGCGGCTGGGATTTTATCGAAGAATATAAAAAACTTGCGATCAGCCATAACGATGTCCTGATAGTAATTTTTACCTGCAACCATAAAGACCCTGATGACGAAACGCTCGAATTAGTAAAGGGTATTTCCTGTCATTTCAGCCCGAAGCCCCTGACTATAGAAATACTCGAACAGGTACAGGAAAAATACAGCAGCCTTAAATAAAGCCCCGGGCTGTATCTTGGCTTTGCAATTCGCATTTCACATTAGCGATTAAGAACATCAGAAAGCGCACATAGTGAAGTAAAGCTTCATACTCCGTATTACTTTGCTGGATTTTAAGGTCACCTTCTAAGGATATGTCCTATGTAGTTAAATACTGGCTTCATTGAAATTTAGGCAGCTACTCAAAATACTCGAAAGCATCAATGATATCGAGGTACACGCCGTCAAAACCTGCATTGGTAATTTTCGTTAGGTATGAATCGCTATGTCCATAAATGAGGCCCTGCCATTCGGTGTCCCAGTATTTCACTTTATAATTGCCGGGCCAGTCAGGATTTTCGGCGGCTATCCATGACGGCCTGGTAGTGTTCCAGCTATCTTGCCAGTAGTACCTGTAATCTTCAGCCTCCCCTATCGACATGTAGCAGATAACAAGCCTCTTGCCACCATTAGCTTTATTCCTGAGCTGGTTCACTTCAGCCGCTGTAAAGGGTTCATCCTCCAGGAACAGGTCCATGATCACGACATCATAATTGGTGGCAGTCACCGCATTGATAAACTGCTGCTTCGTATTATAATTTTCAGGGTTGATCAGGAAAATATGGTTCTTCGCCTGGGCCAGTGAAGTGATCACATTTGCATTCTCATTGTGCGGGGCAGCTGATGGTATCGTTGTGAGGTCGCGCTCTTCAGCGGCATACGAGATATAGCCCGCAGCTTCATTGCGGGTGTAGGAGTTGGAAATTTTGCCCGCTGTCCAGCAGTAATCCGTCACCAGTATTTTTTTTCCTGCATTTTTAGAAACATCGAGAAAGCTTTTCAGGTAATTGGTTACGTCCGTTGGTGTGGCCTGGTTGTCGTCATCATAACCATACAAAAGATCTTCCTGCCCGTTACCATCAATTGCGTTCAGGTAAGCCGTTGCCGGTGCGCCATTCTCTTCGCCATTCAGCGTAACAAGCTCAATGCCATTTTGTGGAATGACCGCAAAGTTAGGGTTTACCACTTTTGCTGTCTGGCTGATGCCAATGACAAAATCGCGCATATCCTGCCTGTAATCGCGGTCTTCATTGTTATTGTTTGAAGCGGAATCATCGCTGCCGCAACCTGCAAGCAGCAGCAGCAAAAGGCATGGAAGGAAAGTTTTCATAGGGGTCTTTTAAATTATAACGTAGTCTTAGGTCTTTTATTTCCGGCAATTATAATGAGCAACGCCTGTATCGCAAGGTAAGCGTAGCATCCCCAGCGAACAATGTAAAGCATATCATTGCGGTACATGAATATCAGCACAGAAAATAATCCGGCAAATATAAATATAGCCGTATAGAGTACGATACGCCCTTTCATAGCCATTGCACCTGCGAACTGGACTAAAGCCGCAATACCAAAGACAATTATAAGTAATACCATAATACCCTCTCCTGATGAAAAGTTTGGCTGTCCATAGGCCATCGCGGTTTCTATGACAACGTCATATCCGCTCAGCCTGTCATACATTACGTGCATGTGTGATCCATTATCTATGGTTTCGCCGGGGATTTTAAGAAAAGGGCCGCCAAGCATCAGCACAGCGAAAAGCGTTGCGACCCGGACGGTTTTTGGCATATATCTTTCCATACTAATCTACAAGGAATAATGCATTGCTAAACAACAAATTCCCATTCTCCCAGAATCCCCTGAACAGTGGATTGTCTACCATATAAATTATCGCGCCCCTGCCCTTTTGCTCTACCGCAAAGGTTACCGTGTTCTCCAGTTTCTTTTTCAGGCTGCGGCCAATGAACCCAAAGTTCTTATACCCTGCCGGGACATAGGCCACATTCCATACGTTCTTCAAAAGCTGGTAGCGGGTGTCGGTTGTCTTAAGGCTGAAATACCTTTCGCCCAAACCATACGACAACGGATGCGTCTTGTCAAGCATATTCTCCACTATCGCGCCCGGCACCGAACCCGATATGGCACGCCTCTCGGCATTCTCGTAGTCATAATAACGGGCTTTCAGGGCTTCCTCATCCTCCTCTTTTGTTGCCAGGTCTTTGTCGGCATCTGTGGCAAATCGCGTGAGGCTGTAGCCTGCCCTGTCTTCAAAAAGGTTCAGTGCACCGGCTATAGCTATCACCCTGCCGCCATCGTTTATAAAAGTGTCGATGCCTGTTTTTTGCCCGTCGCTAAGCTCATAATAACCGTCCGGGAGTATGATAGTATTGAAATCGGAAAGCTTTATCCTGCCGAGGTTTTGCGTATCCACAATGCTTACAGGGTAGTCTATAACTTCATCCATGTAAAACCAGGCCTGCCCAAAATCGGTCGCGCTTACACCATTGCCTGCAAGAAGCAACACTTTTGGAGCTTCGAGCAATGGGTAATATTCCCCGCCAAGGTCGGCGCCGCTTAGCGAAAAACCGCTTTCTATCACCTCATAGTCGGGCTTATCCTCAAGTAAGGCATTCATGGTTTCCTTAAAATTATTTATCTGCGGGTTGTCGCCTTTCAGTATAACCAGATCGCCCGGGCTTACTTTTATCCCCCTGAACGCCGATACCTTCCTTGACGAACGCACCTTTATATTATTTTTGAAAAGCAGTGACAGCACCTTTGCCGATGCCCTCCCATTCCACGGCACATAATAAGCATATATCCTTTCATATTCAAACTTGCCTTTTTGCGATACCAGTGCCTTTGTTTTGATAGCAATGTCTTTCTTCAGGGCATAGCTTTCAACGCCATAGGCATGCGGCAGCGCCCAGGCCGTAATGTCATACGACAGGCTGTCGGTAAGCCGCTGTGCGGGCTCGAACAATACCTGCGCCAGCACCGACTTCGGTTGGTTCGCCGAAACGATCATGTCATTAGGCTCTATGGTGAATTCTTTCTCCTTATCGCTTTGGTAATTGTAACCCGACAGCTTTTTGCTTTCATCGGCGTATGCGAATTGTATCCTGTTGCGTTTCAGCAATAGTGCCAGCTCTTCGTTCTTGCCGCTGTTCTTCACGACATACGTCCTGTATTTTCCTTTCGGGTTCTCCCTGCTATCCTTAAAATAAGCCCGAAAATTGCGCACCAGCTTGTCCTTTTGCCACGATGCGGTTTCTACGGCAGTAAGCACAGCGGTAGTATGGTGGTTTATCCTGTCCTGTAGTGTCAGCAGGTTGCCGTTTGACATCGTGATGGCCCTGCCTGCACCAATGCCGCCCTGCTCATACGTCATTCCCACAGCGCCGTTAAAGCTTGGGTACGTATCGCCATAGCTTGGGTAAAACAGGTCGAAGCGTTCGCGGGTGTAATAATTCCACCCCTGTGCATCAAACTTTTTAGAGGTCATCTCCCCTATCGCATTATGGAAATCCTTTTGCCCCTGCGTAATAAAATCATGCATCGGCTCTGCAGCAGGCGGGAAAAAGTACGGTTCGTTATACCCCATCTCATGCACATCCACATGCACCATTGGCATCCAATCGTTATATAGCGTCACACGCTGCTGTGTTTCAATCTGTGTCTGCCATGCCCAGTCGCGGTTAAGGTCATAGGCATAATGGTTCTGCCTCCCGCCCGGCCACGGTTCCATGTGCTCCCTGTCGGATGCATTGGGGTTAGGTTCTTTCCCCGAAATATCCCTGAGCCAATTTCCGTAGCGGGAATAACCGTCGGGGTTAAGGCATGGGTCGAGTATCACGATAGTATTCTTAAGCCATTCTTTGGTGGCAGCATTTTTTGGGTTGACCAGTTCGTAAGCAACGCTCATGGCGCTTTCGGCAGCAGCGGGCTCGTTACCATGCACATTGAAGCTCAGCCATACAATGGCTTTGTCGGCTACATTTACCTGCTTGCCTCCCATCCCGATGCTGTACAGGTGGTTAAGGCGTATGTTTTCAATTTCTTTTAAATTTTCGGGTGTCGAAATGATATAGGCATTCAGGCCGAGCTCCGTGCTGGTCTGCCCGTACGGCTTGTGCTGCATCATCCCGGAATTCTGCACCAGGTAACCGAAATAATTCTCCAGTTGGTAGTAATAGCTTACCTGTTTTCCATAATTAGGAAGGAATTCAGCAGGGCTTTTAAGCTGTGCCTGTAACGTAATGCTGAAAAATAAAGCGAGGGCATAAAAATAATGCTTCATGGAAGGGATATTAAAAAACCAAATGTAAGGAATTTATGAATGTTTCTTCTGATGATAAATTGCCTGTTTGATAATTTGTTAACTTGTAGTATCTTAGTCCAAGCAGCTAATTTGATTCATAAAAAAAGCTCCCAAAACAGGAGCTAATCTATTCGATGTGTAATTATTAAACTACGTTTCCAAATTCAAGACGGTTTTTAACATGTTTGTTTTGTTCCTGCCTGAATTCAATATCTTTTTCAAGTTCATGTTCCCGCTGTTTTTCTACAACTTTAAACCAACTCAAAGCCGGAATAAGATTGTTGGAATGTATTTCCAAACGCACAATCACTTTTTCAGTTGGCAAACGGCGTTCCCTTAAAATTAAACTCAATTCAGTTTCTTTTAGGTCAATATCCTGAGCAAACTTTTTATTTACTTTATAAATGAGTTTGATATATGTTTTCAGGAACGATGCAAATGTTCTTGTTTCATCATATACATCTGAATTAGCGTAATCCTCCATTAAGAATCGTAACTGAAGGACTTTAGCATACAGCTTATCTTTTTCACTTAAATTTGCCCTGTTTCTTTTCCTTGCTTCTGCCAGTTCATTAGAAGCTTCCTGCTTTTCTATGTCAGGGATGGGATTTTTAAAAACTATTGAATCAGCTATTTCTTCAGGGCTATATTTTTCTAATATTTTATCGGTTTTCATATTTTAAATTTTGTAAGTAGGTTAAACAATGCAACACCATCAAGGAATATTTGTATTCCTGCATTTTCAAATCCATATTGTTTTATGTAATGCCTTCTTATTTCGGTTTTTGGATGTAGTGAAACACACGCATCTATATCGAATAATTTATTAGCTTCCCGACACGCAAATGCAATCAAATTCCCTGCTATCCCTTCATATTCTTTACCTTTCCCTGTATTTTTGACCGATGATGCCAACAATACTATTTCAATCCTCTTTTCTGCTGCATAAACCTTTAGTGACATTAAACCCAAAATTTCATCATTATCAGGAAATTTCAATTTATAAACGTCGCTTCCTTTCTCTGATAGCCAATCGAAATGGTATTCAGCCTCTGTCAGAGACCCGTAGTCTGCTTCTTCTACTAATTCTATTACAACTTCCTTATTTTTGGATGTTGCCAGATGAGTTATTTCCATATGTAAATATACAAAAATAATTTGCAAATTTGTAAATTATTATTTTGTATTTTAATTAATAAGAGGCTCCGGCCTTTTTGTTTTTTAGCAGAACTTTCACTACTTATATATAGCCAATCTTTCCCCCGTAATTATTATCTTTGCGTGCTTTAAAAACATTTACTGATGCGTATATCCTATAACTGGCTAAAACAATTTATAAAACTCGACTGGAAATCTGAAGAAACGGCTGCCCTGCTTACCGACCTCGGCCTTGAGGTAGAGGGAGTTGACAAGTTCGAGTCACTTAAAGGCGGGCTCGAGGGTGTGGTTGTAGGCCATGTGCTTACCTGCATACAGCACCCGAATGCCGACAGGCTACGCATCACTACGGTTGACCTTGGCGACGGCACACCGGTACAGATCGTTTGTGGCGCACCCAATGTAGCCGTGGGCCAGAAAGTCCCTGTGGCAACCATCGGGACAACATTATATGATAAAGAGGGCAATGCCTTCCAGATAAAAAAAGGAAAGATACGCGGCGAAGAAAGCCACGGCATGATATGTGCCGAAGATGAGCTGGGCATCGGCGAAAGCCACGACGGCATCATGATCCTGAAGGAAGACCTGAAGCCGGGTACGCCTGCCTCGAAAGTCTTTAACATTGAAAGTGACGAGGTTTTCGAGATAGGGCTTACGCCAAACCGCGCTGATGCCATGAGCCATTGGGGTGTGGCGCGCGACCTCCGTGCAGGGCTTACCCAGAAAAATGTAAATACCGAGCTGCTTACACCATCCGTAAGCAACTTCCGCATCGACAAGCGCACCCTGAAAATGGACGTGAAGGTGGAAGACAGCAAGCTGGCGCCAAGGTATTGCGGCGTGACCCTTTCGGGAATAACCGTAAAACCGTCGCCATCATGGCTGCAAAACAGGCTGAAAGCGATTGGGCTTACGCCAAAGAACAATGTGGTGGATGTAACTAATTACGTACTTCACGAACTTGGCCAGCCACTCCACGCCTTTGATGCTGCAAAAATAAAAGGCAATAAGGTTATCGTAAAAACGCTTCCGGCAGGCACCAAATTCACAACGCTTGACGATGTGGAAAGGACGCTCCACGAAGAAGACCTGATGATCTGCGACGAGAACGGCCCTATGTGTATCGCGGGTGTTTTCGGAGGGAAAAATTCGGGGGTAACAGAAACTACCTCTACTATCTTTTTGGAGAGCGCTTACTTCAACCCCGTATCTATCAGGAAGACCGCTAAACGCCATGGCCTCAATACAGACGCTTCTTTCCGCTTTGAGAGAGGCATCGACCCAACCATTGCAGAATATGCGCTTAAAAGGGCTGCCATCCTTATACAAGAGACCGCAGGCGGAGAGATTACATCAGACGTGGTAGATATTTACCCTAAAAAACTCGAAGACCATTCGGTATTGCTTAATTTCAGTAATGTAACCCGCACAATCGGCCAGGAACTGCCAAAAGAAACCATCAAAAAAATACTGGTATCGCTCGACATCAAGATAAGCACCATGTCAGACGCAGGCCTTGGGCTTGTCGTTCCCGCCTACCGTGTGGATGTGACCCGCGAAATTGATGTGATCGAGGAAATACTAAGGGTTTACGGCTATAATAACATCAACTTTACCACGAAGCTGAATGCTTCGATATCCAATGCCAGCCGTACCGAAGATTACAAACTTCAGAACATTGTGGCAGGGCAGCTGGTATCGCTCGGATTTAACGAGATGATGGCCAATTCATTGACCACACCGGATTATGTAAAACTGTCGGAAAACCTTAAAGAGGAATTCAATGTAATGATGCTGAACCCATTGAGCAACGACCTATCTGCCATGAGGCAGTCGCTGCTGTTCAGTGCGCTGGAGGCGGTGTCTTTTAATAGCAACAGGAAGAGAGCCGACCTTAAACTGTTTGAATTCGGTAAAAGCTACCACAAGATGCCGTCCGGTTATGATGAGAACAAGCACCTCACGCTTACCGTTACCGGCAGCCGCCTGCCGGAAAGCTGGACACAAACCGGACAAAGGCCTTCCGATTTCTTTATGTTCAAAGGCTATGTGAACCTTATACTGACAAGGCTTGGCATTAATAAAATCCAGGCGCAACCGGTAACGTCCGACATTTATAGTGAAGGTGCGGCATTTGCATCAGGAAATGATGTGCTGGTGGAATTCGGTTCTATAAAAAAGAATGTACTCAAGCAGTTCGACATTAAGCAGGATGTATTCTTTGCCGATTTCAACTGGGGCGCTATCATAGGCCTTGTATCCGGCAAGATAAAATATACCGAAATATCCAAATTCCCCGAAGTACGAAGGGACCTTGCGCTGTTGGTTGATACGGATGTCACTTTCGACAGCATCTATACCATTGCAAGGCAGGCAGAAAAATCGCTGCTTAAAGATATCAACCTGTTCGATGTTTACGAAGGCAAAAACCTTCCGGAAGGCAAGAAATCCTACGCAGTGAGCTTTACATTACAGGACAGCGCTAAAACACTTACCGATGAGCAGATCGATAAAATCATGGGCAAGATAAGGCAGAGCCTCGAAACACAGGCGGGAGCGCAATTGAGATAATCCACCGATATTATACCAAAAAAAATCCACCGCATGCGGTGGATTTTTTGCTTTATAAGAAAGTCATTACGCTTTCATTTTTGCTTTCATGGCTTTATAGTCATCATTTCTTTCCAGCGCCTGGTAGATTCCCGCAAGCAGGGAAATCGTGTACTGGTTATCCGGTTTTAATTTATGCGCTTTTTCAAGAAACGGAAGCGACTTCAGGTAAAGGCCATCCTTTTGCTTTTTCAGAACATCATAACGCTGGTTGTCTTTAGCAGTGTTGCCAAGGCCGTTCATTTCATCAACGATCTTTTTTTCATCTGTAAGCACAAGGCTTCCCATTGCAACAAGTGCAGGCTCAAAATTAGGGTCAATCTCAAGGGCTTTTTTATACTGCCTCTCCGCTTCTGCAATATCACTAGTCGAAGCAACCACACCTAAATTAAAGAACAGCTCTGCATTAGTAGGGTTTTTGGCGGCAGCCTCGGCAATAAGCCTCTTGTAACCTTCCATATCCTTAGCCTGGTAATAGATATTAGCTTCAGATACAATAAGGCTTACATCATCAGGATTGTTTTTCCTTGCTGCAGCCATTGCCTGTTTGGCTTTATCATTTTCACCCTTCTGAACGTAAATAAGCGCAATGTTCTTAGTGATCTCTCCTTTTAAGGATGGTAGTTTTTCTTCTTTAGGCTCAACATACTCACCTGCCTGTACGGCAATATCGCGCGAAGCTTTATTCGGGAAACCCTCTACCTGGCCTGTTTTTTTATTTTTTGCTACAAATACGGTACCTTCGCCTGTAAAACCCGATTTATCAAGCTCAAGATAATATTCAAGGGCATTGTCATAATCCTGTCCGTTCACAGCCATAGCTGCTGCATTATACAATTGTGCTTTGTCATTGGTATCAGCTTTGTAGGCAATTTGATATAACGAAGCTGCTTCCTTATACATTTTTTGATCTACAAGCTGCGCAGCTATCGTACCAACCAATCCTTTTAACCTGGGAAGAAATTCTTCCTTAATTGTGATAGTATGCTCTTTTTTACCAGTTCTTTCCAACTCAATGACTTTATTCATATCATCGACAGCAGTACCGATCAATTTTGAAGCCTGTTGAAGGTTTGCCAAAACCATAGGATTCAACATCATTTCAGTCGTTGCTCCAGAAGCTTTATAGTAGTAAAAATCCGCCTTCTGCTCATTAGTTGCTGTAGCCATTTTTGGCTCACCAGCCGCTATCAGTTCCCTGAATTTCTGAAAATCCTCTTTCGTAGGGGGAGTGTCTTTTTCTATAATTTTTTTCAGCCCTTTAATCTCATCCTTCTGTGCAAAAGCACTAATTGAAAGGAGTAAAGCTGCTGCTATTGCATATTTACTTTTCATATAGTTATTTTTAATATTACTCTTCGTTTTGTTCTTCTTCAGGAGCATCGCCTTCTTCGTCAGCGTCCTCGTTATCAACACCTTCTTTCGCTATGTCGAGCATATCTGCCGGAAGGGCGTCTTCTCCTACTTCGCCAATGATCTCTTCGATAGCTTCCTCAATGGCATCTTCTTCCCGAAGCACCTTGGTTACCGCGGCAATAGAGTCGCTGCCTTTTATATTGATAAGGCGTACACCCTGTGTGGCGCGTCCCATAACCCTGAGGTCGGAAACCATCATCCTAATCGTAAGCCCTGACTTGTTGATGATCATAAGGTCGTCCGCATCGGTAACGCTGTTGATCGATACCAGTCGGCCAGTCTTATCAGTGATGTTTAGGGTTTTTACACCTTTTCCACCCCTGTTGGTAATCCTGTAATCGTCAAGGCTCGAACGCTTGCCGTATCCATTTTCGGACACCACAAGTATCTCACTGCTCATGTCATTTACAGAAACCATGCCAATTACCTCGTCGTTATCGTCAGCAAGTGTTATACCACGAACACCCGAAGCGCTACGCCCCATCGGCCTTGTCTTGCCTTCTTCAAAGCGTACCAGCTTGCCCGACTTCACTGCAATAAGCACCTGGCTCTCGCCTGTGGTCAGTTTTGCTTCCAATAGCTCATCATCCTCACGTATAGTTATGGCGGCAATACCGTTCAGCCTTGGGCGTGAATATTGCTCCAGCAGAGTTTTCTTAACGATACCCTTCTTGGTAGCCATGATCACATAGTGGCTGTTGGTATATTCTTCATTTTTCAAGTCCTGTGTACAGATGAATGCCTTCACCTTATCATCATTCTCGATATTGATAAGGTTTTGTATAGCACGGCCTTTGCTGGTCTTTGTACCTTCAGGGATTTCGTAAACACGCATCCAGAAACATTTTCCTTTTTGGGTAAAGAAGAGCATGTACTGGTGGTTGGTCGCTACATACAGGTGCTCCAGGAAGTCCTGGTCGCGTGTTGTAACACCTTTCTGGCCCACGCCTCCCCTGTTCTGTGTTTTATATTCCGAAAGCGGCGTACGCTTAATATACCCTGCATGGGATATGGTAACGACAACGCTCTCATCGGCAATAAGGTCTTCAATGCTCACATCGCCACCGGAATATTCAATCTGCGAACGGCGTGCATCGCCATATTTGTCCCTTATCTCCACAAGCTCCTGCTTGATAAGCTCCATCCTTAGGTCTTTGCTTTCCAAAAGGGCTTTCAATTCGGCGATCAATTTCATTATTTCTTCATATTCTGCCCTTAGCTTGTCCTGCTCCAGTCCGGTAAGCTGCCTCAAACGCATCTCTACGATAGCACGTGCCTGGATCTCGCTCAGGTTAAAGCGCTCCATCAATTTGCCACGCGCTTCTTCACCATCTTTAGACCCACGGATAAGACGGATAACCTCATCGATATTATCCGAGGCTATGATCAAACCTTCTAATATGTGTGCCCTTTCCTCTGCCTTACGAAGGTCGAATTTGGTCCTCCTCACAACCACATCGTGCCTGTGCTCCACAAAATAATGGATAAGGTCTTTCAGGTTAAGCATTTGCGGCCTTCCGGCAACAAGCGCAATATTGTTCACACTGAAAGACGACTGCAGTTGCGTGAACTTATAAAGTGTATTAAGCACTACATTTGGCACCGCTTCCCTTTTCAGGATATACACGATACGCATACCATTACGATCAGATTCGTCACGTATGTTGGCAATGCCCTCTATCTTTTTCTCATTAACCATGTCAGCCGTCTTCTTGATCATGTCGGCTTTGTTAACCTGGTACGGAATCTCTGTTACAATGATGCACTCTCTTCCGTCAACTTCCTCAAAACTGGTTTTCGCACGGATAACCACACGTCCACGGCCTGTCTTGAATGCCTCACGCACGCCTTCGTAGCCATAGATGATACCCCCTGTAGGAAAATCGGGCGCTTTTACGTGCGTTATAAGCTCGTCTATCTCAATATCCGTGTTGTCTATATAGGCCAGCGTACCGTTGATAACCTCGGTAAGGTTATGCGGTGCCATATTGGTTGCCATACCTACCGCGATACCCGAAGCGCCGTTGATAAGCAGGTTGGGCACCCTTGTAGGCATCACGGTTGGCTCGTAAAGCGTATCATCAAAGTTTAACTGGAAGTCAACCGTTTCCTTATCAAGGTCAGCCATGATATCTTCTGATATCTTGCGCATCCTTGCCTCGGTATAACGCATTGCCGCAGGGCTGTCGCCATCTACGGACCCAAAGTTACCCTGCCCGTCTACCAAAAGGTAGCGAAGGCTCCATTCCTGGGCCATACGCACCATGGCATCATATACTGACGTATCACCGTGCGGGTGATACTTACCTAATACTTCTCCTACGATCCTTGCGGATTTCTTGTGGGCCCTGTTAGAAAGGACTCCTAATTCATACATTCCGTAAAGTACCCTTCTGTGAACCGGTTTCAACCCATCTCTCACATCCGGAAGCGCCCTTGAGACAATAACCGACATTGAATAGTCAATGTAGGCTGATTTCATTTCGTCTTCTATGTTAATGGGAATTAACTTTTCTCCTTCAGACATAAGTAGTTATATTATAAAATTATAGTTAATACAAAACGTGCCAATATACACAATTTAAACAGCATCTAAAGGCTTTACAGGTAATTTTTTTAGCGTTTTATCAACAGAATAGCGTCAGGTAATAGTTAATAAAGTAATATTAAATCGTTTTTATTTTCCGGATTTTTTTTGTCAATTAGCCTGACAGTGCTTTTTCAGGCTGACACTACCGATTGTTAGGTATGGTTTTTGCAAAATCCTGTTTAATTGCATAAATTTACATTATTAAAAATAACATTATGGATGACAATTTTTCTCCAAGGGTCAAGGACGTGATCACCTACAGCAAAGAAGAAGCGCTGAGGCTGGGCCATGACTTTATTGGAACGGAGCACTTAATGTTAGGAATTTTGAGAGACGGGAACGGAAAAGCCATTTCGATACTGAACAGCATTTCTGTAGACCTTGATCATTTACGCAGAAAAGTAGAGATATTAAGCCCTGCGAACCCAAATGCCGAGCGCAATAATGAAAAAAAGAACCTTCATTTGACCCGCCAGGCAGAACGCGCCCTGAGGACTACATTCCTTGAGGCCAAGGTATTTCAGAGCACATCAATAAGCACGGCGCATTTGCTGCTTTGCATTTTACGTAATGAAAATGACCCTACCACAAAGTTGCTTAACAAGTTAAAAATCGATTACGAAACAGTTAAAGAACAATTTATCAGCATGACATCAAACGAAGAAGAATACCTGGAAAACCTTCCTAAAGCAGAGTCGTATAACGACGATGCAGGACAAGATGACAGTCTGCGCGAAAGCACCTTCAATAATCCTTCTTCAGGCGCCAAAGCCAACAAAAAATCCAAAACGCCTGTACTTGACAATTTCGGCCGTGACCTGACCGAACTTGCCGAAGAAGGCAAGCTGGACCCGGTGGTTGGCCGTGAAAAGGAAATTGAGCGCGTGTCGCAGATATTGAGCCGCAGGAAAAAGAACAACCCGCTCCTTATCGGTGAGCCCGGCGTTGGTAAATCGGCTATTGCCGAAGGACTTGCCCTGCGCATTATACAGAAAAAAGTATCGCGCATACTGTTCAACAAACGCGTGGTTACGCTTGACCTTGCCAGCCTGGTTGCAGGGACAAAATACCGCGGCCAGTTTGAAGAGCGTATGAAAGCGGTAATGAACGAACTGGAAAAGAATGACGATATCATCCTTTTCATAGACGAGATACACACTATTGTAGGTGCAGGTGGGGCTACGGGCTCACTGGATGCCAGCAATATGTTCAAACCGGCTTTGGCAAGGGGCGAGATACAATGCATCGGCGCTACAACGCTGGATGAGTACCGCCAGTATATCGAGAAAGACGGTGCACTCGAAAGGCGTTTCCAGAAAGTGATCGTGGAGCCTACATCGGTAGAGGAAACCATCACGATCCTGAACAACATCAAGAACAAATACGAAGACCACCACAGTGTTACCTACACCGATGAGGCTATCGAGGCGTGCGTGAAGCTGACGAACCGCTATATGAGCGAGCGTTTCCTTCCGGACAAGGCTATCGATGCGCTGGATGAGGCTGGATCGCGCGTGCACATCACCAATATCGATGTGCCGAAGCAGATACTCGACCTTGAAAGGCAGCTGGAGGAAGTACGCGAACTGAAAAATTCCGTAGTCAAAAAACAGAAATACGAAGAGGCAGCCAAGCTTCGCGACGATGAGAAACGCATCGAAAAAGACCTTGCCATTGCCCAGGAGCAGTGGGAAGAAGAGTCCAAATCGAACCGCATCCTTGTAACCGAAGATAATGTTGCCGATGTAGTATCGATGATGACAGGCATACCGGTAAACCGTATTGCGCAGACCGAAAGCAACAAGCTGGCAAAACTGCCGGAGCTTATTAAAGGTAAAGTTATCGGGCAGGATGAGGCTGTAGCCAAAATTGCCAAGTCGATACAGCGTAACCGTGCAGGACTGAAAGATCCTAACAAACCGATAGGATCGTTCATCTTCCTTGGGCAAACCGGTGTTGGTAAAACACAGCTGGCCAAAGTACTTGCCAAAGAGCTATTCGACAGCGAAGATGCCCTGGTACGCATCGACATGAGCGAGTATATGGAGAAATTTGCCATATCAAGGCTTGTGGGAGCGCCTCCGGGATATGTTGGCTACGAAGAAGGCGGGCAGCTTACCGAAAAAGTGCGAAGGAAACCGTATTGTGTGGTACTTCTTGACGAGATCGAGAAAGCCCACCCGGATGTATTCAATATGCTTTTACAAGTACTGGACGATGGTTACCTTACTGACAGCTTAGGCCGTAAGATTGACTTCAGGAATACTATCATCATCATGACATCCAACGTTGGTGCACGCCAGCTGAAAGATTTCGGGCAGGGTGTAGGATTTGGTACTTCGGCCAAAAAATTACAGGCAGACGACCATACCAAAGGTGTTATCGAAGCCGCGCTTAAGAAAACTTTTGCTCCGGAATTCATCAACAGGATCGACGATATTATCGTATTCAACCCTCTTGAGAAAGAGCATATCGACCAGATTATCGAAATCGAGCTGGCAAGGCTGTATGCAAGGGTTAAAGACCTTGGCTACACCGTTTCCCTTTCCGATAAGGCAAAGGCGTTTATCGCAGATAAAGGCTTTGACAAGCAATATGGAGCAAGGCCTTTGAACAGGGCTATCCAGAAATATGTGGAAGATGCGCTTGCAGAAGAGATCATTACATCTAAAATTTCAGGAGGCGACGAGATTTATCTGGACCTTGATGATAACGCAACCGAGCTGACAGTGACAGTGAGAAAAGCCGAAAACCCGGCGAGTTAAGAATTTATATCCGTTTTAAATAGTTAAATCCCTGAAGCATAATCGCTTCAGGGATTTTTTAATTAAAAACACAGCTCATTTTTTAATCGTAAAATATAAAATATTCACAAATAATCTTCGTTAATTTACAATAGCAATAAAACTCTGAATTATGAAATTACTTGCCCTTCTGCTCCTGGTTTCGATACAGTTACAATGGGAGCCGGACTTTGAGAATGCAAAAAAAACCGCTAAGGAAAAGCACGAGCTCATCCTGCTGAATTTTTCGGGCTCCGACTGGTGTGCGCCCTGCATACTTACGCGAAAGGAATACCTGGAAAATGAGGATTTCCTGAAAATGGCAAAGACAAATCTTGTTATGGTGAATGCCGACTTTCCGCGAAAAAAGAAAAACCAGCTGGCCCCGGAACAGGTAAAAAGAAACGAAGCTTTGGCCGAAAAGTATAATAAGGACGGGAAATTCCCTTACACACTACTACTGAACGCTGACGGCAAAGTGCTCAAATCATGGGAAGGCAAGCCAGCCGTTACTGTAGATAAATGGACAAAGGAGATTAAGGGCATTTGTGATGCCAATAAATAATAATTCCTGAATATGCCGGATTATTCGCAGTCGCTGAAGCTGATGGGTAACAATTTTACCATTACTGTTGTAGATGAAGACAATACAGCAGCCCAACAGCATATCGATACTGCAATTGCTGAAATACGAAGGATTGAAAAGCTGCTCACCACATTTAAAGAAGACAGCCAGACAAGCCTTATCAATAACAATGCAGGTATACAGCCAGTTATTGTAGACAGAGAGGTTTACAGCCTTATCGAACGAAGCATAGCTATCTCTAAGATCACACAGGGCGCATTTGATATTAGCTATGGCAGCCTCGATAAAAGCCTTTGGAATTTTGACAGGGAGATGACCGCGCTGCCTTCTAAGGAAGAGGCCCTAAAAAAAGTATACCTTATCAACTATAATAATATTATCCTGAATCCCGAAGACGGTACTGTGTTTTTGAAAGAGAAAGGTATGCGCATCGGGTTTGGGGGTATCGGTAAGGGCTATGCTGCCGAAATGGCTAAAAACCTGCTGGCCGCTAATGGAGTTACGAGTGGCATCATTAATGCAAGCGGCGACCTGACAGCGTGGGGACTGCAGCCTTCGGGCAAGCCATGGCGCATTGGGATATCCAACCCGGACAGCCCGGAGAAAGTTTTTTCCTATATGGACATTTCAGGAAAGGCAGTAGCTACATCGGGAAACTATGAAAAGTATGTGATGATCGGTGGAAAAAAGTATTCGCATACCATTGACCCCAAGACCGGGCTACCGATTTCGGGAATAAAAAGCGTGACTATAATATCGGACAATGCAGAATTTGCCGATGCCATGGCAACGCCTATTGCAGTAATGGGGATAAAGTCGGGGCTGCACCTGGTAAACCAGGTCCCGGGGCTTTATTGCATTATTATAGATGACAGCAACAACATGTACACTTCGAAAAACATTAACCTAAAATAAAGAACATGAAATACGTATTGACAGGGTTGATACTCTTTACCTCTTTGGTTTCATGCACATCCGTAAAGGAATACCAAAAAAACAAGATCAATGATTCAGAAATGGCGCTCTCTAACCGTAAGATCCAAAAAACGGAACTTAACTTCGAGTCGTACCGTGAAGGGTCTTCAGGCGCTAACAGTGGCAAAAGCGGCGGTGGCTGCGGCTGTAATTAATAATTTCTTAAAAACAGTTCAATGAAAAGGATATTCATTACAGGTTTTGCCCTTTTGGGATTAATGCGTGCCCATGCACAGGAGCCGAGCGCTGATTCTACAGCCTATAAAGCCAAAAAATTAAAGATAGAAGAGATCAACCTTATCTCCAGCTACTACAAGCAGGACGGTAATAACGCAGCTGTGACGGGCGGTATAGGAACGCAGGAGCTAACCGATATATCAAACAATCTGGATGTTAAGCTGGTAAAGTATGGGGAGACCGGCATAAAGCATAATTTTACGATAGAAGCCGGGATCGACCAGTACACATCGGCCTCATCCGATATGGTCGACCTGCAGGCCAATTCATCAGCATCATCATCGGATATACGTTTTTATCCGTCTTTAAGTTATTCAAGGGAAAACGAAGAAAAAGGGACTACTCTTGGCGTTGGCGTTTCATCTTCCACGGAGTATGACTACCAGTCATTTGGCGGAAACATCAACTATGCTAAAAAAACCAAAGACAGGAACGGGGAATTCACTGCAAAATTACAAACCTACCTTGACCAGGTGAAACTGATCACCCCCATAGAGCTGCGATCGGCCAATGGCTACGGCGGTACAGAAGGGCGCAATACATTTGCAGGGGCACTGGGCTATTCGCAGGTAATCAACCAAAATTTCCAGGTAATGGTCATGGCAGACATAGTCACGCAGCAGGGCTACCTGAGCCTGCCATTCCACAGGGTGTATTTTTCAGACGGGTCGGTACACCAGGAAAAGCTTCCGGATAGCAGGCTTAAAATTCCATTGGGCCTTCGTGCGAGTTACTTCCTGGGGGACAACATAATCATAAGGGCCTATTACCGCTATTATTCCGATGACTGGAAGCTTACCTCCCACACCGCCGACCTGGAGGTGCCCGTTAAGATCTCGCCATTCTTTTCGATAAGCCCTTTTTACAGGTACTATACCCAGACTGCGGCCAAATATTTTGACGCTTACAAAAAACATGACAGCCAGGACGAATTTTATACCAGTAACTATGACCTCTCGAAATTCGACAGTAGTTTCTATGGCGCCGGTTTTAGGTTCAACCCTGTAAATGGCGTGTTTGGTATAAAACACTTCAATATGCTTGAGATACGGTACGGCCATTATACACGGTCAAACAGCCTCACTTCAGATATCATCAGCATAAATATACGTTGCAGGTAAGGCCTGTAAAACACTAATAGAAATCCCAAAATACACTTTTGGGATTTTTTTATTTTTAGCTGATGCTAGCCATACCCTTCTGGTGAAGATGGGACTAACGCCATAAATGTACAACCCGATATTCCGGATAAGGGCCTATTGGAAGTGACTGTGGCTCCTCCCTGCTTTGCTTTGCCGGTCCGGAGCGTCAGCATCGTGTGGAGAGGGACGGGATGAGGCCATATTATTTTTTTGATAAATAATTACCAATCCCCCGCCACTATTAAAAAAAGTAGTAATTTAGGTTAAATAATAGATCAAAAAATGCTTGATAAAGTTATCGTAGGCAGTGAAGAGTGGTGCTCGTTCCCGCAGCTTGGTATTCACGCCATTAAGGCTCGTGTAGACTCAGGGGCAAAGACCTCTGCCCTACATGCTGTGAACATAGTGCCCTTTGAAAAAGAAGGGGAAAAATGGGTAAAATTCGACATCAATCCCATCCAGAAAAATGTAAAGACCGTAATACACTGCGAGGCGCCATTGGTAGACAAGCGCGTTGTGAAGAGCTCCAGCGGTTTCCGGGAGCAGCGCTATGTAATACGGGCAGAGACACAGGTAGGCGAAACCCGCTGGGAAGTGGAACTGACACTGACTAACCGTGACTCCATGGGTTTCCGGATGCTGCTGGGCCGCGAGGCGATGAGCGGGCGTATTTTGGTCGATCCAGAGCAAAAATACCTGCTTGGCCAGCCAACAAATGAAAAGCTACAGGAATACTATGACAAGGGTGAAGAGCCAAAAAGGGGCCTCCGCATAGGGCTATTGGCAAGTAACCCGGAGCTGTACAGCAACAAGCGAATTATGGAAGCAGGCGAATTGCGCGGGCATGAAATGCACTTCCTGAGCCTGAAAGACTGCTACATGAAACTTGACGCACACACCCCGGAGATACATTACCGTGGCGGCAGGGTACTGAACAACTTCGATGCTGTAATACCCCGAATCAGGCCAAGCATGACGTTTTACGGTTGTGCGCTTACACGCCATTTTGAGGCGCTAAAGGTATTTTGCCTCAACTCCTCTATGGCCATAAGCCAGTCGCGCGACAAGCTGTATTCACTGCAATTGTTATTAAACAGTGGTGTTGACATCCCCACAACAGGATTTGCCAACTCCCCGCTCGACACCAATGAGCTTATCAAAATGGTTGGGGGTTCGCCTCTAATCGTTAAGCTATTGGAAGGGACACAGGGCAAAGGCGTTGTTTTGGCAGAGACAAAAAAAGCAGCCGAAAGTGTTATCAATGCCTTCAAGAGCCTTAATGCCAATATATTGGTACAGGAATTTATAAAGGAAGCCAACGGTAAGGATTTAAGGCTTTTTGTAATCGATGGAAAAGTGGTTGCCACGATACAACGCGAAGCATTGCCGGGCGAGTTCCGGGCAAATATCCACCTTGGAGGAACGGCATCAGTTATAAAGGCAACCGCTGACGAAAAGCGCATTGCCATAAAAGCCGCAAAAGCCATGAACCTGAAAGTCGCGGGCGTGGATATTATCCGTTCGTCAAAAGGGCCGTTGCTGCTCGAAGTGAACTCGTCGCCGGGACTTGAAGGCATAGAGGGTGCGACCAATAAAGATATTGCAGGAGCAATGATAAGCGCTATTGAGAAGAATTTTAAATGGAAATAAAAAAGGTCTAGCCACGAATTACACGAATTTTCACAAATTTATTAAGGAACGGCTTTAATTTTATATAAAATTGACTTAGGGTTGCTTTTTAAATTAGTGTAAATTAGTGTAATACGTGGCAAAAAATCCTCACTTATGGGCATCATTTCAAAAATAATAATCGGTTTTGTAGCGGTGATACACCTTTACATTATGTGGCTCGAAATGTTCGGATGGATGACCCGTGCGCGCAAAGTATTCCGCAAACTGCCTACTGATATGTTTGAAAAAACAAAAACTATGGCAGGCAACCAGGGACTGTACAACGGTTTTCTTGCCGCCGGGCTGATATGGTCGCTGCTCATAACTAATACAGACTGGAGCGCTAATGTGGCGATGTTCTTTTTGGGATGCGTGTTCGTAGCAGGCGCGTATGGCGCGGCAACAGTTCAGAAAACAATATTATATGTACAGGCGGTCCCGGCATTACTGGGGCTGTTGGCTGTTTATTTTAAATTGTAGTAATGAAGATATTAGTGACAGTGATACTTACGGTATTATTGACATCCTGCGGGATGTACAGCTATCGATATGATGAAACCTCAAGGGAGATTATGTCTGAACAAGAAATTTATATAACTTCTATATTTATAGATGGGGATAACGGTATTGGAGCAAGTTTCATCCAAAAGCCGGATAAAAAGGTTTACAGGGTTAGTATAGACAGCCTCAATTATTATTTTACTTGTAGGCAAGGTGGTTGTCCGTTCGCATTTGAAAAAGGTAAGGAGTATAAAATATCTATCCTACCTGCTGGTGACAGACACTTAGCACCATTAGTTATTAAATATTGAAAAGCAAAAAATAATTTATGATTCAAAAAATTACTTTGTTATTTGGACTACTGCTTTCTTTTGCTACTTTCTCGCAGGAAACAGGCTGTGCCAAATTCAAGAACGGTACCTTTAAAGTAACCGACCCCGCATCCAAAAAAGTATGTATCATCAAGCGCGATGGCAATGTGCAGACCGAAAGGATGGAAGAAAGCGACGAGACCTATGATTTTGACCTTGTATGGATAGACGACTGCACTTATACCGTGACTCCCACTGCTTCCACGTCCGCCCGCAATAAAGAGGTACTGAAGGCCGGAACTATGACTGTGAAAATTACCAAGGTGACGGACAGCTCTTATGTCCAAAAGGTTACGGTGGCAAACAACCCGAAATTCAGGCGAGTGGATGAGGTGTTTTTGATGGAAAGTAAATAGTATCTGCAACGTACTACAGGAATGTGTTTTTACGTTTAACAAAAAAGACCTTACATGAAAACACAAAACATCATACGCCTACTTGCGGGGCTTAGCTTGCTGATATTATTTTGCCCATTTTTTGAAATGTGCTCTTTTAGAAGGGAAGAAGCTAATGAAGTAGAGACAGAAATTTCTGAAGTTCAAAGTGACACCGGCGACTTGAAACATTCCCATCTTACCAATACTGCCGAAATCAAAGGGCAACCTGAAGAAAGTAAAGCCGATAGCAGGACTGCAATAGAAAAACGACACACTATTGATATTAGCGGATGGGAGTTTGCAACTATCCCATTTGAAGATTTTCCCGATAACCTTTTTAATTTCTTTCTATTTTTTACAGGTTGTGCAATTTCTTCCATAATGTCACTTGTTTTTGCTATAACAAGAAAGTTAAAGTTAATAAACATAATGGCCTGGATCTCGGGATCGCTTGCATTATTGCCACTCCTCATTACCGTGGTTATGGATGGCAATATTAACATTGTCAGCGATATAAGATACGGCTACCTCTTGTATATAATCAATTCAATCGCTATTATTGTATTCAGTAAGAAAGCAATAAAGCAAAATGCAATTTGAAGAACTCCATACCGAGCGGCTGATCCTCAGGAAACTTACACCAGAAGTTTATGACCATATCCATGAAACGATGGGCAATAGTGAGCTCATGGAATTCCTTGGGCTGGCTTCCGCCGAAGACCTTGCTATCGAAAAGGATAAATACAGCAAGGGCCTTGCAACGCATAACCGTACCTTCGTGCATTTCCAGCTGATAGAAAAAGTATCGGGCAGGATAATAGGCGGCTGCGGCTACCATACCTGGTTCCCAAAACACAACCGCGCGGAAATTGGCTACGACCTGAAACATGAAGGCGACAAGCGCAAAGGCTACATGACGGAAGCCCTCGCCACAGTGATTGACTATGGCTTTAATGAGATGGGACTGCACCGCGTCGAAGCGCTTGCCGCCCCTGATAATGAGCCATCGCTACAGCTCCTCAAAAAGTTTGGGTTTGTGTTTGAAGGTACACTGCGGGAGCATTATAACGTAGGCGGCAACCTGGAAGACTCTGTGATGTACTCGTTGCTGAAGCAGGAATATAAAAAATTATAAAATGAAAAAATCAGCCTGGTTAATCCTTATTTCCTTTGTATTGTTATCCTGCGCTTCGGAAAAGCATATAGTGGATGCCATTGTTACGCAAAATGACGAAATAGAAGCAGTTGCCCGGAAACTCTTTAAAAGGGATTTTACCGAAGCATTATACAGCATTGATGAGATAAAGGACGATGTTTCTAAAAAAGAAATGCGGTTGCTGAAAGACCGGCTAAAATGCGAAGATATTTTCCTTATCTATGACAAGGACTCCCTGAGCATTGCCGACAGCCTTGTGGTCTTCACCCGTGGAGGCACGTGGGATAAAGAGCATACCATCGTAGTGGATATGAGGAAAAAACCAAGGCAAAGCCTTCCGTACGGGCTAATGAACCTAAAGGGACGGGTGTATTACAGGAACGTAAAAAGCACAATTAAATATTAGGTTAAAAATGGCAAAAGCAAAACTATCGCCCGAAGAGGAGGTAACGCAATTCATAACGGCGTCCGAACATCCGATGAAGGATGTAATGCAGGTTTTGCGGGAAGCCATCTTAGGCACAAACCCCGAAATAAGCGAACACATCAAATGGAATTCGCCCGCGTTTTATTACAATGGCGAAATGGCACCGTTCGACCCAAAGGAATACAAACGCGATATTGTAGTGTATAACGTCCGTAAGCCGGGTGAGATACTGCTTGTTTTTCCTACGGGTGCGAAATTAAATGATGCAACAGGAATTCTCGAAGGAAAGTATACCGATGGCCGCAAGATAGTAACGGTAACCGGAATGGAGGACTTCAATTCAAAAAAAGAAGCCCTGCAAAATGTTATACGGCAATGGCTGGAACTTATAGAGAAATAAACATCTATGAGAAATATAAAAATAGTTTTAGCCTTATTGGCAGTACTGCTGTTGATGTCCTATTCAGTCCCTCGAAAAGTCGACATTGAAATGATCCAGGGTTGATGGGTGTATAAAAATTATTACAATGAAGCTTATACCTGGGAAAAAGTGCGCAAATTCAAAAAGAATGACGGCGGTTATAAATTCGGGAAAAATGGCGTATTAACGGTAAAGCAAAATTCGGGGTGGTGTGGAACGTCGCCCATAGATTATGAAATTGTTGAAGGAACATGGAAAGTTGTAAATGATTCTGTCATACACGTTGAACACAAATACTGGGGTGGGACAATTTCAGAAGACCTGCATATCATCAGCCTTAGCAAATCGGAAATGGCTTTTAAAGTTTTATAAAGAATTGAAATGACAAGATAAATGATCCAAAAAACTCTATACTTTGCCTTTTTGGTATGGCCACTAGTTTTTTTAGCCCAGATCAAAGGCACTATTTTCAATAGCTCCACAAAACAGCCCGTCCCTCTTGTGAATATATGGATCGCGGGAGAGGACAAAGGCACCACTGCAGATAAAAATGGGAATTTTACACTGCCACAAACAAAGGGTAACGAAACCATCATCTTCAGCGCGGTGGGCTATGCCGATGTCAGCCTGAACGCCGCTGCGATAAACGGCACAGTAATAATGGAAGCAAAGGCCATTGAACTTGATGAAGTAAATATACAAAAGAAGAAAAACCGGATGTTCAGGATCGTAAATCCACTGGATGAGGAGACTGAAACCTATTTCGCTGCATCTGCCACGGTCAATCCACGCATGGTGGCACGGTTTATACCCTATAAAAAGGAATATGCCGCAACGCCTTTTTTGAAAGATATAAAGTTCGTTACCATAAGCCGCTCTCCCGGGTCGACTTTCAATGTGCGGCTTTATGCGGTTGCCGAAGATGGCAGCCCCGGAGACCTATTGTATGATGAGAATATCATTGGCACCGCCAAAAAGAAACGACATATTACCCCGGTCGATCTTTCGTCCCTGAACATCCGGATACCCAAAAAAGGTTTTTTTGTAGCAGTAGAGTGGCTTATCATCGACAGCAACAGGTATGACCTGTTATCGTTAAAATATGGCAGGGCACTCGACAGAGAGGGCAAGAACTACAATATTTACTATGACCCGCCCTTTAAATCCTGCTATACTGATAAGCGGAGTTCGCAATGGCTGTATGAAAAAGGCACGTGGACGAATAAATTTAATATCCATGATAAGAAATACTATAACATCATGGCAGAGGTAACGTTATCGGATTAATACTTGGGAACACAGATAACACAGATCCAGAAGATATTCACTGATTTTATGAGCGATATCAATTAAGGGTTGTAGCCTGTAATTATAATTACCTACTCAAAAACACTCTCATCGATCTGCATGTTATTGAGGAACGCAATGGTATTCTCAATGTCATAATGCAGTATGCGGTCCTCGGTTACCAAGGGCACCTCTTCCCTGTACGACTTCAGGAACATCTCAATAAATTCGCTTGATTTCAGCGGCCTCCTGAATTCAATAGCCTGCGATGCGTTCATCAGTTCTATCGCCAGTATGCGTTCGATGTTGTTAATGATCTTCAGTGTTTTGGTAGCGGCATTAGCCCCCATGCTAACATGGTCTTCCTGCCCGTTAGACGATACAATACTGTCGATACTAGCCGGTGTTGCCAGCTGCTTGTTCTGGCTCACGATGCTGGCTGCGGTGTACTGCGGGATCATAAAACCGGAGTTAAGCCCAGGGTTGCTTACAAGGAATGGCGGTAGCCCGCGCAGGCCTGAGATAAGCTGGTAGGTCCTTCTTTCGGAAATGCTGCCAAGTTCGGCCAATGCAATACCTAAAAAGTCAAGTGTCAAAGCCAAAGGCTGCCCGTGGAAATTGCCCCCTGAAATAATCTTATCGCTTTCAATAAATATATTAGGGTTATCGGTAACCGAATTGATCTCGGTACGGAATACCTTTTTTACATAATCAAGAGTGTCTTTAGTCGCGCCATGTACCTGCGGGATACAACGGAACGAGTACGGGTCCTGCACATGCTGCTTGGCCTGCGCAATGATCTCGCTGCCTTCCAGCAATTCGTTGTAGCGCCTTGCCGTAACGATCTGCCCTTTGTGTGGGCGCACCATGTGTATCAGCTCGTCAAAAGGCTCTATGCGCCCGTCAAAGCCTTCAAGTGATATTGCCCCGATAACATCGGCGAGGTAGCAGTATTTTACAGATTTCAATAGTATATACACCCCATAAGCGCTCATGAACTGGGTGCCATTGAGTAATGCCAGCCCTTCTTTGGATTTTAGTTCGATAGGCTTCCACCCCATTTTATCCAGCACTTTACCTGCCGGCTGTCGGAAACCATCGGCGTACACTTCGCCCATTCCCAGTAAAGGCAGTGAAAGGTGTGCCAGTGGTGCAAGGTCGCCCGACGCGCCAAGAGAGCCTAACTCATAAATAACAGGAAGGACATCATTATTGTAAAAGTCGATGAGCCTCTCTACCGTCTCCAGCTGCACACCCGAATGCCCGTAGCTGAGCGACTGTATTTTGAGCAGCAGCATGATCTTTACGATATCCGACGGAACCTCATCGCCCGTACCGCAGGCATGCGACATTACAAGGTTTTCCTGTAATTTGGTAAGGTTCTCATTAGAAATTTTTACATTACATAACGAACCGAAACCGGTGTTGATACCATATATGGCATCATCATGCGATTTCATTTTTTCATCCAGATACATCCTGCACCTCTCGATATTGGCCCTCGCCTCTTCAGATAAGGCCAGTTTTTTATCCTCGGAAAGGATGGTGTGCACAATTTCAAGGGATAAGGCATCGCTGCTGATATAATGTATAGTTTCCATTATGAAGTCTGTTTGAGTGTTCAAAATTCACTAAACAATAATTAAAAAACAACATTTTTGGCAACTTTTCATTTTACGGAATTTTTCTCCACACTAATACAATTGCCTGTACCTGAATTTCACGACAAATGTCGTGAAAGTGATTTTACATTTTTTGAATAAATAGTTACTAGATAATTAATTATCAGTCATAAAATAACTATTTATAAAAAATCACAAAAAAAGCTGGATAAAGCATAGACAAAATAGTTAAAGTACTGAAAATCAATTTAAAATTATTTATTTTTAAACCAGTCTTTCGGGTTCCACCTATTACTTCCCGACCTAATGAACTACGAAAACTGCCTTTTACATTCTTAGACATCAGTATCAATACTAAAATTTAAGCGATGAAAGAAATGCTGCTGCCCGATAATCCTGCAAAAGTAGTGCATTCGTTTGCAGCCATACGGGCTCCTTATCACCTACGCAACCAATTTAATTATAATAACTATGAAAAAAGCAATTACCTTAGTAATGCTGCTCTTTGGGGCAGTAACCGCCATGGCCCAAACCTGGCAAAATGTAGGCTCTCCCGGATTCTCGGCCGGGGGGGCGGGCTATAATTCTCTTGCCCTTGATCCTGCAGGCATACCCTATGTAGCCTACCGGGATTCATCAAACGACAGTAAAGCTACCGTTATGAAGTTTAACGGAACCTCTTGGGAAACTGTAGGTGAGCCGGGATTTTCGGCAAGTAGTGCATATTGGTGCTCGCTTGAGATCGATAGTGAAGGTGTACCCTATGTAGCCTATTGGGAAGGGGAGTCGGAGACAACCACAGTGATGAAATTTAACGGAACCGCGTGGGAAAGTGTAGGGCCGCCCCAATTTGTGTACGGAGGAGATTTTCTGTCTTTTACCATTGATGCCAATGATGTCCCTTACGTGGCTTTTTCAGATTGGGGAAATGGCATGAGGGCTACGGTAATGAAATTTAACGGAACTTCATGGGAATATGTGGGCATTCCCGGATTTTCATTAGGCGATAACATAAATACAGATTTATTCGGTACTTCGCTTGCTGTTGATTCCGCCGGTACTCCCTATCTGGCTTATACAGTAATCGAATACTTGGTTGAACATAAACTTACGGTAATGAAATTTAACGGTACCTCATGGCAGGCCGTGGGCGCCACGGAATTCTCAGCAGGAGAAGTACAGAACATCGATCTAACCTTTGATGCTAATGATGTACCTTATGTGGCATACACCGATATAGCCAACAATTATAAAGCCACAGTAATGAAGTTTAATGGGACTTCATGGTTAAATGTAGGTACTCCCGGATTCACAGGGGCGGCTGCATATTCCCCTTCCCTTATGTTTGACCTTTCGGGTAATCCTAATGTGGCTTTCCAGGATCAAAGCAATGGCTTCAAGGCATCAGTAATGAAATTTAACGGAACGTCATGGAACTATTTAGGAACTCCCGGATTTTCGGAAGGCATAGCAGGCGCAACCTCACTTGCATTTAACGCTTCCGGCACCGCTTATGTGGGGTATAGCGATGGCGAAAATGGTGGTAAGGCCTCGGTAATGAAACTTGTGGAAGTAGTATGTGAGAATTGCGCGCTCACACAACTTGCTCCTGCCTATTGTAACATCACCATAGCAGAATTTAGTGATAACCTTGCTGCTGTAGCTGTACCGGATGCACAACAATACCGGTTCAGGGCATCTGATGGTACCACGGCTACTATCGTTACCAGGAATGATACTACATTCCGCATAGATATGCTTCCCACCTACAATTATAACACTGTCTATACTATTGACGTCGCCGTAAAGGTTGACGACCAGTGGAGCGACTATGGCACAGCATGTACCGTTACAACACCGCCCGTTTGTGAGGGGTGCTCTCAGACAACAGAGCTTGCACCGGAATATTGTGGTATAACGATAGCGCAGTTTAGCGACGACCTTGCTGCCCTACCTGTTGAGACAGCACAGCAATACCGCTTCAGGGTAACCGATGGCACTATTACAAATACCGTGACCCGCAATGATACTATATTCCGCGTAAACATGCTGCCTTATTATACTTACAATACTACCTATACTATTGATGTAGCCGTGAAGATTGATGACGAATGGAGCGCGTATGGTACAGCTTGCACCGTTACAACGCCACCTGTAAAACTTGCACCTGCCTATTGTGGCATAACGATAGCACAGTTTACCGATGATCTCGCTGCCATACCTGTACCCACTGTACAGCAATACCGTTTCAGGGTGACCGATGGCAGCACTGCCAATATTATTACCCGAAATAATAATATATTCCGTGTAAATATGCTTCCTTCCTATGCATACAACAAGACCTATACTATTGATGTAGCGGTCAAGATCGATGACGTATGGAGCGATTACGGGCCAACATGTACCGTGGCAACTCCTGCCCCTCCGGTGACCCAATTAAGGCCGCAGGATTGCGGAACTACAGTTGCCAGCTTTGGCACGGGTATCTCTGCTACCGCTGTACCACTGGCGGAAGGCTATCGTTTCAGGGTAACTATCGGGACATATGTTCAAACTGTAGACAGGCCCGATAACTCTTTCAGGCTGAATCAGCTGGTAGAGTATAACTATGTAACGACCTATCAGGTAGCCGTCGCCGTAAAGATAAACGGCGTTTATGGCCCTTATGGCCCCACATGTAATGTCACCTCGCCTGCCATTCCTCTGACCCAACTAAACCCCGGATTTTGCAACATTACCATCGAAGGCTTCAATTATGGCATATACGCCAATGCAGTAAGCCAGGCCGAGGCGTATCGTTTCAGGGTAACCAATGGGGCGAACGTGCAAATAATAACTAACGGACAATTTAACTTCAGGCTCAACCAATTATCTAACTATCAGTATGCCATTACCTATACGGTAGAGGTAGCTGTAAGGATCAATAACGTTTATGGTGCTTACGGAAATTCATGTACAGTTACCGCACCACCATACCCGCTGACCAAACTTACAACGGCATCCTGTGGCAGTACTCTAAGCAGTTTTGATACGCCTTTGCTTGCCAATACTGTTTATCTTGCCGAAAGCTATCGCTTTAAAATAACCAACGGGGCAAATGTGCAAATTTTAAACAGGAGCGTCAATCATTTCAGGTTAGATATGCTGCCATCTTATCAATATGGGGTTACTTATACCGTAGAGGTTGCTACTCTTTTTAATGGCGCTTACGGGCCTTATGGGCCTGCTTGTACAGTCAACGCTCCTGCTGCCCCGCTAACACAGTTAAACAATGCATCCTGTAATACTACCGTGGACAGCTTTAATACAAGCCTGAACGCCATTTCTGTTGCTTCTGCCGAAGGGTATCGTTTCAGGGTAGTGAATGGTGCCAATGTGCAGACAATAGAAGGGACCAACAGCTATTTCAGGCTAAACCAGCTGGAATCGTACCAGTACGACACTACCTATACGGTGACGGTAGCAATAAAAACCGACGGCGTTTACGGGCCATACGGGCCGGCATGTACTGTTACTTCTCCCGCTGCACAGCAAACCCAGCTGAACAGCGCATCGTGTGGTATTACTGTCCCTGGCTTTAATACTAATCTGTACGCCACAACTGTGCCTTCGGTTACGGGATATCGTTTCAGGGTGGCCAATGGCGCAAGTGTGCAAACCATAGAAGGCAGCGCCAGCTATTTCAGGCTAAACCAACTGGGATCCTATCAATACAGCACGGTTTACACGGTAGACGTAGCTGTGAGCGTGGGTGGTGTTTACGGCGCATACGGCCCTGCATGCACTGTAACCACCCCTGCCCCGCCGGTGACCCAACTGAGGGCGCAAGACTGCGGCATTACAGTTGCAGGTTTTGGTACGAACCTTTATGCCGATGAGGTGATACTGGCAGAAGGCTACCGTTTCAGGGTAATGCATGGTGCTACTACAGATATTGTGGACAGGCCGAACAGGAATTTCAGGATAAAAATGCTGCCATCGTATACCTACAACACTACCTACAGTATTGAGGTAGCCGTATTGATTGATGGTGTTTACGGGCCGTATGGCGCTGCCTGCGAGGTTTCGACACCTGCTTCGGGGACACGACAGAATATGGCGAACGATGAAGAGTCGGTACGTGAACTTACTGCTTTTCCTAACCCGTATGAGACATCGTTTACACTTTTATTGGAAACCGAAAGCAATGAGCCTGTACACATTCAAGCCTATGATATTATGGGTAAAATACTGGACAATAGCACGGTATCTCCTGAAGAGCTTTCAGGCCTGAGGATCGGTGAAAATTATGCTGCAGGTATCTACTCGATAATTGTTTCGCAGGGAAGTTATACTAAAGTAGTGAAGATGGTTAAGAAATAAATCACACTTCCATATCGCTTATAAAACCGCAGTTAACGCTGCGGTTTTTGTTTTCAAAAAAGTGTATTTACAGGTTGGAAATAAACAGTATTTAATTTGGTTTTGAACTGTGAATATAACTTTCGTAATTTAGTAGAAGTCAGTAAAAATTGCCTAATAATATTATCTTAGTATATATTATATTGCCCTGCCTTTTTTTTACTAAAACGGCAGCCATCAAAGCTCACACTATAATTGTCCCCTATTATGATTTCAAATTATAAAGTATAATCCTTACGCGACAGTTATTGTAATCCTTTGGGGATCAGTCGTATTAAATTATTGTAAAGTAAGAATTTTATTATTTAATTTATTACCTTAGCAAAATAATATCCTATTTAATAATTTAAAAACCAAATTATTATGAATTTAATTCCTTTAACCATTCCCGGAGTATCCATCGCAATGGAAAATCAGATCGAGCCGATCGGTAATATAATATTTACGGTGCCGCGGTCAAAAACACCTCTCGTGCCTTTAGTTGATGCAATGTATGTTAAAGAAGCGATACAAATTTGTATAGTAGTATTTATAGATGCTACCCTAAGCCCTAACTTTACAGTTTACCAGCATAATGCTATTTCTGATGATGGGAGCGCTATTGTACAGTTTTTCATACAATATGATGGAAAGGAATCGCAACAGATAAATTTTAATGCCTATCAGTTAAGTTTTCAGCTTAATGCCATGCACTTACCTAAAGATTTCCCTCTGTTCGGCATAGATCAGATCCAGGCATTTTTATGGGATTCAGATCCTGTTGCATCTCGAGGGACTATAACTAATGTACAGCGTAATTAATAGCGGTATCTATAAAAATAATTCGCGAATGATAATGCTTTGCGCAGGCAGGCCTTATTGGTAAATTACTCGGTTTTGGCAAGGATCAATTTTACAATAGTAATGCTTTTGTGCTTTCAGTGCTTTCTTTCGGCCAAAGAAAAGCCTACTGACCCCACTATGCTTAACAGGACTATAAAAAATAAAGCCCTGAAGTATAAATCAGAACCTGATTTTTATAAAGCTCATACATTTTTTTTAGCAAAAAACTGGGATTCTACGCTTGTATACAGTATGAGGCAGCTCAGCAATGACAATAACAGCGAAATTGCCGATTATTGCCATTATTTCAGGGCCATTAGCTTTCTTGAGAAAAAACTTCTTGAGGAAGCTAAAAAGGAATTTCTACTTACCTCCGGGAAATTCATCTTCGCCAATAAGGTAAAGCTGTCACTGGGCGAAATATTGCTGGAACAAAAGCACTATTGGGAAGCGATTTCCAAATTCAATGAAATAGAAAAACTACCTGAAAACAAAGGATATGGATTTAAGAGGAGTAGCGTTTTGCATAATTTGGGCTTATGTTACCTCCACCTTCAAAAATATAGCATTGCTGAAAAATTTTTGTTTGGCAGCCTGAAATTGCAGGAACGCGATAAAGACACGCTGCTCATTACCGGCTCTTGTATGGATATAGGAACACTGTATTACGAACAGTATAAAGACCAGCAGGCTATTGAGTACTTTAAAAAAGCGTATGATCTGTCAAAAAAAACGAAGGACTTTGAAATAAAGCGAAATGCAGCCATAAATATGGCGGTCGTAGAAGAAAACCGAAATGATTTTCAAAAAGCCCTGGGTTATAGGAAAGAATATGAAAACTGGAAGGATTCTCTAAATAACCAAAATAAAGTATGGGAGCTCGCCGAATATGAAAAACGTTTTGCCATCCGGCAAAAACAAAAAGAGCTAAATGTGCTGACTGCCGAAAATAAACTAAAAAAAACAGAGCAAACCGTTCTTTTCATTATATTGGTGGCGGTACTTCTATTTCTTGCAGGCGGAATTTATGTGTACCGCCAAAAAGTAAAAACAAACACAATAATATCCATCCAGAAAGCAGAACTGGATGAATTGAATTCGAGCAAGGACAGGCTTTTTTCGATAGTAAGCCATGACCTGCGCTCATCAGTCAATGCACTAAAGCAAAGTAACAAAATGCTGTTGCAAAATTTGGAGACTAAAAATTTTCATGAACTGGACAAATTACTGCAAAACAACAGTACAATTGCCAACGGAGCCTATAATTTACTGGATAATCTCCTTAACTGGGCTTTACTGCAAACCAGGCAGTCCTATTTCAATATAGAGCCGGTAAGGATTTATTATGTTGCCGAACAGGTTATATATAACTACAAGCCTTTAATGCTTGACAAGCATATTAATTTCGAAAACAGCCTGCCAAAAAATATTCTTTTAATGGCTGATACCGATTCTTTAAAAATAATTTTAAGGAATCTTCTGGATAATGCCATTAAATTTTCCTATCCGGAAGGTATCATCAGGATATATCTGGATGATGATAATGATGGCTTTAGCAATTCTATTGTTATAGAAGACAACGGCAGGGGAATGAGCGAAGATTTAAAACAGTCGCTGCTGAAAGAAACGGTGCAGTTGTCCAAAAAACAGGGAGAGGAAATTGGTACAGGGCTTGGCTTACAATTATGCAAATCGCTCATAAAAAAGAATAAAGGAAAATTTTCGATCAAAAGCCGGGAAAATAAAGGAACTAAAATGATTGTATCATTACCGAAAAGTGCCGTCAATGGATAATATAAATGTGCTCATTATCGAAGATACGCCTGCCGAAGGCAAAATGCTGGAAAAAACCCTGCTTGATAATAATTATACCGTAACGGGTATTGCAAACAGTTATAGTGACGCACTGGCACAGTTTTACAGCAAGGGGGCAGATGTGGTTATCATAGATATATTCCTGAATGGCAACCCTGAGGGGATCACCTTTGCCGAAACCCTTAATGCGGTTCCGGACGCTGCAAGGCCATTTGTATTTTTAACGAACAGCAAGGACAGGCATATTTTTGAAAGGGCAAAGCTTACGCGCCCTTTTAGTTTTTTAATGAAGCCTTTTAACGAATTGGAGGTTATCTATGCCATCGAAATGGCTGTAGAAAAATTTTACGGTCAGGACAATGTTTTTCTGGATGATGCACAGGATACGGTTATAAGCAACGATCACCTTTTCATCAAAAAGAACAATTCTTTAAAAAAAGTATTGATAAGCAACATACTGTATATTGAAGTTGAAGAGCGGTACAGTACTATAACAACCACAGACGAAAAGTTTTTAATACTGCTTTCCTTAAAAAAAATAACTGAAATTTTAGATAAGACTAAATTTGTAAGGACACACCGTAACTATTTGGTGAACAGGGATAAAATAGAAGAAATTATACCCAATGACAATCTGGTTATACTCACCGGCAACCATAAAGTTACCCTAAGCGACAACTACAAGGATTTTATAAAACAAATAAGGATTATTAAATAACCCCGATACATTAGCTGCACATAAAAAATCCTTCAGGGCCCTGAAGGATTTTTTTATGCATTGTTTCATGCTTCTTATAACATGTTTTTGCCTACTCGTGACATTAATAGGTCCAGGCGAAACCTGCCACCTTACTTTTACTGTAATAAAGGTAGCCGGTATCCTTTGTCAGACAATTATAACCACTATTTAAAGACCAACTTCCTGTCCGCACAGGTATAAAAAGCGGGGAGTAACCCGAAAATCCTTAGAGTAGGGAACCTGTAAATTAATAAAGTCATGAAAACAAAATTACTGTTATTCGTTATGTTGTTGGGTTGCGGCTTTGTGTCCTTTGGACAAACTGCCACGCTCCCATATACAGTTGGCGCCGGGGCTACGGCCTCACAGTTCGTCACCGATGGACTTGAAATCTCATCCTCAAACTTCTCATCATGCCAGGATTCTGCAACACTTAACGTTACATCCCTTAACTATGGTGCAGGGTCATGGACTGACGGGGATTTTGAATATTATGTAAACGGGAACCTTATCGGATCAGGTCAAGGCAGTATGACCTTTGACATAAGTGAATATGTCCCGATAACAACGGTAACTGCAAAAAAGACCGATATAGGGAACTGGAATGAGATCCATTTTACCGTAAACATTACATCACCAGTTTCCTCTATGCCTCCTGCTCCGCTTATAGTTCCGGATGTTACCTATGTAGAGGGAGCTTTATCATTACCATTATCAGCGTCTGTTTCGGCACCCGGCTTAGCTTTAAAATGGTATACATCGCCGACTGGGGAAAATTACACTGCGACCGCACCGTCACCTAATACAAGTTCAATTGGCGACACCTCCTACTGGGTATCGCAGGCCACAGCAGAAGGATGCGAAAGCCAGAGGGTGCAAATTAGAGTTCATATTGTAGACCATAATGCAGTGGCTACGCTTCCATACACCAATGGTGGGGGCGCTACAGCCGCTCAGTATAGCAGCGACGGGCTGGAAACATCACTTTCAAATTTCACTGCCTGCCAGGATTCTGCAAGTTTAAGGGTGGCCTCTCTGGATTACGCATTTGAAGAATGGAGCGATGGAGATTTCGACTACTATGTAAACGGGAACCTTATAGGTTCCGGAAGCGGCATTATGACTTTTGACATAAGCGCCTATAGACCCATAACATCGGTAAAAGCCGTTAAAACGAATATGGCAAACTGGAATGAGATTCATTGTACGGTTACTATTACATCCTCCGTTGTATCTATGCCTTCACAGCCCCTTGTGGCTTCAGATGTTACCTATTCACTTGGGGCAACAGCAACACCATTACAAGCCGCCGTTAGCGGAACAGGGGCTTCTTTGAAATGGTTTTCATCGGCTTTCGGAGAAAACTACAGCACTACTGCTCCTACGCCAGACACTGCAACACTTGGGGATACTACTTATTATGTATCGCAGGCTACAGTAGAAGGTTGCGAAAGCGAAAGGGCTCAAATAGTCGTACACGTTACAGATGATACGCCTGTGGCACCCACAACACAGCTTGCACCAGCCTATTGTGGCATAACCGTAACGAATCTTAACGCTAACCTTGAAGCAACACCGGTTGCCGAGGCAGAAAAATACCAGTTCAGGGCATACGATGGGGTGAATACTTATATTGTAACCCGCAATGATAATATATTCCGCGTGTCTATGCTTCCATCTTATGCTTATAGCACCACCTATACAGTAGACGTAGCTCTTAGGATCGATGGCGAATGGGGGGGCTTCGGATCTTCATGCACCGTATCTACTCCTGATATATCGACAACACAACTAAAAGCGGATAATTGTGATATTATTATTCCCGGCTTCGGCACTAATTTATATGCCAACCCTATAATTCTTGCCGAAGGTTACCGTTTCAGGATAACCAATGGCGCTGAAGTACAAACAATAGACAGGCCTTCACGATACTTCAGGCTAAACCAGCTGGCATCCTACGAATATGGTACTACGTATACTATAGATGTTGCAGTCCTGTATGATGGCAATTATGGCGATTATGGGCATGCTTGTACGATTACTACTCCAGAGTTACCGGTAACATCGTTAAATGCGGCATCATGCGGCAGTACTGTAGAAAGCTTTAGTACCAATCTTTATGCTACTGCTGTAAATCTGGCGCAGGGCTATCGTTTCCGGGTGACCAACTCCAGTGATATGAGCATACAGGTTATAGAAGGCACAGCGAGCTACTTCAGGCTGAAACAGCTTGCAGCCTATGAATATGACATTATCTACGTAGTAGAAGTGGCCGTGAAGATCAACGGCACTTACGGCGCATACGGCCCTGCATGCACTGTAACCACCCCTGCCCCGCCGCTGACCCAATTGCGCGCACAGGATTGCGGCATTACAGTTGCAGGTTTTGGCACTAACCTTTATGCCGATGAGGTGATACTGGCACAAGGCTACCGTTTCAGGGTAACGCATGGTGCTACTACAGATATAGTGGACAGGCCAAACAGGAATTTCAGGATAAAAATGCTGCCATCGTATACCTACAACACTACCTACAGTATTGAGGTGGCAGTAATGGTAAATGGAGTTTACGGGCCTTATGGCGCTGCTTGCAATGTTTCGACACTTTCTTCGGGAATGCGCCAGAATGTGGCGAACGATGAAGACTCGGTACGTGAGCTTACTGCTTTCCCTAACCCGTTTGAAACATCGTTCACCCTTTCTTTGGAAACAGAAAGCGATGAGGCTATAACAATACAGGCTTATGACCTTACCGGCAAAATGCTGGATAACCGCACCGTATCTCCTGAAGAACTTTCAGACCTGAGGATCGGGGAGAATTATGCCGCGGGTATTTACTCTGTAATTGTTTCGCAGGGAAGCTACACTAAAGTGGTGAAGATGGTTAAGAAATAAAAACCTCTTGTTTATAGATCAAACCGCAGTTAACGCTGCGGTTTTTTCATACCTTATTTTTGCGCCTTTTCTGCTTCTATCTTAAGGTAGGCAGCACCAAGGTAATTGATGATATCCGAAGCGGTAAAAGCCTGCTTGCTGGTTTCGCATACGCCAATATCGGCAGCAAGCCCATGCAGGTACACCCCGAAAATTGCAGCATCGGCAGGGCTGTAGGATTGCGCCAGTAACCCGGTTATAATACCGGTAAGCACATCGCCGCTGCCTCCGGTAGCAAGGCCTGCATTGCCGGTAGAATTGATATGCACCCTATCGTTGCAGGCCACAATGGTAAAAGCATCTTTAGCCACGAGTATGATCTTATGCTCTTTGGCGAATGCCCGTATCTTCTCCATTTTCTCAAAATCATCCTCCCAGGAACCCATAAGACGTTCAAGTTCTTTGGGATGCGGAGTGAGGATGGTATTTTCCGGCAGCATGTTGAGCCATTCATTATTATAGGACAGGATATTCAGGGCATCGGCATCAATAACCATCGGGGTTTTCTGGTGTTTTAAAAATTCCAGCACCGCCTGCTGCGTTTCGGGCTGCTGTCCTAGCCCCATCCCGATACCGATAGCTTTCGGCTCAATATCAAAAGCGATAGTGTTGATATGCTCCTCCCCGCCCGTCAGTACCATGGCTTCGGGAAAAGCAGTCTGTACTATAGTGTAACCGCATTTGGGGATGTAGGCTGTCACCAACCCGCAACCCGATTTAAGCGCTGCCTTTGAAGACAAAGTCACTGCCCCTATTTTGCCATAGCTTCCGCCAATAATAAGCGCATGGCCCTGTGTCCCTTTGTGCGCGTGGGCAGGCACAGGCCGGTAGCGTTGGTGCGCCTCGGTCCTGTCGGTAAGGAAAAATTGGGTAGGTTCGTTCGCGATAAAATCCTTGTCAAGCCCAATGTCGAGTATTTTTATTTCTTTGATAAAATTGCAATTGCCGGCCAGATAAAAGGCCAGCTTGGTAAACTGAAACGTAAGAACCATATCCGAATGAACGGCTATATCGCTCTTCCTGTCCATGAACATCCCCGACGGCACATCGATAGAAATGATCTTTACAGCACTGTTATTTATCCTCTGTATGGCTTCTTTTGCTTCTGCTCCCACTTCACGATTGAGTCCTATCCCGAAAATAGCATCAAGGAATATTATCTTATGCTTTTTATATTCATAAGCCTCATTAGTATTACAGGCAAGGTTATTTTGCTCCAGCTTTTCGAAATTGGCAGTAAAATCTTCCGAAGGGTTGCCTGTGCCTTCTACAATATCTACTACTACCTTATAATTATCGTTATGCAATAGGCGCGCCACCACCAACCCGTCGCCGCCGTTATTCCCCTTTCCGCAAAACACATGGAAAACCGTCTCTTTATCAGGAAATCTTTTTTTAAGCCATAAAAACACCTCGGTTCCGGCACGCTCCATGAGTTCGCCGGTGGTTATACCCTGCCGGGAAATTGTGGTTTCGTCAGCTTCCCTTATTTTTGATGCGCTAAAAATTTTCATCCTTTAGTGATAAACAGTGATTTATAAATATTTCGTAAAAGTGGTGTGGCAGTGTTTGCCGCTACGTAAATTTATTACATTTGCCTGTATATGACAGTTAACAGCAACAAATATTTAACTCCTTCAAACCTTACTACAGGGTTTGCCGCTGCTGTTACGACAACTACTACAACTACAACCCCGTTCGGGGTATAATTTCTACATATAATCCATTTGCTGGTTATTCCCACGGGAATGACAAAAAGCCCGTGCTCTCAATCCTTTACTTTTAAAAATCATCTATGAATATTATAAAATTCGGCGGTACTTCGGTAGCCAATGCCGACAGCATATCGCAGTGCACTGCCATAATCAAAAACAAAAAAAGCCAGTCCTTAATTGTAGTAGTCTCTGCCCTGGGCGGCGTGACTGACCTGCTCCTATCAGCCGCGGTTGAGGCCTCGCATAAGAATGAAAATTACCGCAGCCTTCTTGCTGAAATTGAGAACCGCCACATGGATGCCATCAGGGAACTGCTCCCTGCAACCGGCCAAAGCGGCATTTTGAGCCATGCAAAACGGATACTCAACCACCTGGAAACACTGCTTGACGGCTGCTTTCTGCTCGGCGAACTATCCGAACGTACTAAAGACCTTGTGCTGTCATTCGGTGAAGTATTGTCTTCTTATATTATCTCGGAAACACTGAAAGCGCAGGGAGAGAATTGTGCCCTGGCTGACAGCCGTGAACTGATAAAGACCAACAGCCGTTTCGGGAAAGCCGTTGTCAATTTTGAAATGAGCAACCTGCTGCTCCAACACTATTTCGATAAAAATAAAGCCGCTATTACCGTAATGCCGGGTTTCATAGCCGAGTCGGAAGACGGGCATACTACAACACTCGGACGTGGCGGCAGTGACTATACCGCAGCCATAGTTGCCGCAGCGCTCGATGTGCCTTCACTGGAAATTTGGACCGACGTGAATGGCATCTATACCGCCAACCCGAAACTCGTTAAGCAGGCCGAACCGATACACGATATTACTTTTGAGGAAGCGATGGAACTTTCGCATTTCGGTGCCAAAGTGCTTTACCCTCCAACCATCCAGCCGATATTAAATAAGAACATTACACTTCATATAAAAAATACTTTTGAGCCGGATGCGCCCGGAAGCATCATTCGTAAAAATCCGCAGGCCAAAAGCAGCAACCCTGTAAAAGGCATCAGCAATATCGACGGTATTACGCTGGTAACTATCGAAGGCCCGGGTATGGTGGGCGTTGCGGGATTCTCAAAGAGGCTTTTTGAAGTGATCTCGAAAGAAGGCATCAACGTTATTTTCATCACACAGGCCTCATCGGAGCATTCCATCTGCCTCGGAATTGTTGAATCGGAATCTAAAAAAGCGAAATCGGCCATTGACGAGGAATTCCGTTTTGAGATACAGCAGCAGAAAATAAAGCCGGCGATACTTGAAAGTGGCCTTTCGATAATTGCAGTGGTTGGCGAGAACATGAAAAACCACCAGGGACTTAGCGGAAAAATGTTCAGCACCCTTGGACGTAATAATATCAACATACGCGCGATTGCACAGGGCGCTTCCGAAAGGAATATCTCTGCGGTTATCGACAGCAAGGATGTGAAGAAAGCACTCAACAGCCTCCATGAAACGTTCTTTGAAGAAAAAGCCGTACAGCTCAACTTGTTCGTGATGGGCGTTGGCAATGTAGGCGAAAAGTTCCTGGAGCAGATACAATCGCAAAAGAAATACCTGAAAGAGAACCTAAAGATTAACGTAAGGGTTATAGGGCTGGCCAATTCCAAAAAAATGCATACCGATGAGGACGGCATCGACCTGAAGGAGTGGAAAAGCCTTATGGCGAATGGCGCAGCTGCCAATCCAGGAGATTTTATCAGTGAGATAAAAAGTCTCAACCTGCGCAACAGCATTTTCGTAGACAACACCGCCAGCGATGATGTAGCGGGAACGTATGCCGACTACCTGAAAAACAGCATTGCCGTGGTAACCTGCAACAAGGTGGCCTGTGCGTCTGAATATACTAATTATAAAAACCTGAAAAACCTATCACGCCAGTACAACGCACCGTTTTTGTTTGAAACCAATGTGGGTGCCGGATTGCCGATAATCGACACACTGAAGAATTTGGTGGCGTCGGGTGACCGTGTACATAAAATACAGGCAGTGCTTTCGGGAAGCCTTAATTTTATTTTTAATAACTTTAATGAGGAAAATTCCTTTTATGATGTTGTGAAGCAGGCACAGGCGGAAGGCTATACTGAACCCGACCCTAAAATTGACCTTAGTGGTATAGACGTAAAGCGCAAGCTGGTGATACTGATACGCGAAAGCGGCTATGAAATGGAAATCGACGATATCGAGAACAACTCCTTCCTGCCGCAGGAAAGCCTTGACACCACAATTGTTGACGATTTTTTCGAATCATTGAAAACACATGCAGCGCACTTTAATGAACTTTATAAAAAGGCTGCTGCCGAAGGTTCAAGACTGAAGTTCGTTGCTTCATTTGAAGATGGCAAAGCTAACGTTGGGCTGCACTTTATTCCGCAGTGCCACCCGTTCTACAATCTGGAAGGCAAGGATAATATAGTGCTGTTTTACACTGACCGCTATGCGGATCAGCCTTTGCTGATAAAAGGTGCAGGCGCTGGTGCGGCGGTAACAGCTTCGGGTATTTTTGCAGATATTATACGCATTGGCAACAAGTAAGTTATGGACGAAATACGAATATTCAGCCCGGCCACTATTGCGAACGTTTCCTGCGGGTTTGACGTGCTGGGCCTTTGCCTGGACAGTGTGGGCGATGAGATGGTTGTAACAAAGTCTGCCGAAAAAGGCATCAGAATAAAGCAGATCATAGGTGCCGGCCTCCCCCTTGCCGCAGAGAAAAATGTGGCGGGCGTGGCGGCACTGGCACTAACTGAAGCACTGGATCCGGAATATGGATTTGAAATAACCATCTATAAAAATATAAAAGCCGGCAGCGGTATAGGCAGCAGTGCGGCCAGTGCGGCAGGAGCAGTTTTTGCCATCAACCATTTGCTTGGCAGCCCGTTATCCAATAAAGAGCTCGTCCCTTTTGCAATGCAGGGCGAAAAGCTGGCCAGTGGCAGCGCCCATGCCGACAATGTAGCCCCTGCCCTACTGGGTGGTTTTACGCTGATACGCAGCTATGAGCCTTTGGACATTATAAAAATAGATGCGCCAAACGAACTGTATGCTACTGTGATCCATCCGCAGATAGAACTGAAAACAATGGACGCACGTTCGGTACTACGGGAAAACATTACCCTTAAAAAAGCTACGATACAGTGCGGCAATATTGCCGGGCTCATCAGCGGGCTATATACCAATGATTATGATTTGATAGGCCGCAGCCTGCACGACGAACTGGTAGAGCCGGTGCGCTATATCCTGATACCGAAATTTAAGGAAATCAAGGCCGCAGCAATGAAAGCAGGAGCGCTTGGCGGGGGGATTTCGGGGTCAGGCCCGTCGGTATTTGCATTGTCACGAGGCGTTGAAACTGCACAAAAAGCAGCACAAGCTATGGCAGCAGTTTTAGAAGGCACAGGCATCCCGTTCGAACTGCACGTTTCGCCCATCAACCCAACCGGAATAAAAATACTATGAGATATTACAGCTTAAACAACCACGATATAAAGGCCTCTTTTAAAGAAGCGGCTATTACCGGGATAGCCAGGGACAAAGGACTTTACTTCCCTGAAAGCATCCCACATCTGGACAAGGATTTTATTGAAAATATCGAAACCTACAGCCACGCAGAAATTGCACTGAAAGCCATAACGCCTTTTGTGGGTGATGCCATTCCGCAGGATGAACTGAAGAAGATTGTAGAGGAAACCCTGTCTTTTGATTTTCCGCTTATTGAAGTAGAAAAGGATGTGTATTCGCTGGAGCTTTTCCATGGCCCCACAATGGCTTTCAAGGATGTCGGCGCACGATTTATGTCGCGCTGCCTGAATTATTTCACGAAAGGCGAAAACAAAAAGATAACGATACTGGTAGCCACTTCGGGCGATACCGGCGGGGCTGTGGCGAGTGGCTTCCTGGGTGTCGAAGGTATCGATGTGGTGATCCTCTATCCTTCCGGCAAGGTGAGCGCTGTGCAGGAAATGCAGCTTACCGCGTTGGGTCAGAACATTACCGCACTGGAAGTATCCGGCACATTTGATGACTGCCAGGACATGGTGAAACAGGCATTCCTGGATGATGAGTTGAAGGATGTGAGCCTCACTTCGGCGAACTCGATCAATATAGCGCGCTGGCTGCCGCAGATGTTCTATTATTTTTTTGCGTATAAAGAGTTGAAAGCGAAAGGCAAACTCTTAGTTATTTCTGTGCCAAGCGGGAATTTCGGGAATATCTGCGCCGGGATGATGGCGAAGAAGATAGGGCTGCCGATAAGCCATTTCATCGCTGCCACCAATGCTAACGACACTGTGCCGCGCTTTATGCAAACGCACGAGTACACGCCCCAAAAAACCATTGAAACGCTTTCCAACGCGATGGATGTGAGCAACCCCAGCAACTTCGTACGTATACTGGAACTCTTTGGCGAAAGCCTTAAAGATGAGCTGACCTCCTACAGCTTTAACGATACGCAAACCCTTGAAACCCTTAAAAAACTTTATACCGAAAATAATTATTTAGCCGATCCACATGGCGCTGTTGGTTACCTTGGGCTTAAACAATTCATGCAGGATAATCCCGGTTATACCGGCGTGTTCCTTGAAACGGCGCACCCTGTGAAATTTCCCGAGAGTATCGAGAAGGCATTGGACATTACTATCCCGGTGCCTGAACAGATAAAGAGTGTAATGGAGGGTGAGAAGAAATCGGTAAAGATTTCTGATTATAATGGATTGAAAGAGATTTTGAAGAAATGAATTTGGAACGCGGATTGGGCGGATGACCACGGATTTTCCCAATTACGGTGATGTACATCACGGAAATGTATATATTATTATACCTCAATCCCGCGTGAGTGATGGAAGCGGCATCCTGCTGAGGCACGAAGCAGATAGAGCGTACAGCACGACGGTGGAGCGCGCGGAACCGGCACGCCCAAAACTTCACTAAATAATTCTTAATTGTTAAAGTTAACCTTCGGATAGTGTAGTTTTTTCAATAAATTAGCGCAATCAAACAAAACAAACACATTTCAAACTTATTCTTTACGCTACAATGAAAAATACTGCGCTTACGCATATTCATGAAGGCCTTGGTGCCAAAATGGTCCCGTTCGCGGGCTACAACATGCCTGTACAATATGAAGGGGTTAATGCCGAACACGAAACCGTACGCAATGGCGTAGGGGTTTTTGATGTTTCACACATGGGTGAATTCCTTTTGAGCGGACCTAAAGCACTGGACCTTATACAGAAAGTGACCAGCAACGATGCTTCAACCCTCACTATCGGCAAGGCACAATATTCCTGCCTGCCGAACGACAATGGCGGTATCGTGGACGACCTTATTGTTTACAAAATGAAAGAGGAACAGTACCTGTTGGTTGTAAATGCCTCGAATATTGATAAAGACTGGGACTGGATATCCTCTAAAAACGACCTTGGCGTAGACATGCGCAACATCTCTGATGACTATTCGCTGCTTGCCATCCAGGGGCCTATGGCTATGGAGGCCATGCAGGCACTGACATCTATAGACCTTGCCGCTATTAAATACTACCATTTTGAAGTAGCGGATTTTGCAGGCATCGAGAACGTAATTATCTCTGCCACGGGTTATACCGGAAGCGGCGGTTTTGAGATCTATGCGAAAAACACCGAGATCGAACAGATATGGAATAAGGTTTTTGAAGCGGGAGAAGCTTATGGTATTAAGCCAATTGGTCTTGCAGCACGCGACACGCTTCGCCTCGAGATGGGCTTCTGCCTTTACGGGAATGATATTAACGATACCACATCCCCGCTTGAAGCAGGCCTGGGATGGATCACTAAATTCAATAAAGATTTCACGAATTCTGAAGCATTAAAAATGCAGAAAGAAGCTGGTGTTACACGTAAATTAGTAGGCTTTGAGCTTACGGAAAGAGGTGTGCCAAGGCATGATTACGAAATTGTGGACAAAGACGGCAACGTAATAGGCATCGTAACATCGGGCACGATGGCGCCGTCGCTCAACAGGGGGATCGGGCTTGGCTATGTCCCTGTGGACTATGCCGCGCCGGACAGCGAGATATACATACGCATCAGGAAGAACGACATCCCTGCCAGGGTGGTGAAGCTGCCGTTCTATAAAAAATAAATTTATGAGAAAAATATTCGCACTTGCTTTCCTGCTGCCACTGGTAATGGGGGCACAAAATAACAATGAGAAAGCATGCGAAATTTTTTCGAAAGTCAATACTGTGCTTCAAACGAAGCATTTCAAGCCTAAACCGATAGACGACAGCCTGTCGGTTTATGTTTTTGAAACCGTTATGGAAGGGCTGGACGACAACCGGGTCCTTTTCCTTAAGGAAGAGTACGACCAGCTGGCGCGCCACAAATACGGCATTGACGACTACATCAAAAATAAGGACTGTGCTTTTTTTTCGGACTTTATTACCGTTTACAAAAAAGCGCTGGAACGGAATAAGAGTTTTGTAGAGGAGATAGGCCGCGAGCCACTGCCTTTCAATACGAAGGATACCATTTATTATTCGAAGAGTTCCTTCCCGTTCCACACTAAAGCAGAACGTATAAAGAATTTCCTTCGCAAAAAAATAACCTTCGACATACTGGAGGATATTGCGCAGCAAAGCAAAAACAAGGATTCACTGAAGCTAAACCTCGAGGCGCTTGGCAAGATTGCAAGGCCTAAAGTAATTGAGAGTTACCTGTGCAGGGTGAACTCGCTGCTGGATCCTACAGAAGGCTTTGACAACAGCATTTATAATGCATTTTACTCTGCGTTCTGCTCCTATTTCGACCCGCATTCCACGTATTTCAATTACAGTGAAAGGGAATCTTTCGTTTCGTCAATTTCTACCGAAAATTATTCGTTGGGGCTTTATGTAAGCCAGAACGACAAGGAAGAGATCATCGTGGAAGAGATCGTTCCGGGCGGGCCTGCTTACCACGCGGATAAAATTGATAAGGGCGACCAGATCATAAAACTGGCAGCGAACAATACCGAATATACCGTTTCGTGCGCTTCTATGCAAACTATTGGCGAAATAGTGAATTCGGACACCTATAAAAAGGTAGAGCTTACCCTCCGCAAGAAGGACGGCACTATTTACTCTGTAAACCTCGAAAAAAAAGTGATGAAGGCGGAAGACCACAGTGTTTACAGCTTTGTGCTTGGCGACAATGAGCCTGTAGGCTATATTAAGGTACCGAGTTTTTACACCGCATTCGATTCTGATAGCAAACAGGGCTGTGCCGATGATGTAGCCAGGGAAATAGTGAAGCTCAAGAAAGAGAATGTAAAAGGCCTTATCATCGACCTGCAGTTTAATGGCGGCGGCTCGATGGACGAAGTGATACGTATGGCGGGTATGTTTGTCAACTTTGGCCCGGTTGCCGTAGTGAGCGACAAGGATAAGGACTACAGCGTTATTAAGGATTTCAACCGGGGAATGATATTCAATGGGCCTATGGTGGTTTTGGTTAATGGCTTTTCAGCATCGGCAAGCGAGTTTTTTGCAGGCGTAATGCAGGATTACAACCGTGCCGTGATCGTGGGTAATACAACTGTTGGTAAAGCAACCATGCAAACCATACTTCCATTGGAAGATGAAAATCCCCAGGATTTCGTAAAAGTGACGATAGATAAGTTTTACCGCATAACGGGCAAGAGCAGCCAGTATATCGGGATAGTTCCCGATGTAGAGCTGCCTACCTTTTTCGACAAATTGCTGCCACGGGAAAGCAGTATGCCTACCGCTATTAAAAACGACAGCATACCAAACCTGAACCTCAGGTTTACCAAACTGCCCGATGCACCGATAAAAAAAGCGGCCGGGCTTAGTAAAACACGCGTGGATGCCGATGCCGGATTTGCACTGGTAAGCTCTGTAAACGACAGGATTAATGCCTTGTACAATAATGCCAAAAAGCCATTGCCTATTACTTTTGACAAGGTATTTGATGACGTGCATTCGATGGACCAGATATGGAAAGACATCAATACAACATCTGATAAGGAGCAGGCATTTACCATACGGAATACCACTTTTACCGATGTGACAGCTTATGATGAATATGCTAAAAATGCCAATGATTATAAGATAAAGTCGGTGAAGACCGATATGTATATTAATGAAGCCGTGAATATCCTTAAAGACCTTAACCAATAACCACACACCAATGAAACAAACTTTACTCGGCATACTATTTATAGTATCGCTTACCTGTGCAGCACAGGATTTCAAGACCCCTATTGATTATCTTAATTTTATCAGCAAAGAAAGCAAGCCAATCTCCGCAAATACCTGGAAGTATACCAAGGCCGTGGCACACAGCAAAAGCGCCCGCAAAATAGATGCCACCCGGAAAGCGCTTATCAAGTCATTACAGGCCGCCTCAAAAAAGATTGGCGCCACCAACGGGTACAAGGGCGACGTAGAATACCGCGACCAGATTCTCGCCTATTTTTCTATTTCTGAAAAATACATTAACGACGAATACGACAAGATCATCAACATGCAGGAAGTGGCAGAGCAATCGTATGACTTTATGGAGGCGTATATCACTACCCGCGATCTGGTAAACCAAAAGATAAATGAAGAGGAAGAAAAGCTGAACGCGAATGAAGAGGCTTTCGCTAAAAAATATAACATCACGCTAAGTGCCGATGAAAGCGAGATGGGTAAAAAAATGGCCATATCGAATGAGGTTTTCAAGAACCAGAGCGATATGTACCTTATTTTCTTTAAGGCTTACATTACCGATGCCAACCTTATGAAAGCGGTAGAAGCAAAGGATATCGGTGCAATGCAGCAGAATGCATCGGCGCTGGAAGCATTCGTTACAGAAGGTTTTGAGAAATTGAAAGAAGCCAAACCCTATAAAAACGACCCAATGCTTGTGAATGCAACCAAAAAAGCGTTGGAGTTCTACAAAAAAGAAGCGTTGGAGTTTGCCCCTGCCGTGGCCGATTTTATGATGCTGAACCAAAAGGCAGAAGACAGCAAAAAAGCCATGGACAGCAAAGGTAAACCGACCCCGGCAGAGATCGATGCCTATAATAAGACCGTAGGTGAGCTCAATAAGGCCGTAGGCAACTTCAACAAACTGAATACAAAATATTTCAACGACAGGAATAATGCCATTACTGCTTGGAATACCGCGAGCGATGGTTTTGTATCGAAACACGTACCAAAAGATTAATTTTTTTGCCACGAATTACACGAATTTCACAAATTAAGAAGAAGAAGAAATTAGGTGCTTCTTCACTATTAAGCTTAATCCAAATCGAATTAGTGAAATTTGTGTAATTCGTGGCTAAACTTTTATATGTACTGATGTAATTTTTGCAAAAAACACGGAATAAGTTTATTTTTGTGCCTGCAAACAAAATAATTATGGGAAGAGCGTTCGAATTTAGGAAAGCAAGAAAGATGAAACGTTGGTCGGCAATGGCCAAAACGTTCACAAGGATAGGCAAGGACATCGTAATGGCCGTTAAAGAAGGCGGCGGTAACCCGGAGAGCAACGCACGCCTCAGGGCCGTTATCCAGAATGCCAAGGCAGCCAATATGCCGAAGGACAATGTTGAGCGTGCTATTAAGAAAGCATCTGATAAAGATACGGCAAACTTTAAGGAGGTATTGTTTGAAGGTTATGCACCGCACGGCATTGCAATACTTATAGAGACCGCGACAGATAATAACAACCGTACTGTAGCCAACATACGGAGCTATTTTAATAAATGCAACGGTACCATGGGTACACAGGGCTCGGTGGAGTTCATGTTCGACCATACCTGTAACTTCCGCATCCCTGCTGAAGGCCGCGATGTGGAGGAACTGGAACTGGAAATGATCGACTTTGGCGTGGAAGAGATATTCGCCGATGAGGATGGCATCATGATGTACGCCCCTTTTGAGAGCTTTGGAGCCATCCAGAAAGAACTGGAGCACCGTGGGATAGAAATCCTTTCTTCAGGATTTGAGCGTATCCCGCAGGTTACGAAGGAACTTACCGAAGACCAGGTTGCTGACGTGGAAAAACTCCTTGAAAAAATTGAGGAAGATGACGACGTGATGAACGTGTACCACACAATGCAGGAGTAATTTTTATTTTTTATTTTCTATTGATTATTTTTTATTGAGGAAACTCAAGACGATATAAGGCATCCTTCGGGGTGCTTTTTTATGTTTACGGTCTAATACACCTGACAGGTTTTTAAAAACGCAGGCTACCTTCGACCAATGCCGAAGTAAGAGGTTATGCGTGTCATTCTGACGAAGGAAGAATCTCTATTAGTCAATAATTAAGATTCTTCACTCCGCAAGCTGCGTTCAGAATGACAGAACGCTACATGGTTTACAAAAGGATATTCCGTTCAGATATCTCTAAAGACTGTCAGGTTCGACCTCGTAGAATTAAATTCGTGAAAAATATTTTAAACTCCAAAATCCCTTTATTTTCAGCACTTATCCCAATAATCGCTACATTGGTACATTTAAAAATTAAATTTTTTTTTGCCCAACTGTAACAATTCAAATATGGTGGCAGTCATTATATCAAACCAACAGATCAAACGTTGACAAACGCAAATCCGGATATCGATGCATTGATAGCGCTCTGCAAGGAGGGCAGCCGCAATGCGCAGTTCGAGGTGTACAACAGGTATTATAAGCCTATGTATAACACCGCGCTGCGTATCGTGAAGGATAGCCATTGGGCAGAGGATATCATGCAGGAAGCGTTCCTGAAAGCGTTTACCAAGCTGGACTCGTTTAAAGGTGAGGTGACATTCGGGGCATGGCTGAAAAGGATCGTGATAAACCATAGCCTGGACAATTATAAGAAGATCAATAAGAACGCCATGGACCCGCTGGACAACGTACTGTATAAGGTAGAAGACGACAGCCATGCTGAAGATGCTCAAATGGATTTCCAAAATATGCAGGTACAGCAGGTAATGGCCGCGATACAGTCGCTAAAAGATAATTACAGGGTTGCGCTCACCCTCTTCTTTATAGAAGGTTATGACCAGGAAGAAATAAGCGACATAATGGGAATTACACACGGCAACTGCCGTACAACAATAAGCAGGGCGAAGGAAAGCCTGCTCAAAAAACTACATGCATAATGGACAACGAAAAAGAAAATACCAATAACCTGTTTGCACACCTTAACGGGCAGTGGGATACCGAAGAACCTTCAAAAGGCCATCACGACCGCTTTTTGGACAGGCTTGAGGGCAGCAAAAAGAAAAAGAAGAAAGGCCTGCTGTTGAGGCTGGCAATGCCAACGGCGGCGGCAATACTGATACTGTTCGGTATCTGGACGATGTATAAGCCGGGAACTGATGAAAATGCCGGGATAGCAAAAGTATCGCCGAAAGTACAGGAAACGCAGATGTATTTTGCAGGTATTATACAAAAAGAGCTTGCCAAGGTAGAAAAAGAGGACAGCCCCGAAACTAAAATGCTGGTGAAAGATGCACTCCTTAGAATGGATGCCCTTGAAAAAGACTACGACAAGATCACTAAAGAAATGCTGGCCAAAGGCGAAAATAAGCAACTCATCCATGCCATGATAACCAATCTGCAGACAAGGATATCATTTTTGGAGGATGTGCTTGTAAAAATTGAAAACATCAAAAAACTGAAACAAAATTACAATGAGAACAATCAGACATAATGTAATCCTGCTGTTACTGGCACTTCCCGCACTGGCTTTTGCCAACGGCGATGGTGATGGCTGCATGAAAGGGAAAATTATAAAGGAAAAGAAAATAAGCAAATCGTATTTGGTAAGCAACAACGCTGGGCTTAGGATCACCAATAAATTTGGCAGCGTATATGTTACCACCTGGGACCAGGACCAAACGGTTATAGACGTCGTAATAAAAGTAAGCGGTGATAAGGAAGAGCTTGTAAACAAAAGGCTGAATAGCATTAACGTCAATTTTGAAGCGACTAAAGCAATGGTATCTGCCAGGACTGAGATAGGCAATTTCTCCGGAAGGAACACTAATATGGAGGTCAATTACACGATCAAGATCCCTAAAAAAGGCGCTATTGATATCAGTAACCAATACGGCAATACCATTGTTGGCAAAATTTACGGAAGGGGCCAGATCAATTGCCAGTATGGCGACCTGACTATTGATGAACTCAATAACGATATGAATTCTATCAACCTGCAATACAGCGGCACTTCCAAGATCAATTATATTAAATCGGCCGACGTGAATGTACAGTACTCCGGCTTCAGCCTTACGAAAGCCGGCTCATTGAAACTAAAAGGGCAATATACCGGTATGACCATAGGCGAAGTACAGGATATCACTTATAAAACGGAATATGGCGACCTCAATATCAAAAAAGGCGGCAAGATCACAGGGGGCGGCGATTATTCTGCGCTGCGTTTCGGGTATGTAACGGGAATCGTTAATGCGACCTGCAATTATGGAGAAGTACGAATAGGCGGCATGGACAATGATGTAAAGAACATCGCGATAAATGCCAGTTATTCTTCCGTTAGTGTAAACTACAACAATGCTGCCCCATTCGATTTTGAATTGAGTACCGAGTATGGCGGTATCACGGGTATATCCGGATTCAGGATCACCGATAAAAGAGAAAAGGACAATAAACTCTATTACAAAGGGTATTACAAAAACAGCGGCGTAAACAAGATCTTCATCAAATCGGAGTACGGCGATATCAACCTGACGAAGGGTTAAAGTGTTAAAATAAAAAAAAAATATAAACCGGTGCAACCATTTTAAACGTGAGTGCGTCTATAAAGTAATCAACGCCCACAGGGGTTCAATCATCAAAAAAAATACCTGCTCATCACAGGGAATATTTAAAATCAATCAATAATCAATCTTTGCCGAAAGGCAGAAAAAAACGAACAATTATTATGAAAAAAGCAGTAATGTTTTTAGCAGGGCTATGCTTTACCCTTACGGTAGCAGCCCAGGAAAAAAAAGAAGCCGTGCAAGGCAACGGTGAGACCACCAAAGAAAAAAGGGAAGTAGGCCCTGATTACAGCAAAATTAAAATTACCGGCAATTTTGAAGTCAGCCTGGTATCGGGCGAAACCGGCACCCTTAGCCTCGAAGGCGAAGAAAACCTCCTTCCTCTTATCACCACAGAAGTAAAAGACGGCACACTGGCCATCGGCACTGAAAACGACAAATTCCTTTCCCCATCCAGAAACCGTAAGATCACTATTAAAATACCTGTAAAGGCTTTGAACGAAGTTTTTCTTAAGGGCAGCGGCACGATAAGCGTAAAAAACAAAGTGAAGAATGACCTAAAAGTGCTTCTTGACGGCTGCGGCTCGATAAACGTATCTGTAAATGCCAGCACAGTGCATGCCTGTGTACTTGGCTCAGGGGAGATTAAAATTGATGGTGAAGCACAAAGCTTTGAATGTAAGGTTGTAGGCTCTGGCATTATAAAAGCATACGACCTGAAATCACCTAATGTAAATGCCGTTGTGTCCGGAGCGGGCGATGTAGAGGCCAACAGCTCTAAAAAACTCAAAGGCAGGATAAGCGGCTCAGGTAATATCGCTTTTGCAGGCGAACCTTCTGAAACCGACCTCAAACATTCCGGCACCGGGAAATTTAGCTTCCACCAATAAAAATAAGAAATAACGTTTCATACTCGTTATTAGGTTGGGCCTGTTCGCAGTTTGCGGGCGGGCCCTTTGCGTTGATCAACTATATGTTCGCACATGTCATTTCAAGCAATAGAAAGCAATCTTTTCTGAACATCCCGATAAACAAATACTCTATTTATTCAGTTTGATAACTCCTGCAAATGTCGCAATCCAAATTGCTCCGTCTTTATCTTTAGTTATTCTGTTACAATGGATGCTTGGCACATTTGAGTTTTCATTGGTGTAAATTTCCCATTTCTTTGAATTCAGGTCATAATCCAGGACACCAACGCCATTTAACGTTATCCACAACAAGCCGCTTTCTTCATCCAGATAAAAATCATTAACCGCATTTTCACTAAACATTTTAGAATTTGAGTGTACTATCCTTGTCCATTTTCCTTGTGCATCCAATACATAGATTCCTGCAGCATCAGATTTATCTTTATAAAGGTAAAACCATAAATTCCCCTTGCTGTCCTCATGCACTTTTGAAATAAAAGCTTTTGATAATGGCGAATTTTTCTCATTTAACAACATAGTTTTCCCTTCTTGAATAATTACATTTCCTTCAAATGTCCCAATCCATACCCTATTTTGTTTATCCGCATAAACACCAAGAGTTTTGTCGGTAGGCAAATTTGAATTTTCTTTGTTTATTACCGACCAGTTCTTTCCATCAAACTTTGCAACTCCATCCCAGGATGTAAACCAAATATTGTTTGAATTGTCAACAATGATTTTTCGGGCCCAGTTTATAGGAGAATTTAATGAATCATATTTGACCCAATTTGCATTGTCATATTTATAAACATCCCACCCAATAACAAACCACTTATTATTGTTTTTGTCAATTTCCATCTCACGTACAGATTGTGTCTGATCTTTATTATATGGTTTAGCGGAAATTGTAGTATTTTTTGAGTTAAAATGTATCCATTTACCATCGTTTATTTTAACTATTCCATTATCTGTTCCTATCCAAATATTATTATCCAAATCATTAGCTATTGCCCTTGTCATATCCCATGGCAATTCGGAATTTTCCTGGGTAAAAACAGTCCAGCTTTTTGAAAGCCTGCTTTTATCGGTTCCTTTAATATCAGGAGTTCCAGCTGATTTAAAATTTGATTGATTTGCAGTATCGAACTGCCTGCGTTTTACTGACAGGCTTGTATTTTCAAATACAAATACTAAAGAAACAGAGCTAGAGATTTTTTTGTTTTTTGAAATTGCCGGCTGCCAATTTGATGTGACATTAACTGCTTTTTGCAGTCTTATCTTCTTTGATGAGATATTCGATTGGTTTGCTGAACTTAGCAGACAAGGCTTACCATCTTCGTCAATTAAAATTTGTACTTCAATCGTTCCGCTTATTTTGGTCAGGCTCTTTTTATCAAAGTTGTTTATCAATTCATTAACGAATGATACGGGCGGTTCAGCTTTAGTTTCTCCACAATCTAAGCAGAAAGTCGTCAAGCTACAGCTATTATACTTTTCAGGATACAAATGCTGTGAGTAACAAAATGTAAAGGTAAATTGAAATACTAAAACGAGAAATAATTTTTTCATTGCTTAGGTTCTTGGAAATGTTTTTTACTTCCCAAATAAACAAAATAAACAATACCTAAAGAAACATATACAGATTTTGTTACTTTTTATTTTACACACATAAGGTTGCATAGTATAAAAAAATAATCCATTTATAGGTCCTATTTGGCAATGGAGGCTACAATTACCTTAGCAGGGTATCTTACAGATATCGTTTTAGGAAAAGAAAAGAAGCCGTCTCAGTTTTGAGACGGCTTCTTTTCTATAAACAGATGTTTTTATGGTACTTGTTCCTGTGCCGGGGCGGGGTTATCCTCTCTGCCCATTTTTACTACGGTATCGTTGCCTTCAACAACCGTATCGCGCACGCCTTTATCAAAATCTTCTTCGGCATCTACGGATTCTGTAGTAGTTGTTGTTTCAGTATCGGTAGTAGTTTCCTTTTTACCACAGGATGTAAAACTAAGCGCGGTGACAAGCAATGCGCTGAACACGGCTTTTCTTAAGATTGTCTTTTTCATAATTGTATATTTTTAGGTTAAGTCCCCCCTATGGGCCCATTATGGTATCCGGATTTATTGCAGTAGTATCCTTAGTGGATCCCATATCCGATTTTTCCGATTTGACCGAGTCGGATGTCATGTCCATATCGGTAGTGTTTCCTTCAGGTTTTGAATCTTTACATGACGAAAGCGCCAGTGCGGCAGCGGCGGCAAAGACATATAATGTGTTGGTTGATTTCATGGCGGGACGTTTTTTTTATTCTATTCAAAATTAAGCCTTTGCCCTGCGCTACTATCCTATAGATATATTAAAGTTATGTTGGTAATGTCTTAAAGTTTGAATAAATCAATAAAGCTTACCAAAATGCTTTCTTGTCCCAGTTCAATGTTTTGAATTAGGGATGCATGTAATTTTACACTATCAAATTTAAAAAATCAAACATCATGGAAAATACAATTTTAGGCCTTCACCACATTACAGCTATTGCCGGTGATGCCAAACGCAATTTCGATTTTTATTCTAAAATACTAGGCCTTCGCTTCATCAAAAAAACGGTGAATTTTGACGATCCGGGTACGTACCATTTTTACTTTGGCGACGAAACAGGCAGCGCCGGAACCATACTGACATTTTTCCCTTGGGGCAATGGTATACCACAAGGTAGAAGGGGTGCAGGAATGGCAACTGAGATCGGCTATTCCGTACCCAAAGGCAGCCTTGAGTTTTGGGTAGAGCGCTTTGAAAAACACAACGTCATCTATAATAAGCCTGCGGAGAAATTCGGGGAACGTTACCTTACTTTCATCGATCCGGACGGCCTTAAGCTGGAACTGACAGAAGTTGCTAACGACAGCCGCAAGCCATGGACTACCGATGAAGTAAGCGCAGACAATGCATTACGTGGATTCCACAACATTACCCTTACACTGAATAATATGGAAGGGACTGCGAGGATACTGACCGACGTTTTCGGGTATCGCCTGGCAGCAACGGAAGTGACACGCAACCGTTTTGTAACCGATGCTGTTGAGAACGCCGCCATTGTAGATATCGTAGAACTGAAAGAGGAAAAACGGGGCCATGTTGCTAATGGTACTGTGCACCACGTAGCCTTCAGGGTGGCAAATGATGAGGTACTGATGCATTTCAGGGAAAAAGTGGCTGCTGCCGGACTGAATATTACACCCCAAATAGACCGTAATTATTTCCACAGCCTGTATTTCAGGGAACCGGGAGGTGTACTGTTCGAAATTGCTACAGACAATCCCGGCTTTACCGTTGATGAACCACTTGCAGAGCTTGGTAAAAACCTGAAACTGCCCGCACAATACGAATCACGCCGTGAGGATATCGAGGCGCATTTGGTACCTATAAATTAATTACTGTATGTCATCCTGAACGAAGCCTGCGAAGTGAAGAATCCCGATTTTCAAGGAGATTCTTCCTTCGTCAGAATGACAAAGAATGACGACAATTTATTCAAATTTTATAAAACTTTTACTCATGGACTTTCAACCATTAAAATACATTTATAAAGCATCGGGCAATCCTGCTGCCTACACCCTGCTCCTGCTCCACGGCACGGGCGGCGATGAAACCGACATGCTTCCGTTGGCCGAAAACTTTGGCAACAGCTACAATATTTTAAGCCTTCGCGGCAATGTCTCCGAAAATGGGATGCCGCGCTTTTTCAAAAGGCTTGGCATGGGAATATTTGACGAAGACGACCTTCATTTCCGGACGGATGAAATGGTGGCGTTTGTAAAAACCCTTGCATCGAAAGAAGGTTTTGACCTGGCTAAAATTATTGCGCTCGGCTATTCGAACGGAGCCAATATTGCGGGCGCTACACTTATTAAATACCCTGATTTTTTTGCAGGGGCTATACTCTACCGTGCTATGCAGCCATTTAAAAAAATATCAGCTGCAGGTGTTGCAGGCCGTTCAAAGCTATTCATCAGTTCCGGAAGTTTTGACCCTACGGTAAATCCTGCTGATACCGCGGCTTATATTGAGATCCTGAAAAATATTGGATCCAGGGTTGATTTCCACCAAATTGCCACAGGTCACGGCCTGACTTCAGAAGATATTTATTTATCTGCCCAATGGCTGTCGGAAAATTTTGGTGCCAAACAATAAGCTGCTGTTAATCAATAATCACTATAACAATAATATTACGTATCTTAGGCTGTAAAAGATACAGCTATGTCAAATATTAATCTCATTATAGAGGAGCGCCCCAGTGATATAGGCAATTTTTTGGTAGGCAGGCTTCTGCCGTTCCGGAAAAAGCGTACGGTGGGGCCTTTTGCCTTTATAGACCACATGGGGCCGGCGGCGCTTAAGGACAATGAGAACCTGGATGTAGGGCCGCACCCGCACATTGGCCTCTCTACCCTCACCTATTTGTTTGAAGGGAGCATCATGCACCGCGACAGCCTGGGCACCGTTATGGAAATTAGACCGGGACAGGTGAACTGGATGACTGCCGGAAGAGGTATTGTCCATTCTGAACGCACCCCCGATTACCTGCGCCATTCGGATAAGAACCTGCATGGCCTGCAGATATGGGTCGCACTGCCAAAAGAACTTGAAGAAATGGAGCCTTCGTTTGTCCATATAACCGAAGAAGAACTCCCGGCATGGGATATGGACGGAGTTTCCATTAAGCTTATTGCAGGCGAAGCATTTGGAAGGAAATCGCCTGTTCCCGTGTACAGCCCTCTTTATTTTATTGAGCTTAAAAGCACCCACAAACAAAAAGTTTCAATCGGACGCAACCTTTTTGGAGAAAGCGGACTATATATATTAGAAGGGAGTATTGAAAGCGACGGGAATACCTTTTTGCCAAAACAATTGCTGGTAGCTAAAGATTCTTCTTTGTGCGAATTTACCCTAAATGATGATTCTGTCGTATATATATTCGGCGGGGAGCCTTTCCCGGAGCCACGCCATATTTACTGGAACTTTGTTGCCTCTTCTCCCGAAATGATAGAAGATGCCAAACAACGCTGGACAAACAGGGAATTCCCTGCTATACCCGGCGAAACAGGGTTTGTACCCTTACCGGAGCAAACAGGATTTAGTATTAAAAAATGAAACAAACCAAATGGAAATAACACATTTTGACGATGGCAAAAAAGGCCATTTTAAAGCCACTGAAGGCGATATACAGGCCGGATTGATGACCTACGTATGGGCAGGGGATGATAAATTCATTATAGAACATACTGTGGGCAACCCCGATTTTAAAGGTATCGGAATGAAGCTCCTTGATAAAGCGGTGGCTTTTGCACGGGAAAAAAACCTGAAGATAATACCCTTATGCCCTTTTGCGAAAAAGATGTTTGACAGAAAAGAAGAAATTCGCGATGTGTTAGCATAACACGTTACCTGATTAAAAAATGATTGCAGCAACTACCACAACTACCACAACAATTGTCTTTATCACAGGGGCTTTTGTTACCCATCATATCTGGGATGGATGGATAAATTATTTTACCGGCAAAGGATTTAATTGCATTGCCCCCGCATGGCCTTATAAGGACGGAACTGCAGAGGAATTGCGTAACCGAATGCCAAACGATACCGATCTTGCCGGGCTGCGGCTTCAGGAATTGCTGGATCATTATAGTGCTATAATACAAAGACTTCCCGAAAAGCCTATAGTCATTGGCCATTCGCTGGGCGGTTTACTGGTGCAGCTACTCGTAAATAAAGACCTTGTAACGGCAGGTATAGCGATACATTCGGTGCCTCCAAAGGGTGTTACGTCATTTAAATGGTCTTTTATAAAATCCATCTGGAAGCCGTTGGGCTATTTTACGTCAGCAAAAAAAACGCACCTGATGAGCCTTGCCGAATGGAAATATGCTTTTACTAACGGGATGAGCGAGCAGGAGCAAAAAGAATCGTATGAAAAGAATGTAATCCCGGAGTCGAAACGCGTGCTGAGGGACATACTTACTAAAGCAGCGAAAGTTGATTTTAAAAAGCCCCGCCCGCCACTGTTGTTCATTTCAGGAAGTACCGACAATATCATACCCGAATCGCTAAACTATGACAATTACCTGAAATATGACCGAAGCCATTCGGTGACCGGGTATAAAGAGTTTGCGGGTAAAAATCATTTTGTGCCGGGGCTGCCTTCATGGCACGATGAAGCTGGGTATATAATTGAATGGCTGCAGATAGCAGGCGTATAAAAAAAGGATAATCTTTCGGGATTATCCTTTTTTTGAATTAACAACACCTTATTTTTTAATGATCAGCAGTGATGGCGTATGGTTAAGCCATGTGCTGCGAGATTCTACGAGTTTTTTCCAGCTGTCAACGCTTATTATCATAAGGTCCTGTTCCTGGAGGAATTCTTTTTCAAGTTTTCTCTGGCTTAAAAGCTTGATGTGGTTTGGCACATTATGCTCTATAGCGCGGATGCTCTCCTTGATTTCAGCATTGCCTTTCACCATACCATCGGCATCCAGCACTGTTACCTGCGAACCCGAATTACTGATAAATTTTTGGGCAAAGTGGATAAGGAACGCGTCTGCAGGGTCAAAGATCGTGATGAAAACCCTATCGGTGCTTTTAAATTCCTTGTCCACCAAAATACCTACCGGCGATTCGGTTTTGCTCAGGATATGCTGTGTTTTTTCATCAAAAGGCGAGTTTTCAAACAGCTTCTCCTTTCCGGTAAACGTATTGAGAAGGCTTTCTGGATTGATTATCCTGGTGGTGAAGCCCAATATCTTGCCCAACAGCGTCCCTTCGAATATCGAGCGCCCTATATCGATAAGTACCAGGTCGAACTCCCCTTTATTGGCAACAGTCGCAATATCGGTATCCATATCCGTAGATGCCTTGAACAGTGTTGTCACTTTTTGATTAAGGCTTTCGGCTTCTGTCAAAACCGGCCTGAAGCTTTCCTTTTCATATTCTTCAAGGTTAAAGGTATGTATCTCGCTGCTTGGCGATATGTGCATTGCCGTTACCATGGCATTGTTCTCCATTTTCCTGACAAAAGCGTTGGCCAGCTTCAGCAAGGTCTTACCGCCTTCGGGACTATCAAATGACACCAGCACTTTGAACTTGCTGATCTGGCGTATCTCTGCGGGTATATAATTCTTCTTTCTGTTGAATATAAACCCTATCAGGTCGAGCGCCGGGCCTGTCATAAAAGTGGTAGCCAGCGCCATTATGACCATCATCGAGAAGATCTCTTTGGAAAGTACACCTAACTCTAGGCCTATGTTCAGTACGATGAGCTCCATCAGCCCCCTGGTATTCATGAGGGCTCCTATAGTAAGGCTGTCGCGCCAGTTTTGCCCTACTACCCTTGCCGTAATGGCGCTCCCAAAAAATTTACCTACAACTGCTACAAGTATAATAACGCCGCATACTTTCCACATGTAAGGGTCGTCCAGCAGACCTATATTGGTATTAAGCCCGGTAAATACAAAGAATAGCGGCAGCAACATTACCTGCGATACGTCTTCTACTTTTTCGATGAATATACTACGGAAACGCATATTCTCCGGCATAATGGCACCTGCCATGAATGCCCCGAATAGTGCATGTATGCCTATGATCTCTGTAGTGTATGACGATATAAGGAGCGTTAGGAAAAAGATTGCCACTACCGGTTTGGTTATATTGTCCTTGTTGCCGTACAGCTCGCCTATTTTTTTAAGGAACGGTTTTACCACCCACAACATCAGGAATACATAGGCTATCGAAAGGCCAATTACATACAGGGAGCTAACGAAGGAACCTGCCTTTACTATGGCAATAACAACTGCCAGTATACACCAGGCGGTAACGTCATCTGCTGCGGCGCAGGTTATCCCCAACGCACCGATACGGGTGCGATGCAGGCCGCGCTCCTGTACTATGCGCGCCAGTACCGGAAATGCTGTTATGCTCATGGCTATTCCCATAAACAGGCCAAAAGCCATGAACTCGATGCCCGGGGGTGCAAACTGGATATAAATGAAATAAGCAAGGCCAAGGCCCAGTGTAAATGGTATAATAATACTGGCATGACTGATGATTACAGCATCTTTTGCCTTATTTTTAAGTACGCCCAAATCAAGTTCCATACCTACAACATACATAAACAGTATCAGCCCTATCTGGCTAAGGAACTTCAGGTTGCCTAATGACTCTTTTGGGAAAAGCATTGCAGAGTATTCCGGGAACATGGTGCCCACCAAGGACGGCCCCAGCACGATGCCGGCAATCATTTCGCCGATAACCGATGGCTGCCCAATCCTTTTGCATATCCATCCGAAGAGGCGGGCCACAAAAATGATTGTGATTATCTGTACCAGCAAAAGGGCCAGCGGATGCGTGAGATTGTCGGTCATGGATGCCATGAAATCTTCCCATTGCCCTGTACCTGTAGGTTTTTGTATGATCGTACGGCCTGCTTCAAGGTCCTTGCCGTTATGCAGCAGCCAATAGATCAATGCAGAAAATACGGCTATAACACTAATATAAAAAAAACTGCTCCTGAAATTTTTCATCTGTTTTTATTGGCTTGCTAAGATGGCGCAATATTACTGAGAAAATTGGAAGTACATAGTACATCTCTTACAGGTGAAAACGCTTTTGTAATAAAGTGGCTAAAATATGTAATGAAACTACTTCTTCAGTTTGGATGTAAAGTCACTACGGTAAATTTCACTTAAAGGAAACGTGTAATGCCTACCATCAGGGAGCAGCATATCGGCGGTAATTTCATCATGTGCATAAAACTGAACATGCTTTAGCGCTATAACTGCCTTTTTATTGATGCGGCTAAACTCATCTTCGGGAAGCATTTCCAGCAATTTTTCAAAAGAACAGTTCTTCACGATGATCTTTGACTTGTCGCCCAGTACAATTATCTTGTCACGGCTGTCGATATCCGATGTCATTACACAAAATATTTTTGCTGTGCTTATGAGTGCCTTACCCCTGTCGGTATTCAGCTGTATTTGTTTTGGGGCCTTGACTGTTTTTGCCAGGCGTGCCGACACTTTCTGCACCGCCTGTAGCAAGCGTTCCTGCTTAACCGGCTTTACTACATAATCTACTGCATCCCTGTCGAAGGCATCAACGGCAAAGTTTTTATAAGCAGTCGTAAATATTATGGCTTTACCCTTTATGGCATCGGCAACCTGCAGGCCGTTCATGCCCGGCATTTCAATATCGGTAATAAGCAGGTCGAAATCCAGTGACTGCCATTCGCGCAAAAGCACTTCGGGGCTGTTGAAGGCCCTTACCACTTCGAGTTCGTCCATCTGCTCGCATATCATTTTAAGGTAGGCCAGCCCCGGAAGCTCGTCATCAAGCAGTAAGCATCTGATTTTTGTATTCAAGGAGGTTTATTTTTAATTGTGCAACATATACATCTTCCTCAACGTAGCGCTCCAATTTGTAGCACGACTTGTATATAATCTTGAGGCGCTGCTCCAGTGTGGCTGCGCCGATACCGCCGTGTTCTTTAAGGAAAGCCGATTTGTTGGATACTTTATTAGATACCGTCAGCGAAAAATAGTTATCCCGGAATTCTATAATGATCGAAATAAAGGCATCGGGACTTTGCAGGTCGGCATGCTTAAAGGCGTTCTCGATAAGGTCAATAGATATCAGTGGGGCGAGAATCTTTTGGGTATAAAGCGGGTCTTGCTCGTCTATCTTTTTCTTTATACTAATAGAGAACAGGGGGCTTATCTTTATCTTATTGATCTCTATAAGGTTCAGGGCAAACTCGATCTCCTCTTTAGGGCTCACAAAGCGGTTCTGGCTTTCGTAAAGGATAAAATCCAATACATTGGAAAGCTTATCCATCGCAAAGTACGTCTGGTAGGCATGTGACTGTATCGAATTGAGTATGTTCTTGAATAAATGGGGATTCAGCCGGGCTTCGAGCGTTTGCAGTTGCAGCGTGTTCGCTTTGTTTTCCATTTCTACAAACTTTGTTTCCAGTTTGTTCCGGACTTTTTCCGACCGGTCAAGACGGATAATAAGCACCACGATGATGATAAAGAACAACACCACGATACCAAGGAGAATTATGTTGAGGGGAGTGATCAATTGATTATTTTTTATTGGCTATTTTTTATTACGACAGAAACACACCCCTAACCCCTCTCAAGAGGGGAACAGCTTCACTCATGCTGGTAAACCGTAACACATTTAGGGTTTGAGTAAGCACATCTGAGTGTTCCCCTCTTGAGAGGGGTTAGGGGTGTGTTCATACCTGCTTCAGACGTCGGACATCGGACTTCAGACATTAAAATCTAAAATATTTTTATTCAAGAGGTTTCCCCGCTTCCTTCCAGGCATCGGTACCGCCATCGAGTTCAACGATGTGCTGAAAACCCTTTGACTTAAGAGACTCTACAGCTTCTGCGCTCCTGCCCCCTGCCTTACAATACACATATACGGTTTTCTTCTTATCGAGCTTATCAATGCGCTGCACGAAGTCGGCATCATACAAATGAATGTTTACCGCACCGGCAATGTGCCCGCTGTTGAATTCCTTTGGCGTACGCACGTCGACTACCTGCCCTTTATCTGCTGCCATTTCTTTGGCAAATTCAGCCGGTGGGACACGCTCAACACCTTTCTTTTGCTGCGCCTCACATGAAAATAATGACAGCGTGAATACCAATAGCACTAACAACTTCTTCATAGCTTATTTTTTGATGGTGAATGTTTCGGTGATCACTGCCAACTGCTTATTGGTAAGCTTCGATGTCTTTTTTAGCTTCTCTGTAAATACGGCTACTTCTTCAGGCGTTGCAGGGCAGCCAAGGTTTTGGCCTTTGGCATCATTCGAATCGGCTAAAAGGTTGCCTTTTGGGTCGAGTATCACGAAATAGGGCAACCCGGATTTTTCACCCTTGAATCTTTTAAGAATTTCATCGCCACCCGGATTCTCGAGGCTCTTGTTTTTTGCCGATTCCTGTACCACTATGTGCGCCACTACATAATTATCATCGAACAGCTTCCTGCAAGCATCGCTTTTCATATTGTTGTCCATTTTCTTGCACCAGCTGCACCATGACGCATGGAACATTACAAATACTTTCTTGTTTTCTTTTTTGGCCTGCGCCGACGCGGTTTCTAAAATTGAAGAAGCCGTTTCCTGTGCCGTGGCGGCAGCGAGGTTCGCTAAAAGAAAAAGACAGGTAACCAGTGTTCTTATTTTCATTTTAAATCGGATTTATTTTGTACCGGCAAGGTAGCGAAAATACTTTTTGACAGATAATATTTTTTAGCGTGCCAAAAATGACAAAATGTATAATATTGGAAACATTTTACCTCAGAACATAAATTGCATTTAGAATAAATTTCTATTTTGCAGAATATTCGCACTAAAAATTTGCCAAACTTAAAAACAGGACTTATATATGAAAATGCACAGGGATATACTTGTTATTGAGGACGATGAGGATGACAGGGATATTTTAAGGGAAATATTTCGTGACCTCGGCTATAAGAATAAGATCGTTTTTTTCTCTGACAGTACCGAAGCGCTGGACTACATCCGCAGGCCCGAAATCGAGCCTTTCATCATTATTTCCGACATCAACATGCCGAAATTGGGCGGATTTGAACTGAGGAACATTATACTGAATGAAGAATTAATACTGGATAAAGACATCCCGTATATCTTTATTTCGAACGCCCAGGACGAATATTCCCTTAAACAGGCTAACAAACTCTCCATACAGGGGTACATCCACAAAGGGAACGACTATAACAAATACAAGGAGAAGATCAAAAACCTTGTCGATTACTGGAAAGTGAACATCAATTCATTCTCTTCGAAAAAACAACAATAAAAAAAGGGCTGTCTTTCGATAGCCCTCTTTTTTGTTACAAAATATGCTTATTCTTCCGGCATAGCCACAGGCCCTGACCAGTTGTTCATACCTCCCATGAGGTTGTAGGTCGTGGCAAAACCAAGCTGGTTCATAATGTTGCAGGCCTGCCCGCTCCTTGCCCCGGCGGCGCAATACACATAATAATTTTTTGTTTTATCCAGTTCCTCAAGGCTGTATATAAAGCCCTGCCCTTTGTAAATGTCTATGTTTACAGCTCCGGGTATTATGCCACGGTGCCATTCGTCTGCGGTGCGCACATCCAGGATAACAGCATTACTGTCTTCCTGCAATTTTTCCCACCATTCCTGTTGTGAAATGTTCATTGGTTATAAAATTATTTTACGTTTTATTTAACCACATAGATACATTGATCTCATAGACCTGAAGAGCTTTAACCAGAAAAACATAGCGAAGCATCGCTTCGTTTCTCTGTGACCTTAAATTCAACTTCAATCACTATGCTGCCTATGTCCCTATGTGGTTAAATTTTCCGCAAAGGTATTATGCTTTTATAGAACAGCCAATAGCCTTAGTCTCTTTTACGGTTACTTCTTTGTTTTTAAGCAATGCGTCTACAGCGCTTTCCACGTATTTTTGCTTAACCGCTTTCTCATCCTCATAATTGTCATCTATCGCGCCGATGTATTTTACCACATTGCCTTTGGCCGTTTTTTGCAATACATATACGTGCGGGGTTTTAGTAGCGCCATACTGCGGATAGATCTTCTGGCCTTCGTCAAGCAGGTAGGGGAACGTGAATTTTTTCTCTTTTGCCCTTTCCTGCATTTTTACAAAACTGTCGTCTTTTTGTTTTTCAGGATTGTTTGGGTTGATGGCAATAACCGGGTAACCCAGTTTTTTGTATTTGGCATTAAGCGCTACCACCCTGTCTTCATAGGCCTGTGCATACGGGCAGTGGTTGCAGGTAAAGACTACGATAAAGCCTTTGGCTTCTTTGAAATCCTTTAAGGATACTTTTTTGTTGTCGATGTTCTTAAGGCTAAAGTCGGTTGCTATATCGCCTACCTTATAGCCTGCCACAGGCTTAGCTGCCGTGAAAGCCGCTAAAAGCCCTACTACTAAAAATACCCCTAAAATCTTTATTGTTTTCATATAGTTGTTATTTAAAATTGCTTACTTCTTTTTCGAGTTCTTCGTAGGTAAAAGACCTTTCATAAAACTTGCGGCTGTCTTTATTATAAATGACTGTAGCCGGGATAGCGCCGCTCCAGGTGGAGTCTACTTTTGGCAGCCAGGTATTCTGGTCGGGGTCGCGCAGCAAAACCACATCGCTTTTCAGCTGTCTTTCCTTTATAAATGGCAGTAGCTTGCTCTCCACCATTTTTGCCATATCAAGGCTTACCAGCAGTACTTTAATTTTATCCTCTTTGTATTTTTCGCTCAATTTCTCAAAGTGTGGCAATTCGGCGACACAAGGTACACACCACGTAGCCCAGAAATTAACCACGTAGGTCGTATCGTTTTTCTTGTTGAGGAAGTGTTCCAGTCCATTAAAGTCGTATGCATTAACAGAAACCCCGCCTGCCGAATATACTTTCAACGGTTTTGGAACGTATGATTTGGTAACTTCGGGCTGCTCTTTTTTTTCGGTACAGGAAAATACGGACACGCCCACCAGTGCCATTAACGCGACTTTACTCCTTATTTTTAAAGCCATTCTTTAATTTTTTAAACAGCTAAAATTAGAGAAAAAAAAGCTTGCGACATTTTTTTTTGGAAATTTAACACAACGCTTGTATATACAAATAAAATTTATACTACATTTGTACATACAAATTTTGTAGTTGTAATAATGAAGATAGAAGAAGCGATAAAGTCGACAACACCGATATCCATCAGCAAAAAAACGATTCTGAATATTATGTATACTCAGAATTTGCTGGCAGAGAGCTTTAATGAAATACTTAAGCCGTATGACCTGTCCCCGGAGCAATTCAATGTACTGAGGATACTGAGGGGCCAGAAAGGAAAGCCGGCCAACATGTGCGTGATACAGGAACGGATGATTGCCAAGACAAGCAACACTACCCGCCTTGTAGACAAACTGCTCCTGAAAGACCTTGTAACCAGGGAAGTGTGCAATGAGAACAGGCGCAAAATGGATATTAGCATCACGGAAAAAGGACTGCACCTGCTTACAGACCTTGACCCGAAAGTAAATGACCATGAAGCGGCCTATGCCAATAACCTTGATCCAACAGAACTGGAAACCATAAACCTCCTGCTGGAAAAATACAGGGGAGAATCAATTTAATTACAAACTAATGACTGATTATATAGAAAGCCTTCAGTGGCGGTATGCCACTAAAAAATATGATGCCGACAGAAAGGTATCCGATGAAGACCTGGAAACACTCAAAGAAGCTGTAAGGCTTAGTGTTTCCTCTATGGGATTGCAGCCTTATAAGGTAATCCTGGTAGAAAACCCTGAAGTGCGTGAGAAGCTGAGGGCGGCATCCAACAACCAGGCATCAATTACCGAGGCGTCGCACGTTTTTGTTTTCGCAAACGAAACCAATGTAGGCCACAGCCATATCGAGAAATACCTTGACAACATCAGCCGCACGAGGGAGGTTACCCGCGAAAGCCTTAACCCTTTCAGTAAGTCGATGCACAATTTCATCGAAAGCCAGACGGAAGATTTCAAAAATTTCTGGACATCGAAGCAAGCCTACCTTGCCATGTCATCGCTGATCAATGCCGCAGCAGTACTCCATATTGATGCCACACCGATGGAAGGCTTCAACAGGCCGGCCGTAAACGAGGTGCTGGGACTCAGCGAACTTGGCCTTAGCGCAGCAGTGATAGCAACCATTGGCTACCGCCATAAAGACGACAGCTTCCAGCATTTTAAAAAAGTGCGTAAGTCCAAAGAGGAGCTCTTTATTACCATTTAATTCATTAAACCTAAAATAAATAATTTAAACAATGAGAAATTTCAAGACAATCGCGATTGCATTAGTAGTAGCTCTTTCAACGATCACAGCTACAGCACAGGACAAAAAAATCAATACTTCAACCAGTAAGATTAGCTGGACCGGCGAAAAAGTTACCGGTAAGCACGAAGGTACCATCAGCTTCAAAGATGGTGTGCTTACATTCAAGGGCGGCAAGCTTACAGGAGGTTCTTTCACCGTTGATATGACCTCTGTAAATGTAACTGACCTGAAAGCAGGAGAAGGCAAAGAGAAACTGGAAGGCCACCTTAAAGCTGACGATTTCTTCGGTACTGACAAATACCCGACTTCAAAGCTTGTTTTCAAATCTGTGAAGGCAAAATCGGCTAATGTATATACTGTGACTGCCGACCTTACTATCAAAAAAACAACCAAGCCGGTAACTTTTGACCTTACCGTGAATAAGAATTCTGCAACAACTTCGTTTAAAGTAGACAGGACGAAATATGATATCGTTTACGGATCAAAAAGCTTCTTCGATTCTATTGGCGATAAAGCTATCTATGACGAGTTTACACTTGCAGTGGACGTAAAGTTTTAATTAGTATTTAAATTGAATGCGAAACCCCGGCAGTTGCCGGGGTTTTGTTTTTTCAACCTGCAAGGTTTTTTAGCAATTGCAGTTCTATTTTCTACAACTTTTACAGATTGTTCAGGACATCAGTTTGAATAATTCACATGCCGTTCCTCCGGAACTCTGAGCTACTACACATAACTAATTTCTATAAACATGTCGCCCCGCCGGGGCTGCCATTGATGAGTCCCGGAGGGACGGCATGTTTATAGAAAAAACATTAAGGCACCGTAAGAGCTTCGGAGAAGCGGCATGTAATTTAATTTTGTACCTAAACGCTCCGCAAAGTCGCTGGCTTTGCGAAGTAATTAGATGTCCCCGACATTTCTCTGCATGTCAGAGACCTGCCAACACATCACAAAGGCAGTGACTTTGCGAGACATCCGTTCTATAGTTACACCTACAAGGTTGGAAAAACCTTGCAGGTGATTAAAACAATCCTTCAATCGACAAATACCTTTCTCCTGTATCGTAATTAAAAGTAAGCACCACTGCATCTTCAGGAATTTCTGCAAGCTTCTTATTTACCGCTGCCAATGACGCCCCGGTAGAGACTCCGGCAAGCAGGCCTTCTTCCTTCGCTGCCCTTCTGGCAAACTCATAAGCCTCATCTTTACTCACCTGTATAACGCCATCGATAAGGTCGCTACGGTAGATGGAAGGTACAAACCCCGCCCCTATTCCCTGCAACGGGTGAAGCCCGGGGCTTCCTCCGCTCAATACAGGCGACAATTCCGGTTCGACAGCAAAGACCTTCAGGTTCGGGAATTTTTCCTTTAAAACAGCTGCTACGCCAGTTATATGGCCTCCCGTACCCACGCCGGTAATGATATAATCTATCCCATCAGGGAAATCGGCCAGTAGTTCCTGTGCCGTGGTCCTTTGGTGCACCTCAACATTGGCAGGGTTATCAAACTGGCGTGGCGACCATGCATTGGGTGTTGAAGCCGTCAGTTCAGCAGCTTTCTCGATAGCGCCTTTCATACCTTTTTCGCGGGGTGTCAGCTCGAAATCAGCTCCGTATATAGACATTAGTTTCCTGCGCTCCACACTCATCGATTCCGGCATTACCAGCAATAGCTTGTAGCCTTTTACCGCAGCCACCAGCGCCAGCCCGATACCGGTGTTCCCGGAAGTAGGCTCAATGATAATGCTGTCTTTGTTCAGAAGGCCTTTTGCTTCGGCATCCTCGATCATGGCCAGTGCAATACGGTCTTTTATGCTGTTGCCGGGATTGTTGCGCTCCAGCTTTACCCATACGTTGCGGTCTTTGTATAACCTTCCTAATTGCACATGCGGGGTATTCCCTATCGTCCCTAAAATAGTATCTGCTTTCATATATTGAATTTTTTATATTACAAAATTTAACGGTTCGGGAAATACATCCCTGCTCTTTATGGTGATCTCGCTTTTGTGGTATACCAGTGAATTCGGCGGGACAGAATGTGTTATCCAGACATTCCCGCCTATTACCGAGCCATCGCCTATCACAGTTTTCCCACCAAGGATGGTTGCATTGGCATAAATAGTCACGCCATTGCCTATGGTGGGATGCCGCTGCACCGATGTCTCTGCCTTGCTTACGCTCAGTGCACCGAGCGTCACACCCTGGTAGATCTTCACATCATTTCCTATGACCGATGTTTCGCCAATTACGATGCCGGTGCCGTGGTCGATAAAAAAACGCTCCCCAATTTCTGCTCCCGGATGAATGTCGATTCCCGTTTTGCCATGTACATATTCGCTGAGCATCCTGGGCAGTACCGGGACATGGTTTTGCCAAAGCTCATGCGCGATCCGGTAGACCGCAATTGCAAAGAATCCGGGGTAGGATACCAGTACTTCACTGCGTGATTTTGCCGCCGGATCAAACTCAAAAATGGCTTTTAGGTCGGATTCAAGCTTTTGATGAAGTAAAATAACTTTATCATTTAGTTTTAAAATAAGTAAGCCGGATTCAGAACTGCTTAGTCCGGATAGTTCCAACAGCTCCGAAAGCACTTCCTGAAGCTCTTTTTCCTTTGCAAGGAAATGGTCATAATCGGCATACTCCGGGCTGACGCAAAACAGCCAGTTGAAGAACTCCTCCACCCAGTATTCGGTTGTTGCCTTGCCGGGGAGCCTGCCCGATTTGAGGTAATTTGCGGTATAAACAGGATGTCTCATAATGATAAAATAAAAGCCCCTCTTAAGGGAGGAGCTTTGCGGTTATAAAGTTTCGGCCATATATCATGCCACAGCAAGCCCGTCCCTTTTAGAGGGACAACAACCGCATAGCATGATCTTTTGTGCCACAACCATAGTGTAATTAATTTGGATACAGAACAAATTTAATGAAAAAAAACTTATTAGTCTACTTGTTTAGTAGATTTATAAAATTACCAAAATAAGAAGTCAATGTTTTATACATTTGCAGTGAATATCTGCTTTTTATGAAAAAAATACTTGTTATTGACAACTACGACAGCTTTACCTACAACCTCGTACACTATCTTGAAGCGCTTGATTGTGAAGTAACTGTAATTCGCAATGATGAATTATCTATCGACGAGCCTGCAAAGTACGACAAGATACTGCTCTCTCCCGGCCCGGGTGTACCTGATGAGGCGGGATTACTGAAGGCTATCATAAAAAAGTATGCAGCTACCAAAAGCATCCTGGGAATTTGCCTTGGGCAACAGGCCATCGCGGAGGTCTTTGGCGGAAGCTTAATCAATCTCGAAGAAGTATATCACGGGGTCGCTGCAACGATAAAAATCACCGTTAACGATGAGCCGCTTTTTGACGGGTTGCCATCTGAAATAGAAGTAGGCCGATACCATTCCTGGAGTGTCGATCCGGCAACGCTACCCGATGTTTTAGAAGTAACTTCCGTCGATAAAATGGGGCAGGTGATGTCGATCCGCCATAACATTTTAGATGTAAAAGGCGTGCAGTTTCACCCTGAATCGGTACTTACACCTGAGGGAAAAATTATTTTAGACAACTGGCTCAACAATAATTAATATATAAATTTAAACTTTATATAAGTATATTTAATATATTGATTAAAAAACAAATAGTATATTTATATAGAATTTATCTATCGCTGTTTACGAAACCGTTTTATGTTAAGATTGTGTTAATATAAAATTTAAACAAACGTTTAATTTAAACAAGTGTTTAACTTTGCGTCGCAATTTGAATATGTGATGCTATGACAGATTTTAATGACAAGCAACTTGACATCCTGCAGGCAGCCGAAAAGCTGTTTGCAGAAGAAGGTTTCGATGGCGCTTCCATCCGAAATATAGCCCGGGAGGCTAACGTGAATATTGCAATGATCTCGTATTATTTCGGATCGAAGGAAAAGCTTTTGGAAGCCCTTATCATCCACCGCACATCAGGGATGAAAATGCAGCTGGAAAATATTTTTAATGAAAACCTGTCCCCTGCCGATAAGGTTGACCGCCTTATAGACCTGTACATTTCGCGTATCAACAAAAATAAGTGTATGTACCAGATCGTGCATTTTGAACTGTCGACCAAGAAGCGCATAATGGACATGAAAGCTTTTATTGATATAAAGCTGCAAAACGTGGAAGCTTTCAAAAGGATCATACAGGAAGGACAGGCACAGGGTGTGTTCCGAAAGGATATAAATATATTTCTCATCCCCACCACTATCGTGGGCATACTGGTGCATTTCCAGATGAATAGGATGTTTATGGAAACCGCACTGCAACTTGAATCGGACGATGCCTTTGAGGCTTATATCAAAAACGAACTGACCGCCCATATTAAACAAACAATTAAAGCGCTTTTATTACATGAAAATTAGAAATTTATTGCCGGGACTTCTTCTTTTCCTGGGCCTGGCAGTGCAGGCACAGGATAAAAAGCCGCTCTCGCTGGACGAGGCTATTGCACTTGCAACCACAAAAAGCAACGAAGCCGGCTTAGCAGACACGAGGGTTGCCACTTCTAAACTTGATGTGGACAATGTGAAGAACAACATCTATCCCGACTTTAAGGTTTCGGGGCAGTACATGAGGATTACCAATCCTACCGTGAAATTCAAGATCCCGCTTGGCAACGACGAGCCTGCCGATCCGGCTGATGGCAGCACAACAACGGCATCTCCAACCGTAAACCAGATCATGTTTGCCCAGGCCAGCCTGAGCATGCCGCTATTCTCCGGTTTTAAGCTGAAGAACAGCATCGATGCCTCAGAAAACATTTACAAGGCACAAACTTTCAATGCGGCGAGCACTAAGGAACAACTGGCTATGCAGGCGATCATGCTTTATGTAAACCTCTATAAGGCACAACAGTCGGTTTCCCTGATACAGGAGAACCTGAAAAGCGCCAACCAGCGTGTTACCGACTTTACCGCCATGGAACAAAACGGCCTCCTTGCCCGCAACGACTTATTGAAAGCGCAACTGCAATCGAGCAATATACAGCTTACCCTTGATGATGCCCGCAAAAAAGCGTCTGTCATCAATTATCAATTGGTAACGTTGCTAAAACTGCCGGAAGGCACGCAGATACAACCCGGCGATGCTTACTTTAAGAATGCTAAGGGCATCACCCCATCTGCTACCGAAGCAGAAGCCATCGGGCAGCGCAGCGACCTTGAAGCATTGAGGTGGCAGCAGAAGGCAGCAGAATCTGACATCAAAGTTGCCAAGGGCGATTATTACCCTTCATTTGCACTGTCAGCCGGCTACGTGGCTTTAGATATACAAAACGTGGTTCAGGTATACAACGCGGTAAATTTTGGCGTAGGCGTGTCCTATGACATTTCCGGCATCTTTAAGAACAACAAAAAAGTAAAGGCGGCCCAAAGCCGCGCCGAAGAAACCAAATACCAGGTAGCTCTGCTTACCGACCGCGTAAAGGTGCAGGTACAGGAAGCGCTTGAAAACTATAACCTTTCGCTAAAGCAAAACACCGTTTATACCCAGGCGCTGGAGCAGGCAACGGAGAACTACAGGATCGTTAAAGACAAATACGACAACGGGCTTGTGGATACCAATGACCTTCTTGAAGCCGATGTAGAAAAACTGCAGGCACAGCTTAACGAAACCTTTTCTAAAGCCGATATGACGCAGCGTTATTATGAACTGCTTAACGCGTCGGGCAAACTAACCAATTCTTTTAATCTTACCCAAACTAAATAATCACCATGGAAAAGAAGAAATCAAACAGCAAATTCCTTATCATACTCATAGTCCTTGTTGTTTTGGGCGGAGTTTACGGAACATTCAAATACATGCACTCGCAGGCCCACGAGGAAACTGACGATGCGCAGGTAGAAAGGAACATGAACCCGATCATACCGCGTGTGACCGGCTATGTAACGAAAGTGTACATCAGGGACAATGACATGGTAAAGAAAGGCGACACGCTTTTCGTTATCGACGATAAGGATTATGTAGTGCGTGTAGAGGATGCGAAAGCCGCGCTTGCCGCCGCCGAGGGGAGCTATGAAGTAGCAAAGGCTGACATTGGCAGCGCTACGGCAGGCGTTTCTGTATCTGAAGCCAATATCCAGTCATCGCAGGGAAACATTGAAGCGGCGAAGGTAAGGCTATGGAGGGCAACGAATGACTTCCAGCGTTTTGAGAATTTATATAAAAACCACTCGATAACCAAGCAGCAGTACGAGCAGGCGCAGGCCACTAAGCAGGAAGCAGAAGCCCAGTTAAGGGTTTTACAGCAGGCAACAGCAGCAAGCAGGTCGCAACGCAACATCAGCGTTTCAAGGTCGAATGTGAGCAACAAACAGACGGAGGTTGCCTCTGCCAATATCAAAAGGGCTCAGGCTGCCTTAGACGCTGCCAACCTCAACTTAAGCTATACAGTTGTAACCGCACAGGTGGACGGACAGGTATCTGCTGTAGACATTCAGCCGGGGCAACTGGTACAGCCGGGACAGTCGCTGTTTTACATCATCAGCAGCCAGGATGCATGGGTTGTGGCGAATTTTAAAGAGACGCAGCTTAACAAAATGAAAGAAGGGCAAAAGGTAACTATTACTGCCGATGCTTTCCCTGATACGGAATTTGAAGGCGAGATCACGTCCTTCTCCCCTGCTACAGGCGCGCGTTTCTCATTGCTGCCTCCTGATAATGCTACGGGCAACTTTGTGAAAACGATACAAAGGCTTCCCGTAAAAATAAGCCTGACAAAAAATAATGATAAAGAAAAAGTACGGCTTCTGCGTCCGGGTATGAACGTGGAAGTAGATGTACACGTAAAATAATATGGCAGCAACAGCAACAGCAGGTGCAGACGACCTGGTAGAATATGGCTTCAGGCGGGTTATCATCACGATAACGGCGGTACTGTGCGCATTGCTTGAAATCGTCGATACTACTATCGTCAATGTGGCCCTGAGCGACATGCGGGGTACCCTCGGCGCAACCCTTACGGATGTAGCCTGGGTAATTACCGCCTATGCCATAGCCAACGTGATCGTGATACCAATGACGAGCTGGCTATCGCAACAGTTTGGCCGGAGGAACTACTTTGCGGTATCTATCGTAATATTCACAGTCGCTTCCTTCTTGTGTGGTAACGCAACCAGTATCTGGGAGCTTGTAGCCTTCCGTTTTATACAGGGGCTTGGAGGTGGTGCGCTTTTGGTTACCGCGCAAACCATCATTACCGAAAGTTATCCCGCAGCAAAACGGGGTATGGCACAGGCCATCTACGGAATGGGTGTTATCGTTGGCCCTACCCTCGGCCCGCCCTTGGGAGGCTGGATCGTAGATAACTGGAGCTGGCCTTACATTTTCTACATCAACGTGCCGTTGGGTATTATTGCCACGATGCTTACGATGATGTATGTAAAAAGCCCTAAATATGGCGAAAAGCTAAAAGCCAGCCAGGTAGACTGGTGGGGGATCGTCTTACTGGCTGCATTTATTGGTTCACTCCAGTTCGTACTGGAGCATGGCCAGCAGGACGACTGGTTTGAAGACTCAACTATCGTAACATTAAGCGTGGTATGCGTGTTTGGCCTACTCGGCTTCATCTGGCGGGAAATGACTTATAAGCATCCTATAGTTAACCTTAGTGTATTGAGCGACAGCAACCTGCGCATTGGTACCATCCTGTGTTTTATAATGGGCTTCGGGCTTTACGGGACTACATTCATTATCCCTATTTATACGCAGTCGGTATTGGGATGGACCGCACTTGATGCCGGCCTCCTGCTGATACCAAGTTCACTGACCACAGCCTTTATGATGCCAATCATCGGTAACCTGATACAGCGCGGCATACCGCAAACCTACATGGTTGCAGTGGGCTTTATAATATTTTTTGGCTTCACATTCTGGATGCATAATATCATGACGCCGGATACAGGAACCGAACACATGTTCTGGCCGCTGATACTGCGCGGTATGGGACTTGGATTATTGTTCGTACCCATAACAACACTGGCGCTGTCAACACTGAAGGGCAAGCAAATTGGCGAAGGAGCCGCTTTTACCGGGATGATGCGCCAGCTGGGCGGTTCGTTCGGTATTGCGATCATTACAACGTTCATCTCCCGTTTCAGCCAGCAGCACAGGGTAGATTCCATTGCGCATCTTAACGGTTCCAGCTTCGAAGTGCAGCAGCGCGTAACACAATTGCAGCAGGGTTTTATGGCAAAAGGTTTCCCATCTAATGAAGCGTTGGCGAAAGCCCACCAGGTACTGGACTTTTCGGTAACCAAGCAGGCAACGGTACTATCGTATATGGATGTGTTCCTGTACCTGGGGATATTGTTCCTGGTTTGTATTCCGTTCATCCTTTTAGTAAAACGAGGAAAGACAAAAGTGGATATGAGTGAGGCGATGCATTAATTTAGACTACCAGATTTTAGATATTAGACTTTTAGACAAAAACCTCCGAAGCATTTTACACTTCGGAGGTTTTTTTATTCTAATATGAAATCTATTTCTTTGGCCTGCTTATCATCAACAGCGCCAAAACGAAGGTACACGGCTGCCTTTCGCATAAAGGGTGTTTCGAGCAGTGTTGGCCTGATGGCTTTGAAAAGTTCTTCCGCGTTATTGCCATAGAGGTACAAATACCCGTCGGTAGAGTCCATTGCGATCTCGTGGCCGTCCAGTTCTCCGACATTATTATGGTACAGCAGTATCCGCAGCCTGCTTTCAAGCTCGTGAAGCGGGTCAAGTTCTTCATGCCCGTACTGAAAATAAATGATCACGGCATGCCTGGAAACACTGCCTCCGCTTTTATCTGCCCTGAATAGGTCTGCGATCTCCATATTTACTATTGACTATTTTTTATTTTCTATTGCCTTGTGAACCGTTTAAATTGGAGCATTTTTTTATGGGTTTGAGAGGAATTCCCCCTTCGGGGGTTAGGGGGCTTTTATCTCGTAAACACCAGCGTATTCCCTTTCGAAAGCTTTGCATCGAATGCATACCCATCATAATTGAAGCCTTTGATCCCTTTAAGGGTTTTCACATTCTTATCGATGATGTAACGCACCATCATGCCCCTCGCCTTCTTGGCAAAAAAGCTTACCATGCGAAGTTCGCCATCTTTGTAATCTTTAAACTCGGGAGTGATGACAGGGACTTTGAGGGCTTTGGTATCTACCGCATCAAAATATTCCTTGCTGGCAAGGTTGATGAATAGTTCGCCGTCTTTCAACTCATCATTTAGTGACTTCGTTATGGTTTCTTTCCAGAACTCATACAGGTTCTTATTCTCCCCTACTGCCATCTGCGTACCCATTTCGAGGCGGTATGGCTGGATGAGGTCGAGCGGCTTTAAAAGACCGTATAATCCTGATAATATACGAAGGGTATCCTGTAATTTACCAACTTTGGCTGTCGGTATGGTATAGGCTTCTAATCCCGTATACACATCCCCATTAAAGGCATATACCGCCGGACGGGCATTCTTTGTAGTAAAAGGCGTTTTCCATTCCTGGTTGCGCTGCCAGTTGAGGTCGGCGAGCTTGTCGGATATGTCCATCAGTTCCCGCAGTTGGGCAGGTGTTTTCTCCTTTAATGTATCATGCACGGTTTCGGCATTGGCTAAAAAAGCAGGCTGCGTATGTTTGCGTACCGGCAGCTTGCTCTCGTAATCAAGCGTTTTGGCAGGCGATATGACGATCTTCATTCGTTTCGGTTTATATTTCAAAAGTAGGGATTTTTGTCCGAAGTCGGAAGTCGGAAGCCCGAAGATGAAATGTATTATTGTTTCGCCCTTTCAGGGCTGTAATTATCGGTGCATTCGATCCCGGGCGATGCCCGGGCCTATAAAATCGCACCCCGTTGGGGTTTACGCAACGTAACCCTGAAAGGGTTTTACAAATAAGCCTGATGCCCCTACCTATGAAATAGAATCTCGTTGGGGTTTGCGCAACGTAACCCTGAAAGGGTTTACAAATAAGCCTGATGCCACTACCTATGAAATAGTATCTCGTTGGAGTTTGCGCAATGTAACCCTGAAAGGGTTTTACAAATTAGCCCCGGGCACCGCCCGGGAAATATAAAGCGAATGTGAGGAAGCCCTGAAAGGGCGTAACGATCCGGCATGAGTGCAGCTCCGCGTGAGGGATAGAGCCGGCATCCTGCGGAGGCACGGAGCAGATATAGGCGAAAGCCCGACGGCGTAGGAACGGAGCCGGCACGCCCAGGGCCTCACCCCCCGCCCTCTCCAAAAGAGAGGGAGCCAGGACGGATTTTAACATAATTCCGGCTTCGATATCTGGTCTCTTGTTTCAAACACTATTTCCTGTAACTCTACGTTATTTGACTATATTAGCACAACCAATACAACCAACCATGCCTGACTACAGCATACAGACGAATGCGCTGAACTTTACCTATTCGAAGCACCGCAAAGTGCTTGACAACGTTTCCCTCAACATCCCTAAAGGTTCTATCTATGGTTTCCTTGGCCCAAACGGCGCCGGGAAATCGACAACCATGAGGCTGCTTACGGGGATACTGCCTGAGCAGGGCAACTCGATAAAGATATTCGGCAAACCTTTGCAGGAACAATTGCCCGAGGTGTTCGACAATGTGGGATCGCTCGTGGAAAGTCCGGCACTCTACCTGCACCTCAGCGGGTACAACAACCTGAAATATATAGCAAAGCTGCGCGGCATCCCGGAAAGCAAGATCGATGAAGTTTTGGAATTGGTCGAGCTTACACGCGATGCCAAACGCAAGGCTAAGCAATATTCGCTTGGAATGAAACAGCGCCTTGCCATTGCTATGGCCCTGCTGAATGAACCGGAACTGCTGCTGCTCGATGAACCCGTGAACGGCCTTGACCCGAACGGTATCCAGGACATCCGTAAACTGTTAGTAAAACTGAACCGCGAAAAAGGCGTGACTATTTTTGTGTCGAGCCACCTGCTTGCCGAAATCGAGAAGATGTGTACCCATGTGGGCATCATCAGCAACGGGAAGCTGCGCTTTGAGGGTACTATAGAGGAACTGGCAAAACATTCGGGTGCCTGCAAGATACAGCTGACCCTGAAAGATGCTGCGGAATGGCACAGTAAACTGCTTGCCGAACATCCGGCGGCACAGCTGGACAGCGCAACGCACATCAGCCTGGAACTGCCCGACAGGGAAGCCATACCGGCATTCGCCAAAAGCCTCATCGATGACGGTGCACACCTGTATGAGATAAAAATACTCGACGGCCTCGAAGAATGGTTCATGTCTTTAGTTAAACAGCAATAAACAACACACCCGCAATGCAAAACTTTATCACTGCCTTAAAGGCCGAACATATTAAAAAAAGAGGGACGGGCATTTATTACCTCAGCGTTATACTGGGTGCCATTACCCCTATTATCATTACTTTGGTTGAATTTTTCGAGGATGTAAAGCCCGGAAGGGTAATGCCTTACAACTATTATATGGCATTTATAGAAAAAGGCCTCGAGGCTTTTACCCAGTTTTTCTTCCCGCTGCTCATCATCATTACCGTGAGCCGAATCACGCAGCTTGACCACAAGAACGGCGGCTGGCAGCTGATGGAAACCCAGCCGATGCGCAAAGTATCCATTTACTTTTCGAAGTTTACGGTTATCCTTATTGCCAACCTCATCGCGATTCTGACGTATTTTGTAGTAAGCTATCTTGGCGCGTTCATCGTCAGCCTCGTTATCGATATGCCAAAAGATGCCACAATAGAATTTGCATTCGGCGAAATGCTGATGTTGTTTGGCAGGCTGTTCCTGGCATCGCTGTTCCTTTCGGCGTTCCAGTATTTGATTTCGGTACTGATGTCCAGCTTTATCTGGTCGATACTCATTGGGTTCTTCCTGCTCCTGCTCTTCATCTTCCTGAATGCCTTAAATGTAGTGCCGGACTGGTACCCTATGGAATTGCTAAGTAAGGTTTCTACCTACGATAAAGGCAGTCAGTTGGGCTATTGGGCTACCTATTCGGAAGCAGTGAGTTTTCTTTGTGCCGTTATAACGCTGTATATAGGCTTCGAATGGTACAGGCATAAATCGGTGAAACGTGCTTTTTTTGGCAAAGGCATGCGCACAGTAAAACTGGTTGCCGTGCTTGCGGTTTTCGGCGGGCTGCTGGTTTACACATTGCTTCCCAACACCATGCCTTTGCATAACCGCACTGTTGTAAGCGGAAAAATAACCGGCGATGCCAAAATTGCAAATGTTTACCTCATAAACACCTTTGCAGATGATACTATAGCTGTGATACCCGTTAAGGATAATGCCTTCCACAAGGTAATTGATAAGGACATTGTTTTTGACCAATATAAGCTGGCTTTCGGTGAAATGGCGAACCAGGGGCTTGTGCTGGGCAATAAGGACAGCGTTTATGTTGACCTTAAAATGTATGGTCAGAATGTGAAGTCGGAAACTACAGGAACCCGCCTTGCGGAAAACCAGTATAAAGAATCGGGTGGGTTTCAGGGAAGCGTGGTAACCTACTATATGCAGGATAATATGTTTATGGACAACCCGGCCATGATAACCAAGCTATTGGTCGAAGATTGGGAGAATGATATGGAAAGATCGGACAAATTCAAGACAGCCGACAACTATGTGCCCCATGAGGATTTCCTTGAGCAGAACCGCAAGCTGGTAACAATACAGCACCTTAATGTGTGGAACGCCTTCGTGAAAAAGCGTGAAGCGATGTACCCTAATGACGCTACGCCTGAAACGGCTGAAATTAAGGCCATGAAGGCCAAAGTAAGCATGGACAATGAAACCCTGCTGGGCAACGAAGACTATTTTAAATATGTCCGTTCGGGCCTCATTGCGAAAAACAAGGCTGATATAGATGAGAACACAAAAGCGCTCCTTGCCATAACAAAGCTGAAACTGGGTTCTTTCCGGGATAAAATGCTGTACTGGCAGCTGAATACCAGCATCAAAGAAGCTTCCGCTTCTGAAGAAAGGACAAAGCTCCTTGCCGATTATGGCCCGCAATTTGCCGATAAAAAGTATTATACCAATGCAGCCGCCAAAAACAACCTCATTGAAAGCCTGGGCAAAGGCATGCCTGCACCATTTATAGATGCCATGACACTTGATGGAAAACCATTTGACTTTGCATCACTTAAAGGCAAATATGTGGTTATCGATGTTTGGGCTACCTGGTGTGTGCCGTGCCGGGAGCAGTCACCAAAGTTTGAGAAATTTGCTATCAAATATAAAAACGAGCCGGTGCAGTTTGTCGGTTTGAGCATCGACCGCAGGATAGACGACTGGTTTATGGAGGCAAAAACCAAATCGAAGTCGGTGCTGCAGCTGCATGCGAGTAACGAAAAGCTGTTCAGTAAGCAATATGATATCATGGGCATACCACGTTTTATCCTTATAGACAAGGAAGGCAATTTTGTGGATTCGGAAATGCCGTACCCGTTTGACAAAGCATTTGAGAAACTGCTTCGCGAAACGCTGGGGCTCCCTGAGCAAAAATAGTTTTATCTTTGCCGGACTATGGGTTTGCGTTCGGCACTGATAAAAAATAAAGAGGTTATACTTTACGGCGCGTGCCTGGCGCTGCTGCTATTCTTGCTGCGGTGGTTCGAATTCCGTTTTCTTATACTCAGCAATTCCCTCGAGATCTACATCGGACTGATAGCGGTTGTGTTTATGGGGCTGGGCATCTGGGTGGCTTTAAAATTGGCTAAGCCGAAAAAGGAAACTATTGTCATTGAAAAAGAAATTTATATCCCTGCGCAAAAAGAGTTTACTTTTAATGAGTCCGAAGCGGAAAGGCTCGGGCTGAGCAAACGCGAACTCGAAGTATTGCAGCTGCTCTCGGAAGGACTGAGCAATGCCGAAATTGCCGAGAGGCTGTTCGTGTCGCTCAACACTATAAAGACACATACGTCAAAAATATTTGAAAAGCTGGAAGTGAAAAGAAGGACGCAGGCGGTGGAGGTTGGGAAAAGGCTGGGGTTGATAGCGTAAACATCATATCAAAAAATAATAATGGAAGACGTAATCCAAAATCTTAAAAGAAACATTTTCTACAGAGCTAGAATATTTATAGAAGATATTGGCAGTTTTTCACCCTTTGGTGCTAAAGCTAAAGGACAGGATATTGTGGATATAATGGCATATAAAGATTTTGAGGAATCGATAGAGGGAATAGAGTTAATCGATATGCTTAGAGGCAATTTCACAAAAGAGTTAGAGATGGATGCTATTCAAGCTGGCGCAATAGCCTATGATGTAGCAGTCGAATTACAAAATGCGGACGGAGTCTTTCAAAAACGGGACGCTCTTTGTTTAATTACGTCAACTGACGGAAAAAATTGGGAGGAAGAATATTTCCCGTATATGCTTGTCAATGGAGAATGCATTTGGAGGTAAAGTTGATGAGATGATGAGGTAAAAGCTTATAAACACCCAAAATCACCCGAAAGTATGACCGCATTTTTGCATCAGATACGCAACTTTGACCCATAAACTAAAACAAATAGTATGAAAAAAATTGTGCTTACTTATGGGCTTATCGGGGGCGGGATTTCAGTGATCGGCTATCTTATTACAATATTTACCGGCCACACCAACATGCAGATCAGCATGCTCATTGGCTTTGCCTCGATGCTCGCAGCGTTCTCACTTATTTTTGTAGCCACGGCCAAATACCGCAATGCACACGGAGGTGTGGTTTCCTTTGGGAGTGCTTTCCAAATCGGGTTGTACATCGCACTTATTGCCTCTACTATATATGTGTTGGTGTGGCTGTACTACCTGTACAACATTTATCCCGACTTTGCCGAAAAATTCTCAGCCCAGTATCTTGAGGGGCTTAAAGCGGCAGGAGAACCGGAAAGCGTGATCGCAGAGGCCACCACCGAAATGAACCAGTTTGTCATTGACTACAAAAAACCTTGGTATGTGATCATAAAAACCTATGAGGAGATCCTGCCACTGGGGATCGTTGTATCGCTCATCAGCGCATTGATCTTAAAACGTAAACCAAAAATTCAACAATAATTATGGGAAAAGTAACAGGACTGGGCGGGCTATTCTTCCGCTCAAAAGACAGCAAGGCACAGGCACAATGGTATTACGATCATTTGGGCATCAATTCGGCAGCGACCGGCTATATATGGATGCAGGAAGCGGGGCCAACGGTGTTCTCGCCATTCAAACAGGACACCGACTATTTCGCCAGTATGGAGCAGCAGTTCATGATCAACTTCCGTGTGGAAGGGCTTGATGAATTGGTGGAACAACTCGCAGCAAAGGGCGTTCGTATTGATGAAAACCGCATGGATGAATCGTATGGCAAGTTCGCCTGGATATACGACCCGGAAGGCAACAAAATCGAACTTTGGGAGCCGGTAGCTGAGAGTAAATAATTTTTTTTGCTACAAATTCCGGCTAATTTTTTTGCCACTAATTACACAAATTACCACTAATTATTTAACCACATAGATACATAGGTTTCATAGCCTTAAAGAGGAAACATATTGCCACATAGTATGAAGCGACGCTTCATCTCTGTGCTGCTTTTGCACAACTCCTTATACAAGAGAAAACCTATGTGCCTATGTGGTAAAATTACCTTACAGTTTATAAAGGCAATTTGTGGAAATTAGTGTAATTCGTGGCTTTGTCATTCTGACAAAGGAAGAATCTCTTCATTATTTTTGAGATTCTTCACTTCTCCGCCGCCGCGGATACGTTCAGAATGACACAAAATTCCGTTTTTTTCATGAAAAAATCTATATTTGTGAAAACCTTACGCCATGGACTTTTCGCAGATAAACAAAAGCATCAGCCGTTATGTAAATTTTTCGCAGGAAGAACTGGATATCTTCAATTCACTGCTGGAATATAAAAAGGTACCAAAGAAAACCATCATGCTTCGCGAAGGCGAGATGTGCAACTTTGAGGCTTTCGTGATAAAAGGCTGCGTACGGAAATACTACATCGACCCCAGCGGATTTGAAGTGATACTACAGTTTGCTATTGAAGATGCATGGGTGAGCGATATCTCCTTCAGCATTTATGAGGATAAGCCGAGCCGCATTTTTATCGAAACGATGGAAGATTGTGAGTTCCTTGTCTTTACCCCCGAAACCAAAGAGGAGCTTTTCACGAAAGCGCCACGGTTCGAGAGGGCTTTCCGCATCCTGCTGCACCGCAACCTGGCTTCTACCCAAAACAGGCTTTTCAATGCCATATCAAAGACCGCGCTGGAAAAATACCTGGAGTTCCTGGAACTCTACCCTACCCTCCCTCAACGGGTGGCACAGCACTATATCGCTTCCTATCTTGGTATCTCGGCGGAGTTCCTGAGCAAGACGAGGGCGAAAGCAGCCAAGATTTCAGATTTCAGAGGGTAGATTTCAGATTCCACTCATGCCCTAAAACGTAGCGTTCACAGCAAGAGTGAAGCTCAATTCTAAAATCTGAAATCTACAATCTGAAATTATTTCTTGTCCCAGTTCAATGCACACCACTTTATAATACCGCAACTTTGTCCTGTAATTAAAACAACAAACCATGGACAGAAAAGATTTTATAAAAAAAGGCCTGATGGGAACAGGAATGTTCATTACATCGGCTGCATTGGGTGATGCCCTTAAAAACGATATTGATGAGATAGCGCCATTGGAGCCTATAGGATTCAACCACCTTCCTAACCCGGGCTCACTGGTAATGGAGAATACCGTATTGCATAAAGCCGGTACACGTGGCCATGCTAACCACGGCTGGCTGGATTCGCACCACACCTTCAGCTTTGCCAATTATAATAATCCCGACCGGATGCATTTTGGCGTGCTTAGGGTGCTGAATGATGACAGGGTCGATGCCGGTATGGGTTTTGGTACGCACCCACACGACAATATGGAGATCATCTCGATACCGCTTGAGGGCGACCTGGAGCACAAAGACAGCATGGGGAATTCGGCTATCATAAAAAAGGGCGACATACAGGCCATGAGCGCCGGGACCGGCATTTACCACAGCGAATACAACAAGAACAAAGACCGGCTTACAAAGTTCCTCCAGATATGGATCTACCCCAACAAGAAAAACGTAACCCCGCGCTACGACCAGATAACCCTTGACGAAGGTGCGCGCCACAACAGGCTGCAACAGGTGCTTTCGCCCAACAGTGATGACGAGGGCGTATGGATACACCAGGATGCGTGGTTCCACATGGGAAAATTCGATAAGGACTTTGCAGTGAGCTACCCACTTAAGAAAAAAGGGAACGGCATTTATGCGTTCATACTCAAAGGGGACTTTACCATAGGCAGCATCAGCCTTAATGAGCGCGACGGCCTTGGCGTATGGGATACCAACGAGATAGGCATTACGGCAAATTCACAGGATGCGGAACTGCTTCTTATGGAAGTTCCGATGGCTTTATAATAAATTATTCATTAAAACTTTGTAGTACACAGAAATAGTATTACATTTGTATATACAAATATTGTATCTACAGCAATTAAATCAAATTTTAAATAATAAAAATTCTAAAATTATGGCAACAACCAAATGGGCAATTGACCCAACCCACTCAGAGATCGGATTTAAAGTGAAACACATGATGTTCAGCAATGTATCAGGAAAATTTGACACCTTTACTGCTGAAGCGACTACCGAAGATGATAACTTTGAGAACGCACAATTCGATTTCAGCGCCGATGCATCATCCGTTAACACCGGTAATGCTGACCGTGACAACCACCTGAAAACAGCTGATTTCTTCGGAGCAGAAGACCATGGCAAGATCGATTTCAAATCGACATCCTTTAAAAAGAACAGCGATGACGATTATACGCTGACAGGCGACCTTACAATAAAAGGAACTACTAAATCAGTAACGCTTGCTGTGGAATTTGGCGGTATTGCAAAAGACCCATGGGGCAATACCAAAGCAGGCTTTAGCGCAACTGGCAAACTGAACCGTAAAGATTTTGGCCTTACCTGGAATGCAGCCCTTGAAACAGGTGGTGTATTGGTAAGCGAAGAAGTAAAACTCGTTATCGACGTGCAGTTCGTAAAACAATAATTGGTTTGGTTTTTATATTTGAAAACCCCGCAGCAGTGATGTTGCGGGGTTTTGTTTTTACTATCTTAAAAGGCTTATTTAATTCTACTCCGATTTCGGATACGTAACCGGGCTGCACTGTGCAAATTTCTCATTTGCAGTAACCCCAAACTTTTTGTCCTTTATATAAATGTTCAGCAGCCTGTTGAATTCTTTTTCCTGTTCTTCCGTTACAGGCGTATTGAAATGGTACAAAAAATAATCGATCGTACCATCAGGCTTCATGTAAATACGGTTAAAGGCACGGGTTGTCGCTGTCCATTTAAAATTATTCTCCAGAAGGAAAGCCCCAAAATCCATAAGGAAATCCTGATATGCCTGTACATGCTTTTCTATCTCAGCATCCGTTTTGAAAACCGCCTTTTTGGGGTCGCTGTCAATAGCGCTCCTGTAATCGGCGTCCAGCTTTTTTACTTCAATACCTTTTTGGGGCGCATCTTCAAACCTCAGGCCCTTCTGCCCATATCCTGAAAAGGCAATGGCGCATACAAAAAACAAGGCAATAATTTTCATAGGCTGTATATTGGTGGTTAATCCTCCTCCTCTACCGTATGTGATTTAGAATATGTCCTCCACTTCTCGATGCATTCGGTCATGTCCTGTGGTATCGGCGCTTCAAAACGCAGGAACTCCTTTGTTACAGGGTGTTCAAAACCAAGCGTTTTGGCATGGAGCGCCTGTCTTGGCAGTACCTTGAAACAATTTTCGATAAACTGCTTGTACTTAGTAAATGTGGTGCCTTTCAATATCAGGTCACCGCCGTAACGGGCATCGTTAAATAAGGTGTGCCCTATATGCTTCATGTGGACGCGTATCTGGTGGGTACGCCCTGTTTCCAGTTTGCAGGATACCAGTGTAACATAGCCAAAGCGTTCCAATACTTTATAATGTGTTACCGCATGCTTGCCTTCGCTGCCGTCAAGGTAAACGGTGTTCTGCATACGGTCTTTCGGGTGGCGGCCTATGTGGCCTTCTATCGTACCTTCCTCTTCCTTAATGTCGCCCCAAACGAGCGCGACATATTCCCTCTCGGATGTTTTCTCAGAAAACTGCCTGGTAAGGTAAGCCATCGCCTGTTCGGTTTTGGCAATTACCAAAAGCCCGGAAGTGTCTTTATCAATACGGTGTACCAATCCCGGCCTTTCGCTGCTGTTCATTGGCAGGTTCTCAAAGTGATAGGCCAGTGCATTGACCAGTGTACCGGAATAATTGCCGTGCCCCGGGTGTACTACCATACCGGCTTCTTTATTGACAACCAGAAGCTGGTCGTCCTCAAAAACAATGTCCAGCGGAATATTTTCAGGAGTCAGTAAGTATTCATAAGGAGGATGTTCCAGGCGCATACTCACGATATCATTAGCCTTAACCTTGTAGTTCGACTTTACCGGAATATCGTTTACATAAATATTTCCCAACTCAGCGGCCTGCTGTATCTTGCTACGGGTGGTATTTTCCAAAAGGTTCATCAGGAACTTGTCAACCCTTAGTGGCCCCTGCCCTTTTCCTGCTTCAAATCTGTGGTGTTCGTAAAGCTCATCGTCAGCTTCATTCTCAATAATAGGTCGTGTCGTCATTAATCCTGTTCATCAATATTAATATCTTGTGTGCCTGTGCTGTCCGGCTCTTCATAGCCTGTTTTGCCATCGCCCAGCACCAGGTCGATCTTCGAAGCTTTCATTACTTTATCGCCTGCTTTCAGTTTTTTACCATTCTGCCACATTTCAAGCACTACATCTTTAGCCAGATACGGCTTGTAGGTTTTCTTACCTTCTTCAAGCCCATTGCCTTTCAGCGTAGGGATGGCAGCCCTGTAGGTTTTTTGTATGAGGTCCGGCAATGCGACCATGCTGAATTTACCCGCATTCACCTTAATATATATCTTACGGTCTTCCTTAACGTTTGCGTTCGGCAACGGATCCTGTTCTACGATACTATACGGCGGGAACTCCGGCCTGAAATCAACGGTATCAAGGACAATATATTCAAGGTCGATGTTTTCCAATGTTTCGCCTGCTTTCTCAACGGTCATTTTCCGAAGGTCGGGTACCGCAATTTTCTGGTCGTGGTTAGTCGCAAAACCCAGCCATTGCAGCAGCAGGAAAATAACCACTATCACAATTCCGAGGGCTATCGCCAGATGCTTGAAGAAAACTTTACTCGTCAAAAAATTTCTAAGGCTCATGTAAATGAATTTTGGCAAAGATATAAATAATACTAAACTTTATAAGTTAATGAAGTTCCAACACAACAATATTGTTTTGAAACGAAATTTAGTAAAAACTATAAAAATGTAATATTTAGCGCAGTCGAAATAGATATTTTCATAGTTTTTTGCTTCTCGACTGCGCTCGAAGTGACAACCAGGACGTTATAATTTGTACCGAACATCTGTAGTTAACGCAAATAATGATATTTTTGTGTAAGCTTGCAGGGATGCAGATTTCGCAGGCCAAACTAACAAACCTTTAAAACAATGAACATAGCAGTGGTAATGGGCGGATATTCAGATGAATCCGTTATTTCTATACGTAGCGGGCAGCTGATCCTCAACAACCTTGACAAAGCCAAATATAACCCTTTTGAAGTGCATATCCTTCCCGAAGGATGGGATGTTATCATCGACACCCAAAAATACCCCATAAATAAAGGCGATTTTTCATTTGAGAAAGACGGCCAAAAAATAACTTTCGATACCATTGTAAACACAGTGCATGGCACACCGGGCGAGGACGGCCACCTGCAATCGTACTGGGAACTGCTTGAAATACCGTACACCGGATGCGGCTTTTACCAAAGCGCACTGACATTTAATAAACGCGACACACTCAGCGTACTCGCAAAATTTAACATTCCGAGGGCAAAGTCTATTTACCTGTCGAAAGGTGATGCGATCACTGCCGAAGATGTGAAGGAGACACTTGGATTGCCTTTTATGGTAAAGCCCAACCAGAGCGGCAGCAGCCTTGGCGTTTCTAAAGTGAATGACCTTGCTGATTTTGATAAAGCGCTGGATTTCGCTTTTGCGGAAGACAATGACATCCTTATTGAATCGTACCTGAAAGGAACGGAAGTTTCGGTAGGGGTGCTTAACTTTAAGGGTGAAACCACTGTGTTGGGGCTGACAGAGATCGTATCGCATAACGACTTTTTCGACTATGAGGCCAAATACCTTGGTAAGTCGGAAGAGATTACCCCGGCAAGGGTGGATGCCGCAACAGAGAAGAAAATACGCGAAACCGCTGCCAAAGCCTATGAAGCATTGGGCATGAGCGGATTCAGCCGTACCGATTTCATTATTATGGATGGCGAACCGCATTTTATAGAGATCAATACCAATCCGGGATTGTCGCCGCAAAGCATCTTCCCGCAACAGGCAGCGCATGCGGGCATAGCAATGAGCGATTTGCTGGATAGCGAGATAGCATTGGCGCAAAAAAGAAAAGTATTATGGAAGAAATAGGCCTCACCCCAGCCCTCTCCAAAGGAGAGGGAGAAGCTTCACTCAGCCGTAAATAGGTACTCAACTTAAGTTTGTAATATAAATGAATTCTTCACGTTCCATGCTCCCCTCTCCTTTGGAGAGGGGTTGGGGGTGAGGCCTGAAACCTGAAACTAAAAAATGAAAATAGCAGTATTCCCTGGTTCTTTCGACCCGATAACCCTCGGGCATTATGACATTATCAAACGTGGTGTGAGCCTGTTCGATAAGATCATTGTTGCCATTGGGGTAAACGCCGAGAAAAAATATATGTTTTCGCTGGAGGAACGCCTACAGTTTATAAAGGAGTCGTTTAAAGATGAACCAAAGGTAGAAGTGATTACCTACGAAGGCCTTACTATCGACCTGTGCCGGAAAGTGGGTGCCGAATTTATTTTGAGGGGCCTTCGCAACCCTGCCGACTTTGAATTCGAAAAAGCCATAGCCCACACCAACAGGCAGCTTTCGCAAATCGAAACAGTATTCTTACTGACGAGTATCAGCACTTCGCACATCAGCTCGAGCATTGTGCGGGATGTATTGCGGAATGGCGGCGACTACACCATCCTCGTCCCCGATTCGGTAAGGGTAAAATAATTGTATGAAAAAAATTCTAATCCTGTTGCTATTTACCGCAACGCTGTCCGCGCAAAAGAATATGTACACTACACCCTACGAGAAAGGCAACCGTAACCAGACGGCCACCTACCAGGAAACCATAGATTTTTTTACATTATTAGACAAAGATTTTGAGTCTATCCAAATGCTGGAAATGGGCCCGACAGACAGCGGCATACCCCTGCATATCGTTATTTACAACCCGGACAAGGTTTTTGATTTTGAACAGATACATAAAAATAAGGCGGTACTGCTGCTCAATAACGGCATCCACCCCGGGGAGCCTGACGGTATAGACGCTACCATGATGCTGTACCGCGATTTGGCGACGGGCAAGGTAAAAGCGCCAAAAAACACGGTTATCGTCAATATCCCAATTTATAATATAGGCGGCGCTTTAAACCGCAACTCGCATACCCGCGCTAACCAGAACGGGCCGGAAAGTTATGGCTTTCGTGGTAACGAGCGCAACTACGACCTGAACCGCGACTTTGTAAAAAGCGATACAAAAAATGCACGCAGCTTTGCAGCGATATTCCAAAAAGTGCAACCGGATGTGTTTATAGACAATCATGTGAGCAACGGCGCTGATTACCAATATATCTTCACGTACATTGCGACACACCACCAAAAACTGGGTGGTAATCTCGGCAATTATTTCAAGGCCGAAATGATGCCGAAGATCCTTGCCGCGATGAAAGCCAAAGGCATAGAGGCAACACCCTATGTGAACATCCATGACGAGAAGCCGGACAGCGGTTTTGAGCAGTTCATGGATTACCCAAGGTATTCTACCGGTTATGCTTCCATGTTTAATGTGCCGGGGTCTATGCCCGAAACGCACATGCTGAAAGAGTATGAGAGCCGCGTGAAAGTGACCTATGAATATATGGCCGAAACCCTTGCCTATATTGAGGAAAACTATACTAAGATAAAAGAGCTGCGCGCCGAAAGCAACAGCCATTACAAGCCGGGGATGCACTACCCGCTGCAATGGGAGATCGATTCGACGGAGATAACCCTGCTGCCATTTCTGGGCTATGAAGGCGGTCATAAACCGAGCGATGTGTCGGGCAAGCCAAGGCTGTATTACGACAGGAAGAAGCCGTTTAGCAAAACGATCCCCTATTTCCAGCAGTACACGCCTGTATTGGAAGTAACGATCCCTGAGGCTTACATCATTCCGCAATCGTGGTGGAATGCCATCGAGCTGCTGAAGGTCAATAATATCAAAATGTCGCCATTAGCACAGGACACGGAAATAGAAGTGGAAAGCTACCGGATCACCGATTATAAGACCAGCAAGTATCCTTATGAAGGCCACTACCCGCACAGCGATACTAAGGTAAAGGCAACTACCCGGAGAGTCCTTTTCCGAAAAGGCGATATAGTTATTCAAACGAACCAGCCGGGTGTAAAATACCTGTTGGAAACACTGGAACCACAAGCAGTCGACTCGTATTTCAATTGGAACTTTTTTGATGCGATATTACAGCAGAAAGAATATTTTTCTGCCTATGTTTTTGAGGATACTGCTGCAAAATCATTAAAAGACAACCCTAAACTGAAGGCTGAATTTGATGCCAAAAAGAAGCAGGATAAAATATTTTCGGATGATGGTGATGCACAGCTTGACTGGATATACATGAATTCGGAGTATTATGAGAAGACGCACATGGAGTATCCTGTGTATCGTAAAATGGAATAGATATAGTACATCATATCAGAACCTTACCCCTAGGTTTTCAATTTCTTCTTCCTTGCTGCAGGGAATAATACGTTATTAAGAATTAACCGGTAGCCGGGCGAATTTGGGTGCAGGTCGAGTACTGTTGGGGCGTCTCCCACTCTATGCTGGTAGTCTTCGGGGTCGTGGCCGCCATAATAGGTGAACATGCCTTTTCCTTTGGTCCCGTGGATGTAACGCGCTTCGCCGGTCTGCTTGTTCTCACCCATTACCAGTACGTTCGATTTTACTTTATCAGAATAGAAAGCCGTCGTCTGGCCCATGAATCCTTTCACCAGTTGTGTATGGTTCTGGCAAAGCATTGACGGTATCGGATCCCATTTTGCGGAATATTCCATCAGGGTAAAATAATCGTTGTCCGGCAATATTGCACGCTTATTTGTTGTGTCAATGTCAGAAAACTCATAAACCATCGGGTTGCGTTCCAGTATATAGTCCTTAAAGGCAAACGAGTTGTTGTAATCGATTTTTGACTGGTAGTTAGGGTCGCTGGCATCGCCGTCGAACATTGGCTCGCAAATGTCAACGCCTTCTGCCGAAAGCGCAATGTCAAAGCTGTCTGTCGCGGAACACATGGCAAACATGAAACCGCCGCCAATAACGAAGTTCCTTATTTTGGTAGCAACGGCCAGCTTTTCGTCAGATACTTTTTCATAGCCGAGTTTTGCCGCAAGGGCTTCCGCTTCTTTTTTCTGCTCAATATACCACGGTGCATTGCGGTACATCCCAAAGAACTTACCATACTGGCCGGTAAAATCCTCATGGTGCAGGTGCAGCCAGTCGTAAAGCAAAAGTGCATCGCCTAATACTTCCTCATCGTAAATAGGCGTGAAAGGTATTTCGGCATAGGTAAGCACCAATGTCACGGCATCATCCCAGGGTTGTTTGCCTTTAGGTGTATATACCGCAATTTTTGGGGCTTTTTCGAGCACAACATTCTCCATGTTTTGCGATGGGCTGCTTATATCATCAAGAATGCTGTTGGCTTCGCTGTCGCTTATCACTTCAAAACTCACCCCGCGTATCTGGCATTCGCGGCGTATCTCTTCGGCATCAGGAAGCAGGAACGACCCACCCCTGTAATTCAGCAGCCAGTTAACTTTATAGCTTTTATCGAGTGCCCAGTAGGTAATACCATAGGCTTTCAGGTGGTTTTGCTGCGTGCTTTCATCCATCGGGATCAGAATCATCGAAGCTTTTGCACCAAATGAAATAATAAGCAGCAAGACTAAATATATTCTTTTAAAAGGCATTTTTCTTTTCATTAGTAATTTCAAAGATAGCAAATAGATAGGTTGTATCAATAACTACGCCACAGCTATTTTATTATCAGCGCTTACAGATTTGGCTACCCGAATAAGCCATATAACAAAGTTACGATTAAATCAACAAAAAAATAACCTAAAACGTTTTCGTAAAATATAAAAGCAATATATCTTTGCGATATTTTTAAACAAAATAGCGATTACAGGTTTATAACTAAAAAATTTACATTTTATTAACAACACAACATAATGAATTTTACACTGCCCTTAAAAAACGTTGGTATTAATGACATACCAATGGTGGGAGGAAAAAACGCCTCCCTTGGAGAAATGCTCCAAAACCTTACTGCACTTGGTGTTACCATCCCTGACGGATTTGTAGTAACGGTAACGGCTTACTACGCCTTTTTAAAGTACAATGCCCTGGATGAAAAAATCAAAGCTACCGTAGATGCTATCGATTATGACAACATCGAATCATTGCGTCGAGGCGGCATGCAGATACGGCAGTCGTTTTTAAACGGTAAATTTCCTGCAGAAATGAGCGAGGAGATCACCAATTGCTACCTTGCGCTTTCGGCACAATACGGTCAGGAAATGACCGACATCGCCGTACGCAGCTCAGCTACTGCAGAAGACCTTCCGGATGCATCATTTGCCGGACAGCAGGAAACGTTCCTTAACGTGCGCGGGCCTGAAATGCTTATGGATTCTATCCGCAAATGCTTCGCATCGCTGTTTACAGACAGGGCTATCAGCTACCGCCAGAGTTTTGGTTACAACCATCTGGAGCTTGCACTTTCGGTTTGTGTACAAAAGATGGTGCGAAGCGATCTTGGCACATCAGGTGTTGCATTTTCCATAGATACCGAAAGCGGTTTTAAAGATGCGGTGGTGATCAATGCTTCTTATGGTTTGGGTGAAATGATCGTACAGGGAGCAGTATCGCCGGATGAGTATATTGTTTTTAAGCCTTTGCTGAAACAGGGCTTCAATTCGATCATCGAAAAGAAGATGGGCAACAAGGACATCATGATGATCTATGGCGAAGGCGGTGACGAACGTGTAAAAACCATACCTACCGAAGATAAGTTCAGGAAACGTTTCTGCTTAAGCGATGAAAACATCCTAAAACTGTCGCGATGGGTCGTTATCATAGAAGAATATTATTCGAAAATACGTGACAAATGGACCCCGATGGATGTAGAATGGGCGATAGACGGCCTTACAAAAGAGATGTTTATCGTTCAGGCACGCCCGGAAACCATCCATTCGCAAAAGAACCCGACCACCATAACCGAGTACCGCATTGAGGACGAAAGCCGCTATGAAAAACTGCTATTGAAAGGCATAGCTGTAGGTGATAAGATAGGAACCGGCAAGGCAACGATACTATATTCAATGGACAAAAGGGTTTCCGAAGGGCATGAGTTTATACCGGGTTCGGTATTGGTGACCGACATGACCGACCCGGACTGGGAGCCGATCATGAAAAAAGCTTCGGCTATTATTACCAATAAAGGCGGGCGTACCTGCCATGCGGCTATCATTGCGCGGGAGATGGGCATTCCTGCTATCGTGGGCTGTGGCAATGCTACCGAACTGATCGCAGAAGGTATGCTGCTTACGGCTTCCTGTGCCGAAGGTGACCAGGGATTTGTCTATGAAGGCGAGATAAAATACATTAAAACCGAATATGACCTGAGCCAGCTGCCGGAAGTGAAAACGGATATCATGCTCAACGTGGCATCGCCGGGCCTTGCATTTCAATTCTCCCATCTGCCGAACAAAGGAGTGGGGCTTGCCAGGGAAGAGTTTATCATCAATAATTATATTGAGGTACACCCATTAGCTTTGCTAAATCACCGCAACCTGAATGATGCGTCGCTTACCAAAGAGATCGAAAAGAAAATAACGGGTTATCCTGATGAAGAAACGTTCTTTATTGATAAGTTGGCCAATGGTGTTGCAAAGATCGCAGCTTCGTTTTATCCTAATAAAACGATAGTGCGTTTCTCCGACTTTAAGACCAACGAGTACTACAACCTTTTGGGCGGTAAGTATTATGAGCCGAACGAAGAGAACCCGATGATCGGATGGAGGGGCGCTTCCCGCTATTATTCGGAGGCTTACAAAGCGGCTTTCGGACTGGAATGCAGGGCCATCAAAAAAGTACGTGAAGAAATGGGCCTTACCAATGTAGTCGTGATGATACCTTTCTGCCGCACGGTTGAAGAGCTTCACAAAGTAATGGAAGTGATGAAGGAGTTCGGACTGGAAAGAGGCGATAACGGACTGGAGCTGTACCTGATGGCCGAGATACCGTCGAATATTATGATGGCTGAGGAATTTGCCGTGCATATTGATGGTTTCTCTATTGGCAGCAATGACCTTACGCAGCTGACACTTGGCCTTGACAGGGATTCCTCGTTGGTAGCACACCTGTATGACGAAAGGAACCCGGCCGTGAAGCGTATGCTCGAAATGCTTATTTCAGCTGCTAAGAAAGCGGGTGTGAAAGTTGGCATTTGTGGGCAGGGGCCATCGGATTTCCCTGATTTTGCGCAGTTCCTTGTTGGATTGGGTATTGACAGTATATCGGTTACGCCGGATTCGGTTATCAAAACGGTTAATGCCATCGCAGAAGCAGAAGCGCTTATTGCAGATAAAGCAGCGGTGCTACAGATGAATTAGTTTTTTGGTTATTATATTTGAGAAGCGTCCTGGAAACGGGGCGCTTTTTTGTTGTTATATGATGTACCTCTCTCAAGAGTGGACTACTAAACTCATACCGATACAAGAACTACTTTTAGAGTTCGAGTAATCACGGCTGAGTGTTCCCCTCTTGAGAGGGGTTAGGGGTGTGTTCTTCGAACTCAATAATATATCCTTCAATTGCGCGAATCACATTGTCTGTATCTTTTAAAACCTGGAAATCAGAAAAACGGAGCACTGTAATACCAAAATCATTCACTGAAGCTTCTTTAATTATATCCTTATTATAAATTTCAATCAGTTCGTGTGAATAGCCATCTACCTCTATACCTAACATTAATTCATAACAAAAGAAATCCAAAATATAATTGCCTACTGGTTTTTGTCGATGAAAGTCATAACCATACATTTGCTTGTTTTTGAGTTTCTGCCAAAGGATAACTTCAGCTTTAGTACTACCATTGCGAAGCTGACGGGCCAGTTCTTTTAATTGTGGATTATATGGAATTACTTTTCTTTTCACTTAGCAAATTCATGGAATTAAATGACACACCCCCAACCCCTCTCAAGAGGGGAGCCGCCACTCATTCCCTTAACCACTCATATGGAAGCAGTAAGAATTTAAGCAACTAACTTTACACCTACTTTTGGATCTGTAATAATCAACTGTAGTATTAATTTCTCTATATTAATCTAAAGTACAAAATTTATTAACTAAAAAAGCGCATCTCTCAATGCGCTTTTTTTTGCTTGTATTATTCCTCAAAAGAAATATGCTCTGCGCCATGCATGACCATTTCCCGTATTTTTTCTGTAAGCTCCATCTCGTTGGTAGTTTTTCCCATAGTGTACGTTTTAATTTTATGTGTTTTTAGAATGACACATCGTCGTCGCCATCATTGCTGTTCATGACTTGCACTCTTTTTGCAATGCGAAGTGGGGCGATTTGTTTAGGACAACTACAAAAAGATATTAATACATAAATAAAAGTGATTATCACAATTATTAAAAATAATTAATATATTTAACAATATATTAACCATAATTATTTACTATGAAAGATGATCCAAATCAAGCAGATCTTGACAATCACTCCAACCAATTGAATCCAAATAATGATGAGTACTGGAATTCCCGCGATCAGGAAAAGCCATAACAGATTTAATCCCGGAAATTAGTCTATTCGCCTGAAAGCGAAAATTTTACAATGAAAAAAGCGCATCTCTCAATGCGCTTCCTTAGTATGTTTACTTATTTTATTCGTCAAAAGAAATATGTTCTGCGCCATGCACGACCATTTCCCGTATTGTTTCTGTAAGTTCCATCTCGTTGGTAGTTTTTCCCATAGTGTACGTTTTAATTTTATGTATTTTTAGAATGGCACATCGTCGTCGCCATCATTGCTGTTCATGTTGCTGCCGAACGCCTCATTGGCCGAAGGCAGGTTTTTGGTTATAAAGGCTGTGCTGTCGTTCATGCTGGATGGCAGGTCGCCAAACGGTGAACCGAAATCGTCGAGGTTATCGAACTTACCGAGGCTTCCTATAAACTTCAGCCGGATATTATCCAGTCCGCCGTTACGGTGCTTGGCTACGATAAACTCGGCCTGGCCCTGTGTCGGCGATTGCTCCTCATCATCCCACTCATCGATCTTGTAGTATTCAGGACGATAGATGAACGACACGATATCCGCATCCTGCTCGATCGCTCCCGATTCCCTCAAATCCGATAGTAACGGGCGCTTGCTCGAACCACGGGTCTCTACGGCACGCGAGAGCTGCGACAGGGCGATAACAGGCACCGCAAGTTCTTTTGCTAAGGCTTTCAGGTTACGTGAAATGGTAGATATCTCCTGCTCACGGTTTCCGCCGCCTTTTCCATTCCCTCCTGCAGTCATTAGCTGGAGGTAATCGATGATTATCATTTTGATGCCGTACTGAGAAGACAGCCTTCTGGCTTTGGCCCTGAGGTCGAATATCGAAAGCGATGGCGTATCATCAATATAAAGCGGGGCTTTCTCAAGGTCTTTTACTTTAATACTCAGCTGCTCCCACTCGTGTTTTTCGAGCTTACCGGTACGCAGCTTTTCTGACGGAAGCCCGGTCTCGCTAGAAATCAGACGGGTAATCAGCTGTACGGATGACATCTCCAGGGAAAACAATGCCACGGGGTGGTTGAAGTCGATAGCGATGTTGCGCGCCATTGATAAAACGAACGCAGTCTTACCCATACCCGGCCTCGCCGCAATAATGATAAGGTCGCTGGGCTGCCAACCTGAGGTAAGCTTGTCCAGATCATGGAAACCGGTGGCAATACCACTGAGGCCTTCTTTATTCGCGATCTCCTCAATACGTTTTTTAGCCTGTATAACGAGGCTTTGGGCAGTTTCGGAACTACGCTTGATATTGCCCTGCGTTACCTCATACAGGCGTGATTCGGCTTTATCCAGCAGGTCGAACACATCGGTGGTCTCATCATAAGACTCCTCGATGATCTCGCTGGATATTTTGATAAGGCTGCGCTGAATGAATTTCTGCAAAATAATGCGCGAGTGAAACTCAATGTGTGCCGAAGACGATATCTTTTGCGTAAGCTGTATCAGGTAGAAATCGCCCCCTGCCAGTTCGAGCTTTGCGGTCTTTTTAAGCTGCGCAGAGACTGTTAACAAGTCAATGGGCTGCGTATCGTTGAAAAGCGCCACAATAGCCTCATAAATGTGTTTGTGGGCATCTTTGTAAAAAGCATCCGGCTGAAGGATATCAATCACTTCGTCAACCCCCTTTTTGTCAATCATCATGGCGCCGAGAACGGCCTCCTCAAGGTCGAGCGCCTGTGGCGGCAGCTTGCCTTTCTCCAGGTTGATAATGGTCGTCTTATCAACTCTCACGGGGTTTATATTCCTGATATTTTCCATACTGCGAATGTAAATAAAATTGGCACCAAATAGTTAAGTAATTGTTAAGTGCGCCATTTATAACCTGTTTACAACCTGTTGATAAATCACCTCAAATTTGTTCATAACCCAAAAAAAATCCGAAGCTGCAAGGCTTCGGACTAATTATGCCGTTATGGCTATATTATTCCTTGTACTCGCCCATTTTACTGTACTTATCCATCCTTTGCGCCACTAATTCAGCTGTTGATAAGTCTTTGAGTTCGTTGTAACCTTTCAATATGTATTCTTCTACACTCCTGAAGGCGGTTTCGCGGTCATAATGCGCGCCTCCAAGGGGTTCCGGGATTATGTCGTCAATCAGGCCGTTCTTTTTCATGTCGAAGGAAGTCAGCTTCAATGCTTCGGCAGCCTGCTCTTTGTACTCCCAACTCCTCCAAAGGATGGATGAACAGGATTCCGGCGAGATAACGGAGTACCATGTGTTCTCCATCATGTATACTTTGTCGCCCACTCCGATGCCTAATGCACCTCCTGAAGCTCCCTCTCCTACTATAACGGTAATGATAGGGGTTTTAAGGCGTATCATCTCAAAAATATTCCTTGCAATGGCTTCTCCCTGTCCGCGCTCTTCGGCTTCAAGGCCGGGATAAGCTCCCGGAGTATCCACAAGCGTTACGACAGGTATCCCGAATTTCTCGGCCATTTTCATCAGCCTTAATGCCTTGCGGTAACCTTCAGGGTTGGCCATACCGAAGTTGCGGTACTGCCTTGTTTTTGTATTGTATCCCTTTTGCTGCCCAACGATCATGAACGACTGCCCGCCTATCTTGCCGAGCCCGCCTATCATGGCTTTGTCGTCTTTAAAGCCACGGTCGCCAAACATCTCAAGGAACGTTTCGCCTGTAAGCGCCCTTACATGGTCCATTGTGTAGGGACGGCTTGGATGCCTTGACAACTGTACCCTTTGCCACGCAGTAAGGTTTTTGTATATCTTCTTTTTGGTTTCTTCCAGTTTCTTCTCGATCTGTTTGCAGGTATTAGACACGTCAACGTCGCTCTCCTGGCCTATTATCGTGCACTTATCCAGCTGGTCCTCAAGCTCCTTGATAGGGAGTTCAAAATCTAAATATTCCATAGTATAGGCAGATTTTCATTTTTGGTTCGGGCTACAAAGATAAAATTTTCAATTGGTAAACAAACTACAGGCAGCTAATTACTTTCAATTTTGGGCTTATTTTTAAGTATCCCGTTGATAATCACAGTACTCAAAATAATTAGTGCCCCAAGATAGAACGGCCATCCCATTTTTTCCTTTTCCTTAAAAACGATGAGTGCGAGAATTATCCCATAAACCGGCTCCATATTGATGGTAAGCATGACAGTATAAGGCGAAATAAACTTCATAACCTGTACTGATGCGATAAAGGCATAAGCGGTGCAAAACGAACCGAGTATGAAAAGCCACATCCAGTCGAGGCCCGAAAGCATAAAGAAATCTGCTGTAAAGCTGCCCGTAAAAAGGAGGTAAAGCGAAAAGAAGAAAACGCCGCCCATCAGCTCATATAGTGATATGACCACCGGGTTGTACTCCTTTGCATATTTGCCATTAATGATCGAAAATGTTGCTGAGAGGAAGGCTGATGACAATGCCAGCAATATCCCCCAGTAATGGCCGGGATTGGTATAGGTACCACCGGCAAGGATACTCCAAAAGTCTTCCGGGTTTTCCATGACTTTTGCAAGCACTATGGCGAGATGTTCTCCGTATATGATGATGCACAAGCCTAAAACGACTATGAAACCCATAAGTATTTCATACCCGATGAGCCGCCTCCTGTAAAATACAGATTCTAACAATGTGGCAAACAGCGCACCTGTTGAGAGGCAGGCAAGTGTAATGGAAATATTGGAAACCTTTATAGCATGGAAAAACGTAAACCAGTGCATCGCGATGACAAGGCCGGCTACCATAAAGCCAAGGAATGTCCGCATGGGAACTTTAATCGGGGTTTTAGTGACTATTGCAAACAGGAATATAAGGCTAACGGCTATACACATCCTGAACCAGACCAACGGCAGGGCATCGAGCGAAATGAGCGCCCCAAGTACCGCGGTGAACCCCCACACAAATACGATAAAGTGGAGGTGCAGGTAGCTTTTTAAGTTATCGCCTGGCATTGCGCAAAAGATAAATGGCTAATATCCCGAAAGTGAAGTTGGGTATCCATACTGCGATGAATGGCGACATACTCGATTTTTCGGCCAGCGTGCCAAATACCTTATCGAAAAAGATAAAGGTAAACGCCAGCGCTATACCAAGGGCAAGGTTAACCCCCATACCGCCGCGCCTCTTCATAGATGAGACAGCTACGGCTATCACAGTAAGTATAAAGGCCGATATAGGAATACTGTATTTTTTGTACTTCACTACCAGGTAGGCGTTTATATTGCCCGATCCGCGCTCTTTTTCCTTTTCTATGAATTTGTTCAGCTCGCCGAGGGTCATGGTTTCGGCAGCGTACACCGTCGGGGTGAGGTCGTCCGGCTTGAAGTTGAATTTGAACTTCTTCTCATTTGCCGATTCCAGCCTGTCTTCCATCTTGCCTACAATCCGCTTGTTGTAATTGGTAAGCGTATAGGTACTGTCCTTTTCATTCCATTTGATCATGGAGGCGTTTATCTTGGAAACCATCTGGTTGTCCTTAAACTCCTCAAGGCTAAAATTGACACCCATTTTCGTCTTATAATTAAAGCTGCTTACGTAAATATACTCGTTGTCGCTTATCTGCTTGTAAACATCTACGTTTTTCCTTGTTTCGGCATCGGTGCCGCGCTTGAGGTAGGTGTACCGGAAGTCGTTGAAGCCCTTGCTCGCCGACGGCACGAAGAAAAAACCCATAAGCAGCGCGAGTATCGAAATGAATGTCGCACCTATAATATACGGCCTGAGGAAGCGCATGTAGGAGATTCCGGAGCTCAGTACGGCAATGATCTCGGTATTGTTGGCCAGCTTTGAGGTAAACCATATTACCGAAAGGAACAGGAATATCGGGAAAAGCATGTTGGCAAAATAGATGGTAAAATTGCCATAATAAATGGCTACGTCCACGAAGGGCACTTTGTACTCAAGTATCCTGTTGATCTTTTCGGAAACGTCGATCACGATCCCGATGGGGATGAACATGATGAGCATCACAAAAAATGTTGCCAGGTAACGCTTCAGGATGTACCAGTCTATTATTTTCATGCTATTATGCTTGTTTAATTATATTATAATACGGTTGTCACTTCGAGCGCAGTCGAGAAGCAAGATAACGAAAATGCCGCATTTCGACTGCGCTCAATATGACATTTTCGTTATCTTGTTACATAATGCGATCTACAGCCTCTGACTCATCTGCTTCACCATCATATCCTTCCACTCACGGAAGTCGCCGGCAATGATGTGCTTCCTGGCCTCGCGCACCAGCCACATATAGAAACCGAGGTTGTGTATGGTCGCTATCTGCTTGCCAAGGTATTCGTTGGCGGCAAAAAGGTGGCGCAGGTAGGCCTTGGTATATTCGGTGTCGACAAAGGTCATGCCCATTTCGTCTATTGGCGAAAAGTCGTCTTCCCACTTCTTGTTCTTGATGTTGATGGTGCCGTGCGCCGTGAACAGCATCCCGTTACGGGCGTTGCGCGTTGGCATCACGCAGTCGAACATATCCACGCCCAGCGCGATGTTCTCGAGTATGTTTATCGGGGTGCCCACGCCCATGAGGTAGCGCGGCTTGTCTTCGGGGAGTATGCTGCACACCACATCGGTCATGGCGTACATTTCTTCGGCCGGTTCGCCTACCGAAAGGCCTCCGATGGCGTTACCCACAGCGCCTGCATTGGCGATATATTCGGCCGATTGCTGGCGAAGGTCGGTATAGGTGCTCCCCTGCACGATCGGGAAGAACGCCTGGCTGTAGCCGTACTTAAAAGGCAGCTTTTCGAGGTGCGTAATGCAGCGGTCGAGCCAGCGGTGCGTCATGTGCATGGAGCGCTTAGCATAGCGGTAATCGCACGGGTACGGGGTACACTCGTCGAAGGCCATGATGATGTCGGCGCCAATGGTGCGCTGAATCTCCATCACGCTCTCGGGCGAAAAGAAATGGTACGACCCGTCGATGTGCGACTTGAACTTTACGCCCTCCTCCTTGATCTTGCGGTTGGCCGAAAGCGAGTACACCTGGTAGCCGCCGCTGTCGGTCAGGATGTTGCGGTCCCAGTTCATAAACTTGTGGAGGCCGCCTGCCTTTTCGAGTATTTCGGTTTGCGGGCGGAGGTATAAGTGGTAGGTATTCCCTAAAATGATATCGGGGTTGATGTCGTCCTTTAGCTCGCGCTGGTGCACGCCCTTAACCGAAGCAACGGTGCCCACAGGCATGAATATCGGGGTTTCTATAACGCCGTGGTCGGTCGTGATGCTGCCTGCCCTGGCCTTGGACTGCGGGTCTTTGGTAAGAAGATCAAATTTCATAGTCGTATTTTACGGGGGCAAAGATAGGAAAAGCGCGGGAGATTTTTGGATGATAGATTTTTAGATGGGAGAAGGGGGACTTTTAGATGAGAGATGATAGACGTGTAGAGGGTATGGGTATAGCTCTCCCTCACGTGGCGCGCCTGTGTTTTTAGAAGCTGGAGGAGGCTAAAGGGCGGGGAGGTTATGCTTACTCTTACCGGCACGGATTGCAAGTCCGCGCTATCGGGGACAGGAGGAAGATTGGGGTTTATTTGGATGGTTAATGCTTATAATTACGTATGCAAATCTAGACTACTGGGTGCTTTGAATAGCTTTTGTGCTCCGTGAAAATCCAAATTTCTATGTGAATAATTGAATTTTGATTTTACTAATAAGCAAATTGTATCATCAGGTAATGAAGTAATATAACTATATTTTTGACTGACACCGGGATCAATAAATGTATTTTTCCAACTTTCAGGAATAATTTTTCTTTGAATCTCGCTTTTGGGGATAACTTCGTGAAGATGATGGAAATTTGTTTGGTAATTATACTCTGGAGTACCTTGCTCAATTTTATCACTTTTTCTTAAGTAACGTATTCTGAGAGTAAAATTTTCTGAGCTTATTTCATGTCTAACCAAACCAACATTTTCAATGATGAGGATGATTTCAAACAATAATTTTTCGTCTTGAAAGGAAATAAAATTAATATCAATATCAAATTGTATTTTAGGATATTTTTCTCTTTGAAGAATAAACTTCCAAAATGTCCAACTTCCACCGATAAGTATCGCTAAAGAAGTAAGTATTGATTCTATTGTATCTGCGTAATCTTTTAAATTCATTTACTCTGATTTAATTAAAAACACTCATGTTTTGAAGTTACAATTTAAAATGTAACTGTTTTGATTGTGCCTAAAGGCGATAAACATAGAAACTTATCTCAACGTACTACAATTACCTTTAGTTATTTTCACCACAAGAATTATCCCTGGATTCCGAAAATGTCTCCAGTATTTATCTCTCCATCTATAAATTCTGGGACTATCTTAAATTTTAACTGACCTGTTACTCTTGGAGATTTATCACGAATGCTCTCAAAAATGTGCTTTAAGTCTTTCTCACTGTACTCGACATTTACTACCAAATTTTTGCCATAGGTGTTATAGCTCTCTGATCCTGGATAAAACTCCAAGATAAGAGTTGGATTCATCCCCGCTGATTGAAACAGACTCGTAAGTGACCATCTTACCTCTTCTTGTCTTTTCTGGATTGCATAGATCTCAATTAAGCTAAGATTAGTTTTTACCATTTCCAATCTCGCATTTTCTTCACCATTTCGATTTTGCTTTGATTCTAAATCTACCTCCATGCTTTTGTAAAGAGAATACATAACATAAACTTGTTTCTCGGTAAACATTTCTAAATTTAATGACATATTAATATTTTATTGGTTATAGCTATAAAAAGAATTTCCATAAACGGTTATGTTATCTTAGGATATATTATACTTCAACATTTGACAAAAAAAAATTAATTTTGGTTTTTATATAGGTCTGCAGTAGTATCATGAGTACTGCTAAGCTCCCTCTGCATTGTTACTAACTTTATGCTAATGAATAGACGGTCATTCAATTAACATCAGGTATGGTGTTGGGATTTGTCATTACAATAATGCTATCAACGCAGGTGCGAATTTTATTGCATAAGAAACTAGATTTTGCCAACCCTCTTTTTTATCGGAATCTTCCTTAGATGATAGTTTTTTTGATATAGATGTTATTAAGGGCTTATCTTCGTTGCCTGTTGTTTTGAAAAGTGATTTAACAACTTGCTCAATTTCTTCCTTTTTTTCAGACTTATTCTTACCCGTTGACTGAATTTTTTCAATTTTCTTTTTATAGTAGGATAAGTTGACAAACTTATATTGGGTGGTTAATAGGGTTTTATTATCAACAATAACCTTAACTGTACTTATCATTAGACTGTCCTTGATATCATCAAATTTAAAATCCTTACTACCTATTTCTTCAGTGAATATTTTGCTATCCCCATCCACTTTTGAACCAGAATTTTTTAGTATGAAATTTCTCGTGGTGTTGGGAATTTCTAATTTTATATCTTGAGAAATCCAACTTGATAAGGTAAGACTTAATTTTAATGAATTTTCACTGGTTTGTTCCGCGCTTATTGCGATTGAAGGATATGGCCTGATTATTTTAAAATCACCTTCCAACCGTTTTCCATTAACCTTAAAATAAATACTTTGATCATCATCAAATATTGTTTTGTTAGAGGTAATTAAAAGAACATAGACACCCGGAGATTTCTCATCGATTTTAGCCTGATAAACGCTCCTTCCCAATTCCTCAACCTCGAGTTTGCCAGCATCACCTGATGTAGTAATTGTATAGCTTTTACTGTCTTTATCTTCTAAGTTAAAGATGAAGCCGTTTGCTACATCGAAATTGCCATTTATCCCAGTTATAGACACCTGTTTTTGGAAACTTACTGTTTTTATTGGAGATTCAATCGTATTTCCCATAATTTTCCCATACAACTTTAAATCATATGATTGAGAAGCTGAATTCGGAAGAGGAATTGAAATTTCGTATTTAAGACTTGAGCCGGTGATATCCGTTTTTTGCAGGTTGTGATGTATTGTACCTCCCGAATATGTAATATCAATAGCTGTTAATTCAACTGAGGCTACTCCAGTAACTTCTGCTAAAACTATTCCCTTATTACTAGGTAGTACAACTCCACGTGGTTCAATAGTTATCTTTGAATTTCTGACCTGTTGCGCATCATTTGAATAGATAATATAACTTGGTAAAGTATGAATGAGTCCATTCAACTCATATGAAACAGTCACTGTAATATTATCCCATAAATTAGTTTCCTTTGACTTATTTTCAAATTCAATATTATTTCGGTCTTTCAAAGTTATGATAAAGTCCGATAAATTGGACTGTTGTTCAAGCCTGCCAGAAATAAGTTCGTCATCTGCCCTGTTTAGCCATTTCACAACTCCCTTGTATCTTACACTATTTACGTCAATTGAGCCATTTGATCCGTCAGAAACATTGAATATGGTTTTAAATTTGACAAGACCGTTTGTTTCAACATAAGAAAAGTTTCTGGTAACAGGATGATTTACATTAACCGATATTTGGCTAATCCCTACTACATACATTAGTAGCATAACAAACGAAAGTTTTATTTTCATAATAAGAGATTTTGGGTTTATTAAGCGCAACTAAGTTATTAACTAATATTTAACAAAAACGCTTTTATTAATTCAAGTAGTAGACAATCTATATTTTGTCTATAACATTTATCGCCAATTGCACAAAAAATAACGTGAACTGCAACCCCAGCAACACACCCACTCTCCCCTTAGCCCTGACAGAGCCGGTATCCTGCTGTAGCTTGCGGAGGCAGATAAAGCTCCCTAACTCCCCAAGGGGGAACTCCACTCCTGCCGATCAGACCATTGCCGAGATACAACCACCTTTCCCCCTAGCCCTGATGGAAGCGGCATCCCCCGCCTTTTTCGGCGGGGATATAGTGGACATCCCGCCAAAAAGCGGGAGAGCACAGGACCGGCCTTTCCTGAAAAAGCGCTTAGATGACTGCTCCAAGCCCCCTAGCCCCCGCTACAAAAACAGTAAGGCTACATTATTATAAAGCACAATAGCGTACCGGCAAGTCAGGGTTTAAGCGCTTCCCTTCCCTCTCCTACTATTTTTTGGACTAATTATACCTGAAGCCATGCTTTGGGAGTAGCGGGGTTGGCATAAAAGTACACTTTTGTTGTCGTTTTTTGAATACCGGACGATAGCGATGTCCGAATAGTACAAATGGCACAAACATAATATCTTTGAAATACAGCATGTTAGCCAAAACCAGTAGCTTTAGCAATGGCAGTTTAGTTTAAAAATGTATACTATAATTATACTAAATTTAAAAGATGTCCTGACCGGCCATTCTCCTCTTCAAATCAATATATTTCCTATATTTGAAACCATCAATCAAAAACCAACGATCATGAAGAACTTTATCCTACTGCTGCTTACGGCGTGCATGGCGCTCCCTACGGTTGCGCAAACCCCTGACAAAACAAAGCTCGACCAGTATTTTGACGCGCTCGAGGCCAACAACAAATACATGGGGAGCGTGGTAGTCTCTAAAGACGGGAAGGTGATTTACTCCAGGTCAATAGGCTTTGCCGATGCGGAAGCCGGGAAAAAGAGTACTGCCGACTCGAAATTCAGGATCGGGTCGATATCAAAAATGTTCACGGCTTCGATGGTGTTTAAAGCCATAGAGGAGAAAAAGCTGTCGCTGGATGATAAACTCGATAAGTTCTTCCCGACAGTGCCGAACGCTTCGAAGATCACGATAAAGAACCTGCTGGGGCACAGCAGCGGGATTAATAATTTTACCAACGACGCCGACTATACCTCCTGGATGACGCAGGCTAAGACACAGGCCGAAATGGTTGCGATCATCGCCAAAGGCAAGAGCGCTTTTGAGCCGGGCACATCGGCCGACTACAGCAACTCGAATTATGTGCTACTGGGCTTCATCCTTGAGAAGGTGTATAAGAAACCGTATAAGGACCTGCTGGCGGAGAAGATCGCTAAGCCGCTTGGTCTTAAAAATACCTACTACGGCGGGAAGATAAATACAGCCAACAACGAGGTGTACTCTTATAGCTACAGCGGCAAATGGGAAAAAGGCCCTGAAACCGATATGTCTATCCCGGGCGGTGCAGGCGCAGTGGTTTCGAACCCAGCTGACCTCGCTAAGTTCATAGAAGGATTGTTTGCAGGCAAGATCGTTTCGGCGGCCAGCCTGGAGCAGATGAAAACCATTTCGCAGGGTTACGGCCTGGGGATGTTCCGCTTCCCTTTTGGCGACAAATCCTCATTTGGCCATTCCGGCGGGATTGATGGGTTTAAATCGATGCTGTCGCTTTTCCCTGACGATAAAATAACGGTAGCCATGACATCGAATGGGTCGAATATCAACCCGAACGATATTGGCATTACCATACTAAGCTGGGTATACAACCAACCTTTCGACATTCCTGATTTTGCAGGATATAATCATACGCCGGCAGAGCTTGACCAGTATGCGGGCTATTACGAATCGGCCGACATCCCACTGCCAATTACCATTACTAAGGAAGGCACCACGCTTATGGCACAGGCCAAAGGGCAATCGGCATTCCCACTCGATGCGACCGCTAAAGGCACGTTTAAATTTGAAATGGCAGGCCTGGAAATGGAGTTCAATCCCGATGGAAAGCAAATGGTGCTGAAACAGGGCGGGGCGGTTTATAGGTTTACGAAGAAATAAGTTCTCAGTCGCAGTCACAGTTTTCAGTTTGGGTGAATTAAACCCTAACGCATCTCGACTGCGCTCGATGTGACAGAACCTCGGACATCCGACATCGGACTTAAAAACTAACTGATCCACTCCCGGAAATCATTCACGCGCTCACGGCTCACAATGACCTCATCGTCTTTGTAGGTGGGCAGGATGACTTTAAGGCGGGAATTGGTGTACACGATAATATCCTTTATGGCATTGACCGAAACGATGAATTTACGGCTTACGCGGAAGAACTGCCTGGGGTCGAGTTCGGTTTCCAGTTGCTCGAGGGTGCATTCCAAAAGGTAGTCCCGGTTATCGGTAGTATGGATGTAGGTGCCTTTGTTCTCGCTGTAAAAGCATTCGGTGTCCTCTATATTGATCATCTTGAGGTGCTGCCCCATTTTTATGGTAAAGCGCTTTTTATAGCTTTTCTCCAAAGGGTTGGCGAGCATGCGCTTTATCTGGTCGAAGTCGACCGACAGCTGCTGCGGCTTTGGCTGGCGTTGCCTGAATTTATTTATAGCTGACTCGAGGTCGTCCTCATCAATAGGTTTCAGCAGGTAGTCGATGCTGTTGAGCTTGAAGGCACGCAGGGCATACTCATCATAGGCCGTAGTGAATATTACCGCGCTGCTGATTGGGATGGTCTCGAAGATCTCGAAAGACAATCCATCACTTAGCTGTATGTCCAGAAGGATAAGGTCGGGCTGGGGGTTGTTTTGGAACCAGTTGATGGCTTCCTCTACCGAATGCAGCATGGTACCGGCTTCTATATCCAGTTTTTGCAGCTTGCGTTGTAGCAGGCGTGCCGCAGGCTTTTCGTCTTCAATGATTATTACGTTCATTGGTTGTCGGTTGTTAGTTGTCGGTTGTTGGATTGATAAGAACTATTATTCCCACTTATTAGAGCGGCTTTTCTGCTGTTCCATATACTCCTGTATCTTGCGCTCTTCCCAATTTTTGCTGAAGAATACATTCCGGCTGAAAACGCTCAGCCAATGTGCGAGCAATCCCACGCCCCATGACAGTGCCGTGATGAAAGTCCCCCAGGTCCAGAATGTCTCGCCCGGTTCCAGGTTGATGGCCTGCATTACCAGCAGGAATATGTTTACCAGCACATAGGCTGCAAGGTGCTTATAGAATCCCTTGATATCCTCCACTTTCTTACGGGCTTTTTCAAGTCTTTTCTGTTCTTCAAATGAATTTTCCATGATCCTTATTTTCGGTTGGTGCTATTCTTGTTTAGTTCTTTGCTAACGAGTTCCTGCATCTTACGCTCCTCCCAGCCTTTCTTTTTCAAAATTACAGGTCCGTACACATAAGCTACATTCGTGAGAAGGCTTATCGAACCTACTATTAGTGTTCCTTTGAGGCAGTTGTTCCATGCTGAGGGGTGCAGGCCAAAGCCTATTAATTTGGCAATCAGTGTCAGCAGATTCACCGTTATAAAGATAAGCAGGTGCGTAAATAGTCCTTTTATCCTCTCAATCTTATTTTTAGCCCTGTCGCGGCTGGCTTTCTCATACAGGTCTTCCATGGCTGTAATGTGTTTCGTTATCATTTTTCATGAATTTTTCCCTTGTTTTGCGGTCCTCCTCCATAAACTGCTGTAGCTTGCGTTCTTCCCAGTCCCGGTTGAGGAACGGAACGAAATTAAAAGCTGCCATGGCGTGGAACAGCAACCCCGTCCCCCAACCCGCCATCGAAAAGAAGAACCAGTAAAAATCGGGGGTAAAGATAAGATTGATGGCAATCAGTATGGGGATGATAATGCAATACAGCGAAAGGTTAATATAGAATCCCCTTATCTCCTTTACCCTTTTGCGGGTACGCTCCAATTCCCTGTTTTCAAATCCGGTTTCCATGGTGTTTTATTTTTTGATGATTTGATGATGATTGAACTCTATATGCTAACAAAGGGAACACTGATTATGCAGATTTTTCGGATCAATGCGGATTTCCTTTGTTTACTGCGACTACACACTAAACTACTTCCATCTGCTGTTGCGCTCTTTTTCCATGAGCTCATTTAGCTTGCGTTCTTCCCAGTCGCGACCCAGGAAAGGAACGTAATTAAACACACTGCAAAAATGTACTATCACCCCTATACCCCAACCTATCGCGGGATAAAAGAACCATAAATGCTCCGGAGATGTGGCAAGGTTCAGTATTGCCAGTCCTGTGATAACCACAACATAGGACAGGAGGTTTCCGTAGAATCCTTTGATGTCCTCTACTTTTTTCTGCGCTTTCAGGTAGCTGCTTTCCGATTCGTTATAACTTGTTTCCATGATCGTAACCTGTTTCGTAAGTACCGGTAATTTAACCGTAAAATGTTTTTCTGTTTGTTCTATTACTACCCTTCTGATGGTGATGATGTCGTAGCGGCTGACAATGTTCTGGAGACCAACGCCACGCCTGTCCTGCAATACCTCTTTCTTTTGGTAGTCATTCTGCACTACAAGATAGCCGTCCTGCTCATATATCCGTATATAAAGCGGCTTTTGCTGGCTGACGATATTGTGCTTCACGGTGTTTTCGAGCAGCAGCTGTAGCGATAGCGGCACTACCCTCGCATCAGGATCAGAAACCGACTGCGGCAATTCATAAAAAACGCTGTTCTCAAACCGCATCTTGAGCAGGTTCATATACGTCTTTGCAAAATCCAGCTCTTCCTGCACACTCACCAACTCTTTATCTTTTTGCTCAAGCACATAGCGATACACTTTAGACAGCGATGTTGTGAATTTCTGGGCGTTATCCGGGTTTTCCTCAATCAGCGAGCTAAGCACATTCAGGCTGTTAAAGAGAAAGTGCGGGTCTATCTGGTTCTTAAGCGTTTCAAATTTGGCAGAAGCTGTGCCTGCAATTATCTTTTGCTCTTTGACCTTGTTCTCCTGGTAGCGCTTATAAAAGTGGAAAGCATGGACCAAAAAGCTTACACCAAGTGTTATATTGATGGCAAGGTAATAGTTAGACAATGTTTCTTCATCCAGGAATTGCCTGAATGTATACCCCTTAATTACCACTTCCTCAATTATACGAAGCAGGAAGATTAATAGTATCGAAACTATAAAAGATAAAGTAAAACCGACCAGGAGCCGCTTTACCACCATTCTCCCTTTACCGAATACCCTGTCCATGCTGACGAAAACAAAGACATTACCGGCATAAAGCGTAAGCGTGTAGCCAATTACAAAGAGGAATTGTACAAGGTAACGGGAATTCCATTCAAAATAGCCGTCCCATACCACAAACAGAAGCACAACATAAATGATGATGCCGAGTACTGTTGCCCTGAATAACTGACTATAGATGTTCATCGTTCTCTATTATTTTTTACATTCTGCCAATGCCTGTTGTGCTCTCTCTAAACCCCAGTTAGGATGGAAAGGCGTCTCCGGCTTAAAGGTAGCAAAAAGGCCGACAGCTTTTTCTATCTGGGCACACATCGGCTTGGTATCCTTTCCGAAATAACGCGCACCACCCATCTCAAACTCTGCTTTACCAAATACCACCCTTGGGTTGTTCGGGGCAATGATAAGCGCTTTGGCATAAAGCTCATTCACTTTACCGGAAAGCTTCATACCGTTGGTCATCGGATCGGCAACGATCCAGGCGGTATCTATCATCGCCTGCATCACGAGCAGTTCCGGATTGTCGGGCGAAATAGCTGTAGCGTTGTCCTGTGCCGTTTGTGCCTTAGCAAGCAGCGCCGCTATTTTTTCTTTGTCCTGTGTCTGGAAGGCATCGGTAGTGTTTACCAACGCTACATAGTAAGACGGCAGCCAGTTGTCCTTTTCTGCACCGGCAATCCTTTCAAAAAGCGCCGATGCCTCCGTACTTTTGTTTTCACCCCAAAGGGCAAATGCCTTCTGCATCCCTGTTTCATACTTTGATTGTGCGCTAACTGTGCTGCAAACGAAAACGACTAACATTGTAATAAATCGTACCATGATCTTATTGTTTTAGGTTGTTGTATTTTGATGAAGCAAATATCCAAAGTTATAACCACCCCTGAAAAAGTGTTTGACCGAACTGTAGAATTTTGGGGATGAGTTGCAGGATTTGACTAACTTTGTTTTTATCTAATATTTTTAGTTATGGAAAGGCTGGTTCTTAAAAGCAAATCGAAAGAAGATATAAGGCTGATAGCCGATGTGGCCCGCAAAATGGGCATTACCGTAGAATATTCATTTAACGAAGACATAGCAATGGTTGAAGAGCCCGAAGCCCTTGCAGAATGGGAGCGGCTTTCACCGGAACAGCAGCAGGGTCTACTGGATGCTATTGATGAACTTGATGCAGGTAACGGAGAAGATAGCGAAGATATAATAAGGGAATTCCGGAAAAAATATGAATAAACGGATAAGGCTATCCCCTTCTGCAAAAAAAGATTTTGGAAATATTCTGGAATATTTGTCTGAAAACTGGGATGCACGTACTGTCAATAATTTTATTGATATATTCCAATCAAACTTAAAAAGGATCGCATTTGACCCAAAACAATTCATGTACTTCAGGAAAGACCTCGACATTAGAAAATGTATCGTCACAAAACATAACACGTTATACTTCAAGGAAACTGAAATTGCAATATTAGTTATCCGTATTTACGATGTAAGGCAAAAACCATCCAAACTTAAATTTTAACCCGACTAAAGTAATGTTAATTCATCACCCTGTGTAATCAGGATTAGGGAATATAATAAGCATATTAAATTTTCATAAGTTAAAAAACAAATAGCTATTATAATTTGCTTTATAACAGCGATTTATGTTTATTTGTTGCAGTTATAACATAAAACTAATTTAAAGTTACAGTATGAAAAAAATTACAATGCTTGCAGCCGTGCTTCTTTTTGCGGTTACGGCAACATTTGCACAGGCAAAGAAGAAGGTAGCGGTTGTTACTTTTTATGCCGACAAGATGGTAGACCTTAGTGATGTTGGATTAAGCGGAATAGCCGCTATTGCCGACCTGAAGAACGATCCTGACTTCAACCTGGCGCCATTGCTGCAACAGTACCATGATAAGTTCTTTAACGATTACGCTAAAAAGTTCCCTTTTGAACTGACGGATGAAACCCTTGTAACCGGCAATGCCGATTACCATGCTTTTCAGCCTACATTTTTGGGTATGAAGCAGGATATGTCAAATTTTCAGCTGTATCCCGGCTATGAGGCGATAGACCCTACGTGGAGCGGCGCTAACGTGAACGGAATGCTAAAGGCATTTCCTGATGTAGACGGCGTAATGTTCGTGTACATCAGCTTTGCACTGGTAAAAGGATTTGGCGTAGGCGGTACTGCCTCTACTAAAATGCGTGCCTTTACCCACATAGCGCTTTACAACAAAAAAGGTGATAAAGTATTTGTTATCAACGAGCATGCCAACAGCAGTAAAACAGGTGTTATGGTAGGCGGCATACCGGTTATGAAACCGGAAAAAGTACTGCCAATGTGCGAAAGTGCACTTAAGGAACTAATGGAAGACCTTGACAAGCGTATCCAGAAAATCATAGACAAGAGCGGTAAGAAACTATAGTTACTTACTCCAGTATAAAAAAAGCCGTTTAAATTACTTTTAAACGGCTTTCTTATGTTTATAACATTTGCTTACAAATTAGTCCAATTATAATCGATACAGTAGCCTTGAAGCATTGCTTCAAACTATGTTGACTATAATTGAGGACATTTCTGTCTTAAAGCAATTAATGCTATGTATCTATGTGGTTAAATAGTTATTCCATTCCTATCATATAAACTCCTGTGTACCCATTGTAACCGTAATGGTTAAAATGGCTAATGGCAAAATACTTACCATCAGGCGACCAGACAGGGGTACCATAGGACGTGTTGCCCTTCTTTATACTTTTTAGTAAAAGTTTACCTGTACCCACTTCGAAGATCGTAAGCGTTTCGAATTTCAATACCGCAAGGTACTTTGCATCCGGGCTGAAGGCTAACCTGCTGGTACGTTGCATCCCGTTTATTGTCTGTACAAGCATATCGCCTTCAAGGTCGTAAATGGAAATGCTATCGTAGCTGCCTCCGATGGCTACCAGCGTATCGTCTTCAGAAAAGGCTACGGCCTCTACGGTGTCCGGCTGCTCTATTTTGCGATCGTCGCCAAAGTCAAGGAACTCATCCTCCATGAAATCGACCGCATATTTGCCGGTCCGTGATACAAGCCTTTTCGTTGTCTTTGGCATTTTGTCCGAAACTGCCCCGGTGGCAATCTCAGCAACGCCCGCAACCTTGTTGTAGTCGGTGAGCCATACAATGCCTTCCTCCTCATCGATCTTCATATCGCCGAACATGCCGTCGAACTTCACGCGCCAAAGCTCCTGCCATGTGGCGGTATCGTAGCACGTGATCTCATTATCGGAACTGGAAGCGATAAGCTTTGACGAATCTTTGGTGAATATAAGTGTATCCGTGCCTTCCTGGTCACCCACGAACGGCTCCAGCACCACAACTTCCGATGACAGGTCGGGCATAAAAGGCGCTGCCGCACCCGGATGCACATAGGATTGCGTCTCGTAACTTGTAGTGCCCCACGATTGCCCTTCCTCCAGGTGTTCGAATAGCCTGGAGTCGCTTACATACAACTCATAGTCGGCCTGAACAAGCTTTTCCTCATCCGTCCACGGGCCGTCGCCATAGTAAAAGTCGTGGTAGCCGTCCCAGTCCGTTATCGGGTAGTTCTTAGTATTCAGCTGCTTTACATGGTCGATGTATTTATACGCATTGGTAGCAACCCAATCCTCGTCGAGCCATTCATCCTGCGTTATCTCCTTACCAATGAATGCATCCCTCCCGTTGTCGCAAAGCACACGCAGGAAAAGGCTCTTGTCCATCGGCAAAGGCTCATGGCTTTTGTAGGCCACATCATAATATACCACGATAACTTTTATCGTTACTTTCTTTTGTTCCGGCTCTTTTCTAAGTACGCGGATTCCATACAGGTCTGTTGACATAATTTGTGTCCCGGTTGGTTAATGCGGGAAAAACAAATATATATTTTTTGGGGGAGGAATTTACGGGGTGATGGGAAGTTAATATAGATTTATTCCATCTTTCGTTCTGGCATGGTTGAGATTCTTGCTATCAAATATTCCCATCACTTCACCAGGCTTTTATGCAAAAAGGCCTTTTGCCCCGCTGACGTTTGCACATGGAGCCAGTCTTTAGTCTGCCCCAAGATTATTACGGTATCATTGGCCGTAAGCGCGCCCACCGTCCCGAAAGTAGTGGCCGGGCCCTTCCTGAGATTGGCCTTACCCTTCACCTTCTGCACCCCTTCTTTAAAAGTTATCGGGAACTGCGCCTGTGAAACGTTATCCGTTTCATACACGAACGGCAGCGGGTTTACCGCTCCGTTTTTATAGATGCCGAAATGCAGGTGGGGCGGCGTAAACTGCGCATTACCTGTATTGCCCACATACCCCAGCGTATCGCCTGCTTTTACAAGGTCGCCGCTCTCTACCGCGATGCCGTCGAGGTGGGCATAGTACAGTGAGTTACCAAAGGTCCCTTCACGGAGCCATACCTGCTTCCCGCCGATGCCGCGCTCCCCTGTGAATCCAATAGTGCCATCGGTGGCGGCTACAACGGGTGTGCCTTTTTTCGCGAAGATGTCAATTCCCTCATGCTTACGCACCCCGCCGTCGCGCTCCATGCCCCAAAAACTCATGATGGCGGCATTCCCTTTACCGGCCACAGGAAAGCCGTACATCGGCTTCTTGTTGATGCTGATAAAAAAAGCGGTGTTGGCCGCGATCTCGGGCTGGATAACGAGCTTGTAGGCTCCTGAATTTTGTATGGTGTGTGCGATCAGTGGATGTGAAGGGTTGTTGGTACCTGCTTTTTCCCAGCCAGTGCCGTCCCACGCATAGACATCCATAAAGATACGCTGGTGCAGCGAATCGGCCACGGCTTCGGCATGCAGCACTTCGCCTTCCTGTAGCTGTACGGTGTAGCTGTAAACGGTATTTTGCCCCGAACGGAACACGCCCTTTTCGCCATACGGAAGCGTCACTTCCAGGCTGTCAGCCAATGATGCCGTGTATGCAGCCTCCCACGCATCGAAAGCGGGCTGGTTGTCCTTAAACTCACGGGCATAGACCTCGCGGGCGGTAGGGTTGGTTATCGCATCGGCGACTTTGTTGAAGCCGGTTGCAATGCCCGAACAGCTGTTGCAGGCAAATGTGAGCAGCAGCAGTATTGCCACTACCGACACGATATATACATTTCTCTTTTTCATAGTCATTTCCTCGCCGGATAGTATGCAGGAATTGTGCCAAAAAAGATTTTGGGGGTTGAGTTAATCAATACGGCACGGATTGCAAATCCGGGCTATCGGGTTTTTCGAGTCGGTTAATCGCATGTATATGAGATTTGCGGGAGGAATTTATGGGTATGGGAAGTTAATTTAAATATTTCGAGACAGGAAGTTAGGCTGAATTTCTAAAATGAAACAAATTGTATTATCAGCCATTACTCATATATAACTTTAAAAAATATTTAAAAATGACTGAAGTAAATGTTATTAATGATCTTCGCAGTATTGTAGGTTCGGCAGGAGATCTTGTTTATGTAAAGTATCACTCCCAACCTTGGGATACCGGAGGTGGTATGTTTATGTGGAGGACAGGTGCGGAAAATTCTTTATTTATAAACCTTAGCTCATATTATGGGATAGACAACAATGGTACTCTTATAAAAGTTGCGGGTAATAATACTGGCAGATGGGTACGTCAATATGATGATTATATTAGTTTGGCACATTTCGGTGGCTGCAAAGATATGTATGCTACAGTAGCTTTACAGGCTGCTATCGACTTTGCTGCTGCTAACGTATCGACAAGTAACGCTCCCACAAGAGGAAGTGCAATTTTTATTCCGGGTGGAACGTATGTTATAAATGAGGTAACCTTAAAGTATGGTGTGCAGCTAATAGGTAATTCCATTGACCAACCAATTATAAATGCAACTTTGCCAGGAGAGCCGGGATATTCATTTGGAACAGGATATTTATTCAATATGGCAGCGGATGTAATACAGATTGAAATTTCTAACTTGAACATCCTCGGGCGTAATACTTCAGATAAAGGTTGTTTTTATTTTAATGCGCAACCAGGTTCACCTGCTCCGAGTGATGATGGAGGTATTTGGCACTCGTCATTTAAAAATATTAAAATTTCTGGATTTAAAGGGCACAGCATATATTCAAAAGGTGGAACGACAGGCGATTTGCCAAATCAAAGTCTTGTTTTTGAGCTAATTAATATAGAAATGAGTCCGCTGGCTCCAATGACTTCATCTGCTTTAAAAATTACTGGTCAAAATGGACAGATTTTGTTCCTTGATTCCGGATTTAACGGTTTTCAGGATACTGCTACTAATCCTCCTACATATCATAAAGGACATGTTGTGAGTATTTCACGTGATCCATCAGTTACAGCGGCATTTCCTGCTACGATTTCATTTTTAACATCAACATTTCAGAGTGGTGATTACGGTGTATATATGGATTATGTAGAAAACATAACTTTTGATAATTGCTGGTTTGAAAGATTAGGAGTTGCAGTTTCGATAGATGGAACTACTAATGAATGCCGTAGTATAAATGTTCTTAATAGCAGGTTTGCTAACGCAGCAGGATATGGAAGTGCTCCAGCTTCATCAGGAAACCTGATAAATAATGGAGTTTGTGTCAATATTACAAACGCCAGGGCTACAGTAGCTAATAACTATGTTACAGTTACAAATCCCAATGACAGCAGGATATTAAACGATTCATTTATCATTGCTCAAGGATTGGGAGGTGCAATTAATCCGGGTGTTGAGGTATTTGGTAACACATTTGCCGATCCAAGATTAAATAAGACATCAGGTATATCTCAGGTAGTCACTACGATTTCGGGCGGGGCTGTAAATTGTGGATATAATAAATTCTTGTATGTAAACACTACTACACCGGTGCCTGTAATTACTAATATAAATTCAGGTTTAGTCGAAACTGAAACTCTATACATAAGGGCTAACGGAGGGGATCTTAAATTCAATACTGGTGGCAATATATATTTAACTGGTAGAGGGGGAGTTAATCCAGTATTAGTTTTACAGAACGGAGAGGTTGCCGGATTTACTAAAATTGGTTCGAATTTATATCAGTTAACGTCATTAGTTAAATACACTACACCATAAATCTATTACAGATTTCATGCAACAGCCGAATTGAAAAGTTCGGCTGTTTTATTTATGCTATTCTCCACCAGCGCGAGCTTCTTGCTCGTGCCGACACCAACAACCCAACCACAAACCCACCTCTCCCCCTAGCCCCGACCGCAGCGGCATTCCCGTAGTATAACGGAGGGATACAAGCCACCTAACCCCCGAAGGGGGAATAACTACACTCCTACCCTACTAAGAATGCCGCGCGCCGGTCTTCCGTTTACGATGACAGCTACACTCCTGCCGGATGAGCCTGAATAAACAACCCTCATAGTCACGCACTGTCGGCACATCCCGGCTCCCTCTCCTTGGGAGAGGGCTGGGGTGAGGAAAAAAAAACAGCCGCACTTAAAAAAGTACGGCTGTTTGTATAATGTTGTACAGACGTAGCATGCTACGTCTCTACCGGGTATTAGAATTTAAAACGCTTCCTGTCGGTTTCGGTAAGGTAGATCTTACGGATACGGATGCTTTTCGGTGTAACCTCAACATACTCATCTTTCTGGATGTACTCTAACGCTTCCTCAAGAGAGAAAATGATCGGCGGGATGATCCTCGCTTTTTCATCATTTCCTGACGAACGTACGTTCGATTGTTTTTTCATTTTGGTTACGTTCACCGTCATATCGTCGCTACGGCTGTTCTCACCGATTACCTGGCCTTCGTAGATCTCGTCGTTAGCGTTAACGAAGAATTTACCGCGGTCCTGTAATTTATCGATAGAATACGGAATAGCTTTGCCGTTCTCCATAGAAATCAGTGAACCATTGTTACGGCCCGGTATCTCCCCTTTATACGGTTCGTACCCGATGAAACGGTGCGACATAATGGCCTCACCTGCAGTAGCTGTAAGCAACTGGTTCCTAAGCCCGATGATACCCCTTGACGGGATATTGAACTTCACGATCATACGCTCTCCTTTTCCTTCCATTGAAAGCATTTCGCCCTTACGGATAGAAACGAATTCAACAGCACGGCCAGAAAGATTTTCCGGTAGGTCGATCGTCAGCTCTTCAATCGGCTCCGATTTTACGCCGTCAATCTCTTTTATGATAACCTGCGGCTGCCCGATCTGAAGCTCGTAGCCTTCCCTCCTCATCGTTTCGATAAGCACCGACAAATGAAGTACACCACGGCCAAAAACCATGAATTTATCAGCAGAATCCGTTTCACCAAGTTTCATCGCAAGGTTTTTTTCCAGCTCTTTGGTTAAACGATCACGGATGTGGCGCGAGGTAACGAATTTACCTTCTTTACCAAAGAATGGCGAATCGTTGATCGTGAACAACATACTCATGGTAGGTTCGTCGATAGCGATCGTTTGTAATGCTTCCGGATTTTCAAAATCGGCGATGGTATCCCCGATCTCAAAACCTTCCACACCAATAATAGCACATATATCTCCGGCAATTACTTCCTGTACTTTTTTACGGCCAAGGCCTTCGAAAGTGTGTAATTCCTTAATTCTCGATTTTGTTATGGTACCGTCCCTTTTTACAAGGGCGATAGGCATGCCTTCCCTTAAAACGCCTCTTTCCAGACGACCGATAGCGATACGTCCTGTAAAAGCAGAGAAGTCAAGCGATGTGATAAGCATCTGTGGCGTACCTTCAGACACCTTTGGTGCCGGTACATTTTTAATAACCATATCCAGCAACGGCTCGATAGTGTCGGTAGGGCGCCTGAAATCATCAGACATCCAGTTATGTTTTGCAGAACCGTAAACAGTCGGGAAGTCCAATTGCTCTTCGGTTGCGCCAAGTTCGAACATCAGGTCGAAAACTTTTTCGTGCACCTCTTCCGGAGTACAGTTTTCTTTATCCACTTTATTGATAACAACACATGGCTTAAGTCCAAGGTCAAGCGCTTTTTGAAGTACGAAACGCGTTTGCGGCATCGGGCCTTCAAAAGCATCTACCAAGAGGCAAACACCGTCGGCCATATTAAGTACACGCTCTACCTCACCACCAAAGTCGGCGTGACCCGGGGTATCGATAATGTTGATCTTGGTTCCTTTATATACAACCGAAACGTTCTTTGAAGTAATGGTAATACCCCTTTCCCGCTCAAGGTCGTTGTTGTCAAGGATCAGGTCGCCTGTGTTCTCGTTATCACGGAATAACTGGCAATAGTACATGATTTTATCAACCAGGGTGGTCTTACCGTGATCGACGTGGGCAATAATAGCAATATTTCTAATGGCTTCCATCTGTCTTTTTTTGAAGGTGCAAAGGTACACATTATTTTGACAAAAAAAACTTTAGTTATGAGAGGGTTAGCATAAAGTTTTTACACGAAAGAAAATGTAACGATTTCTGAACTAAAAATTAACACCAAACACATACAAACAACCAACAGTCAGCCGTATGCAGCCTGAGACCATTCGTTACAAAACACCGATTTTCGCAATACCGGAGTAGTAGCCCTGAGTGCAAAACATGTAAAAATGTTTAAGTAAACCAGCGCAATAGCTATAACCATTATAAATAACAAAATTTTGATTTTAACTTCTATTTAACCTGAAACACAGCCAAAAAATTAGTAACTTTGTTTAACGTTTTACCGAAAATGATGAACAATATAAAAAATGTTTTTACCATAAAAGATCTTGAGAATTTATCAGGGATCAAGGCGCATACTATCCGGATATGGGAAAAGCGGTACAATATACTTGAGCCATTGCGAACCGATACGAACATCCGTTACTATGATGTGGCCAACCTTCAAAAAATACTAAACATCAGCACGTTAAACTCTTTCGGCTATAAAATATCCAACCTTGCAAAAATTCCTGATGATAAAATACCGCAGCTTGTAAAAGAGGTGCTTTCTAAAAAAAGCCTGGCCAACCATGTTATAAATAACTTTAAGCTGGCCATGATGAACTTTGACCGGCAGCTCTTTTTGTCTACCTATGACTCCTTATTAAAGGAAAAATCGTTCCGGCAAATTTTTCACGAATACTTTATCCCGCTGCTTGAGGAAATAGGCACACTTTGGCAGACCGAAACAATAACCCCTGCCCACGAGCACTTTATAAGCTATCTCATCAAGCAAAAGGTGGCTTCTGAAACCGAAAGGCTTGCGGTAAAGGAAAACAACGATGGACGCACTTATGTGCTCTACCTCCCCGAAGGCGAGATACACGAGCTTGGGCTTATGTTCCTGAATTATGAGTTCCTGCTAAAAGGCTATAACGTTATTTACCTTGGCGAGAGCCTACCGGCTGAAAATATCAGAAACCTGAAAAACTATTTCAATAATATCACGTTTATATCGTATATTACCGTTGCTCCGGAAATGAAGGCTGTAAACGATTATATCGAAGGCCTGAACCAGCAAATTCTTAATGATGACGCAACCAAACTATTGCTGTTTGGCCGAAATACACAGTTCATCCACCCTAAAAACCTGGGAAGCAATATTACCATATACGCGTCCATAAAAGATTTTGCAGAAACAATTAGCTAAAAACACAAAGGCAAAAATGAAAAAGTCCATAAAAATAATCGGTTCCGGGTTTTCGTCCCTTGCAGCAGCCTGCTACCTGGCACAACAGGGGCATAACGTTACCGTTTACGAAAAGAACGCCACCATAGGCGGGCGCGCAAGGCAGCTTAAAAAGGATGGCTTCACTTTCGACATCGGCCCTACATGGTATTGGATGCCCGATGTCTTTGAGCGCTTTTTTGCCGACTTCAACAAAAAACCGTCTGATTATTACGAACTGATAAAGCTTTCGCCCGCATACAGCGTTTATTTTGGAGAAAGAGAATTCATTACCATTGCCAATAACCTTGACGAGATCATTGCTACTTTCGAAACCATCGAAAAAGGCAGTGGCGCAGAACTGAGGGAATTTATAGATGAAGCCAAAAGCAACTACGACATCGCCATCAAGGACCTCGTGTACCGGCCCGGAGAATCGCCAATAGAGCTGGTTACCCCGCAGACAATGATGAAAATGGGACAGTTCTTTGGCAATATCTCCAAGGATATCCGGAAGCGCTTTAAAAATAAAAAACTGGTACAGGTGCTGGAATTCCCTGTGCTGTTCCTGGGTGCAAAACCCAGCGATACGCCATCGTTCTACAGCTTTATGAACTATGCCGACTTTGGCCTTGGCACCTGGCACCCCAAAGGCGGCATGTATAACGTGATCCTGGCTATGGAAACCCTGGCTAAAGAACTTGGAGTTACCATAAAAACCAATTCGAATATTGAAAAAATAGGGGTAAAAGACGGCAGGGCAACACATTTGGTTGTCAATGGAAGCACTGTAGAGGCTGATGTGATCGTGACCGGGGCCGATTACCACCATTCGGAAACATTACTGGATGAGGAATACCGCGGCTACTCTGAGAAATACTGGGAGAAGCGGACGTTTGCACCATCGTCGTTATTGTTTTATGTAGGCTTTGATAAAAAGATTACGAATACAGAGCACCACACGTTGTTTTTCGATACCGATTTTGACATTCACGCAAAGGATATATACGACATCCCTAAATGGCCGGAGGAACCGTTGTTTTATGCAAGTTTTCCATCGAAGACCGATAATGATGCGGCACCCGAAGGATGCGAGGCAGGTATCTTCCTGATACCGCTTGCACCGGGGCTTGAGGACACTACCGAGTTACGGGACCGCTATTTTGAAAAGATCATAACCCGCTTTGAAAAACTGACACAGCAGGAAGTGAAGCGCCATATCATGGTTAAGGAGTCTTTTTGCGTGAACGATTTTGTAAAGGAATACAATTCCTACAAAGGGAATGCTTACGGGCTGGCCAACACCTTGTTCCAAACCGCTTTTTTACGACCGAAGCTGAAAAGCAGCAAGGTAAAGAACCTCTATTTTACCGGGCAGCTCACAGTACCCGGTCCGGGCGTACCCCCTGCCCTGATCTCCGGGAAACTGGTGGCCGGGCTGGTAGCCAAACATAGCTTTAAAGACAATAAAACAACTGAAATACCAAGCCTATGAAATCGATTTTTGACACTATATCCTACAATTGCAGCAGGAACATAACACAGGCGTACAGCACCTCATTTTCACTTGCTGTAAAAATGCTGTCGCCCAGCATCCGCAGGGATATTTATAACATATACGGCTTTGTAAGGCTGGCCGACGAGATCGTGGACTCTTTTCATGATTATGATAAAGAGCAGCTTTTTGCCCGCTTTGAGAGCGACCTTGAAAACGCACTCAACGAGAAGATAAGCCTCAATCCCGTGCTTAATGCTTTCCAGCATACCGTTTATAAATATGGCATCGATAAAAGCCTTATCGACGCTTTTATGTTAAGCATGAAGCAGGACCTTGTGAAAAAAGAGTACCATACCTTTGCCGAATACAACCAGTATATTTACGGAAGTGCCGACGTGGTGGGACTGATGTGCCTGAAGGTGTTTGTAAATAATGACAACGAACGCTATGAAACCCTCAGGCAGCCCGCAATGCGGCTTGGTTCGGCATTCCAAAAGGTAAATTTCCTGCGTGACCTCAAGGCGGATATGGAAGGGCTGGAACGCAACTACTTCCCGACGCTGAACCTCAGCGAAATGAATGACGAGACCAAGCGCGCCATTGTTGAAGAGATAGAGGCCGACCTGCATGAAGGCTACAAAGGCATACTGCAATTGCCCACCGAAGCAAAATTCGGTGTATACACTGCCTATGCCTACTACAAAAAACTGTTGAAAAAATTAAAAAACACGCCGCCGCTCGAAATCAAAAATACGCGCATACGGGTACCCAATTACCAGAAAGTAGGACTATTAGCGCGTTGCTATGTGAGCTACCAACTTAATTTCCTTTAAATTATGACTGCTATACTGTGGATTAATATTTTAGTCTTTTTTCTTACCTTTTTCATGATGGAGTTTATGGCGTGGTTCACGCACAAATATGTTATGCATGGCTTTTTATGGTCGCTTCATAAAGACCACCACCGCAAAGACCATGACTCCTGGTTTGAGCGGAATGATACTTTTTTCATTTTTTACGCTGTGATAAGCATCGGTTTCTTTTTGCTATGGCAGTATGACATCCTTCAAATAGGCCTCGCCATTGGGTTAGGCATATTCGCATACGGCCTTGCCTATTTTATGGTGCATGATATCTTCATTCACCAGCGGTTCAAAATGTTTCGCAACGCAACAAGCCGCTACGGGAAGGCTGTGCGCCGCGCGCACAAGATGCACCATAAACATTTGGATAAAGAGCATGGCGAGTGTTTTGGAATGCTGCTGTTTCCTGTTAAATACTGGAAGAAATAATTTTTACCACTTGATTTTTCAGATGGATTTTTGATTAGATTTATTCCAAAATAATCCACCATGAAAACCATCGTTACCGGGATACTTTTCCTGGTAGTACTGTTTAGTTTCAACACTCCAAAAATAAATTTTCCTAAAGCAAAAACAGTTTATACTGAATTTAGGGCTGACTCCGGTTACATCAAAAAAGGCGAGGCTCTCAGGCTGCTGGCACAGGCAAAGTATGACCTTGGTTACGAACAGGAAGGAAGGGATACCCTCGATTTGCAAGCCAGTAATTATAAATTTTCGGATACTTTGGGGAAATACTATAAAATAGATAATGGCAATTATCTTGCTTTTCTTCCTGAAGTTACCCATCCGGACAGAAGGGTTTATCTTCTCATGGAAACAACCCGGGATGGTATTGTGTTACGCAGCGAACCGTACTGGTCCGGTATGTACCAATGCTGTTGGGATAAGCCATACGAAGGGATCGAAAGATATGGCAATAATTATTTCGGGATACTATCATGTGGCACCGGCTCAGCGCATTGTTCTTCTAACATTCACCTTTTTAAAGGATTTGCACCCCAAAGCAATAGTATATGCAGTTATCTGTATACAGGTTGGTGTGTTGGGCGCGAAATAGCCTGCCTCCTTACATCCGATATGGAAATAAAAAATGATACCGTTACCATGCACTATACTATGGAGCACCTTAAAGAACGCCGCAACGGTAAATACAAAACAGTCGATTCAGAGAAATTCGATATCAAATATGTGGAGCGCGAACAGGGATGGGTTGCGCTGGACAGTACCAAGATATATGAGTTTCCGAATTAATAAAAATCCCCCGAAAGCCTTCACTTCCGGGGGATCTTGTTACTAACCTTAACAAACCTATTTCTTTTTCATCAAGTCCTCTAAGGGCTTAAACTGCTCCATATCCATAGGAGCTTTTTGCAGCAGACCGACAATCGTAAGCACATTATTAGGAGTCATGTTATCTCCCAGCACGCGCACCACGCCAAACCCGGTATCCTGATTGCGTACAAAAACCACAAACTCTTCTATATGCTCATCGTCTCCTTTGGTACTTACAGAAGCGCCGCTTTCGCCATTATTGATCTTTATGAGCTCTTCATACTCCCCTTTCACAAGGCCTCTTACTTTTTCCAGTTCCTGGTCATATTTCTTGTTGCTAACATCAAGGCTGTCCTTCTTATACATAAGCACGTTGAACTTGTGGAGCGATTCCACCGCTGCTTTTTCCTCGGGGGTAAGCTTGATTTCGTTTGTCTTTATAAACGTAGGTGCAATATCCAGGGTTATAAAACCCGGAGTTTCGCTTTTCTCAACATAGTACTTCTGTAGTGACGGTTCCTGCGAACAGGAGGCAATTGCCAACAGCATAATGCCGAATAGATACAGGCTGCTTTTCATGAATCTTATTTTTTTGTTTTAGATGCTTTTTTCAATTCCATACCTCCGGGAAGGCTCAGTTTATCGGTAAGAAGCGATATCTGGCTAATGTCAAAATTACCGGTAAGCGACATGATCACTGTTTCCTGCTTACCACCATCCATAAACATCAGGAGTTCGCGCACCTGGGAAGCCTTTGCACCCGATTTCACATAGATCTTGATGTTCCTTCCGCCCTCGCTCATACGCATCAGTTCATCCATCGGGCTTTTCTTAAGGTAGGTATCGACTGTTGCTTTCATATCGGCGCCGTATTTTGCATTGGTAGTCCTGAATACTTTCAGGTAGTCCAATTTTTTGATCAGGTCGATATATTGCTGATAGTCTGCTTTATCCTTCCCTGTAGCCTTGACTTCAGACATCAGCTGGAACATTTTTTTGTTCACCACCACGCTTTCAATACCTGTCTTGTCTTCAAATTTGTCGAAGGCAGTTATCTGTGCGTGCATCAGTACAGGCATCAGGGCAAGTACCACAGCTATTATTAAATTTTTCATTGTTCTGGTTTTTAATTTTTGTTTTTGGTGTTTTTGGGTGTGCGCTAATTTACTGCTTAAACGCTTCAATATCTTTCAGGTCAAGCGTGCCCGTAAAAGAAACCAGCACCATATCGTTATCTTTAGCGTTTTCGATAAATACAAGCCCTTCTTTTATGATCGACTCTTCTTTCCCTTGGGTTACATAAATTTTTATTTTGGCACCGTCTTTAGTAACGCTCATCAGTTCGGTAAGCGGGTTTTTCTTTACATATTCGGTTACCGCTTTCTTCATGTCGTCCTTATGTTTTTGCTCTTTGGTAGAAAACACTTTCAGCCCTTCTATATTTTCGGCCATATCCAGGTATTTCTGGGCTTTGTCGTTGCCCGAAACTTTTACGTCTTTCATCATCCGGAACATTTCTTTATTAACCGTTACCGATTCTATACCATCCACATCCTGGAATTTATCAAATGCTTTAGTCTGTGCAAAGGTTATAAAAGGCATCGCTGCCAATACTGCTGTAATTATGAATTTTTTCATTTTTCTATTCTTTAAATATTGTTTTTCTTGATTTTTCGTACTCTCCAATATAATTCACGCTCTCAACCCCCACATTTACATTTTTGGAAAGCATGTTCAGCGCTTTCTGCGTTTCCCTGAAGGCTATTTCCGGGTCGTCATAGGTGCCAAGTTCTGCCTGCGAAGGCTGCTCGCGGTTCAAAAAGGTAAACATGCCCAGCATCACCACAACACTCGCTGCCACCGATATCCATCCGGTGTAACGCCTTTTGGTCTTTAACGGTATCTGTTTTTCAAATTGCTGTGTGCCGGCCTGGGCAAAATACCCGAACATTGGCCTGTACTGCTCCAGGTGTGGCGCCACATCCGGTGAAGAGAAGTAGATCTTAAGCTCTCTCTCTTCGGCAGTACTGGTCTCTGCATCAAAATATTTATCCAGTAGTTTTTCAATTGTTCGTAATTCCATAGCTGTGTGTTTTTAAAAGTTCCTCCCGCATCGTTTTCCTCGCCCTTGACAGTGCCACCCTTACGGCGGTCTCGTTCATGTCCATTATTTTGGCTATTTCTTCAAATTCATATTGCTCGATATCCCGCATCTGCATGATCAGCTTTTGCTGTTCGGGCAGTTTCCCCATGATCTTCTCTGCCCATTCCCAACTGTCCCTGTCCTCTGCCTGCTGCTGCAACCCTGCCTGCCTGTCGGTATAGTTACTGTGCACTATCCGCATTTCGGTTGCCCTTTTAGACTTAAGCTGGTCCAGGCAGTAATTCTTTGTCATGGTCATGGCCAGTGCTTCAACGCTCGAGTAGCTTTCCAGCTTCCCTTTATTGTTCCACAGCTTCACCAGTACCTCCTGCGTAGCGTCTTCCGCTTCCTCATTACTCACAAGGAGCCGCTTTGCCAACCGGAATACCCGGTCTTTAAAGGGAGAGATCACTTTTATGAACTCTGATTGATTCATTACTGATGGTGGTTTGTTATCGGTTTATAAAAGGAAGACGAATTGGGATAATTTTTGTTACAAGCTATATCAAAAATATTTAAATTTACGTTCTACTAAAAATCGCTATAATGAAAAAGATGAGATTATTACTGGCTTCGCTGCTGGTTGGCGCCTTTGCCTTCCAGGCCTGTGAAGACATGGACGACAATGCTGTACCTGTAAACGACTTTATATGGAAAGGCCTTAACCTGTATTACTTATGGCAGGCCGATGTACCCGATCTCTCTGATAGCCGCTTTGCCAACCAGGGCGAGCTTAATTCTTACCTTGAAACGTTTTCCAGACCCGAGGACCTTTTTGAAAGCCTGCTGTACCAACGAGGCGTTGTAGACCGTTGGAGCGTGATCGTACCCGACTTTAATGTGCTTGAAAATGCATTGCAGGGCGTGGTGAAAAGCAATGGGGTGGAATTTGGCCTTGTATATACGGATGATACCCAAACGGCTATTTTCGGTTATGTGAGGTACATCATGCCCGACTCTGATGCTTCCACGAAAGACATTCAAAGGGGCGATATTTTTTATGCGGTAAACGATACGCCGCTGACGGTTTCTAATTACCAAAGCCTGCTTGGCGCCGACAGTTACACCCTTAACCTTGCCACCTATAATGATGGCACTATAACGCCAAACGGGACAACAGTTAGCCTGACCAAAACGCAGTATGCAGAAAATCCTGTAAATACTGTACAGGTGGTACAGCAGGGCAGCCACAGGATAGGCTATTTTATGTACAATGGCTTCTTCAGTAATTATGATGCCGACCTGAATGCTGCATTTGCACAGCTGGCTTCGCAGAATGTTACCGACCTGGTGCTGGACCTTCGCTATAATTCAGGCGGCTCGGTAAGGACAGCCACCTACTTGGGCAGTATGATAACCGGGCAGTATAACGGACAGCTTTTTGCCAAACAGCAATGGAATGCAAAGCTGCAGGCCTACTATGAAGGTAATAATCCTGAAGCCCTGGAGAATCATTTTACCAACCAGCTATCGGGAGGGCAGTCCATCAACAGCCTGAATATGTCTAAAGTGTATATACTTACCACACAGTCAACGGCATCGGCAAGTGAATTGGTGATCAACTGCCTTAAGCCTTATATCGACGTTGTTGTTATTGGCGATACCACCACGGGAAAAAATGTTGGGTCGGTAACACTATACGACTCACCGGATTTCTCTAAAGATAACCGCGATGGAAGCCACCGCTATGCCATGCAGCCAATTGTGCTTAAAACGATCAATGCTGACGGGTTTGGCGATTACAGCGCCGGTATTACTCCTGAGATTGAGCTACAGGAAGACTTCGGCAACATGGGTGTGCTGGGCGACCCCAACGAACCGTTGTTTGCTGCGGCCATAGGCGATATAACAGGCAACGGCCGACATGGCCTATCTCCCGCTAAAAAACATAAGAAATTTAGGGATTCGAAAAACATGCAGCGCTTCGGTACTGAGATGTATGTTGATAAGATGCCGGAAGGTTCTCTGGATTTGGTAAAAATCGTACAATAATGCGGGATACTTTTAGCCTGAGCGTAAACATAAATGCACTCCGGCCAGACTTCAGGGTATTTGCAACGTACTTTTTTGGAGATGATATGTATAACTATGACTCCGAAGGGGATAGTTTTCAGGTTACAAGCAAAAGCTGGACAGAACTCTACATGTGTTCAAGGGAAAATGAAGCGTTATGTTTCGATATCTGGAAAATTAATGACGAACCATTGGTTTTTAAAGTAACATCACAAACAAAAGAAATCGTAAACAGGATCGCTTACTTTCTGTCAAGGGAAACAGATGGCGAAATAATAGATGATGAAGGCAATGTAGTATCTGCTGAAAATATAATACAGGGAATGGGAAACTTTGATCTTGCCCAACGGCTGGAACTGTCTGATAATAGTATCTGGAGAAAAGCTACAGAAGATAATCCTTTTCCAAACTTAAATAAATGACAAAAGGCTTCCGCAACGGAAGCCTTTCGTTTTGATTGATGATTGATCTTAATCGATTACTCGTTAAAGTAAAAACCTGCAGGTATTACACCTACAGTGAAGGTGTTTTCCAATGCGCCGGTTAGCGAATAAGTGTACACTTTCCCATTCGAATTGTAATCCATTGCATCGCCTACATAAATGTGCCCGCCTTTAACAGCAAAGCTGTAAACACCGTATACTCCCTGCTCTTCAGTAGTGAATAAAGGTTCTGTTGGCAAAGCAGTAGCATTTACCGGTATAGCGAAAATATTGGAATCTACGGTGTAGTAAATTTTGTTATTCTCGATAACAAGGTTCGAAGGGTGGCTTCCCGCACTTAAATTAAGTGTGCTGGCAACTGTGTTATTGCTAAGGTTGATTACCTTCAGGCTGCCTGCTGTCTCTGCACCTGCCCATGAAGGCTTGCCTTCACATAACACATAAAGTTTGCCGTTTTCCTCTTCCATCGTATTCGGCACATCACCAACTGCTATGCTGGTAACAACCGCATTAGTTGATGCATTAATAACCGTAACGGTATTGCCGTAGCCATACCCTCCTTTGTGGGTAACATACAGCTTACCATTTTCCTCAATGATCCTTTCCGGCCCTTCAGCAACACCGATTTCCGATGTGATAGTGTTATTAGAAAGGTCTACCACAGCTACAAAGTCATCAGTAGTGTCGGTAGCATCGCCCCAGTTGGTCACAAAACCTTTTCCGTTATGGAAAGCGATATACCTTGGATTATCAAGGTCGCCGGTAATAGTAGCCACATGCGCAAATGTGTAGCGGTTAACGATCTCTATTTTGTTCGAGAAATTCATTACAATATAAGCCAGGTCTCCGTTAAAGCCGATGTCCTGCCCGGTATCGCCAAGAATATTCCCGGGATTCACACTTGCAAAAATGTTGTTTTCCAATACAAAATCATTCGAGAGGAAAGACACCGAAGCATCGCCGTGGCCAAAACCGCCCTGGTTCAGGATAAGAACGCCATTGTCATAAGCGCCGGATGGTGCATTGACGGAATCGTCATCGCTACAGGACACGAAAAAAAGTGATCCTGCAAGCGCTGTAAGAAGTAGTTTGTTTAGTTTCATTTGTATTAGAATTTAAAATTAAGGTACATGTTATAGTTTCGTCCGGGCATAGGGCGCACGGCTACATTTTGGTATTCTTCGTTCCAAAGGTTATTTACCTGCGTTCCTACGGACAGTCCCAAAAACACTTTGAAAGTATATTCGGCGCCAACACCCGAGACATTGAAGGCATCAAGCTTGTATGCGTTATCGGAACTGGTAAATACTTCCCCGTTAAACAGGTGGCGGTAGTAAGCCGAAAAGCCTTTATAGCCATAAGCAAGCGATGCTGTAGCCTTATGTAAAGGCACATAGATGAGCTGCTCGCCTTTGCCGTCTTCGCGGGAAATGGTGTAGGCATACGTACCGGTAAGTTCCAGCTGGCCTGCCCCTGCTTTCTTTTTCCAGCTGATAACAGATTCCAAACCGTAGTTGTTAACCTTACCAACGTTTTCCGGCCTCCAGATACCGCCCGTAGAAGGCAGCCAGCGCAGCATATCGGTCAGTTTTATATAATAGCCGGTAAGTGTAAACGTGAAGTCATTGAACCGGAAAATATTGCCCAGTTCAGCCTGGTAGGAACTTTCGGGCCTGAGGTTGGGATTGCCGCTACCCTGCCAGTAAAGGTCGTTGAATGTGGGTATCCTGAAGTTACGGGAGGCGTTCAGTTTTACATTGTAAAAGCTCGCCAGGGCAATGTTAGTTCCCGCCGAAAACAGCAACGGGCTTTCATACGCATTGGTAATCTCTTTACGGATACCCAATTCGTATTGTATTTTTTGTGTAACCTGGTGCTTCATCAAAAGGCTCCCTGAAGAAATATCCCTCTTTTTCGAAAGGATATCCGAACCCTCGCCGTTGTTTTGGGTATAATCAATGATTGTATTGAGCTTTATCTTGTCCGATACATCATAGGTAAGGTCGTACTTGCCAATAAAGGTTTTTACATTCCCGAATGTATAATTGTCATTCTCGAAATTCTCAAAGTACTTGTACTTTTCCTCGAGGTAAGCCACCTTTACTTTGGAGGTAAAGCGGTTGTAAAAGCCATCCCATTCCAGCAGGTTCCTTGTGTTGGTATCATCATACATGCTTCGGGACGGTGCGGCCAGCGTGCGGGAAAAATGCCTGCTTCCATCATAGGCATAGCTATAGAGCTTCAACAGGTTTCTGTCATTGATTTTATAGGCGAAGGCAGCGTTAATACTGGTATTATGATATTGCCCGTTTTCATTCTTACTATTCCATCCCGGATAACTGTAATCGTTATCAGAACTGTTCCTGCTGATGCTTACACCTGTACTGAATTTTTCCGTGGAAGCTTTCAGGTTGTAATTCGCCCCGACTGTATTGAAGCTCCCATAGTCAAAGCGCAATTCATTTGTAAACCTGTTATCAAATTCCAGTTCGCTGTCCAGGTGTACACTCCCTCCAATAGCACTGCTGCCATAAATAACGCTTCCCCCGCCTGCCCTTACGGTGACTGAGTTAAAATCCCTCGCATTAAGTGTATTGAAATCGGTTTGCCCGTTTAGCTGCGAATTGATATTGATACCGTTCCAAATTACGGCGGTCTGTGATGCAGAAGTGCCACGGAAAGATGGCGATGAAACCATACCCAAGCCGTTTTCCTTAAAATAAATTACCGTATTGTATTGCAGCAAAGACGTGAGAGAAACTGCATTCCTGCGAATAACGGAGTCGGTAAGCTTTTGGGTGGATTGCGTTGCCGAGAAATCGTGCAGCTGTGTGTCGGAAATAATGACTTCCTTCAACTGCACAACAGCATTGCCCTGCGCCAAAATAACATGGCACAGCAACAGCATAAACGGTAAGACGCATCTTTTAAGTGTCATAATCCCTGAACCTTTCTTCCCGAAGGTCCGATATTAGTTACACCTAAGGCAGGTCTCCTGGCTTGCGTACTGTTGTTTACCTTCCCGTCCTTGCGGACAGTGGCTTGTAGTTAACAACAGCCCCCCAATAAATCGGGATAAGCTTACAGTTGCGGGAACAGCCCGGGATTTCAACCCGGTTCCCTTTTAATGCGGCACGCCGAAAATGCGCCGCAACCTTAAGTCGGGGCAAATATAGTATTTATATGTAAATAAAATTTACCCACACGATAAAAATATGCCTTTAAAGAAAATGCAAAAAGGGCATCCGTTTATGGATGCCCTTTTGTTATTTAAGTTGGCCTATTATCGCTTAAGTGCGAAGTGAGCCTTGAATTCTTTCGTTACGTCTCCTTCTGTGTAGGTAACCGTGAACCAGTAGTCATCGGCAAGTACAGGGTAACCGTTAAAGGTACCGTCCCATCCTAATCCTGCCGGAGATATCTGTTTCATTAATTTACCATAGCGGTCAAAGATATAGATCTGTACGTTATCAAAATTCTTCATACCGATGATATTCCAGTAATCATGGTAACCGTCACCATTTGGCGTAAAGAAGTTAGGGTAATCAATAACACTTACATCTTCAAGTAACATATTGAACTCATCACATGGATCATCTGTTGAAATATCACGTACATGAATCTCGTGCGGCCCGGCATACACATTGGTAAACACGTTAGAGTTCTGCCAAGGACCGTTATCAAGCTGGTACTGGTATTCACCATAACCCTGAGCCAGTACGGTAATGATTTGCTCATCGCTAAATGCGTTGCTCACCACATAACCAATCCCTATAGGGCTTGCAGGGCCACTGCGCAGTACTGTTACCGGAGCAATCGGGTCAGATACACACCCTGTTGCGCTTGTAGCTACAACAGTATATTCACCCGCAGCGGTTGCTGTATACGTTGGTCCGGTAGCATCCGGTATCACAACGCCATCATGGTACCATACAAAGGTATGCGTAGCATCAAGGCCGCTGTCCATCGGATGAGGACGAAGCACTTCCTGTGTATCAAAATTCACACATATAGTTCCACCGGCAAGGCTTGGCTCAGGTATGCGCTCAACAAAGAGCTCTAAAGTAGTCACCTCGTGGCATCCGCTTACGGTTGACTCATTGGTTACCCTTACCCAAATCATTTGGTAATCCGGTGTATTTTGGTACGCCGTAGGGTTTGCTATAGCGTTTGTTCCTGCTTCAGCATCCTCAGGTGTGGTATAGTATGTTACACTATAATTAGCAGGGTTCTGGGTGCCAAGGGCATCGTCATCTGCACGTGTAAGATCGAACGTAAACACGCCGTCGTTAGTACCATCGTAGTCACATTCAAAGAACGTTTCTGTTACCGGATTGGCTATTGCAGCTTCTTCCACCAATAGTGTAAGCGGCGCTGTTATAGTACATTCTGTATCATTACGCTTCACCTCTACAAGTATGTTCTGCACGTTAGGAGAACTTGTGTTGGTATAGATGTATGGCATTGCAGTACCAAGTCCCTGCGCAGCTGCATCGCGGTAGAAGGTAACGGTATAATCTGCAGGATCGGCGCCAGCCCCAAGGATCTCGTCCATATGGGTATTGAAGTCGAATGTAGCGATACCATCTGTATTCTGCTCACATATTGCATAAGGCGCAATCACACCTGCTACACCAAGTGCAGGTAGCGGATTCACGATAAGTTCAAACGATACTACCCGGAAACATACAGGGTTTGTTGAATCCTGCGTATTAGCTTCAGCCCTTACCCAGATGGTTGCATTGCCGCTGTTATAAGCAGTAATGTTGGTTATCTGGTTTGTCCTGTTGTTAGCATCTTCTTCGGTTTCATAGTAGGTTAATACCATGTTGAAGTCGTTATCCCTTATGTCGCTTTCAGCATCGGTAAGGTCAAATATCTCTTCTCCGTCAGGCGAACCGTTCACGTCGCACAGTACAAGCGGATCAGGATTTAAATCCGGTTGTGGCAGCGGCAGCACTTTTATCGTCAGCGTTGTATAGCTTTTACATCCTTCCGGTGTAGTAACCATTACATAAAGTGTCCTTGGGTTGATGAGAGGCGGAACGCCAGGCTCACTGTTTTGATAAGCCTCAGGATTTGATATAGGAGTTGCCCCTGTAACAGTCCTAGGATTTTGTTCAAAATAGGTAATTGTATTGCCCTGGCCTATTCCGTAGATACCCAGTATCTCATCGTTTTTCACGGTAAGGTCAAATAGCGTTATACCGTCATTTGGCAGGTCTTCATTACATAAAACCAGCATTGTCGGGGTAGTAAGGAGCAGTGGCTCATTAAGTTCCAGATCGAAACTTGTAATACTGAAACATTCAGTGCCCGGTGTCTCAACCCTTACCCAGATCGTCTGGCCGTTGGTACCATAATAATTCGATGCATTAGTGATCCTTGGCGCACCATTCTGAGCGTTGGCTTCGCTGGTAAAGTAATGTATCGTTAGCGTTGAAGGGTTTGTACCCATAGCAGTATGGATAATTGTATCCTGCTGCGTAAGGTCAAAATAAGCCCTTCCATCCTGGCCGTTGTTATCCTGGTCGTCGCATAATACAAGGTCTTCAAGGTCTTCCGGAGCGATTGGCGCAGGCGACACTGTAAGTGTAATCACATAAGGAGTGTTGCTTGTACAGCCTGTTACCAGGTTCTCTACCCTTACATACAGCATCTCTACAAATGGATTAACATTATGATAGTTAGTTGTATTCGGTATAGCATTCACATTGTTGATGGCATCCTGTTGTGTATGGTGGAATGTTACCTGAAGGTTTGGAGCGCCATTTACCATATCAACCACTAAGGCATTAAGGTCGAATTCGCCAATACCAAGTCCGGTCGTATCACAAACAGTAAGTTCTTCGGCAGTCGGAGGAACCAGTACCGGAAGCGGCTCTACCCTCACGTCAAGAAGCACTATCCTGTAGCAGCCGGTTGCTTCAAGTTCCACTTTTACAAAAATAGTCTCAACAGCACCATTGTTGGTATAGGCTTCAGGATTACTTATCGCATTTATACCTGCTACCGCATCGTCATACGTGTGGTAGAAAGAGGTATTGATACCTTGTTGTGGTACACCGGCAACAGTAATGATCTCATCTATTTTAGTGGTAAGATCAAATACTTCAATTTCATTGCCCGGGGTGTCATTGTCACAAAGCGTATATGGCACAGGATTATTAGCAACCGGAAGCGGGTTCACGATAAGCTCAAGTTCCATTACGTCATAACAGCCAGTAGCGTTATTGCTTACCCGTGCCCATACTGAAGCTGTAGCGCTTGGCCAGCTTGCAGGCGTATTAATACGGTCTACACCTGTACCATTTGCAGCACTAGCCGCATTTGTATAGAATGCAATGCTGAATTGTGCAGGGTCCATTGGGCCTAATATCTCTGCTTCCTTAGTTGTAAGGTCGAATATAGCTATACCATCAGTATCATTTGTCCCGTTATCGCAAAGTACATACGGCTCCGGCTCAACAGCCTCAGGTACAGGATGTACGATCAATTGCAACGGCACGATGTCAAAACAGTCGGTAAATGCGCTTTTTACTACTATATATACGGTTTGAACGCCACTTGTAGTAAGTGCAAATACATTCGTATAATTAGATGTATTCTGTATCGCATTTGTTCCAAACTGCGCATCTTCAATTGTTTCGTGAACAGTAAGCGTCACCGCACCGCCCATAGCATCCATAATACCCTGAAGGACAGGATCCATATTAAATGCCGTTACATCATCATTATTGAAGTCACACTCTTCCAATGGGGCAACGTTAGGCGCTATCGGTGCAGGAAGCACTTCAAGGCTGGCAGTCGTGATAACAACACATTCTGTAATTACATTTTCAACCCTTACATAAATAGTAGTATTAGGCGAAAGGTATGTTGATGGAAGATAGTTATCCGGTGTTGGGTTCTGTGCGTCATTCAGTGTAGCATAGTACGCAACTGAATAGCCAGATGCACCCATAGTAACTAAAGTTTCAATTTGAGACAGGTCGAAAAGTCCCTCACCAGGCTGCTCTTCACAAGCATACAGAGGTTCCATATTAGTATCTACAACCGGAAGCGGGTTCACCACAAGCTCAAACGAAGTTGTATTGAAACATCCTAAACTGCTTTCAAGCCTTACCCATACTGTTGCAGTACCACTTTGGTAATTTGCAGCATCGGTTATTTCAGCTGTCTCGTTGATAGCATCCAACTGGGTTGGGTAATAGGTTATAGTAACATCGGGATTATTGGTCACTTCGGCCGCCTTTGTAGTCAGGTCGAAGAATTCCACACCGTCTGGCGAGTTATTGTCATCACACAGCACATAATCACTTATTGGTGAAACCGCAGGTTTTGGCAATACCGTAAGCTGTAGTGGCTCTACAGCGTAGCAGTCTGTAGTGCTGGTCGCTTTGATAGCCCTGATATAAACCGTAGATGTAGAAGCCTGGTAGGTATCAGGCTGCTGGATAGGCTCAAGGTTATATTGTGCATTGAATGCGCTGGTGTGGTAAGACACTACAACACCGCTAGCACCATTTACAACTTCTGTACCTGCCGGTGTTAAGTTAAACACAGCAACCCCATCAAAATTATCGTCACATTCTTTGATCTCGGTAGCAGGCACCAGTACAGGCCTTTTATCAATTTTTACACGGAACTCATATTCATCGCTGCAAAGTACTGTAGCGGCACTTCCTGTTTGCTCGTATATATATAGTGTAATGTTATCAGTAATCTCATCCCCTTCATTATATTGTGTACCTGTACCTCCCTGGCCGGTATAATAATGCTGGCCCGGTGTACTAAGCGGGTCAAGGAAGAAACTTTCGCAGGCTTCAACCCATACAGGCTCGTCTACCACAGGAAGCGGATTTATCGTAACCGTAAAACTTCCCTGGTCGGTACAGTTATTTGGTGTTGTATTGGACTGTGCATATACATAAACGGTTTGCGAAGTAGTCAGCACCGTTCCCGGAGCAAGTTGTGTACCTGTACCGTTTGTACCTGTAAAATAGTTACCCACAGTAAGCGGAGGAAGCGTATACCCCTCATCGCTGCATGCGTACGCATCAGCAGGAACTACTACAACAGGCTTAGGAGTAACTATAAAGTTAACCGAAGAAGTTGCATAACAATCTTCACTATCCACATTAGTTACCCGAATATAGACCGTCTGGCCGTTGGTAACAGGAACTGCGGTAGGATTGGTCACAAGTGCAGTATTGTCTGTAGCACCGCTCAATGTAGTATGATAGCTTACAACAAATTCGTTGGGATCCTGCCCTGCGAGTGCATCGCCATCCAGCGATGTAAGGTCAAAAATCTCTGAACCGTTATTATCATTGTCACACATTTGCTGGTCGGCAGGAGAATTCGCCTCCGGAGCCGGATCAGCCCTTATTATGAATGATGTGATCTCATGACAGTCACTGAAGTAATTGGTTACCCTAACCCAAATTTCTTCCTCTGTACCATCCGTCTCATAAGATGTAGCATCTGATGCAAGGATAGCATTAAAACCATTGTCAGCATCAAATGCTGTATGATAGAAAGTTACCTCATTAACCACAGGATCCAACCCATTAAGTATCTCATCATTGTTCTCTGTAAGGTCGAAAGTGTAAGGTGGCTGACCCACAGCACATACAATAAGATCATTAGGCTCTCCTAATATTATAGGGTCGCGGGTAAAAGAGGCAGATTTTGTATATGTACATACAGTTGACTGATAGGAAACATTTGCTGTAAGCGTAAAAATAGTGGTGCCAACGGGAAGCCCACCAGCCGTAGTATTCAAAGATGCAGGGTTTGCAATACCACCAGCGGTAGCTGTCCAAATAAAGTTGCTGGAGGCATTTACAGTTATTGGAGTACTCAATGCAGGCGAAACCGGTACCGAGAAAATAGATGCCGAAGCAGCCGAACACGAGTTGTCGTTAATAACAGAGTTAATATTGCCCGAAGCATACGTAATAGAAGATGTAGCATTACATGTAGCGTCCAGGTTATTAAAAGTAATAGTTGCATTGGTTAACGCACCCACATCTGCGCCGATACAGTCATATATCTGTACGGCCCATCCACCCTGAGCAGCATTAATACCATAAAGCGGAGCCCAGTTAATAGGTGTAGGCACAAGAGGGCTGCCGGCCATATAGCCACCCCAGGTTCCGCTAAGGGGAACATCCGGCGTACAAACATCGATATAATTGGTCGATGTATTATTGAGCGTAAAGTTGATAACATTATCGGAACTGTTACATATACCACCTCCCGGATTGCCTGTAACACCCGGGTTAGGCATCAGGGCTATTGTAACCCCGTTTGGAGCCACAAGGTAAAATGCAAGGTCGGAAACATAGGTATGCGTAGCATTGAATGTTACGCTTATTTGTGTAAGTGGTGTAATGATCGCTTCCGGAGGCGGTGGATTATAGTACGTAAAAGAACCGTTTATCTGCAGGCTTCCCAGCAGGTTAGACGTATCACAACCTGATGGCTGCGAGGCAGCAGTCATTTGCGCATTCATATTCCAAACCCACGCATTATAACAGGCGATGAGGGTATTCGCAGCGCTGTATACCTGCACGCGGTAACCATCACTGGCAAGGTTAGAGATTGTTGAACTTGTCCCTGTCTGCGTAGTCAGGGGCGCCCATGATGAATTGGTCTGGTTATGGTAAAACCATTTGAAAGTAAATGGCCCTGCACCCGAAGGAGAGGTCGCGGTAAGGCTTCCGGCGGTAGTGCCAAGCCCTTCGCTACACCAAATATAAATGGGGTCATTTGGTGCGCCATTAGTATATGCCGTTACAGCCGAACCTGAATTTCCGTTGGCAACTATTTGCGCACTAAGGCTAACAGATAACAACAGGAAAAGTCCCAGATAGATAATTTTTTTCATTCTTCTTTTTCTTTATTATTTACTGCCCGTTTTTCACAGCCTCAATTCTTTGCAAAACCCTTTGTTTCTCCTGTTCGTAAACAGTAATCCTTTCAGGATCCTCTTCTTCCCGGGCCAATGTCAATTTTCTATCAACATCATACAGCCTTGATTCCAGTTCCGATTGCGACAGCTCCAAAAAAGTTGGAGCGGCCTCCCTGACCTGGACAAAGGGAGTTGCAGAAGCTTCCTGGGGATTTGCAACACCTACACTTTCATAAATAACAACTCCATTAGGTTCTGTCCTTACTACCTTAACACCGCTTTTGTTTTCCTGTGCATGGCAAACAAAGGCAAGCATAAGCGTAACAGCAAGCATATAACATTTTTTCATAGGGTAAATAATTTTCTAATTTTAATAACTCAAATTCCGTTTCAGATTGCCACCTTTTTTATATGTAACTTATGCACAGGCTACAATCACAATAGCTTCAACGTTATATTGAGGTGCGAAATTTACATAAATTTGACTCAAATAAAACACAAATAGGGTTATTTTTTTATATACAACAGGTGTATTTGCATTTACCCTATGTGTTTTTTCTAAAAAATTCCATTTTTAACAATTTACACCTGAACTGTGATTTTTACACCGTTTTTCATTTTAGCAACAATTACATAACGCTAAAAAAACCCCTATAAGTATCCGGCGTACAATCAACTTTTATAATTATCTTTGCCTGCTGATTTTTCCCTGTACTAATAAAATAAAAATAATGATCCATAACGACGACAGCAAAGACGAAAAAGGAGATAACCATATTGCATCGAGTGCGCAAACACCGGTAAGGCCGGATGCTTTTGATATGACTGATGATGAAAAGATTGCATCGATAAAAAAAGACGTAGAAAACATATTACATACCCTTGGTATGGACCTTACCGATGACAGCATTAAAGGCACTCCTAACCGTGTGGCAAAAATGTTTGTCAAAGAAATATTTGGCGGGCTTAACCCTGCAAAGAAGCCGGGATCCTCTACATTTGAGAATAAATACAAATATGGGGAGATGCTGGTAGAAAAAAACATCACCGTATACTCTACCTGCGAGCACCACCTCCTTCCAATAGTAGGTCGCGCGCACATAGCGTATATATCTAACGGTACCGTTGTAGGCCTTTCTAAAATGAACCGCATTGTCGATTATTTTGCCAAGAGGCCACAGGTGCAGGAAAGGCTTACCATGCAGGTAGTACAGGAGCTGAAGAAAGTACTGGGCACAGAGGATGTTGCCTGCGTGATAGATGCCAAACACCTGTGCGTGAACTCCCGTGGCATACGCGACATTGAAAGCAGCACCGTAACTTCTGAATTTGGAGGAAAGTTTAAAGAAAACAGCGTTCGCAGGGAATTTTTAGACTACATTAAGCTGGATACCCAGTTTTAAAACCTATATATTACATATATAACGCCAATCTATCAGCACATGCAGTTATACCAGAACCAGAATTTAAAGATCTACAATACATTAAGCGGCGAAAAGGAAACATTTGTCCCGCTGCACGAGGGTGCCGTGGGCATGTATGTATGCGGGCCTACCGTATACAGTAATGTGCACCTTGGCAACTGCCGGACCTTTATTTCGTTCGACCTGGTTTTCCGCTACCTCAAGCATTTGGGTTATAAGGTGCGGTATGTGCGTAACATAACCGATGTAGGCCATATAGAAGACGATGCTGACGAAGGTGAAGACAAGATCGCAAAAAAGGCACGGCTCGAAAAGCTGGAGCCCATGGAGATCGTGCAGCAATACTCTGTAGACTTCCACCAGATAATGGAACTGTTCAACAGCCTGCCGCCAAGCATCGAGCCAACGGCAACCGGGCATATTATAGAGCAGATAGAAACCATCAAGCACATATTCGACAACGGCTATGCCTACCTGGCAAACGGGTCGGTGTACTTTGATGTGGTGAAATATAACGAAACCCATGATTACGGGATTTTAAGCGGAAGGAACCTTGACGACATGCTGTCCAACTCGCGCGAACTTGCCGGGCAGGATGAAAAAAGGAACCCTGCCGATTTTGCCCTTTGGAAGAAAGCAGAGCCGGAACACATTATGCGCTGGCCTTCGCCATGGGGCGACGGTTTCCCGGGATGGCACCTGGAGTGTACTTCAATGAGTACGAAGTATTTGGGTAATAAATTCGACATCCACGGCGGCGGTATGGACCTGAAGTTCCCGCACCATGAATGCGAAATAGCCCAAAACGAAGCCTGCACCGGCAATGCGCCCGTAAATTACTGGATGCATGCCAACATGCTTACGCTGAATGGCAAAAAAATGGCGAAGTCGACAGGGAATAATATCCTGCCGAGGGAACTGTTTACAGGCAATAACGATAAGCTCGGGAAAGCATTTTCTCCATCGGTGGCGCGTTTTTTCATGATGCAGGCACATTACAGGAGCATCCTCGATTTTTCGAATGATGCTATCGTAGCCGCAGAAAAAGGATATAACCGCCTTATGGAAGCAATAGAAACCCTTTCCGCCATAAGTGCTTCGGGCAATTCCACGCTTGATATTGTTGCATGGAAACAACTGTGCTATGATGCCATGAATGACGACTTTAACAGCCCGATACTTATAGCGCACCTTTTTGAAGGCGTACGTTACATCAACCTGCTGAAAGAAGGAAAAGAATCGCTTACTGCAGCCGATCTGGAAAACCTTTCGAAAACTTTGCACTCCTTTATATATGATGTGCTTGGCCTTAAAGGCGAATCGGCAGATGAAGGCAGCAACGACAAACTGGAAGGAGTAGTAAATATGCTTATAACCATGCGCAACGAGGCCCGCGCCAATAAGGACTTTGAGCTGTCTGACCAGATACGCAACAGGCTTACCGAAATTGGCATAGAGCTAAAAGATGGCAAGGAAGGCACTACCTTTTCAGTCAACTAACAATGAAGGCCCGGCAAATTGTCACATTGCCTTTTGTGCTGTTGATACGGTTTTACCAGATAGCTATCTCCCCTATCCTGCCATCGGCCTGTCGGTACAGCCCTACCTGTTCTCAATATACCATTGAGGCGCTGCAAAAAAGAGGTTTGCTCACAGGAAGCTGGCTTGCCATCAAACGGATTGTAAGCTGCAATCCCTGGGGTGGGCGCGGTTATGACCCTGTACCTGAAAAAGGATGCGCGCATAAACATTAATTTAATACTGTTTTTCTTGGCATTGCCCTGCATTTATTTAATTTTACAAAAACAATAAAACCCACACATGATTCAAAGTTTAAGCATTGTATGGAACTCTCCTGAAGGATTTCACCTCGGCCCGGTAATGCTGCGTTACTACAGCCTCGGATTTGTAGTTGCCTTCGCACTGGGATGGTATATCATGAAACATATATTTGAGCGCGAAGGAGAATCGATGGAAAAGCTTGACAAACTGTTCATCTATACGCTTATTGCAACCTTGCTTGGCGCACGGCTGGGACAGGTTTTCTTTTATGACTGGGATTACTTTAAAGACCATCCGGCAGAGATATTGCTTCCTTTCCGATTAGACCCTTTCGAATTTACAGGATTTGCAGGATTAGCAAGCCACGGCGCTGCTATAGCCATCATATTGTTCATGGTATATTATAGCAGGAAAGTAATACACAGGCCATTGCTTTGGGTACTGGACAGGGTTGTTATCCCGGTAACGAGCGGTGGTATTTTTGTACGCCTTGGCAATTTCTTCAATAGCGAAATTTTGGGCGATCTAACATCCCCGGACACACCTACAGCGGTTAAATTTATACGTGGTGAAGAGTGGCTGAAGAAATCAGATGTTATTGAAAAGACCGGCATTAAAGATTACGACAAGGCTTATGAAGCTATAGAGCATAATCCGCAATTTGCCGATACACTGGCTAAGATCCCTTACAGGCACCCGGCACAATTGTATGAAGCGTTCCTTTATATATTCGTGTTCCTGATTATCTTCTTTATGTACTGGAAAACAGATGCCCGCAAAAAACACGGGCTTATTTTCGGGGTATTCCTTGTACTGCTATGGAGTGTGCGCTTTGTGGTGGAATTCGTTAAGGAAAGCCAGGGAGGATTTGAAGGTAAGCACCCAATACTCTCGACCGGCCAGTGGCTGAGCATACCGTTTATATTAGCAGGTTTTTACCTGATGTTTACAGCAAAGAACAGGCAGGAAACTTTATAAGATAATAACCGCTCCACAAAGGGCGGTTTTTTTATTTAACGGACAGTTGTTTGCGAGTGTCCGGCATTCATTTAATTTTACGAAAAACTTTCAAAATGATATACACCCTTAGCATAGTATGGAATCCCTCAAAAGGAATAGACTTAGGCTTTTTTACACTTCATTATTACAGCCTGCTTTGGGTAGCCGCATTCGGCCTGGGATGGTATATTATGAAAAGGATCTTCATACGCGAAGGCGAATCGATGGAAAAGCTGGACAAGCTATTTATCAACACCATGGTCGCTACTATGCTGGGTGCAAGGCTTGGCCACGTTATTTTTTACCAGCCGGAACTTTTCAGGGAGGATTTTTTCAGTGTGTTCCTGCCTTTCAGGTTTAATCCTGAATTCAAATTTACAGGTTTCACAGGCCTTGCCAGCCACGGCGCTGCGATTGCCGTTATCCTTACTATGGTATATTACAGCAAAAACATCATACACAGGCCTTTGCTTTGGGTGCTGGACAGAGTTGCCATCCCTGTAACGAGCGGCGGAATACTTATACGCATAGCCAATTTCATCAATTCGGAGATACTGGGCAGCGTAACTACCAAAGATATGCCTACAGCAGTCAAATTCATCAGGGGTGAAGACAACCTCACTGAAGGTATTGTAACACGCATAACAGGCGAAAAGGACGTAAATAAGGCCTATGATATTATTGAGAACGGCAACGGCTTTGGCGTTATACTGGATGGAATACCGTACAGGCACCCCGCTCAATTGTATGAGGCATTCGGCTACGTATTTGTATTCCTTATCATTTACCTGATGTACTGGAAAACGGATGCCCGCAAAAAGCACGGGCTCATCTTCGGGGTATTCCTTGTACTGCTATGGAGCGTACGCTTCGGGGTGGAATTCGTAAAGCAAAGCCAGGGAGGCATCGAGGGCGAAAATCCGATACTTTCAACCGGGCAATGGCTTAGTATACCGTTTATACTTGTAGGATTATATCTGATATTTACTGCGAAGAACAGAGAGGAAACGTTATAAATGTTATGGAGATGGAGATATTAAAACTGCGTTCAATAGAGCTATTTTTGAACGCATTACCTTTATTATCCAATGAATTGATCACGAATACTTCTTTGAAAGATAATCAATATAACCTTTTTTGTATTCACTTGTAGGCATCAGAACACCCGTAAGACTTTCCACCAAAGGACTTACTTTAGTTTTAGTTTTTCTTTTAAAAAAGAAATTTTGAAAAACTTCCAAATAATTTTGAAATTTATCTTTCAACATTGTACAATATAATATTAATCCGTCAATGTAAAGTTATAAGGAATAGTACCTACTTGTTTCGGATTATCACTCTTATCAAACTTAGCTTGCAGTGCAGCCTGAATAGCTGCATCAATTAAACATTTTGCAGGCGTTGTAGTGCCTCTAGTCCTTTCTGCCTTTATAACAGTACCATTACCATCAACTGTAATTTGAACAACCACGTATCCTGCTTCATCACAATTGTACCTTGGTTTAGGTTTTGCAAGGGCTTTCCTGCCAGCCAACTGGTAGTCCCCTACTCCTGTTCCACGGCCGGCACCGCTTCCGCCACCACTGCCACTTCCTGAGCCCGGCCCCGTGCCTGTTCCGTTTCCGGAACCCGTTCCCCCACCGGAGCCACCGCCACTTCCTCCTGAACCGGAGTATGCCCCGGAGCTTATATCGCCGTTCCTGCTCCCCTGGTTACCAGCCCTTCCGGTATCGCCATCGCCTGTATTATTGCTGTTAAGAAGGTTATCCAGTGCGCTGTTGGTCGGCTTTTTTGGTGTTACAGGTTTTTCGGTTTCCGGCTTGGCATTTTGCATCCGCGGGTCTTTTTTTTCTACCGGCTTAGTATTGGCTACAGCTTCGGCATTATCATCGTCGCTTCCCACCACTTCTTCCGAAGGTGCGCTGGGAGCGGGTTCGGCTTTAACCTTACTGGCTGCCTCAAGCAGCTCGCTCCTGTAATTTGCCCCAACACCGTCGTTGCTGTCGCCAAAATTCAGGGTAACACCGCCACCCCCGCCGCCGCCTTCCAGCATAACCGTAAGCGGATCAGGGTACGTAACTGTATAGGTAACAAAAACCAGCGGCAGGAATATTGCAAAGAATATGCATACCGTTATTATCGCCGATTCTTTTTCCTCCCTTGTTATTTTTTCCATAGCCTTATTGTTTGGATACAGCTATTACAAACTTTAGCTTCAATCGTTCGCCTACCTGCAGCAGGTCTACCATATCCTGCGCAAGGCAATTGTATGGGAAACGAACGATAACCGTATTATCACCTGTTTTCTTTACCTGTTCAGCGAGCTTGCTTTCCAGCTCTTCGTAGGTAACCGGCACTTTATCTATGAAATATTGCTTCGTTTCATCTTCCATCACCACTACCGATACGCTTGTGTGCGCTTTATCAGTAGTAGCTGTGGTGCGCGCTTTTGGAAGCATAAGCTTAATAACATTCGGGTTGGCAAGCGTAGAGATAATAAGGAAGAACAGGAGCAAAAAGAACATGATATCGCTAAGCGCCGAGGCTGCAATTTCTGCATGAAAGCGTTTATTTCTCCTTACCCTCATTTTCCTGTAGTGATTAGATTAACGAATTGTATCGCCTGTTTTTGAATCCGTAGCGCGAAGCCGTCGATAACCATATTAAAGTAGTGGTAGCCAGAATAAGCTACAACACCAACTATAAGCCCTAAGCCCGAACTGATCATCTTTTCATAAAGACCTTCTGAAATGCTTCCGATGGAAATATCGGCAGTTTCTGATATCTGGTAGAATATCTTGATAACCCCGGCAATGGTACCAATGAAGCCCAAAATTGGGGCTATACCGGCTGCCAGGCCTAACCAGCCCAACTTTCTTTCCATAAGGCCAATCTCTACATTCGTCGCTTTTTCCATCATCCCTTCGATCTCCACCATTGGCCTGCCCAGCATGGAAATTCCACTTTCAAGGATATTACCTTCGGCAGTTCCTGCTTTGGCGGCTGTCATCTGCGCAACCTCTATCTTACCAGTTGTAATCTGGTGGCGCACATCGCTCATAAGCGATTCGTTATGCTTCGTCACTTTTTTATAATACATCGCCCTTTCTATGATCACGTACAGGGTAAAGAAAAACAAAAGCAGTATGGGTACAACCATCACCCCGCCCTTCATCACCAGAGACAGGTAGTTTACTGAAATTTCTTTTGTTTCGACAACTGCAGCTGTAGCATCCTGTGCAGCAGCCGGTATGCTATCCTGTAATAATAAGAAAATGAAATTTGTCATGCTTTGCGTGATTTCTTTAAATAAAATACTTTGGCGAAAATGCCATTATTTATAATTGATAACGAATATATGGTTTTTTGAGTATGGAAAAAAACAAATAAAAAAAAACCTGCTTATCGGATAAGCAGGTTTATTATATAATTAACAAGATGTGTTATTTCAGTTTTTCAGCAACGATCTCATCATTGTGCTCATGCTCGATCCTGTCTTTATCTTTAGCAGACACGGTATCAACAAGCACCGGTGTAGCAATAAATAGTGACGAATACGTACCTACCACAATACCTACAAGCATTGCAAAGATAAACCCACGGATGGAATCGCCACCAAAGATGAACATGATCAATAATACCAGGATCATGGTAAGCGATGTATTCACGGTCCTTGACATTGTTGTGTTGATCGATTTGTTTACAATCTCTTTGAAATTACCTTTGGTTTTACCGGCAAGGTATTCCCTTATCCTGTCGAATACAATTACGGTATCGTTCATCGAATAACCGATTACGGTAAGGATCGCCGCGATAAAGTGCTGATCCATTTCCATGTGGAAAGGCATGAATTTGTAGCATAGCGAGTAGATACCCAACACAAAGATAACGTCGTGTGCTACTGCTGCAATAGCGCCAAGGCTGTACTGCCATCTCCTGAAACTCACCATAAGGTAGATAAACACAATGGCCATAGATCCTAATACTGCCCAGAAAGAGTTTGTCTTGATATCATCTGCAACCACAGCGCTTACTTTCGAAGCCTGCATTATACCAAGTTTCTTGCCCTGGTACGCATTTACAAATTTCTCATACGTTACATCATTAGAATAATGGCTTTTCAAACCTTCATACAGCTTCTTATTAACTTCAGCATCGGCTTCAACCGTATTCTCTTTTACTTTGTATTTTGTAGTGATCCTTAACTGGGAATCGTTACCGAATACTTTTACGTCAACAGCTTCGTTAAATGTTTTTTCCAGCTCCTCTTTTACTGCGTCAGCCGAAACAGATTTCTCAAATTTCACCTGGAATGTACGCCCGCCAACGAAGTCAATACCTTGGTCAAGGCCATTCACATAAAAAGATATACAGCTCACCACCACAACAAGCGAAGAGAAGATGTATGTGAATTTTTTAGCTCCAAGGAAGTTGAAATGGAAGTTGGTAAACCAGTTCTTAGACATTCCCGTAACAAATGTTACAACATTGCCTTTCCTGATATCGTTGTCAAGGAAAAGCCTTGCAATGAATATAGAAGTGAATAATGATGTGAAGATACCAATCAATAGTGTGGTAGCGAAACCTTTAACCGGCCCTGTACCGAATATCAATAGTACCAAACCTGTAAGCACGTGGGTTACGTTCGCATCTGTGATAGATGACATAGCGCCCCTCCAGCTGTAAGATGTTTTAACGGCTTCGTCAAGCGACTTGCCTGCACGTAATTCTTCTTTTGCACGTTCATAGATGATGATATTCGCATCTACTGCCGTACCCATTGTTAGTACGATACCTGCAATACCAGGAAGTGTCAGTACCGCACCAAGGCTGGCAAGGAAACCGAAAAGGAACAATAAGTTTACAAGGAGCGCCACGTTAGCGTACCAACCTGCCCTTCCGTAATATACGATCATCCAAAGGGATACAAGCAACAAACCAACAACAGATGACATTATACCGTTATCAATTGCTTCCTGGCCTAATGATGGGCCTACGATCTCTGACTGTACTATCTCTGCTTTTGCAGGAAGCTTACCAGCCCTTAGTATGTTGGCTAAGTCTTTTGTCTCTGTAACATCGAATGCACCTGAAATTTGCGAGTTACCACCCGATATTGGACCGGTAGTAACACCCGGGGCAGAATATACAACGTTATCAAGAACGATAGCGATAAAGCCCTGCTCCCTGTATGCCTTGCCTGTCATTTCTTCCCATTTCTGGGCGCCCTTAGCGCTCATCTGCATTTCTACCGACGGTTTACCCATCTGGTCGAAAGCTGAATTTGCACCTGTAATAACGTTTCCGGCAAGCGGCGCTACATTATCTTTATTAGTCTTAAGCGCATAAAGCTCAACGAAAGTTCCTTTTTTATCTTTATCTCCACCTGCAGATGGCTTGCCCCATGCAAAACGCGCAAAACGCTGTTCGCCTATAAGAAGCGCACGGATATCAGCCCTTTTCAGGTAAGAGTTTATTTTAGCAGTATCTTTTGCAGCAGCTATACCAATAACCGGGCCTGACTGGCCTGGCATTAGTTTGTCGAAAAGTGGATTGTTTCCTTTTTTAGCAGTATTAACAGAGTCTTTGCTTCCCAATAGTTTTTCTATTGAATCGTTTTCAGCTGTTTTAACCTCTTTAGTATCAACTTTCTTTTCGGTAGCGACAAGGGTTTGGTTTGCAGCCATCAGGAAGTTTTGCATGTCGCTTACTTTATAAGCCTCCCAAAACTCAAGTTGTGCCGTACTGGATACCAGTTTTTTTACACGGTCGATATCCTTCGCACCAGGCAATTCTAACATGATACGGCCTGTCTCGCCAATTTTCTGGATGTTTGGCTGCACTACGCCGAATTTGTCGATACGCTCCGTCAATACGCCAAAAGCACTATCTATAGACTCACTAACTTTTTTCCTTAGCACTGCTTTCACCTGGCTGTCGGTCATTTCTGTATTCACCGCCTGGTCCATGATCCTGTTGGTAAACAGTTCAGGAGAAGCCAGTTTTACAGAGCCTTTAGACACATCGTCAAAAGCTATAAAGAACGCATCCAGATAATCCTGATTACCCTGCCTGTTTTTGGTAGCCTGGTCTAAAGCTTTGTTTAAAACGGGATTTGTAGAGTTATTCGCAAGCCCGTGAAGGATATCTTTTACAGATATCTCAAGCATAACGTTAATACCTCCCTCAAGGTCAAGGCCTTTGTTTATCTGTTTATCACTTACTTCTCCGTATGTATAGCCAAGGTAAACTACCGAATCTTTCATCGATTCGAGGTAGGCCACTTCTTTATCTGTATCGCCTTTAGCTAACGCCTTGGCATCGTTTTGGATACCATGAGATACATAGGTGAAAGAAAGCTGGTAAATACATACTAACGCAAATATGATTGCGAAAAATTTAATGAGTCCCTTATTCTGCATTATTACTTAAAATTAAATATTCCATTTTTTAAAAACGAGCAAATATATAATTTACCAATTGATAAACCAATTTATTTGCTAACATAATCATAAAAAACGAAATCCGCAGGAAATGCTTTATTTTGAAGGTTTACGATGAAAAAATTTTTGTATTTTTGATAAAAGACATGAATTATGAGGCGATTTCTTATCCTTTCCGCAATTGTTTTAGCCACCTTTCAGGCACAGGCACAACAAACCCAATTGTCTCCCAGCCTTACTATTGCCACCAAAGAAAGTTTGCAAAAACTGGAGGAGCAAAAACAGCATGATATTGTATTTTATGCTAAAAGCAATACACCCCAACAAGAGCCGGCAACGGCATGCAGCGATAACAGCACCGATTTTTACCAATTGTACATAACCGACAGCGACAACCGCAATTATAACAATTACCATAATAATACCGACCCTATAATAACAGCAATGCCGGCACCGGGGCCTAACCTTGACTATTATTATGTAGACCCAAACAGCAGCGGCAACTATGATAAAGTAGTGAAGCAGCAATAGTGCCTGCCACGAAAAGCAGATTTGGTTTTTGATAATTCGGAACAGACAATTCAATAATAAGGCGACCACTGTATAATGGCCGCCTTATCTTTTATAGTTGTTTTAGCTATAGCTTGTGCCCTGCCCCAAATGAGCCAAAAGACGTAGCTATGCTTTACTCTGTATCATTAGTAAACTGGATATTGGCATGCAGCTTGATCTCTTCTCCCAATACGAGCCCGCCAACTTCGGCAATACCCGCAGGGTGGATATCATAATCATTACGGTTTATGGTACCGATGATCTCGAATCCCGCCCGGTTGATTCCGAACCCGTCTTTCGCCTCACCACCAAAAAATACGTCAAGTGTGATCTCTTTCGATATTCCTTTTATCGTAAGCATACCTTTCAGCCTGTAATTATCCCCGGCAACAGGGCTGAATGCTGTTGAATGGAACTCCAGTTGTGGAAACAGGTCGGCGCTGAAAAAATCAGGTGACTTTAAATGTTCGTCCCTGTCGCGGTTGTTGGTATCTACACTAAAGGCATCTATAAAAAGTTTAAAAGAAGCGCTGTTGAAATTGTCGTGCTCCGGCGTTACCATAGTGCCTGAAAATATTTTGAATTCCCCGGTTACCGATGAAATGAACAGGTGCCTTATCTTAAAATGAATATCGGAATGTGCGGGGTCGAGAGTCCAGTTTTTTGTTGCCATGATTTTATTAGAATTTTTATCAGTAAAGACTTATTAAGCTCTCACTAAATTACTCAGTATGGCGGGTTTATACTAATGTTTTGAATAAAATTATTTGTTAAACTTATAAACACATCCGTTTTGGGCTTGCCACGACCCCCTGTGAATACTGATGTTTCAGGAAACAGAAATATTCGTGACAGTCTTTTCCCACCAAGGCCGCGTTAATTAGCAATCATAAATTTGAAACCATAGCGAACTTTGTACTATAACCTAAAGCAAAAAGCGATGGCAAATTCAAAACAAACCCCGGCACCCAAATCATCAAGTGGCAAGCCGCTTCATGAGCAGGAAACGCCCGAATTGAAAAAAACAATGCGGGAAGCAGAAAAAGGCGCAGCGAAAAAAACAACGGCAACCAAAACGCCGCAGAAGATACAGGACGGTAATACAGCAGAACATAAAAAGGAATATTAACATCCAATTATATAAAGTTATGCAAACAGACAACAACGGCAATCGCGACAGTACTAGCCGCGATGACCAAAACCGTAACATGAACCAGAACGAATCGCAACGGATGAACAGCCGTGAAAATGATTGGGACACTACCGGCAGGCCGCAAAATACCGATAGCCGCAACAGTGACAGCGATAACCTGCTTGATAACGAATCGCACAATAGGAGAAGCGACAATGATGATTTCAACGATTCCGGATGGGACAATGAAACTCGTAATGCTACTTCAAGGACTTACAACGAAAGCGAGGACACCTGGGAAGAAGAAAAAAGAATGGAAGGCAGAGGCACAACCGGCAATGATTGGAACCAAAACGACCAGATGCAGCGTGGGGAAGGCAGGACTTATAATGAGGAAGAAGAAGGACGCGACGCCTCTTCCAGCGACTATTATGAGGACGATTTAGACCAAAAAAATACGCAAGACAGCAGCCGTAACAACAGCGGCGACGATTTTTAGAATCAGAGGTACGAACTCAATTTGAATTCCGAACCTGATTCAATAGAGAGAGGGATAGCTTAACGTTATCCCTCTTTTGTTTTTAAACCATAAGTGTTGGGAAGAGTTTGTTTGTATAATTAACATACCGCTCCTATTCAATATTTCTATAAACATACCGCCCCGCTGAGGCTATACTCATAAGTCCCAAAAGGACGATATATCTATAGAAAACAATAGACGACACGTAGACGAGTCCCGGAGGAACGGCATGTTATGATTACTAACAATTTTAAACCCTTCGGTTATCTGCCTTCCAGTTTTTGATCGATTTTTTAATTGCGTTGGCCGAAAGATTTTCGCTGATAGCTTTCTGTGCGAGTTCCGCCAATTCTTCGTCAGGGGCAAACCGTAACGCAAACAGCTGGCCTTCGCTTAATTTTTCCTCTAAAGGCTCAAGGCGCTGACCTGTAACCACAAAATACCGGTACCTGAGCTCCCCTATCACAATCCTGTTTTGGAGTGTGAGCGCATAATGCTGGCGCAGCATAAACGCAACCCATATAATTACAGCTGTGAGAGCCGAAAGGAAAATCCACAACAATCTGTCGGGCTCATTATAAATAGCCTGATAAACAGCCACTACAAAGAGTGCCATCATTACAGGGTAAAATACAAAATGGTGCGGCGGATACCAGCGTATGTGGTTTTTATAATTTTGAGATTTCATATTGGTATAATTATTAGGTTATAAAATTCTTTTTTCTTCGGCGCTGGCATTCACGAGCTTTTCAAAACGCGACTGCCGGGTCTTTTCCTGCTTCGCGTTCGTTATAATGTGTATCACTGCATTACGGTAGGATGGCGCCTGTTTGATGAAAAATTCCCAGGCAGTTCCGTTAGCTTTAAATTCCTTCTCCAATTCGGGAGGAAGTACAGCGGCCTCCTTTCGCTCATGCGAATAGATACCCGACTTACTTTCCTTACGCTTTTCGAAAGCGGCAATACCGGCAGGCTTCATGAGGCCTTTTTCCTGCAGCACCTCCATCTTTCTGATGTTTACGGCACTCCAGATGCTGGTAGCCTTGCGGGGGGTGAACCGGATGGTATAGCTTTCTTCGCCTAAGGACTTCCGTACACCGTCTATCCAGCCATAGCACAGCGCCTGGTCTACCGATTCGGGCCATGTCATGCTCGGCTTGCCGCTATTGGTTTTGTAGAAGCCAACAAGCAGTTCCGTTTCTTTTTCGAAATTCTTATCAAGCCATTTCCGGAAATCGGCCTGTGTTTTGAAGAAGTGAGGTTCCATCCTTGTTAGTGTTACAAATACAATTTAGCCAATTCCCCTTAAAGATGAGCGTGTTTTATGAATTCAATAACGACAGCAATTCCGTTATTTTTTCCAACTGCCTGAAGTTATCGTGCTCTATGGTATGGTCTATCTGCTCATGTGCCCATGTGGTATGGAAAGGGATATGGAACCCATGCCCTCCTATCTGTAGTACCGGGAGCACATCTGACTTTAAGGAATTGCCGACCATCAAAAACTCTGAAGGCTGGATCTCAAGCCTTTTAAGCATTTTGGAATAGTCCAGCTGCTGCTTGTCGGACATTACCTCGATATGGTGAAAGTAATGCCCCAGTCCGGACTCGTGCAGTTTTTTATGCTGGTCTTTCAGGTCGCCCTTTGTAGCCACGACCAACTTGTATTTTCCATGGAGCGCTTTCAGGGTATCCTCTACCCCATCGATCAGTTCGATCGGCTTATCGAGCATTTCCTTGCCGTATTCCAATATTTTTTCAACAGCGTCAATGCTGAGGGTTTTATCTGAAATAGTAAGGGCCGCTTCGATCATACTCAATATGTAAGCTTTAATTCCATATCCGTAAATATCCAGATTGGCCACCTCAACCTTAAAAAGTTCCTTGGCGACGCTGTGCGCCGGAAGATAATCTTCCATCAACTGGTAAAATTTCTTTTCGGTCTCCTGAAAAAAGGGTTCGTTCACCCAAAGGGTATCATCGGCATCGAAAGCAATAACTTTAATATTCATAGGGGTTTTGCGAATTTTAGGCAAATGTAATTAAAGAGGCTAAATCTATTTATGTTTAAGGTGTGAATATGCTTGCAGGCGTGCTTTACCTGGGTTTCAGCATTTCGAAAAGTTGGGGGTAGTCCGTTACAAAGCCATCATCATCAACCGTAATTTCTGCACTGAAATTGCTTCCGTCATTTTCGAAAAGATAAACGTTACCGGGCATTTTGGTGTATTTCTGGCGATCCCTGCGCACTTCATTAGCTATGATATCGAAATACACCAGGTCGAACTCCGCACTGTCCCCTTCCTGTAGGTGCAAGGCATTAACGGGAAGCGAATTGGTAAATGGCGTGAGTGATATGTCTACAAAATCACAGCCGTGGAGGTCGGGATGTTCCTTACCGGTATTGTCGGTCCAGTTGTTGTGCTCATCGCGCTTCAGGTGGTACGAGTGCTGGTGGTCGCTCACATGGAAATCCATTTCGATCTGCATTGCCCGCCATCCTTTATCGAGGTGCAATACATATTCCAAGTAAACAGCTTTCCCCTCTGCCCACCCTTCTATTTCCGAACGGATAGTAATGCCACTATCCAGGTAATTTACAGAGCAATGTTCCTCGGTATCATTAGCGAGCCCTTCCCAAACGATGCTTTTTTGCATGGCTTATTTTTACTGCAAGTTAGTAAATTTCTTACCGTCCCCTGCCTAAAATAAAGCCAAAAAAATACCACGCATTTCGCGTGGCAGTTCTTTTTATCATCTTGCATTATCGTGATTTCAGATACCCTATTTTCTTTCCGGCACTATTTACAAGCGCCCCGCCGGAACCTATATACATATCACTGCCGGAGCCTTTATCATCGAGCATCAGTTTATATCCCGGCCTGTCCGATCTTTCCAGGCTGGCTATCAGGTAGACGTTTTCGCCTGTAACCTGTACCAGATTTCCTTTTGTTGTGAGGTAATATTGCCCGTTGGGATTGGAATTTAGATGGGCGTCTGACGCCACATTTTTGCCCGACAGTATGCTTTGCTGTATCTTCTCACGCTTAGTAAGCTCACGTTTCACAACAGGTTGCGCAGTGGCCCTTACAGCTACAGGCTTTTGTATTACCACCGGCCTTTGTGCTACAGCAGGCTGTCTTGTAACAACAGGTGTTGGCGAACCGTTATCGGCAACATCAGAATTGTCGTTGTTATATTCCCCCGCACTTTTCCATCCGGTAGCAATATAGGCGAGGCGGTCGTTTTTAGCAGGGTGTGTATGCGATCCTTTCATTTTCGCGATTAGCGACATGGCAGACTGCGCATCGGCCAGCGACGCACCCATTTTCCGTAATACGAATCCCGAAAATTCATCGGCTTCGAGTTCCGTCTGCGGACGGCTGCCAACGTTATCGAGCGTATGCCCGTTCAGGTGGTGGCCTATCTCGTGTGCGAGTATGCTTATGGCTGCCCATTTGCTCCCCGAAGCTGAATTGATATTGTCCATGAATTTTGGGTTGTACAATATGTATCGTTTCTTTTTCAGTATTACCGCAGCAGCATTGGGCACATTTGCGGCACGAAGCTCAAAATTAGCTTTAAGCCCAATGACCGACATTATATCCTTCACCACTTTTTCGGCAGTATCCCCGGCTTCATAAGCCGTAATATTTCCGGTTATGCTCTCGCCATAATAGCTGCACATGGCAGTATATTTTGCCGAACCGAATGTTTTTTGCGCCGTCGCAGGCACCATGCAGCACAAAGCTGCAACGACGATACAGATCCTGATGCTAATTGTTTTCATGTACAGGAAAATAATGCTGGTTATTAATTGAATACCTCTTATTCCCTTAACGCAAAATGTTTGCCAAAAGTATGGGTGAAAAATAGTGGAGGTATTAATTTGCGACTCATTTTATATCTGCCAAAATAATGATCGCTACATAAACGATAAGCAGGATAATCCCTAGCCAAAAAATTATCTTGCCGTGTTTTCTGTCGCCCTCGCCATAGGTAGGGACGATCTGCCCGTTAGGCAACGTCTTTTTGGATGTCCATAATACATAACCGGTTATAAACCCAAAAAAACCACCAAGGACAGAAAGGGCATATCCAACAATAATCCATGCGTGTTGGTTGCCCTCCGGCTTTGCAAGGTCGTCCATCCGTTGCTTTCTAAGGCTTTTTATAAGCGCCTCATCAATGGTCTTGCCACGTTCAGTCAGCAATTTTCGGGCAAGAGCGTAATCAAATTCGCTCCATTCCTCGTGCTTCAATATAACGTCATATAACTCCTCATCGGTAAAAGAAAGCAGGTAATAATCTTCCGGCAGGCTTGCCAGCATAGTTTCCGCATAACTTTCAAGAAGTTTATCCGCTGGTTCAAACTGTTCCGGTTTCAGCTGCACCTCATATTCCTTATTGAGGTCGCCCATCATAGCGCTTCCCATTTCCGGAGAGGTATCGACGAAAAGGCATTCAATGCCATTTTCTATAAGGAATTGCTGTAAACCCCTTGCACTGGGTGCATCAGGAAATTTTTTATAGGTAACGTAATTGGTTTGCATAATTGATTGTTGTTGCAGCCAAATATATAAAATATGTAACAGAAACAATCCATGCCAACGAATACTGTTTTTCGGCGAAAGGAGAACAGTTTGTTCGGTCATCAATCAGGGAATTATTTATATTTGGAAAAAATATCCGTGAGAACGCTTTTGCTTTTTTTCCTACTATCTGCCAATTTTCTATCGGCTCAAAATGCGGATTATCGCTTTACAATTTCTGACAGCAAAAAATTACGCAGCGAACTTGAAACGGCGATTGGTAAGGATATGTCATTGCGGGATTTTACCATTGGCGATATCACTGCCGATAAAAAGCCGGACATCATAGCGATAGGTTCCCCGGAAGATAAAGAACAGCATCGGAAAATATACCTGTTCGTTTGCGAAAGCGGCAAAAAGTTCACGCTCGCTGCCGTTAATTCTACCCTTATCGAATGTGAAGTTTGCGGCGGCATGGGTGTTGGCGACCCGTACCAGCGGACCGTAATAAATAAAAGTTATTTTTCGTTTGAGCTCTTATATGGCGCTTGTACGAAAGATTTTTTCACCATTACCTTCAGGTACGATAAAGAAAGGAAGTGGTGGTTTTTGCATAAGGATGTGACCGAAAGTTATAACTGCCAGGAGGCCGATAGCGGTGAAATAACTGTAAAGACCGAAATCAACAAGAAGGAGGAATATGGGGTAACGAGGTTTGAGAATTATTGAATTGATGACCGGCAATAAGAGACCCGGATTTTCGTTATTTTTGCAAACCAAACAATCTATTATGAAAAACACATTTGCCAAACTACTCCTTTTAGCCATTGCCTCGCTTGCTATTGCCTGCGGTAAACAGGAATGCAAAAATACCAACCCTGTTTTTGATGCCAATACGCCAGAGTCAAAACCCTATAAAGCAGAGCTGACAAAACAGCTGGCAAAAGCAGATAACAGCCTAAAATACTGGATCAACAGCTACAAAGAAATTGACGGGCAGCAATATATGCTGGTGGATATTACCGGCAACAATCTTTGCGCGACAGCCCAAATGGCTATCAGCCCCGAGGATACGAAACTTCAAAACTTTATCAAGGCAAAAGGCAAGGGTTATGAAGGTACCGAACTGGAAGGCCTGCAGTATGGCATAACAAGCGATAGTAACGGAGGGCATTTTATATTTAAAGATGTTGTCAGCATCATGGATTAATCCTGATTATAATCCACTGGCAATCAGTAAATAAATTAGAAAAACCACAGCATCTTAACAAAAAAAGATGTAGCTTTACGTATCAATTAGTTAATATCATGAAACATATATTACTAATTATAGCGTTGTTGCTGCTTCCACTCTCACTTTATAGCCAGGGCGAAAGTATCTATTTTTCTGATGCGATCAGGATCAATTTCAAAAAATATAAGAAGGACAGCTCACTAGCCTATCGTAAAGGTGATACCGAACGCGGGAAATTCCTGTTTGATTCACTAGTGGACCATCGGCTTGCAGGAACTATATTTGACGATTACACCTTCAAAAAATCAGGAGGCGGCAAGCTTACGCTTTCGTCTGTAGAAAAGCCTATAGTGCTCATTACGTACGCTTCATGGTGTGTGCCCGCACCCGGCGAAATTCCTGCCATTAATAAGCTCGCACAGCAATACGGTAAGGATGTCAAATTCGTCGTGTTATTCTGGAACCGCAGGCAGGATATGAAAAAAGCAGCCCGCAAGTTCAGCAGCAGGATAACGGTTTGCTATGCCCATGAATCTTATAAGAATGATGCCCCGATAATCGCCTCGATGAAACATACGCTGGGATTCCCAACATCCTTCTATCTTGACGAGAACCTCAAAGTGATCGATATAAGGCGCAGCAGTATTCCCACGGGCCCTAAAAAAAGCAATTATAATAAAGGCTATGCGCTGAATTATAATTCGGTGCTGGACGGGCTGGATAAACTGCTTATTAACCGCGAGCTTACAAAAGAGCATTTGGCAACGAAATAAGGCCGCTGATAAACTTTATTCTGCAGCAGCACCTACGAAGATCTCTGAAACCTTATCATTATCCATCGTAAAAATAACACCTCCGTAAATAGAACCTGCCACAAGGCTTTCATCAGACGATTCGTCTTTATTAATATCTGTACCGTAGGCTTGCTTAACTTCTTTCCGGGATGACCCCACCCCAATATTGCGTGAAGTTTTTGATGCTGAAGGTCCATAAACCGAAAAATCTCCTACAATTTTGTCAGCGCTTTTTGGATCTTCAGACTCCATCGCAAGCCGTATGCCTTTATCAGGAAAATCCCACACTTCCGGGTACATGCCGCTCACTTCTGACATTTCGCCGGTTTCGACAACTACGGGCTTACCCAATTTTTCAATGACAGTCGCGGAAGGCGTTCCTATCATAAGCCACTTGTCAACAACTTCATCACCTGGCTCATAGAGTTCGGGCATTTCAGTGGTTTCGGTGGTATCCCGGTTTTGAATTTTAGTTGTTTCGACAGGCGGTGCGTCGTGCTTTACTGTGCCATTACAGGAAAACGCCAGAATAGCCGGGATAAGAAGTAATTTTTTCATGTAATAACCAGCAATCTATAAATTAATATCCCTTTGTCGGGATCTCCATGGTATACGTTTTTCCGGGAGTCACTATAAGTTTCCTGTCACGCAGCCATGGGTTGTGTATCTTTAGCACTTTATAATTAATGCCCTGCTCCTTCGCAAATATAGCAAGGTCCGGTATTGAAGAAGTCACCTCAACGGTTTTTACGGGGATCACCGGGTACAGTTCTTCCTTCATCAGGTCGAAGTTATACAACGCCGGGTTCTGCATGATCTCTTTAAGCGCCAGTATCCTGAAAACGTAGCGTGAGGTTTCTTCTGTCAGCAACAGGTCATAATAGTTGTTCACACCCTGGAACGTGATCTGTTTGTTCACGCCACCAAAACCACCGTTATAGGAAGCCGCAGCCAGTGTCCACGACCCGAATTTAGCTTTGGCATCTAATAAATATTTACAAGCCGCTTCGGTCGATTTCTCGAGGTGGTACCTTTCATCCACAATATCATTGATCTCGAGGCCACGCTCTTTACCCGTATCAGGCATAAACTGCCAGTAGCCCCTCGCCCCAGCCGGTGACACAACATTTACAAGCCCGCTTTCGATCACGGCAAGGTATTTAAAATCGTCCGGCACACCATATTTTTTCAGTATTGGCTCCATTACAGGAAATACCCTGTTGGCGCGTTTTATAATAAGGCGTGTGGTGGCGTCCAGGTTGGCGTTGATAAGCAGTTCCTTATCCAGCCTTTCGCGTACATCCGATATATTGAGCGGTGCCAGTTCCCCTGCAAAGTCTATGCGATCCGGGAAATAGAATTCTTTTTTTACTACAGTCTTTTCATCTGCATTTTTCTCAGGCATCCCGTTGATAAGCATCCCGCTTACCAGCAGTACTGAGGCTATAACGCCGGTTTTTTCGATCAGTTTCATAGTTATATAGTCTTAGTGATTTCTTATTTTTTCTTTGTGCATCGGCATCTGCTGTCAGTTCGAGCGCATTCGAGAACATACCATCTCGACTGCGCTCGATGTGACATACCCAAATGTAAACTTACAAAAATGGAACCAATTTATTCTGCAAGGATAATTCGCGGCAGGTTTTCATTGAGCCATTTTGCCTTATTCAGTATCATAATGTGGGTGCCGCCTTTTACAGGGATATACTCTTTCAGGTATTTTGGAGGAAACACCTCATCGGCATCGCCATGAATATGCACTACCCCTTCGGCAGGTTCGCAACGGTCCCAAAGTATTATATTTTTAAACGCCCAGTCGAGGTATTTCTTATCGCGCACCGAAAGAAATTTTTCATATAAGTTCAGCCGCCTGGTTATCATGTTATTGCCTACCGCGAATTTGGCAAGCCAATCTACACGCTGCATGAGGCTGGTGGGGAACAACCTGTAAGCGCGTGTCATTTTTGCAAAGCGCATTCGCCTCGGGAATTCGGTATTGCATTTTACGCTTGAGATAATGATAACCTTACGTGCCCTGATAATCTTTGCCATTTCCTGTACCAGTACACCCCCAAAAGAAACCCCTATCAGCACCGGGTTCTCGTGTTTTATGTTCTGAACTATTCGCGTTGCATAATCGGCAAGAGGCTCATCGCCATCGGGCAAAACCCATTCGAGGAAGAACATTTCAAATTGGTCTTGAGGTAGTTTTATATTTTCAAAAATCTTTGGGCTTGCCGCCAAACCGGGCATAAAATAAACAGGGATCTTCTCCATCAGGTATCATTTAACGTACAAACACGACAGGTAATCGATTTTTATTACGAAATTTGTATAAAATTAAAGTTTTTATTCCACAACCGTTCCCTGTAATTTTAATTTATCACTAAGTTATGAGGTCAAGACTATTTCCAAAAAGCCAAAGGGGCACGGCCAACCACGGCTGGCTACAGGCCAATTTTTCGTTTTCTTTCGGCAATTATTACAATCCTGATATGGTACAGTTCGGGATGCTCCGTGTCCTCAATGATGACACCATAGGCGCCGGTATGGGGTTTGGCACGCACCCTCACGAGAATATGGAGATCATCACCATTCCGCTGGAGGGAGGACTTACCCACCGTGACAGTATGGGTAACCAGGAAACAGTGCGCTTTGGCGAAGTGCAGGTAATGAGCGCAGGCACTGGAATACAGCACAGCGAATTGAATGCCAGCCAGACGGAACAGGCCAAGACGCTCCAGCTTTGGATATTTCCCGACAAAGAAAACGTAACGCCGCGTTACGGACAGAAGTCGTTCGACCTTGAAAGCCACCGCAACAGCCTTGTAAATATTGTATCTCCTGAAGATAAGAACGACGGTAACGCGCTCTGGATACACCAGCAGGCATTCCTGCACCTGGGGCTTTTTGATGCAGGGCAAACGTTTAATTACGATATCAGGATACCGGAGAACGGGCTTTACCTTTTCCTTATAGAGGGCGAACTTGAAATAAACGGTGAAGCAGTGCACGAACGCGATGCCTATGGCGTGGTGGAATTCGGCAGCCTTACCATTACCACCAAATTGCCTTCGAAAATATTACTTATTGAAGTACCAATGATGTTTAAAGATTAGCTATGGATATAAAAGACAACGAATTCTCAAGGCAGTTTGAAATTACTGTTGACGGCAAAATGCTGTCGATAGAATACTCCATCCAGGAGCGCAAACTCTTCCTTACCAGGATAAACGTGCCGGAAGGTATTGAAGAAGAACCGCTCGTATCGGATATCTTAAAGGAGATTTTGGCTATTGCCGAAGAAAGAAGGTTCAGGGTCGTGCCAACCCACCCCAAAGTAGCGGCTTTTTTCCGGAAGAACCCAAGGTATAAGGACATGCTTCCTCCGGGTATACGGTTATGACGGAAAGCCCTGATTGCCCTCTTTGCAATGCGCCTGCCAGCCATTATTATACCCAGATAACACGTGATTTTTTGCAATGCAGTAACTGTCGTTCGGTATTCCTGCACCCTAAAGACTATCTTTCGCCGGAAGCGGAAAAGGCGCATTATCTCTGCCATAACAATGACCCGGAAGATGTAAAGTACCAGAATTTCGTAAGCCCTGTAACCAATGGGATATTACTGGATTTCGGTAGGCATCATAAAGGGCTGGATTTTGGTTCGGGGACAGGCTCCCCTATCCTGAAGGTTTTGAAGGATAATAATTACGACATCGTGCAGTATGATCTGTATTTTCATGATGAGCCTGAACTGCTAATTCAAAAATATGACTACATCGCGTGCAGTGAAACGGCTGAGCATTTTAAGGAACCTTATAAAGAATTTCAACAATTGCGGAACCTGCTCAATCCCGGCGGTAAATTGTATATCATGACTGACCGCTTTGAGGAAAACCGCGATTTTGCAACGTGGTATTATAAGACCGATCCTACCCATGTGTTCCTGTACCATGAAAATGCTTTTGAGTGGATAAAGGAGGAATTTGGGTTTGGGGAATTGAGGATCGAGGGAAGGGTGGTCGTGTTGGGGGTGTGAAGCTATACCGCAAAGACACTAAGAAGACACTAAGAAGACCCAAAAATCCGCAAAGGATAGACATATCTTAAACCTACAAGGTTGGGAAAACCTTGCAGGTTGGGAAACCGAAAATACGGTAATTCCTAAGAGGTCTTTAAGACATAGGTGTTCGGAAGACAAAAGTTCATTGAAATATTTTCATATATTAGATTTATAAACTTGATTATGCCAAAGAAAATAAGCGTAAGTTCTTTGTTGAAACTAATAGACAAAGATGTTTTAG